>CADAOD010000011.1 GCA_902789415.1 uncultured Prevotellaceae bacterium
GATTGTTGTACCTTTGCAGGTGGTTCTGGGAACCATTAGTGATAAACTTAAAACAGCAAAAGCATGAATCAACAAAGTAAAGCAATCAGATTATTACGGCGGGGCGTCACCTATCAGGTGGCGCCCTTCTTAGGGTTCCTATCGTTTAGAATTATCATTAACTAAATAAAATAACAAGATGAAGAAACTAATCATTGATGCAACCATGCATCTAACAGAGCATTTCACGCTGGGCGAGATGTGTTACTCAGCAACAGCTGATGACAAACAGATTCCTAACATCCCACTAAAGCAGCACATTACGGCGCTGCAGAACTTGTGCGTGCGCTGCTTGGAGCCCGTGCGCCAACAGTTGGGGCTGCCCATCAAGGTTAACAGTGGCTACCGCTGCCCGCTGCTTAACCAGATGGTGGGCGGTGTGTCCACATCGCAGCACCTAAAGGGCGAGGCTGCCGACATTACCATCCCTCGTAAGCATCGTCCGTTCGGTCACCCTACTGACGAGCAAACGGCGCGCCTGATACTAAAGTACGCCGAGCAGTTTGCCGACTTTGATCAGCTTATCCTTGAGCATAGCGGCACTACATGGTGGGTACACATCAGCTGCCGAATTAATTACCGACTAAACCGTCACAAAGTATTGAAGATTGAAGATTAAACATGCTATGATAGCAAGTATAAAGTTAGAGTTGTGGTATCTCGACTCTGTTGAGTTGTTGCGTCTTGATAAGGACGAACCACTTAAAGGGCGCGGTGCTCTTGTGCATTTGTTTGCCTATCTGCGCAGGCAGCATCATGCGATAGGTAATCGTGCCACTTTGAGCAAAGTGGCCTGTGAGTGTCGTTGTGATGAGGATTGGTTGTGGCGGATAATAACCGACTACGGCCTGTTTGTGGTGATGGCTGATGGAACGTTCTATAGTCCGTATCTACGCCAGACACTTGGTATGTCGTCGACTCCCGATGAGCCATCGCCATTACGTACGCGTAAGCGCAGGCGCGCGCTCTATAGTGAAGATAGTGATAATAGTAATAATAGAGAGAATAGTAATACACCATCTGCCTGCGTGTGTCGTAACGACACGCAGCATGAGGCTGAATACTCCCCCCAGCCCCCTCAGTATCTGGGTTACGATAGGGTAGTGAACGGCTGCCGATATGGTTATCGTGGCGAGCCTATACCCGATGATGCACCCGAACAAACCAGTCAGGACACCCGATGGTCGTGGCTGCGAGGGCGATGGATACCCAGGGCGCAGTGGCACGAGAAACAGGAAAAGAAACAGTATGAACTAACAACCAAACAAAAATGGCAAACGATAAGTGGACAATAGTTGACCTGAAGGCGGTAAAAGATACCCGTACCTATGGCAATTACACGCGCTTTAGCTGTCCGGTGTGTGGACAAAAGGATGGTCATGGTGGTCGTCGCGATGCGTGTATCAATATCAAAACGGGCTATGGCCATTGCTTCTCGGGGTCGTGCGATGCCATATTCATCACTCAGGATAAGCACAACGAGCTGGAGAAGGCACGCCGTGAGAATCGTGAGGAGTGGCGCCGGCTGAATGCACGCAAACGGGTGTATTACCATCAGGTGGATACGTCGAAAATCTGTATGGGCTCTTATCCGATGGGCATCATGAGCTATCTTAAAAAGCGCTGCATATCGGCCGAAACAGCCCATAATGCCCACGTGGGGTATTGCATGCGAAAGAGTAAGGAGAAGGCTACCGAGGGGCAGGAAGTGCTGTTCCTGGCTTTCCAGTTTATCGAGGAGGGCGAGGTTAAGAACTGTCAGTACAAGAGCCTGAACAAGGAGTTTCAGTTTGAGGCCGACTGCAAGGTGCTGCCCTGGAATATTACGGCTGCTCTGGGGGCCGATACGTTGATAGTTACCGAGGGTATGATGGACGCGCTGGCACTGATGGAGTGCGGCTACCAGAATGTGATATCGGTGCCCAATGGTGCAGGCACTAACCTCAGTGTGTTCGACGAGTATCTCGACTTTGAGATGAAGGGCGTTGAAACCATTCTGTTTGCGGGCGACATGGACAAGGCGGGCATAAAACTGCGCGAGGAGTTTGTACGTAAGTTCAGTCAGTACCAGGTAAAGATAGTAGAGTGGATATACGATGGCCAAACGCTGAAGGATGCCAACGATATGCTGATACAGCATGGCAAGGAGGCGGTAACATGGTGTATAGAGCATGCCGACGATGTGCCGATGGATGGCATTGCACGCCTGTCGGATTGCGAGGCACAGCTGGATGATTTCTATACTAACGGATTGCCACAAGGCAAAACCATCAACATATACGGGCTTGACCATCTGATGCACTTTGAGCTG
This sequence comes from uncultured Prevotellaceae bacterium, assembly GCA_902789415.1. Classification (GTDB taxonomy): domain Bacteria; phylum Bacteroidota; class Bacteroidia; order Bacteroidales; family Bacteroidaceae; genus Prevotella. The sequence continues at coordinate 2,351 of CADAOD010000011.1, forward strand.
GGCCGGTTCATTCCTTTTACCGGACTGCCTGGCAGCGGTAAATCAACGTTTGTAGATAACATCGTGGTACGCCTGTGTTGCCAGTACGACTGGCGGGCGGCAGTGTTCTCGCCCGAAAAATGGCCTATGGCACGCCACTATAGCGAGTACATATCGCTGATAACGGGTAAGAGTGCCTTCGAGTCGTCGCTGCGTAAGCCCAGTTACGAGCGGGCCAAACGCTATCTCGAGGACCGCATCATCCACATCGAGAGCGGCAATCGTAACACCATCTGGAATATCCTTCGGCGTGCCCGTTATCTGGTTAGGAATAAAGGCGTAAAGCAGGTGGTTATCGATCCCTTTAACTATATTCTGCTCGAAGGGCATAAGGGCGAAATCGAGTCGACTATCATTTCGCAGGTAGTGCAGCAGTGCGTAAACTTTGCTCACGACGAACATGTGCTGGTAATGTTGGTGGCGCACCCCAAAAAACTCTCGAACGATGGTACGCAGAAAAAGCTTACACTGGCCGATATCTATGGCTCGATGGCATTCTACAATCAGGCCGACATCGGTGTGGTGCTGTATAGCGATGAGATAACCTGGACCGACCGAAACCGCAGTATGCACTCGATGCGTGCCACGTGGGTGGATGTGCAAAAGATGCGGTGGAAGGAGCTGGGCCAGCTAGGTAAGCGCCCCATAGTGCTGTGTACCAAGAACAACCGTTTTTACGGCTGTACCGAAGTATCGCACGATCCCTTAATGTATAAACCGCTGGAGTTTGATGAGTTCGACTGGCTTTCGGCCGATGGTGAGCAAACCGAAATATCCTGGCACGATGGCGATCCCTTTTAATTAATGGTCAATGTTCAATGTTCAATGGAATACATAACTTGTACGCGTTGTGGGCAAACGTTGCCGCGCAGCAAATTAGAACGCATGAAGACGGGCACCTACCGTCGGGTGTGCAACCACTGCAAGTGGCTGTACTACGTAAAGCCATCACGCGATCGGCGCATCCTGCGCGACCTGGAGGCCCGCCACCAGCGTTAACCCGCTAAAAACATGCGCCAAAAGTAACTTTTCGATTGCCAAAACCTTAGTACCCACATTTCGGGTAATAAGAAACGGCCCAGCGAAAAGTTACTTTTCGTCGCAAAAAATGCTAGTTTTAATTTTGGCTACATATGTAACAAGCCAATCCCGTTCCGATGCCAGCTGGTTAATCTACGGCCAGCAGCACGTATTTCTTAATCTCAATCTGACCGTAGCTGCTGGTTGAGTCTGTTCGCCTTACAACGGTAAGCTCCTCTCTGTCGGCCGAGAACTTATACTGCAGGTTGGCTGTTGCTCTTATCGGGCGGTCGTTTATCGTGGTCAGGATGTTTTTTTGGCGGAGATACACCACCTGTTCGGTAGCTCTCGCAAACTTGAGCTTGTAGCCCAGCGTACTGATCTGCTGGCCGATAAACGCACTGTCGGCCTTCTCGCTCCAATCTGCCAGCGTGTAGGTTTCTGTTTGGCCCAAACGGTTTGTGGTCTCGTTAACCACACAAGCCTTGCCGTTGCCGAAGCAGAATGCCAGCATGCTGTTAACATCATAGTCGGTATCTGTTTTTTCCACGTAGATGTAAACCTGATGCCCTGTGTCCTTGAACTGTGCACTTACGCTTACTGTAGCCGCTGTCATCAGCATCAAAAACAAAAATACTTTTTTCATTTCCTTTTCTTTTTTACTTGCTTTCAACCATTGTTTCCGTTGGCACGGGCACACAAAAAAGTGCAGCCCCTCCATACTCTGACACAGGTCTGCGACAACCCCTAACAATCTATGGTAAAGCCTGCACTATAAGTGCCGCTTCAACGATTGTTAGCTATTGCTCCGTATTCTCTTATTCCGAGGTCGCAGTTCGTGTCAGAGATTGAGCAAATATAAAAGTGGTCTTTTTTTCGAAAGACTCGGTGCAAAGGTAGTAATAATTTGCGAAAGAACAAATTTTTTAGCCTAAAAATTTTATTTATCCGCACACAGAGCCTTGCTGCTGTGTGTATTTTTGGCTAACTGCGCAAGGCGGAAAAGTTTGGAATAGGGCGAAAAAAGTTGTACCTTTGCCATCGCAATGAGGCGATTGCTGCAAGGTGGGAAAGTCCCATTCCGAAGTAGTTGGAAACCACCCCGAAGCCAGGGGTATAAAGAAAGGAGGAGCAATATGTCTGTATTCTACAGATTATCGCAGGTAACATCACCTAAAGCCAAGGGCTATGGCAAATGGTATCCACGTGCCGTAATCACTGAGACCATCGACACCGACAAGTTGGCTGAAATCATGCAGCGTAACTGTACCGTGAAGATGATGTTGACACCACTAAGCCCAGCAATGGCGGTAGCAGTCAGTCGGGCAACGGTGGCAACACTGGCGGCAACACCGGTGGCGGCAACGAGTCGAATGGCGATTAAGGTTTGGGGCTTAGGCCCCAGCCTTTAAAAATGTAAAAAGGTAAAAATGTAAAAATGAAGAAAGGAGGAATTATGATGAAGAACTGGAGGACTTATGCGAAGTTCCTTTTGGCAGTGCTAACCGCCTTGTTAGGTGCAGTAGGAGCAACTGCCTCAGGCGTTCAAATCGTGTGAAATGAAAACGGTGCAGCTCGCGAGAGCTGCACCGTTTGCCCTTTTTACAAGGGCGAATTTAGTTGTAGTTAGTTACTTGGTTATGCGTAGTACGGGCGCAATCTTGTTGCAGGGCTTGGGCAGGTTTACTACCAGACCCTCGGCTGTTTGCTGGGCCTTGAGCTTGCCGTAGCCTAACAGATATACGCTGGTAATCGATTTCTTGAAATCCTTGTTGCCTTTGGCCAGCGACTTGATAACCAGCTTGCCATCCTGAGGCCATCCCATAGCGGTGGCATACAGGTATTTCTTGGTCTGGTTAAAGCGTACGTCGCGGTAGTCCATACCGTTGTACTGACTCTCGTTAAAGCCCTGGGCATTGATGGCAATGGCCTTCTCGGCTACAGGACCCTCGCCGAACTTAACCCAGGGACGGGTGCCAAAGATACTCTCGCCATTAGGTGTCATCCAAGCCTCGAGCTCATCCAGGAACTGCGAAGCCTTCTCATCGTAGGTGCCATCGGCACGCAGGGGGATGTTGAGCAGCAGGTTACCATTCTTTGATACGATATCAACCAGCTGTTTAACCATATTCTCGGATGTGCGATAGCCGTGCTTGTAGGTGTTAGTGTTATAGTGCCAGTCGCCAATGCAATTACAGGTTTGCCAGGGCTCGCTGATAATCTGGTTGGGGGCGCCACGCTCCACATCCCAGGTCAGAGCCTTCTTCTGATCCTCGCTCAGTATCTTTCCAAACACCACGCCACGTGGATTCTTGTTGTACATGTGGGCGGCAATCTTCATACCGCAATCGCTCACGGGGTAGAAGGGCAGCACCGTTACATCGAAGTAGATGAGGTCGGGGTTATAGCGGTTGATGGCATCGAGGGTACGATCGTAGAAATTGGTTACGAACTCCTGCGATGGTGTGGCAGCGCCATTACCCCAACCCCACTGGGCGTGTATCTGTCCGTTGTTCCACGAGCGGTCGCTCATGGGGTGGTTCTGGGCATACAGCTTCTGTGGGTCGTAGCCTTCCCACCACTTGCCTTTGCCGTCGGCCTTGGTTAGTTTGCCATCGTAATACACACCTGCCTTAGGACCGTTCTGATCGTAGCGCTGTGCGGGCTCGTACCAGGTCCAGGCATGGTCGGCATGGAACGAGATGCCGAGTGGCAATCCGGCTTTCTTGGCAGCACGGGCCCAACCTTCGAGAATATCCTTTTTAGGTCCGATGTTCTTTGAGTTCCACTCCTGGTACTGCGAATCCCACAGGTCGTAGTTGTCGTGGTGGTTACCCAGCACAAAGAAGTACTGCGCACCGCAACGCTTGTAACGCTGTACGAGTGCCTCGGGGTCCCACTTCTCGGCCTTAAACAGGGGCAGGATATCCTTAAAGCCAAACTCTGAGGGATGGCCGTAGTGCTCTACGTGATACTTATACTGATAGCTGCCCTCGATATACATGCCACGAGCCATCCAGTCGCCTGAGCCTTCGACACACTGCGGGCCCCAGTGAGCCCAGATGCCGAACTTGGCATTGCGGAACCACTCGGGTGTCTGGTGCGTCTCTAACGACTGCCAGGTGGGTTGGTACTTGCCCTGCTGCATCTTCTCGTGCTGCTCTGATACGGGCACTTGGTAATCCTGTGCAAAGGCAGTCAGCGTAGCGCCGACTGCCAAACATGTTAGTACTAGTTGTTTTGCTCTCATTTTATATGTCATTAAACGTAAGTATGAATTAACTGATGAGCTGGGCTACAGCCTTGGCTAAAGCCATTGTCTTGTCTTCGAGGCTCAGTAAAGGTAGAACATGCGTTCCATCATGCGCCACTTCTCGTCGGAAGTGCTGCCTGGCTTGCAGGCCTGGAACATGGCTACATAATCCTCCCATTCGGCTTGGCGGGGCAGGGTGGCAAGGCGGGCCATGGCGCTGTCCCAATCAAAATCCAACGGGGTTTCTACAATCATAAATAAACGGTTATCAAGGATGTAAATCTCCATCTCAAGGATACCCACCTGGCGGATACCTGCTGCTATTTCGGGCCAGGCATGCAGGCGGTCGTGAGCCTCCTTGTACTTGGCTATCAGTTCAGGATCGTTTTTAAGATCCATGGTTTGGCAATACCTTTTTACGGGCATGCTGTAAGTTTTGCATCGGTAACCTGAAGTATTCTCGTTCATTATTGTAGTTATTAAAATTTGGTGGCGCAAAGTTAAGTAATAATTTTAACTCCACCAATCATTGGCGCCGATTTTTTTAGACGAAATCGACGTAAAAACGAGAATAGGCTGATTTTTCTATGATTTTATAGGATTATATCGATATTTGATAGCCTTAACCGATGTGGATACCATAGTTCTGTTTCACTTCGCTCATCACAAAGGTGCTCTCGATAGAGGCTAAGCTCTCGATTTCGCCCAGCTTGTTGAGCACAAACTCCTGGTACTGTTTCATATCGCGCGCGCGTACCTTTAATAGGTAGTCGTAGGCACCCGATGTGTTGTAACATTCGGTAACCTCGGGTATGCGCTGTATGCGACGCACAAAGGCATCGGCTATCTCGTGGTTGATATGCTTGAGCTTAACCTTGCAGAAAACCTGAAGGCCCTGACCCAACATCTCGGGATCGAGAATGGCCACATACTTCTTGATATAACCCTGGCGTTCTAATCGTTTTTGGCGCTCAAACACGGGGGTAGGGGTTAAATGAACGGCATCGGCCAGCTCTTTTGTGGTCAATTTCGCGTTTTTTTGCAGCGTTTTCAGTATCTGCAAGTCGGTTTCGTCCAGGATATCTGCCATAACTTAGAATTTTATTCTGTTGGGGTACTCAATTTTATACTTAATCGGAAAGATTTTCTTTCTTGGTTGCAAAATTAGATATATTTTCTGAATTAACCAAGAAATTTGGTAGATTTTTCTAAACTTTGTACCTTTGCACCCAGATAAAGAACAAAAATAATAATAAATTAAAAGAAAGGATTAAGTTATGAGTACAAGTAAGAATTACCGTTTTGAGACTTTGCAACTGCATGTAGGCCAGGAACAGGCCGACCCCGCTACTGATGCACGTGCCGTGCCCATTTATCAGACTACAAGCTATGTGTTCCATAACTCAAAGCATGCTGCCGATCGTTTCGGATTGCGCGATGCTGGTAATATCTACGGTCGCTTGACCAACTCTACACAGGGTGTGTTCGAGGATCGTGTAGCAGCACTCGAAGGTGGTGTGGCTGGTTTGGCAGTAGCCAGTGGTGCAGCCGCTATTACTTATGCTCTGCAGAATATTCTGCAAAATGGCGACCATATTGTAGCTGCCGACAACCTGTATGGTGGTTCGTACAACCTGATTACCCATACACTGGCCACTCAGGGCATTACCAATACCATCGTGAATGTAAACGATCTGGCTGCACTCGAGGCTGCCATTAAGCCCAACACAAAAGTAGTATATGCCGAGACATTTGGTAACCCTAATAGCGATGTGCTCGACCTTGAAGGTGTGGCAGCTGTAGCCCACAAGCATGGCATCCCATTCATTGTTGATAACACTTTTGGTACCCCATACCTGATCCGTCCGTTGGAGCACGGTGCTGATATCGTAGTACACTCGGCTACCAAGTTCCTGGGTGGACACGGAACCTCACTGGGTGGTGTGATTGTAGATGGTGGAAAGTTTGACTGGAAGCAGAATGATAAGTTCCCAACACTGTCGAAGCCCGATCCATCGTACCATGGTATCGTATTTGCCGATGCTGTAGGTGCTGCCGCTTACGTTACACGTATCCGTGCCGTCATCCTGCGCGATACCGGCGCTACACTGTCGCCATTCAATGCCTTTATCCTGTTGCAGGGTGTTGAGACACTGAGTCTGCGTGTAGAGCGCCATGTAGAGAATGCGCTGAAGGTTGTCGACTTCCTGGCCAACCATCCAAAGGTGGCTAAGGTTAACCACCCTGCACTGGCAAGTCACCCCGACCATGCACTGTATAATAAGTATTTCCCGCAGGGAGGTGGATCAATCTTCACTTTCGAGATTAAGGGCGGACAGGAAGAGGCTTGGAAGTTTATCGATGCCCTGCAGATATTCTCGCTGCTGGCTAACGTGGCCGACGTGAAGAGTCTGGTGATTCATCCATATACCACTACTCACTCGCAGCTGAGCCCTGAGGAGCTGGCCGAACAGCACATCACACCTTCAACTATCCGCTTGAGTATTGGTACCGAGCATATCGACGATATTATTGCCGACCTGTCGCAGGCTTTTGACCAAATTTAACTGGAAACGGGGAGTAAAATCCCCGTTTTTCAACCATATACCAAACGTTTGGTATGCGAAATGCCACATTAAAGGGATTGTGAGACTGCAAAAAACGTCGTACCTTTGCAGTCAGAAACAAGTTCCAATAGAAATATTGAAGAGAGAGATTTTTATTTGTTATTAATGTTATTAATTTTATAAATGGTAAGGATTATGACTAAGATTGCAAAACAGCTGACAGAGCTCGTCGGCAACACTCCACTTCTTGAGCTCAACAAGTATTCAAAGGCAAAGGGTCTTGAGACTCCTGTTATTGCCAAGGTAGAATTCTTTAATCCTGGTGGTAGCGTAAAGGATCGTATCGCACTGGCGATGATTGAGGACGCAGAGGCCAAGGGCATCTTGAAACCAGGTGCAACCATTATCGAACCAACCAGCGGTAACACAGGTGTAGGATTGGCACTGGTATCGGCCGTTAAGGGCTACCACTTAATCCTTACCATGCCCGAAACCATGAGTGTAGAGCGCCGTAACCTGGTTAAAGCCTATGGTGCTGAGGTACGACTCACTTCTGGTAAAGACGGCATGCCAGGTGCCATCCGTGCTGCCGAGGAGTTGCGCGACTCAATTCCAGGTGCTGTTATCCTGCAGCAGTTTGAGAATGGCGCTAACCCTGCTAAGCACTACGCTACCACAGGTCCTGAAATCTGGCGCGACACCGATGGACAGGTTGATATCTTTATTGGCGGTGTAGGTACTGGTGGTACTATCAGTGGTACAGGTAAGTACTTGAAGGAGCAGAATCCTAACGTAAAGATTATCGCTGTAGAGCCAAAGTCGAGCCCAGTGCTGAACGGCGGTCTGAGCGGTCCTCACAAGATTCAGGGTATTGGTGCAGGTTTTGTGCCTAAGACCTACGATGCTAATGTGATCGACGAGGTATTTGATGTAGAGAACGACGATGCTATCCGTACTGGTCGTGAGATTGCCCAGAGCGAGGGATTGCTGGTAGGTATCAGCGCAGGTGCAGCCCTGTATGCAGCCATCCAGGTGGCTAAGCGCCCTGAGAACAAAGGCAAGAAGATTGTAGCCCTGCTGCCCGATACTGGCGAGCGCTATCTCTCGACAGTGCTTTATGCATTCGAAGATTATCCACTTTAAGTTGTTTGTTAATAAAAAGTGGGTGACCGTTTGGTCACCCATTTTTTTTATTCCGATAGCATTGTTATTTCGATGCGGCGTTTGGCTGCCAGAATCTTCTGGGCCATGCGCTGTTTGCGCTCAGTACTTATTGGTAGGGTGTGCAATACTTAAAAACTAGTATTTTGTTCTTGCGGTCTTATGGCCTTGTTCGATAACGATTCCTCGGTAACTATTAGAAGCCTGGGTTCCGCTGAGTGTGTAGGAACGGGCAGAGCCGGAGGGAATGGTGGTGGCAGGAGCTGGGATGGCGGAAGTCTCGGTGTCTTTGATGGCATCGTATTCCGTCATTGTTTCGGTCATGCGGGCATCAAGATCTGACAGACGGTAGAGTCCATCGCTATTAGCCGTCAGTCCTTCGATGGTGACGGGGAGAATCATAGGTGGCTCTTCGACAGAAAGCAATGTGCGGTTCTGTAACTGACTGACGGCCTGATATACCAGATTGATGGCAACGTACTCATCTGTACCGTTGCTCCACTTCTCGAACACGAGTTTAGAACCGATGGGGGTATGTAGTTCCAGAGCCTGTTCGGTTTCTGGATATACGAGACGCAGGGCTGCACCGATACTGGCCAGATTGCTGTCGTGACCACAGAGGAATGTGAACTTACGTCGGTCGTGGTGCAGTTCTTCACGGATACGACTCACTAATGGGTAAGCCAGGTTTACGGCAGCACTATGAGTTGTGAAGAGCAAAGCGTCGTATACCTCCTTGATGCTGCAGATGGTTCGCCATTGCTCCTGAGTCAACTCATGGCCGAAGGCCGACATGCTCTCGCTTTCGTAGCATTGCAGCACCAGAGCGTCGGCTACGCTATTGGCCAGCTTAAAGCCGCCTGTCATCTTTGGTTCGTCGCCCTTCTCTAATGTAAACTGCGTGTCATCGTACCAGAAGTGCGTTGTGTCGTTCTGCGCTGCTGGTGAGTGCGCCATATCAATGATTTCCTCTACCAGCGTTAGGGTGGGCTGTACAGACTGCATCCAAGCCTGTGGACCGTTGTGCATGGCGTTTATCTCGGCGAGAACCTGCTGGCGGTAGGTATCGTTCATCTTTGTGAACTGTGGCGTAAACAAGGGATCCATCTTGTCCTCCTCGTACTTGTGCTTAATCTCCACGTTGGCGAAGGGCAGGAATCCGGCTGAGAAATACTTAGCTGTGGCAAATGTACGCTGGCGAGAGTTGGCATAGAACAGCACATCGTCGCCATCGGGACGGTAGTTGTCGGGCAGCAGTCCTTCGCCTACCAACCATTTGCGGAAAAACTGTCCCATCTCTGTTTCAAGTACGCCGCCACGCAATGATAACTGACTGCCTGGCGATGTCCACTTAAACCATTCATAAGGCGTTACTCGCATATAGGTGGCACCGCCCGATGCCAGTGGTGAGCGGATGTTGTGGCGACTCATCACTACGACCTCCTTCAGCTGATACTTAGCTTTGAAGTCGGCCGATCGCTTTGTCTGTGCCTGTGTATTGATTGTTGCTGTCATGGCAGCAAGCATCATTAAAAGTATTTTCTTCATTCTATCCATATTTTTAATGCTTTTCCCCTTTAGCTTTGCTTATTTCATTTTGCAGTTGCATCAATTTGTGCAGCTTCTTATTGCTTTCTGTGTCTGCTTCCTTCATGTCTGCCTCCATCTGCTGGCGCTTTTGCGAGTAGGTTTGTATTTCCTCATTGGTAACTTTCATCATCTCCTGACATTGGATAAACAGATGCTGCATGTCGCTCAGGTAGGCGTTACACATAAGGGCATAGTCAATGAAATTGAATTCGAGGGAACTCTTTATGGAGGATAGGCTCGAATTTTTGACTACATCGCTCCAAATAGAGTCGCAAATCGTTGTTTTGTAATAATGGCGACTCTGGTAGAACTTTGCTACGTTCTCGGTGAAGAGTACGTTGCCCACTGTGTTAATGGTCTCGATACTCGACGAGAAGATGTGTTCCGTAGTCTCGGTGAACCCTACAGTCGGAATCAGATGGGCAAGTTTGAATCTCAGTTCTTGGAACTGTGTGGTATCCTGTGCTATCTGTTTCTGAATCTGCATGGCTTGATACATCATCGAGTCGGCTTTCTTCACTTCCTGCAGCGAGTTGTACATATCGTACATCACCATCATGACTATCTCGCGTTTCTCACTTTGTTTCTTGTTATAGTCGATAACTGCAGCTGTACCAAAGGTAAGCGCGATAGAAACAGTAGTAGCAAGCAGCGATAGCAAGAACTGTCTCCATGAAGACATTCCGCTACCGGTCTTCAGACTTTTAGGAGTGTGGAGTTTGATGTTCATAGGTTTTTTAATTATTTCTTATTGAGGTCTCCAAGGTTAGCCTTGGGGAACCGATATTATTCTCCGAAGATCTGCTGTAAACGGTTGTGCAGGGCCTTGCCACGAAGGGCACGGTCGATAATCTTGCCTTGTGGGTCGATCAGGATATTATCGGGGATGCCATCAATCTTGTAGATAGGGGCTGCTGCGCAGTCGAACCCCTTCAGGTCGCTGATTTGCAGCCATGGCATCTTGAGTTGACCTATGGCCTTTACCCAAGCCTCCTTCTTGTTGTCGAACGATATGCCGATAACCTCGAAACCTTTGGCGTGATACTTGTTGTAAGCCTCAAGCACGTTGGGCATCTCTGCACGGCAAGGACCACACCACGAAGCCCAGAAATCTACAAATACATACTTGCCGGGACCAACCAACTCGCTTACCTTGTGCATTTTGCCGTTGGGGGCGGACATCTCCAAGTCGGTAAACTGTTGACCGATGACGGCTGTCTTCTCGTCGCCCTCAGGTTTTAGCACTGCAGCAATTCTGTCTCTGGCAGCCTTCAACTGTGGGTGCTTGGCAAAGGCTGTGGGTTGTTTCACCAGTTCGTCGTAAGCCTCTACGCCATTGTCGATAAAGTATAATTCGGCGAAAGCCAATGGAATCAGTGAATTACGCTCTTCCTTAAAGAGTTTGTTGGCAAGTTCAATCTGTGCGTTCTGAGCCTTGGCCATTTCGGCCATGAGTTCGTCTTGGTTCGCCTTAATCTGCTCCGGAGTCATCTTACGCACTTTTGCCTTGAATGCTTTGCTGAGCGCTTCGCCTTCCAAGTCGTACTTCGTCAGGCGCTCGTTCAGCTGGGAGCTTTTCAGCGTGCTGTCGTTGGCATTGATACTCACGGGTGTGCCATCGTTGAAGAACGAGATGTCCCAGCCTGAGTTCTTTACGTTAACTGCCATCAGGGCATCCTTGTCGGCAATGCCACTGAATGCAAACTTTCCGTTGGCTACAGCTACGCTATCGATTGTTTTCTCGGTAAGTCTATCCTTCAGGTAAACTTTCGCACCATCCACGGTATATGTTCCGCTAACGGTATACTTTACTTGCTGAGCCAGCATGTTGCCGCTGACAAGGATGGCGGCGAGCATCCATACGAAGCGCTTTTTCATAATACTTTAGAATCTGTAACCGATACCGAGCATGATGTTGTGGCTGTCGCCAAAGAAGCCTGGCTGGAACTTGTACTCGCCTGAGATGAAGTAGTTGCTACCCAGATTGCACTGCAAACCAAGACCAAACTCAACGCCAAAGTCGGCACTACTTTCAACAGTCATCTCGATGTGACTATTTTTGCTGTCATCGATAGTGGTATAACTTGGGATGAACTGTACGGCAAAACCTGCCAAAGGATAGATCTTGAAGTTATCGCTAACGTTAATGATGTAGTGGAAGTCGAGACCTGTCTGCCAGAATTTTACATCATCCTTCTTGGGGCTATACTCGGCAGCCAGTTCCATACGCCAGTGGTTTGAAAGGTTATACTGTCCGAAAATACCGAAACTGTAACGGGTAAAGTTTTCGCTCTCGCCCAAGAATTTGATGTGGTTGAATGTTGGACCACCATGGATACCAACGGCGAAATCACCTTTCTCTTGTGCATTAACACTCATTGTAGCCATCATGGCGGCTACTACCATTAAAAAGAATTTTTTCATAACTGTTATTGTTTATTTTTCTTAGCTTTGGTTATTTCATTTTGCAGTTGCATCAGTTTCTGTTGCTTTGAAGCGCTTGCTGTGTCGGCTTCCTTCATGTCGTCCTCCATCTGCTGGCGCTCTTTGGAGTAGGTTTGTATCTCCTCATCGGTAACGTTCATCATTTGCTGGCATTGGCTAAACAGATGTTGCATGTCGGTCAGGTAGCCGTTGTACATCATGGCATAGTCGAAGAAACCAAAGTTGACAGTCTTCTCGATGGACTGCAAGGGCGAATTGTTGGCAACATCGTTCCAGATGGAGTCGCAAATCGTTGAATTTGGTGGAATCCTGCGCTATCTGCTTTTGTATCTGCATGGCTTGCAGTAGCATCGAGTCGGCTTTCTGCATTGCCTGTAGCGAGTTGTACATATCGTACATCACCATCATCACTATTTCGCGCTTCTCACTTTGTTTCTTGTTATTGTCGATAATGGCTGCCGTACCAAAGGTAAGCGCGATAGATACGGTCGTAGCCAACAGCGACAGCAGGATTTGTCTCCAAGAAGACATTCCGCTGCCGCTCTTAAGGCTTTTTGGGGTATGTAGCTTGATGTTCATAATCTTTTCATCTTAACCACAACTTTATTTGTCATTGTGAGTCATGTCGAGTACCAACATTCTTACAACTATAGCAAATACTGCTATTGCAAATATCAACAGAATAATCAGAGCAATCTCCATATCCTCTACAATTTAAGCGTTAGTAGTTTTTTAGAAGTAGACACCTACGGCTACTGACTTAAAGTCGGGACCGTAATTCTTCTTCAGCACGCTCATAGGCGAATACTTGCAGTAGAAACCGAAGCTCTTGGCAACATGTACGATACCAATAACATCGATTGTGAAAGGACGGTACTTAATGCCGCGAGTGCTGACCTCGACCTCGTTGTCGCCCTGTTCATAATGATTACGTACGCGTTCGTAGCAGTTATAGTTGAGTTGGGCGCCAATAGAGATGGCGAAGTTCTTGCTGAAGCGCTGCTTAACGAGCAGAGGTACTGAGAATCCGAAAGTATAGATGCTTGAAGACAACTCAGAGATGCTGCCATCGCGTTTTCCTACACCTACCTCGTTGTTGGCTACGACAAACAGATTGTCGTGCCCGCTCAGAGTGTAATTGCGGAATGTCATGCCTGCACCGGCAGAGAGGGTGGTCTTAGAATTCTTTGGTGTCCAGTCGTACTGAGCTACTGTCCAACCAATCTCCCAAGAGCGGAATGGAGCGAAATCCACGCCATGAGTATTGGTAGCGATATCTACGCCAATATTGAAGTGCATCGACCAAGAGTCGTCCTCATCAGCACCCTTAGCAATCTTAATACCATTGTAAGTAATAGTAGAATCGTTCTCGGTTACAGTGGTACCAGTCTCGGCATGAGCAACGATACCTGCTGTCATGAATGCGATTACAAGAAATGCTTTTTTGCCATTGTGGCTCATGTCGAGTACCCACAATCTAGCAATTAATGCAAACACTACAATGGCGAAGGCCATCAGAATAATCAGATTTGTTTCCATACTTTTAAACTTTTGTTTTTTAATTTCTGTTGCAAAGGTAAGACAAATAGTCCATAACCACAAGGGTACAGACAAATGGTCGGGTGGTTTCAGACAAATGGTCGGATAAAACGACGGTTTGTCGGACAAAACGACAAACCGTCGGGTATTTTATTCGTGATAATTCGTTTGTTTATAGGTAGTTGGCGTCATACCGTATTTTGTGCGGAAGTTGCGGGTAAAGGTGTCGGCGCTGGTAAATCCGCTGGCCTGACTTACCTGCTCAACGTTCAAATCGGGCTGACTGTTCATCAAGCGTACAGCATAATCGAGTCGCAGTTCGCGCACATAGGCTGGCAGCGAAACACTATCGCTACCTTGGGCAAAGGCGGCTCCAATACGTTCCTTCGACAGACCGGTACGTTCGATGAGCGACTGTCGACCAAAGTCGGGCTGAAGGAACAGTTTCTCGTTCTCAATCAAGTCGCGCAGGAAAAGGAACAGCTGCTCGTCGGTTATCGTGGTAACGTCGGAGATGCTGATGCTTGCTCCAACGTTCTCCTTTTCGGGGACTTCGGTCTCAGTAACAGTTTCACTATCTTGTACTTGTTCGGGCGATTCCTCTATTGTTTGCTCTGGGGCTTTCGCTGCTTCCTCAATTTTCGCTGTTTCGGCAGCACGTGTGGCGGCTTTCAGTTCCCTGTACTTCTCTTTATACTCTACGGCCTGAGAAATCTGTTGGGCCAAGATACGGTTACGACGCTGGGTGATACGCCACTGCAAGAATATATAGAGGGCAAAGGCTAGCACAAGCACAGCCACAATGCCAAGGGCCAAACTGATGGATGTAACAAAGCGGTTCTGGGCGCGTTGTTCGGCTATCTGGCGTTCTTTGCCTTGAGTGTCGTAGATGGTGGCAAGCTCGGCACTCTCGCTACGTTTCTGGCGAACGAGGGCAGTATCGTAAACCTCGGATATCTGCATGGCTACATGCAAGGCAGAGTCCTTACGACCGGCATTGTAGTTGGCGCGCAACTTGGGCAGCAAGTTTCTGCCAATTGTCTCCAAGTTGTAATCATAGCCCCAATCCTTAATAAACTGGTCTAAGTGTATATAATTATCCGAAGCCTCGGAATAGCGATGGGCTGCTACCAGATAATCGCAACCGTTGATGCGACCTTCTATACTCTGTCCAAAGTCGGTACTGGAATATTCGGCATAATAGCGGTAGGCATCGGCAACCTTTCCACGCATCTGACATACCTGTGCACGGTGTAGCATTACCAAAGCACGCAGCGTTTTTACCTCTTTCTCAATTGGTTTAGGTTGCTGCTCATAGATAGTAACCAGCGAGTCCATACGGTCAACCCACACGCCAGCCTCGTCCATTTTATGATGGAGATATGAAACGGCGATATTCTCAAGGGTTTCTATACTGGCTGCTATCGGACGGTTTGTTGAATCGTTTCGCGTTTGTAATACCCACTTATAGGCTTCGTCGTAGCTTTGGGCAGCTTCTTTATGGCGCTCCAGCATCATCTGTGTGTCGCCAAGACTCAGGTAGAGCGTCTGCAATTCGCCTGAACGGTATGGAGTGTCCACCTCCTTCAGCTTGTCAATCAGGCGTAGGGCGGTATGCATGGCGTTATCGTAGTCGCGATCGGTGGTAAGCATGATAACAAGGTTGGTTCCGGCATGGATATAATCCCAGAAATCCTCGGCAGGAGGATTCTCGATGGCCACTACACGGCGGAAGCATTCTATGCATTTATCCATCTGTCCCATCTGGAAATAGGCTACACCACGATAGCCATCGGCACGTATTGGCGACAGTTCGCCAATAGCAGCCAGACTGTCGGTAACAGCTAGGAAATGCTCAAAGTCGCCTGTAAACCTTGCAGCCAGAGCAATACTGTCGCCACGTGTAGGGATTCTCTTTGTGGGGATGTCGCCCTGTTTTTCACTGCCCTTACCACCACAAGCTGTGAGCATGGTAAGGGTGATTATTACACCTATTATATATATATACCTAAATTTTCTCATCATAAATAGTTTGCAGGTGCAAATATACATAATTATTTAAAACTAAAAAACAAAATGTAGTTTTATTGTTATTTTTACTATCATTTTCTTGATGTAAAGTGTGAAAATCTGTGTATTTTGTCCGAAGGATTGTCGTTTCGTCCGACAAACTGTCTAAATTGTCCGACAATTCGTCTGAAACCACCCGACAATTTGTCTAAACCCTTGTGGGAACGGATTTTTTGCTTTACCTTTGCAACCAGAAAATTTAATCGCTCTTTCTTTTTTTTTAAGTAATATATAACCTAATGATCAATATCCTTTTGACAATGTAAGGGCAGTACGTATTGGAACGAAGCGTTAAACTGCCAAATGTGCTCCAGGTCGATTATCTCGCTAACAGATAAAAAGACCTGGGGCCTTTTTTTGCTTAAGTGGCTAGTCATCGCGACGAGCCACCTTTACCCTAACTAAACAAATACTTATTTTATAAATTTACACCTGTGATTAAAGACTTGGGGTAATAGCTGCTAACCAAGCATCGATACGTGTATCGGTCTGGTCGTCCTCATTGATGTCGTCGAGAGCCAGACCGATGAACTTGCCATCGATAACAGCCTCAGAATCGTCGAAGGTATAGCCGTCGGTTTCAACACTACCAATAAAGTTAGCACCGCTGTCCTTGATACCGTTGTAAAGCTCGCCCATACCACCAACAAAGGTGTCGCTGTAGGTTGAGCAGTCGCCACAACCAAAGATAGCGATGGTTTTGCCACTCAGGTCGGCGCCCTGCAAGGTCTTCAGACCATCGTACCAGTCGTCCTGCAGTTCGCCAGCACCCCAGGTAGATGTACCTAAAATCAGATTCTGGTTAGCGGCTACGGTATCGGCCGACAAATCCTGAACATTCAAGGCTTCGCAGCCCAGCTTCGAGGCAATCTTCTCGGCGATAGCCTCGCAGGTTCCTGTTGAGGAACCATAAATTACAATAGTTGTATTCATTACTTTATAATATCATTATGTGGTTTAATTCTTACATTTGCAGTTTCCGTCGCATTGGCCCTTGCGCTTGCAGTAGCGCTCGCACTGGGCACAAATGTCGTATCCCAACATGGCGCCAAGAATAAAATCCTCTTCAGGTGTCAGCTGGTTCAGCGGACGGGTTACAATGAGGCGGATGGCATCCAAACACTCGCGGCGACCGAAGTACACGTTCAGGTTCTGCTGACCTGCTGGCTGCAGCACGTAGGGTATGCCTTGGCTTTCCAGTCGTTCAACAGCCTGGTTACCATACTTTTTATTGCAGGTAAACAGCACCATCTGGCGCACGCCTTTGTTCAGCTCGTAGATGTGGTTCATCAGCACCTTCATCTCTGTTGATATGTTTGTTGTTGCTTTCATTGTAATACTTTAAATTCGACGGTGCAAAGGTACGGCGAAAAAATAAGGTGCGCAATACCTAAAAACAAGTGTTTTAAGCATTGCGCACCCAGAGGTGTTCAATAAAAAGAACTAATATAAAGTAGGTATTGGTGAACCTTTAAGCGTAGGAGTGCATACCACCTAAGAAGTAGTTTACCCCAAAATAGGTGATAAGGATGGTGAGGAATGCCAGTACCATGTATACGTTGTGGTTTAGCTTGATGCTGCGATGGGCGGGGATGCCGTAGATCATCAGCGTGATGATAGCCCAGGTTTCCTTAGGGTCCCACGACCAGTAGTTGCCCCATGATATGTTGGCCCAGATGGCACCGATAAAGATACCAAAGCCTAGGAAGGTGAGTGCCGGGTAGAGCAGCATCTGCGATAGGTGCTTCATGCCTTGACGGTATTTGGCAGACAGGATACTCACCAGACTGCTGAGGCAGGCAAACAACAACAGGGTATAAGCCAGCATGATGGTAGCAATATGGATGGGTAGCAGGCGCGAGTTGAGTACAGGCATGGGATGGTTCTCGGGCGAGTACTTATTCAGGAAGTGATACATCAGGAATAAGAAACATGCCGCGATGCCAGCTGCAAAGATATTCAGTTGTCGGCGATGATTGCGCAGCAAAGCCAGCTGTTCGCGGAACCGGCCCTTGGGGTCGATGAGTATCCAGATGAGTGCCACAAAAAGCAAAGCATAGCCGCTGTAGGTAACGGGGATGCCCCATGGATCGTAATTCAGCGACAGAATGCTACCCTGCATATCTGCGTCGTAGTCCATCTGATACAGGCGCACGTTTTTGTGACTGGCAATCTGATTCATTGATATCGTAAACGGCTTGCCGTCGATCGTCACCTGCGAGATATAGTCGGATGGCATTTGGGTGCCTTGATAGAACTTCACATCAAACTGCTCCAGACGGATGGTGAATGGCATCTGGTGCAGATGCATGTCGCGTGTTAGGAATGTGTTGGTGTCCACGCCTTTGCGTAATGGTACTACACCTCTGATTGCTGTGAGATGCGTGAGCAGGGCACCTGCCAGGATCACTACAAACGCCAGATGCAATGCGATTACCGATGGACGTCGCACCTTGCGCTTGATGAACCAGAAAATGCTGGCGGCTGCTAATAAAGCCCATAATGCCGAAAACCACCATGCGCCATAGATATTGTTGGATACATACTCTGTACCCTGATATTTCTCAAAAACCGTGGCGGCTGCCAGTACAGCAACCACCACGATGTATAGAATGATTATACTTCGCTTCATATATAATAAAACGTAAATGGCGTGCGATTATTATATTGACTCGATGAATTTTATCACAGCATCTCTATCGGCCTTAGGCAGATGATAGAATTTCTCTGCTGGTCCGTAAGCATCCGACTGCTTTGAATAACCATGCCACATGATAGCCTCAAGTACACTGCGGGCACGGCAGTCGTGCAGACGATCGTTAGCACCTGTGAGCTGCTGCGACAGGCCGCGTCCCCACAAAGGTGTCGTGCGGCACCAGCCAGTGCGGATATCGTTCTTCATCATCAGACGGTGCTGAACCATGTCGGTGTAAGGCCATATAGTCTGGTTAGGATAGCGTGGCAGCATCTTGTTGGCATCCTTACCAACACTCTTAGCGTATGCCTTAATGCTGGCATCCACCCACATATCGTCGTTGCCAGTCTTCCATGAAGGACGGTGGCAGCGGGCACAGCCAATCTGCGAGAACAGGTCCTTACCGCGCTGTACGGCTTCATCGTTCAGATTACGGGCAGCAGGCACAGCCAGAGCGCGATGCCATACCATGAACTGATAGTACTGCTTGTCGCTCATCTCTTCCTTGCCATTGTAAGGTGCACCGTTAAACAGGTACTTATCGAAGGTCTCCTTCTTGGCAATCGATGAGCAGCTCAGAATCTCGTTCACACGGGCAGCAATACCCTCGTCGGTACCGTCGGCATAGTAGGGGTGCAGAATGCTGAGTGGCGACTCACCGTGCTCCTTGATATAGCTGATCACCTCCTTGTCCTCGCTCTGAGCCTTTGCCCAGGCTGGAGTGGTGTAGAGGAAGTGACGGTCGCTACGGGTGACGTTGGTGATATTCCAGATAGCGTTAGAACCAGCACCATCCTGCAGCGAACCACGAGTCATGGCATAGGTGAAACGCTTAATCGGACCATGAGAGCCACGGAATGTGCCCAGATCGTTATAAGCAGCCGAATAGTAGGCTGATGACTTGAAAGTGCCAGCCTCCTGATCCCACATGGCTGGGTTCAGTGTGGCATGCTTCGACTCGGCCAACCACTGTGCCTCGATATCCTCATCGCTGATGGCATCGAGCAAACCAGTACCATACACGCCGATGGTTGACTCCAGGCGCACCTCGTAGTTAGTAGGCAGCGGGTTGGTGTTGAAAGCGGTCTGAGGGATGGTTACCTCGGGGTAGATGAGGGCATATTCCTCGCCATCTTCAAACTTCATGGGCAGTCCACTCTCCATGGCTGTTACGTTCTTCCAGTCGATGGTAATCTGACTCTCATCGATAGGTGCCTTGAAGGGCTGCATAGCCTGTGTTTGTGGCATACCTGTTACCTCGGTAATGTAGCCGTTGGTGTCAGGATGATAGATAACCAGCAGGTAGCCGTTGCCAATCTGGTTGGCGCGATACTCGGTCTGGCGTTTTCCATGACCGTAGCTGGGGTGACAGGCAATGCACGAGTTGCGCACCCATGCAGGACCTAAGCCTTTGCGTGGTTCCTGCTCAAAGGTGTAGAGCTTCTCAAAGAAACCTTCACCCGTATTGAAGTCATCCTCCATGCCAGCGGCAATAGCTGCAGGAGTGATAGCCGAGTAGCTGGCTTTCTCGGTGGTTCCTAACTCGCCGCCAGGATACCATTCCTCGGCAGTAAAGTTACCAGTAGCTTTTCCGAATGCTTGTTCTTCAGGTGTCAGAGGTCCCAGATCTGCGAAGTCGTTATTATCGGAACATGCTGTCAGCCCTGCGGCCGACAGCATTCCGAAACATACAACACATGTTAGTTTCGATATTTTCTCCATTAGTGTATTTGTTTAATTAATTTTCAGGTGTATTACTCTCCAGATGTAGAGTCCCAGTTGTCGGGATCGTCGAAGTTCTTGCCCCATACCACGCTGCAGTACTTAACAAATGGAGTAGGCATGTTGCTGATACCCTCGATGGCACCAACATAGTTACTCTCTACAGCGGTGTTCACATTGGCGCTCTTTACGCTGGCAAAGAAGGTGTGGAAACTGTAGTCGTTGGCCTTCTTATCGGTAGAACCCAACCAGATGTTGCGGATACTGCGGATGTTGTCGCGGAAGTCAGCGATAGAATTGTAGCTGTAAGGAGACTCTACGTAAGCGATGTCGCCGGCAGAGAATGGATTGGCAATCTTAGCTGTGCCCACCTCGTTGCAGATAGCTACGCATGAGCCCTCGTCGGCACTCAGTACCTGTGCAATAGCGTCCTTCAGTGTGGGGAATGTGCTCTTGCTGCCGCTGATGCCTGCCTGAGTGAGGTTCTCACCATAAGAGAGACCAGCAGCGGTAGTCATGTCAAGACCAGCAGCCTTCACAACAGCTACACGAGCGGCGTTGGCTGCAGTCTCACCCTCCCAAGCTACCTGGAGCTGGAAGCAGCGCTGCTTGAGCAGGGCGCAGATTGTCTGAGCGTAAGCCAGTTCCTGAGCACCAGTGATCTTCTCAAAGTTAGTATAAGTGTCGTTGCCCTGCAACTCGGCCACCTTACGGTTCTGACCATTGCGGAACAGGATGAACTCCAGTGCGTGGAAACCCAGGATAGTGGCATCCTCAAGCATCTCGTCGTTCATGCCATTGTTAAAGTAGTTAAGCAGCAAGCTGCGGTTCAGTGGCCATGAGTCGATAGTTGGGTCGATATCAAAGTCGCTGGCTGCACCCATCAGGAAAGCCTCAGAGCGCTCCCAGTTCTGACGAGCCTGCTTGAAGTCGGTGCAAGCCTTGTCGATCTGAGCCTGGGTGATGCTGTTGACGGTAAGACCGTTCAGAGTCTTCTCCAGGTCCTCAACATCGTCGGCCAGTTGGGTGTATGTAGGTACGATGACATTGCCAACGAGGTTCTCCAGAACCTTACGCAGATAAGCCTCCTGAGCCTCGCTGAGCTTTGAGGTGGCGATGGTGGTGTTAGCACTTTCAAGTTCGTCGATGAGTGAAAGACAGTTGTCGATAGCATCCTGACCGAAGGCCTTGCTGCTATAGTTGGCTGCAGTAGTGTTCTGAGCATAGCTGTCTTCATCTACGAGTGGTGTGGTGGTGATAACATTGAACTCGTTAGAATCTTCAGAATTGTTGCTGTCACTGTCGCTGCAGGCAGTGAGAGAGAGTCCCATCAAGAGGACTGACATTGCGTAAATTGATTTCTTCATTGTTTTATTTAATTTATGTGGTTATTACTAACTAATCTTAGAGGAAGAATCCTTCGTAAGCGATGCCAATGTTAACCGATGGCTCGTCGTTGTACTTGCTCTTCAGGAATCGCTTTGAGTATTCGGCCTTCACCACAATCTGGCGGATTGGGTGGTAGTTTATACCTACGGCCATGCGCTTAACGGCTGTGTAGTCGTAGCTCACGCCCTTGGTGTCGCTGGCATAGGGGTTGTAGGCCTCATAGCGTCCGAACACATAGAGGCGCTCGTTTTTCTGGCGCATGCACTGAATCTGCGAGAAGATGTTGTAACCAGCCTCGATACCTACTGCATAGGCATTGCCGCTTACAAAGGCAGAGTGCTTGTAAGGTGACTTGGAGTTCAGACGGTTGTACATGTACTTCAGCTCTTCGGCATCGCCTAAGTAGCCATAGTCGGCCTGTCCACGAACAATCCAATTGTGGGCGTTGTAGGTAAAGTCGATGGCGCCGATGGCCACCTTACCCTGATAGGTGGCACCTGTGCCATTGGCATCGTTGGGATAGGTATTGCCGATGCTGTGACCGTAGTAGCCGCTCAGACCGATACGCAAACCGGGAATCGAGTAGTTGTCGATACGCAGGGCTGCTGCATATTTGTTGGCTACATCAAACTCCATGGGTGACTTGTGCCCCTTGTGAATCCAACCCACATTGGTGAACTGGTCGGCATTCAAGCCGCCTAAGAACTGAGCCTCGTAGCGGAACTTGCCTGCACGACCCCAGAATGATACACCTGTCTGGTGCCAGGTGCTGGGCATGATGGTGTTCTCGCCTTCAGGACGATATACGGTGAAATAGCTCAGTGGCTCGTGGTGGGCATTGTTCAAACCTACAGGCACTACGATATGACCGACGCGGATGTTGGCCCAGCGTGCAAACGACTTCTGCAGCCAGAACTGCTCCAGCTCCACCTCGCCGCCTTTCTCGGTTTCCTGCTCCCATTCGCCGCCTTCTTCGTCTTCTTTCTCGTAGGCAATACCTGCACCGCCATGCTCAAACTCTATCTCGGTACCAAAGCTCCAGCCTTTGCCAAAGTCATATCCCAAATAAATAACAGCATGGGGAATATCAAGACGTCCGTGACTGGGATCGTTCTTATGTTCCTCGGGCTGACTGTAACGACTTACATGATCGCTAAAGAAATTACGTGTAAAATTAGCTTCGCCATAGCCACCTACGCTCAGGCGCGATGTTTTTGTGCTGTCTGCATTGTTTTTTTGTGCGTTGCCTGTTAAGCAAATCGCCAACATCATTAGTGTATAAATTATCCTTTTCATCTCCGAATTAATGTAATTTAAGAAATTCGGGTGCAAAGGTACGGCAATTAAAGGAATATCACAATACCTAAAAAGTGTGAAAAACAAAAGTGACCGCTTATGCGGCCACCTTTATTTTCCTAAGAACTTGGTATCCAGATAGGCTTGAAACGCCTCTTTATACAAGTCGCCTATCGGGAGATAGGTATCGCTATCCATGATAACCCGGTTTTTGTTTACCTCCTGAATTTTATCCAGATTGATGATGTAAGAGCGGTGGATACGCATAAAGTTATTAGGCAGATGCTCTTCCATCTTCTTCATGGATAGTAGTGTGATGATGGGTTTTGCCTCGCCCTCTATCCACACTTTCAGGTATTCGCTCATGGCCTCTACATAGCGTATATCGGGTATGTTTACCTTTACAATACGGTAGTCGGTCTTCAGAAATAGCGAGTCGGTAGAGTCGGTGGCGGGTTTGGCGGCAGCTACCGATTCGGTTAGTCGGTCTTTGATGCGGTTGGCGGCGCGTTGCAAATCCTGCAATCCAAATGGTTTTAGCAGGTAATCTACTGCGTTTATCTTAAACCCTTCAACGGCATACTCCGAGTAGGCTGTGGTAAACACAATGAGTGGTGGAACGGCCAGCGACTTAACAAAATCCATACCGTTCAGGTCGGGCATGTTAATGTCGCAGAAGATGGCATCAACCGTGTCGTTCTCTAAAAAATTGCGGGCTTCTAAGGCACTCTGGCACTGAGCAGCCAACTCCAAGAATGGCACCTTATTAATATAAGCAACAAGTTGCCCCAGAGCCAATGGCTCGTCATCGATTGCTAAACAACGTATCATAGTGGTATAATTAGTTCTACAAAATAGGTATCTGCTTCGTCTTTTATTTCTAATGTGTAGTTCTTATCGTAAAGCAAGTCAAGGCGCTTCTTAACGTTCATCAATCCTACGCCACCCTTCATTCCCGACGTACCGTCGCCTACCCGTAGCCTTTCTTGGTTGGGGCGCTCGGCTTTGGAGTTTGTACAGGCGAAGTGCAGATGGGTTACCTGCGGTAGCGGCTCCTCGATGCTTACTTTGATGTTGATAAACGAGTCGTGTTGATAGCTTACACCATGCTTAAAGGCATTCTCGATAAACGATACCAGCATGAGTGGTGGTATGGTTTTGTTGGGTGCGTCTTTAGGCAGGTCGAGATTAATCTTCACCTTGTCGGTAAAGCGTAGCTTCATTAGCGTAACGTATGTACGTATAAACTCCAACTCACGATTCAGGGGTACGCCACTCTTATCGCCCTCGTACAGCACAAAGCGCATCATCTTTGATAGCTCTAAGATGGTGTCCTGTGCTTTGGCGGGATCGATATCCACCAGAGCATGGATGTTATTGAGCGTGTTCATGAAGAAGTGTGGGTTAATCTGATATTTCAGATATTCCAACTGCTGCTCCAGGTTCTGCTTTTCTAAGTCCTGTAGCTTGCGCTGATCGCTCCGCGAGCGGAAATAGAGCTTAACACCCAAGTTGGCTCCAAACATGAGTAGAAGCACAGTAATAGATATGATGTCGTGCAGATTCTTGCCAACTCCATCCTTACGCAAAAATGGGGGCTCTTTCTTGCCGTCTTTAAATTCGGGAGGCATTTGCCCGTTGTCAAAACGTCGGTCCTCAAAACGTCGGTCCTCAAAGCGTCGGCCGTCAAATTGCTTGTCGTCAAATCTCTTTTCATCAAATCGCATGTCGTCATGCTCGGGGCGCGGACCTTGGAAGAATTCACGTTTTTCTCTGTCTGGTATAGGTCTTGGGTCCATCTTCATTTGGTAGAATGTAAATCCTGTTAAAACGATGATGATGACCGAAACGTACAAGGTACGCTTGTGCTGATAGATAAGCAGAGGTGCCAGCAGGAAATTGTGAAACAAAAACAGCAGCAAGAAAATGCCGAATTTGCTCCAGATAAAGAATACTTCGTCCCAGTGAAAACTGAGATTCTCATTGCTCATGGTACGTAGATACAGGCTTAGTAGCGGAGTTGCAAAGAGCAAACTCCACACTACTAAGTATGTCAGGTTTTCTTGTCGCGACTGATTTTTCATCCAATACATGCCTATTACTACTATTAATAACGTGAAAAATTGCGATTTATTGTGTCAGTGCCAACCGCCAGGCCAACCGCCGCCGCCGCCCATGCTGCTACCGCCGGTATAGCTTGAGAGCGAAACGCTGCTTCCACCCGATATGGTACCGCCTGCAATGCCTAAGCCGCCAAAGAAACTGCTACCGCCGCTAACCGATGTACCCGACTGCAGGGTGGGGGTAGTGGCTGCTGATACTACCAAACCTGAACCGCCACTGGATGGGGTGCGGAACGAGAAGGTGTTCTCGCCAACGGTCATGGTGTACCAGGTGTTCTTGCTCCACGAAGCCTGATAGCACGACTGACTCAGACTGCTGCCACTCTCCAGTCCGCCTACGGCCACGATGGTGCCGCCAGTGAGGTAGAGCTTCTTGCCGCCTTCGGTGTTGGCGTCGATAGCCACTTCGGGCTGACCAGAGCAGATGGCATACACCAGTCCGCCTTTCAGGTAGATATTGCCGTTGGCATCCAGTCCGTCGTTGTTCTTGCCCTGTGCATACACATAGCCGCCGCTGATGGTCATGTCGCCTTTCGAGTTGATGGCATCGTCGTAGGCATAGCAGGCCACTTCGCCACCGCTGATGTTCAGCGCGCTCTTGGTCTCGATGCCCTCACCGTTATAGCCGTTGGTGCGCACCCAGATGGTGCCGCCTGTGATGTTGATATTGCCATCGGCCTTAATGCCCTTAGGCGATGAGGTGTCGTTATTGCTCTTGTACTGTCCGCCTTCGGTCACCACATACACATTTCCGCCACAGAAGTTGGCCGTCATATCCACGTTGATGCCCTTGCCGCCACTACCAGTGCTCTTGAGCCACAGCTCACCGGCGTTGATGGTGAAGGTAGAGTCAGCCTTGATGCCGGCAGCACCTTTGGCTTCCTGATCGTCGGTGTCGTAGGTGCCGTCGCCGGTGGTAATCACGGTGGTGCGACCGCCGTTTACTACTATGTTACTCTCGCAGTTAATACCTTTGGCTGCAGCGGCCGATACCTCTACGTTGATGATACCGCCGTTGATAAACACACCGTCGTTGGCTTTGATGCCGTGGTTGGCGGTCGACTTTGCATAGATGTTGTTACCCTTGCGGAATACGATGTAGTCGGCCGAGTGGATGGCATTATTGGTATTGCCGACAACACTCAGCTGTCCGCTGCCGTTAAACAGTAGTTTTCCCTTGCAGTAGAGTGCTCCCTTCTGGCTGCCACTCGTACCGTCGGTCAGCGTGTTGCTGGTGCCGTCGACTAATACAACATAGGCACGTTTGCCGCTCAGCAGGTTGAGCGCTGCCGAGTCGGGATTGGTTATGTTAGTGCCATTCAGTTTAATCTCGTATTTCTTATCGCCTACTACGGTAAACGAACCATTAGTGGTGGTGCCGCTCACTACGTAGCAGATGTTTTTGGTAGAGCCATGATTGGCTGTAATATGTCCGCCATTCACGGTTATCTCAACACCGTTCTCGGTTTTAGCAGTAGGGTTAGCCATGTCGATGGCCACCTCGGTGGTAAAAGTACTGTTTTCAAGGGCATCTTCCTCGTCGGGGAAGTACTCTGTAGCTGCGTCGGTAGGTTCGGCCGATGTCTGATCAATGTTTACGGTAAATGTGGTTAGCTCGCCTGTAGTGGTTGAACTGCCGCTGCTATTCCCGTTAGTTCCATTGTTCGTCCAATTGTCGGCCCAACTGTTAGTGTAATCGCTGAATGGGTCGTCGGCCGTACAGTTTGTTAAAAGTGCTACCGATGCCATCAGCATCATTTTGGTCATTGCTTTTTTCATGTTTTAATGCGTTTTAGTGAATTATTTGTCCGGCAAAGGTAGCGCTAAATCTTTTATTAATAAAAATTATTCAACGAACGTGGCAAATTATTCAACTAAATTGCGTATTAGATGTAAAACTCTGAAGGGTCAACCAGTCCGGCACGGATGGCGTACTTGATGAGCTCGTGGGCCGTGTTGATGCCCAGTTTGCGGAAGATATTCTTGCGGTGTGTGGTGATGGTGTGGATGCTGGAGAATCGCTCTTCGGCTATCTCCTTGGTGGTTTTGCCCTGAGCGATGGCTTTCACGATCTCTGCCTCGGTGGCCGTCAGGATGTCGGGCTTCTCTTCATCCTGCTGCTGACTGATGATGACCTCAAGCGCACGCTGACTGATGAAACGCTCATGGTGGCTGACGGCACGCAGCGCGTCGCGCAGATCCTTCATCGGTCCATCCTTGAATATGATGCTAAACTGATGCGATGAATAGATGACGCGACGCAGAAACTGCGGTGTCAGTTCTTCGCTGAAGAGCAGCCACTGCGACAGCGCAAAGCGCTCGCTCACAATCAGCAACTGATCTTCGTCGGCAAAATCAAACAGCGTATAGTCGAGTATCACCACAGCATGCTCGTGTTCCTTTAACTGGGCTACCAAACTCGTTTTGTCCGATGCTCGGTATATCTGGTTCTCGTCGTCCTGCTTCAGCAGGCTTTCAATCGCGAACCTTGTTATCTCCTGATTATCTGCTAATATATACTTTGCCATAACTGTTCTGATTTTGGGTGCAAAGATACAAAGTTTAGATAGAACTTCCAAATATCCAGCGATATTTAGAAAATATATCTAAAATCGTCGGCGATTTGGAAAATTCTTTTTGCACGAAGGGCTTTTTTATCTGTGATATAGAATAAAATTCTGATGATGTACTAATCGATACTGAGACAGCTATCGGGTTTAGTCGTGGCAGATATCCCCAATCACCAGTCCGGCAATCATAAATCCGAAGATGGCGGTGATATGCGCCAGCGTGCCATTGATTTGGGCTTTCGATGAGCACCATTCATGGTTCAGCAAACTCTTGTCGCCTGGGCCGTCTTGCGCTTTGGGGCACATACACTTCTCGGTGCCACAGGTGGCATTATGCCCCCGGTTCTCCAGCAGTTCGTCGCTATACACGCACTGGAACTTTCGTTTCGGGAATTGCTTCTGCGACTTAAACTTCTTGCGCAGCGCGCGTGCCAATGGGTCGCCCTGCACCTTCCAGAACTCTGTGACTTTGATGCGTGTGGGGTCCAGCTTCAAGGCTGCTCCCATCGACGAGAACAACTTGGCTTGGGTTTTACAAGCCAGCAATATCAGGGCAGCCTTATCTTTCAGCGAGTCGATGGCATCGATGATGTAGTCGTAAGTGTCGAGTTCGAACTCATCCGCATTCTCGGCGGTGAAGATTTTCTGATGGGCTGTGATTTCAGCCGCTGGATTGATGGTGAGCAAGCGCTCTTTCAGCGCATCCACCTTCACCTGGCCGATGGTTTTGGTGGTGGCCATCAGCTGTCGGTTGATGTTGGTGATGCACACGCGGTCGCTATCCACAATCGTCAGTTGGCGTATGCCACTACGTATCAAACTCTCTGCGCACCATGAGCCAACACCGCCCACACCAAAGATAATCACCCTTTTCTGGGCTATCTGCGCCATGCGCTCGTTGCCAAGCAGCAGCTCCGAACGTCTAAAAATTGCATCTTGTATTGCCATCTTGTTTAAATTTTGGCTGCAAAATTAACATATTTCCTGCAAATAAATAACAAAATAGGTGGAAAAATACCAATATACCATCAATGTGGTATATGGAATGCCACATGGTAGGGATTGTGGGGATGGAGAAATCGCCGTACCTTTGCACCCAGAAACATTAATTATTTAAAAAGGTTGTTAAGATATGAAGAAGTTAGTATTAACAATAGCAGTATTATTCAGCATCAGCAACGTATGGGCTGAAGGTAACGGAGTGAATGGCGTCAACGAAGTGAAGGGTACCAACAGTACAACCGTACGCACCATTAAAGCACCACGCTTTGCTCGCCCATTGGTCGAAAAGTGGATTAAAGAATACGCAAAAACTCAGCCAGGCGTTGAGTTCCAGATTGCAAAGGGACAAGGTAATTCTGACTTGAATGTTGTACTTGATGATAAAAACTTTAGCCAACTTGTTTATTTCGGAGAGACAGCCGTGCTGCCTATCACCGCACGTAGCTCTGAGGCAGCCCGGCTGCTCGAAGGTAAGCACTTGAACAACAAGAAGCTTAAGCAGCTTTATTTCCTGAATGAGGATTTCGATGAGGAAGTAAAGAAAAATAAGGCTTTCGAAACCATCACTGTTTATAGCGGCAGCAATGCCACATCGGTAGCTTCGTCGTTCGCTCACAATTTTGGCGAGGAGAGCAGCAATTTCCGTGGCAAGCGTATATCAGGCGACGACCTGTTTTTGAACACCGCTTTGGCAAAGGATCCTCTGGGCGTGTCGTTCAACGCACTTCCTAATATCTTTGATCTGAAGAGCCGCCACCTGAAAGAAGATCTCTCGCTGGTAGGTCTTGACGTGAAGAAGGACTTGGCCAACAGTTTCAGCGATAACGGCACACTCGACGAACTGCTTACAGCACTCGAGAATAGTAAGGAGTCGGAAGTGGCCATCGAGAAAGTCGGCATCAGTGTGAACAATGCCGACGACGAGGTGAACAAGTTCTTGGAATGGGTGCTGGCACAGGGTACCAAGTACAACCACGAATATGGATTGTTGAATCTTAAATAAATAGTAGTATTAGTCTTATGGGAAAAAGATTGTTAGTTGCAACGCTTGTTGCAATAGGACCCTTAGTGGCCTTTGCGCAGAACCTGATTACCGGACACATCACCGATGTCCGTACTGGTGAGCCGTTGATAGGAGCTTCGGTGATAGTAAAGAGTGAGAAGGGCAAGGGCGTAGTTACCGACATAGATGGTAACTTCAGTCTGCAGACAAAGGTAGAAGCCCCACTGACCCTGAAAGTAGAATACGTAGGCTATCGTGCCCTCGATGTAGATGTTTACGATTTCGAGGAGCCAGTAGAGATAGCCCTGATAGATAACTCGAACCGTTTGGACGAGGTGGTAGTGGTAGGTTATGGTGTACAGAAGCGTAAGCAGCTTACTGGTGCTGTAACTACCGTAAAGAATGATGAGTTGCTTAATACCTCGACCTCGTTCGATAACATCCTGGGTGGTGCCGTTGCCGGTCTTGATGCTACCGCATCTTCTGGTCAGCCAGGTGCTTCGGTTAACATCCGCATCCGTGGTGGTAACTCTATTAATGCCGGTAACGAGCCCCTTTATGTGATTGATGGTGTACTGCTGTACAACAGTAGTTCGGCCACTAATGCCGGCAATAGCGTGGCTGGTACAAACTTTAATCCTTTGGCCTCAATCAACCCATCCGACATCGAGTCGATCGAGGTGCTGAAGGATGTGTCAGCCTCGGCTATCTATGGTTCGCGTGGTGCCAATGGTGTAATAATCGTAACCACCAAGAGTGGTAAACATGGTAAGGTTAAGGTGGATTACGGTTATTCTATTGGCGTGTCGTCGGTTCGCAAGCGTTTGGATGTGCTCAACGCTGAACAGTGGGGCGAGTTGTATCTGGAGTTGGCAACCGATGCCCAGAAGAAAGCTTCGGGTGTTACACCTGAGTTGGTTAAGACTTGGGGCGAGGGCACCGATTGGCAGGATGCTTTGTTCCGTACTGCTACCACCCAGCAGCACCAGGTATCGGTAAGTGGTGGTTCGGATAATGAGCGCTTCCATATTTCGGGCAACTATACCAATCAGGATGGTGTGATTCGCGGCTCAGGATTTACCCGCTTAGGTGCACGTTTGAACTACGAGCGCGATATCCTGAAGAATGTAACCGTTGGTCTGAAGTCGAGCTTCTCAAAGAGCACTCAGACCGGTTCTCAGTCGTTCCGCGGACAGTCGAACGGTGTGAGCGGCCTGCTGGAGTTGGCCTTGCGTACATCGCCTGCAGTACCTATTTATAATACTGATGGTACCTACAACTATGCTAATCCTTTTGAGGCAGGCGACTTTGTGCGCAATGGCCTGACTCCAAATGCCATTGCCGACCTGAGCGAGGTTGATGCACAGACACGTGTTGATAATACGCTGGTGAGCGCTTTTGCACAGTGGGAAATCATCAAAGGGCTGAAATTGCGTACACAGGGTTCGGTAAACATCCTGAATACCCGTCAGAATGTGTTCGGTCCTGCCACCTCACAGATTGGTTTCAACTCTGATGGCTATGGTGCCGTGGGTTCAAAGCGCTGGGAGAGCGACCAGGTTGAGGTCACCCTGACATGGAACAAGAAAATTGGTAATATCCACGAGTTCGAGGTGTTGGGTGGTTATACCTATCAGCAGGAAAAAAGCGAGCGACTGCTTGGCAGTACTGCCGATTATGCCAATGATAACCTGAGTTACAAGAGTCTTCAGTCAGGTTCGCAGCTCATCGCTACCGAGACCGATTTTGTTACATCGGTACTCTACTCTGGTATCGGTCGTATCAACTACTCGCTGTTGGATCGCTACCATCTTACAGCCACCTTGCGTGCCGATGGTTCGAGTCGCTTTGCCAAGAATAAGAAATGGGGTTGGTTCCCCTCACTTGGATTTGCCTGGAATGTGAACGAAGAGAAGTTCCTGAAGAACATCAAGTGGATTGAAGACTTGAAACTGCGTGCCAGCATTGGTACTGTGGGTAACCAGGAGATTGGCGACTATACCTTCCTCTCAACTTATGCTGCCACCCATTATTTCCTTGGCGGTATTAAGAATATAGCCTATTATCGTTCGGCTTTGGGCAACGACGACCTGAAGTGGGAAACCACCACCTCGTACGATTTGGGTTTCGACCTGAATATCCTGAAGGGTAAACTGGGTTTTGTTTTCGATGTGTATCACAAGAAAACTTCCGACCTGCTGCTGGATATTCCTGTTGAGCAGACTACAGGTTTCAGTCGTCAGCTTACAAACGTAGGCAACGTCACCAATGATGGTGTTGAGTTTGCTGTTAATGCCACCCTTTGGCAGGCTAAGGATCTGACATGGCAGGTGAGTGCCAATATTGCCCACAACCACAATGAGGTGACAAGCATCGGTACCGGACAGAGTGAGATTATCAACGGCAACCAGACCATTATCCGTCCAGGCGAAGCACTTGGTACTTACTATGGCTGGCAGTTTGATGGTATTGTTCAGACATCTGATGATTTGAAGTCGGTTCCTTCACCATCCAACAAACCCGTGGTAGAATATGGCGACGTGAAGTATGTTGATCAGAATGGTGATGGTGTGGTAGATCAGGAGAACGACCGTGTAGTACTTGGTTCAGCACAGCCCGATTTCACCTATGGTTTTGCTACTCAGCTGCGTTATAAGAGTTGGAACTTGAGTCTTAACTTCCAGGGTTCATATGGTAATAAGCTTTATAACCAGATGGAACAGGCACTCGAATCGCCTAATGCCAGCTATAATGCTTCCACCAAGCTGCTGAACCGTTGGACCGTCGATAATCCCAGCACTACCATCCCACGTGCCGTAGCTCAGAATAACTATAGCGCTTATCTGGATAGCCGCTTTATTGAAGATGCCAGTTATCTGCGCCTGAAGAATATTCAGATTGGCTACAATTTCCAGCCCAAAGTGGGTAACAATCAGAAACTGGGTGTTTACCTCTACGCTTCGGCCCAGAACCTGCTTACAATAACCAATTACAGTGGTTATGATCCTGAGTACAGCGGCTACGTAGATCGTGGAACCTATCCTGCATCTCGTACATTTACATTTGGTGTTAAACTGTCGTATTAATCTTTAAAGGTATAAGAAAAATGAAAAAGAATCAGATATATCATACAGCGCAATCTCTGTTGGCAGGCGTGGTGTTCGGCTTGACACTTGCATCGTGCGAGTCGTTGGATCAGGGTAACCTGAGCGAGCTGGCCGAAAGCAATCTTCCTCAGAGCGATGCAGATGCCAAGGCACTTGTTAATGCCGTATATTCGTCGGATATTGAACTGGCCACTACTTACATGTATCTTATCGACCTTACCACCGAGACAACGGTGAGCGGTGAGAACCCCAATGGTGGCGGTGGTATGTTAGGACTGCTCTCATGGGATGGAACCAACTCCTATGTGGTGAGCCTGTGGCGTGCTGTATATGCCTCGCTGGCACGTGCTAACGATACCATCGAGAAGTTGCAGACTAATCCTGCAGGCGTGTCACCCGAGATTGCATCGCAGGTGATAGGCGAAGCCAAGTTTCTGCGTGCTTACTATCTGAACTATGCCGTGCAGCTGTGGGGGCCAGTGCCTGTCATCACCAGCAGCAATGGCGGTACAAATGCAGTAAGAAACTCGGAGACAGAGGTTTATCAGCAGATAGTGGCCGACCTTGAGGATGCTGCAGCCCGACTGCCTGAGCGCAGTAAGCAGAGTCAGGGTGATATCGGTCGTGCCTCGCGTGGTGCAGCCTTGGCAGCCTTGGCAAAGGTTTACCTGACCTGGGCTCAGGTGGATGACGAACTGACCGATGCGCAGCGCAAGGAGTATTTCGGCAAGTCGGCTCAATATGCACAGCAGGTTATCGATTCTAATGAATATAGTCTTGAAGAGAATTTCTACGACAACTGGAACAACCAGAACCGTAATGGTAAGGAGAGCATATTTGCCATCCAGTTCTATTTGGGATCAAGCACACGCGATGGCGATGCTTCGGGCAATAACCACCTGTGCCACTGCTCGTTCTCAACCAGCTTCAGCGTGTCGCTGCCACATATCGCACCTGGTCCTGACAACACCGTCGAGAATTCATATCTGCCGGGTGATCAGCGCAAGGAGGTATCATTTGCCGACTCACTTTGGCGTCCTTCTACACAGAACTATTTCCACTTCTATTTCGATGCCGACGGTGATGGCATCCGCGAGTCTGGCTTCTCACGCTACAACAAGTACATCGACCATGACAGGGTTGAGACAAGTGCTGCCGACCGTGCTATGAACCGTCAGGTGATCCGTCTGGCTGAGGTGTATCTGGTACTGGCCGAGGCTATCAACGAGCGTGACGGACAGCCTAATCAGCAGGCCTATGATGCCTTCAACAAGGTGCGTCGCCGTGCATTCCGCGAGGATATCTTCAGCGCAGCAGCACAGTCACACGACCTGAAGCCAGGTCTTGACTACGAAGGCTTCAAGAGCGCCATCATACAGGAACGCTCATGGGAGTTCGTCCTGGAGCAGAAACATCTGCTCGACCTGAAGCGCTGGAAGATTCTGGTGAAGACCATTAAGAATAGTGCTTTGGCCAAGAACTTCCCAGAGTATAACAAGCAGACGATTGATTTCAAGCATTATCGTTTCCCCATCCCACAAGCACAGCGAGTAGTTAACCCCAATCTCTGGCAAAACTATGGCTACGATGGCTCTACCATCACCAGCAATCCATACGTAGGCAGAGAATAAAAAACAAAAAGCAAAAAATAAGTAATCACATAAAAAAAGGAGAAGAAATTATGAAAAAGACTCAGATTGTTATCATTACAGCAGCCCTTGCTTTGCAGGTTAGTAGTGCACTCGCACAGGGGCCTCTCAACATCTTTAAGTCGGCTCAGCAGAAAGCCAAGTTGGAACAGAATGCCCCTTCGTTGCGTAACCACCTGAAGGAGCGTAAGGTGGCCCTTGAGGCTTGGAATGCTATACCCGCCAGCGATTTGCAGCCAGTAACACTTACAGCCAATGTTACCGCCAAGAACCGCTCGGGCGTGCGTGAACTCCGAATCAGAGAGTTTCATTATATTGGCGACTGTGGTTATGCACATGGTGGACAGGATTCGGGTGTGGACACCCCAACTACAGCTCAGGCCGTATTTGCTTCGGATCTGGCCGACAGTTATCTGAACCAGGCAGCCCTGCTGGGTATCGATATCGACTCGCTGACTATCGAAATCCACGGTCAGCCCGATAAAGAACCAACTGGACGCGTGTGGTATCCACGTAACTTCCTTTACACCATCTATATCGACTCGCCTGCCTCCGACGCCGAACTTGAGAAGTTGGCTGTATTGGCAGAGCAGAACTCGGCTGTGGCTACTCTGGTAAAGGCTGCCGTAGTACCTCAACTGATTATCGATCAGAAGTCGTCACCACGCGAGAAGAAGGTTGAAGGCGCCACCTTGGCTGGACTTCGCGAGTATATCTGGGGTAAGCGTCAGGCGCTGCAGGCAAGCAAGGCGAAAGCAGAAGCAGCAAAAGCCAAGAATCCAAAGGCTGACGCAGATGCCTTGCGTAAAGCACTTGCTCCAAAGCAGGGCCCATGGGTAAAGGTGTTCCCCAATGGTGTGCGTCAGCTAACCGTAAATGATAAGTATCTCATTCTGCACGACAACCCTGCCTATCTGGGTGGTACCAACCTTGGTTTTACCTCTATCGAGGGTGTGCTGGGCATTCTGGGCACCTGTATCACTCACATCTCATTGGGACAGGCAGCCGAGCGTGCATTGGATGTCGATTCTATCTCGCTGACCGTCGAGGCTGAATGGGACCCACGAGCAGGTCGCAAGGGCTTTGAGAAGGTGTCGATTGCTCCACAGAATGTGCGCTACACTTTGCATGTGAAGACACCCGAAAGTGCTCAGGCCGTGAAAGAGTGGATCGAGGCTGTTGAGAAGATTTGCCCCATGTACAACCTCTTTAAGGACACACAGACATTCGAGCATCGCATCGTACGTGGTAGTTTTAAAAGACAATAACCATGAAGTATGAGCCTGCATATTTACTTGCTTTAGCTACTTGGCCTGTAACCGTTTGTGCTACCAATGCACAGGCAGACTCACTACGCATAGCTCGTCCGGCCGCTTTTCCTGCTGTAAGCCGTCACCAATCGCTCGACTCGCTGAAAGCAGAAGTGAAGCTGCAACTGGAGCAGCGGTACGGACAGCACTATGGGTGCTCGGCACTCTCACTAACCTCTATCGCCGCTACGCTGGGCAGTCCACTAAGCGAGCAACAACTTCGAAGCATGTCGGAGGCGTTCTCTGGTGGTATCGGTCATAAGTTTGGCGAAGGCACTTGTGGCGCACTTACCGGTGCCATTGCAGCCTTAGGTTTTTATGCCAGTGGCGATAAGGAGAAGCATTTGCGTCTGGCAGCCGAAGTATATGATGAGTTCAAGAAACAACAGGGAACCATTTCGTGTGGTGATATCTACGCCCGTTATCATTTTAATCACTGCGACGGATGTAATCTGTGTGCGATACAGAAAGTGATAGAAGTTCTTTATCGTGAAGGCGATATCATGACAGGAACAATCGCTCCATGGCAACAAACATTAGTTGAACAAATTCAAAAAGAAGAGAGATGATGAAAAAACAATTATTTAATCTATTTATCAGCGCCGTTACCGTTACATTGCTCCTCACCGCTTGCGGAGGCAGTTCAGACAATGGCATACCCGAAATTATTATCCCTGGCGAAGAAGATAGCGAGTGCTGCAATGCTGAAGAGACATTCTTGGCTTATGCTTTCCTGAACAACGGATTCGTGAAAGAGATAACAGAACTGCGCGACACAATTGCCGACAAATACGAACTGAGAGCATATTCGGCAGGCGGAAAGTTGCACGTAGGCTACAACGATCTGTACTTCGCACTCATCAAGATTTCTACGCAGGGCTATGTGCGCGACTTTGAAGTCAGCGACATCACACCTGTGATGACCATGACGATGAAGAACATGCAGCATTCTACCCCAACGGCAACAGAGGCTGTACTCTACGATCAGACTTTCCCTGCCGTTCGTCGTGCCTGGGTGTCGTTTCTCATGAGTAGCAGTGATGGTGGTTTCTGGGAGTTGTCGTACAAAGCCTCGTCGCAGCAGCAAAGCATCACTCATGATGCCACAGTAATCAATGTGGATGCACTGGCCAGCGGACTGGCTTGGCTCAAGTCATTTAAAGCAGGCGACACCACCTACTATCTCTCGCTGGTTAATCCCAATAATTTCCAAACCGGCATCAACACCATCCAGGCTTACGTGTCGAAGCAGAGCACCGACAAGACCAAGCCTTATCTGACTGCCGATGAGACCTTCACCATCGAGATAACACCCTCCATGCCCGATATGGGTGATCATAGCTCTCCTAACAACGAACCACTCGTGAAACAGAAGTCGGGTGTGTATGAGGGCAAGCTCAACCTCTCTATGACAGGCTTGTGGAATATCCATCTGGTGGTGAAAGATAAAGATGGGAACATTGTGGCTGGAGGCGATAACGATAGTAGCGGATACAGCAGTCTCTACTGGACTATCACAATATAAACATAAGATATGGTTGTATGAACAAAAAAAATAGCTTCATTCATAGGCTTGGTTTGTGTTTTTCCATTGTTTTAGGGCAGTCGTTCATGGCTGCCCCTACTTATTCACAAGCACTCAGCACCGACAGCATACATCGCGAGGCATCGCTCTCAGAGGTGACCGTCACTTCTGTCGTAGGTGCCAAACGCAAGGTGGCTGGCAAAGGACGTACAGCTTCGATCGAAGAACATCTGTTGCAGTTGGGGAATGTCTCGATGGTGCGCCGTGGAAATTATGCTTGGGAGCCCGTTGTAAACAGCATGGCCACCGAGCGCGTATCCACCACCATCGATGGCATGAAGATATTCTATGCCTGCACCGACAAGATGGACCCCGTGACGAGCTATGTGGAGAGTGGTAACCTGCAGCGCATCCGTCTTGACGCCGGTCTCGACGGTAATCCACAGGCCACCGGTAATATCGGTGGCAGCATCGACCTGAAACTGCGCAAGGCGGGATTCGATGCCAAGCCTCAGGAGTATAACCTTACCATGGGTTATGAGGCCAACGGGCATCTGCAGGTGTATGGTGCCGATGCCGCAGTCTCCACCGATAAATTCTATAGCAATGTGGGAGCCTTCTATCGCCATGCCGACAACTATAAGGCTGGTGCCCATGAGGAGGTGAAATTCTCACAGTTCCAGAAGGTGAATGCTTTTCTGAATCTTGGTTGGCAACCGGTCAAGAATCACATCATCGAGGGTACTGTTATCTTCGATCGCGCCACCGATGTGGGGTATCCGGCTCTCACCATGGACGTGAGCGATGCCACGGGTTTCATCTCATCGCTATCCTATCGTCGCGAGCAGCTGCATGGACTGTTCTACCGTTGGGAGACCAAGGCGTATTACAACCATATCACCCATAATATGGACGACACCCATCGTCCCGACGTGGTAATCCACATGGACATGCCGGGGCGCAGCAGCACCACAGGTCTCTATAGCCTATTGCAGGGCAGCCGTGCCAACCACCAATATCAGCTCAACTATGATGCCTATTACAACACCCTCTTTGCCGATATGACGATGTATGTTAAAGGCGCCAAACCCATGTATATGCTCACGTGGCCCGATGTGGGCACCCTGAGTCAGGGACTGGCACTGACTGACGACATCCAGCTGGCACCCCATCACACCATTCATCTGTCGGCCAAGGGGGCATGGCAATATCGCCGCATCAACGATGATGAAGGTTTTCGTGCACTGAGCATCTATTTTCCTGGTATGGAGCGCACAGCATCCGACCTGATTGGCCGCGTGGCACTAAGCTATGCTTACAGATACAACGGTTGGAAACTGGCTGTAGGCACAGGCTATGGCAGTCGTACCCCCTCTGTTACCGAGGCCTACGGTTATTTTCTCAACAACACCTTCGACCGCTACGATTATATCGGCAATCCTCACCTGAAGCATGAGCGTGCTTTTGAGCTTAACGGCTCACTGGCCTGGGCATCCGAAACGGTTGAAGCCAGCCTTGAGGCCAATGCCTTTTTCTTTCAGAACTATATCATCGGAACCCCCGACGAACGCCTGTCACCCATGACCATCGGTGCCGAAGGTGTGAAGGTGTATCGTAATCTGAACAACGCACAGATTGTCAACGCCGCAGCCGTGGTAAACTGGCAGTTTTCCGACTGGCTGAGTTGGCACAACCGCCTGACCTATAGCTATGGTAAGGAGAACACCGGTGCCCGTCTGCCCATGATAGCCCCACTCACCTATCAGGGTGCACTCAAACTATTCTGGAAGAACTTTGAGTCGGAAGCCGGTGTACAGGCTGTGGCACGAAACAGTCATTACGGTAGCAAATACGGTGAGACCCCTACGGCAGGCTATGCCATCTGGCATTTCAACATTGGCGGTCATTTCCAGTTTGGCACCGTAGGTACCGACATCCACCTTGGTGCAGAAAACCTTTTCGACCGCCATTACTCCACCTATTCCGACTGGAATCACATCCCCCAAAAAGGTCGGAACATCTATTTCAATCTTTCTTTCCAGCTATAATAACATATCTTTGGTATATGAATACCACAAACAAGCGATTGCACACGTAAATGAAACGCCGTACCTTTGCACCCCAGATATTAATCAATAAAAAAGTATCGTATGAAGTTCTTTGCTAGTATTTGTTTGTTGATGACTGTGGCACTCTTGACGGGTGCCACAAAGTCTGCTGCCTGCACCAGTGTGATAGTATCAGGCAAGGTAACCCCAGACGGACGTCCTTATATCTTCAAGAACCGCGACACCCCTAACCAGGATAATCTGGTGGTGACGGTACAAGGCAGCAGATATCGTTTTATTGCTATCGTGGCCCGTCAGGACTCGCTGAACCTGAACGTATGGTCGGGGCATAACGAGGCAGGCTTTGCCATTGCCAACACAGCTGCCTATAATCTCAATGGCAGACAGAAACCAGGTCAACCGCGCCCCAATGGCGATGAAAAGGATGGCAACCTGATGTATAAGGCCTTGGAGACATGCGCCACACTGGCCGATTTCGAACATCTGTTGGACAGTATCAAACAAGCAAAAGGCACACTGCATTCAAACTCCAATTTTGCTGTGCTCGATGCAGAAGGCGGTGTGGCATACTATGAGACAGGCAACAAGGGGTATGTGAAGTTTGATGCCAACGATCCCATTCAGGCACCTTATGGATTCCTTATTCGCACCAATCATGGTATGTCGGGCGACCGTTCATTAGACCAGGGCATTGAGCGCTATCTGGCCATACAGGACTATATGACACGTGCCAGTTTTGAAGGCAATCTGGGTTTCGAGCCCGTCATCCGCAAGGTAACACGCACCCTGACACACGGACTGACACGCCTGAACCTGTGGGACTTTGCGCCACAGGACGATTCACAACCAGTGTATTTCCCATTCCGTGATTTCATCCCCCGCTGGCACACAGCTTCGGCACAACTCATACAAGGTGTGCGTCCTGGTGAGAATCCACGTCTCACCATCGCATGGACCATACCAGGCTCTACGCTCACCACCCCCGCCATCCCCCTATGGATAACTGCCGACGGTAAGTTGCCACAGATTGTAACCCGCAACAATGAAGGTCACGCCACACTGGTGGATGCCGGATTCCTACTGAAAGACCAACTCTTCCCCATCAAGCGCGGCAATGGAGCCGACTATATCAACCTGGCACGTCTTATCAATCATGCCGGTACTGGTATCCTGCAACAGATAACACCGATAGAGGACGCGATCTTCAGTAAAGCAGCTCAGGTGATTGAGACACTGCGGAAGAATGGTAAGGCAGGCAAAGAAACTACAGAGTTCTATCAGTGGATTGATCAGTATGTTAGTGCGGAATATCAAAAAATAATTGTAACTTTGCAGCCGAAAACTAAGGCATTATGAAGAAAACATTATTATGGATTGGTGCACTCGTAGTGGGTGCTGTGTTAGGCGCATTGGGATATGACTGGTTGAATGCTACTGCCGATTTTGTGGCGACAGTCTATACACGACTGTTCCAACTGTTGGCTGTGCCCACTATCGTACTGGCAGTAATCAGTACCTTTGCCACGTTCGGCTCCAATGGCTCGGGCCGTATCTTTGGTCGCACACTTACCTACACACTGCTCACCACCATTGCCGCAGCAGTGGTTGGCGCACTGCTCTATGTGGTCATCGCCCCAGGCAATCTGCCGGTACTCCCTACAGCAGAGACAGAAGAGACAGCCGTGGGAGCCGTGACCTATTACGACCATCTGATCAGTATTATCCCCAACAATATCGTCAAACCATTCTTTGACGGTAATGTATTGTCGCTACTGCTGTTGGCCTTTGCTGTGGGCATCGGTCTGTCGAAACTGCCAGATAGCGACAACAAGGCCGTAGTGGTGAAAGGAGTACTCGGTTTGCAGGAACTGCTGTTCCTACTCATCCGTTGGCTCATCTGGACACTGCCTTTGGGCATTGTGGCTTTTTCGGCACAGCTGTCGGCGCAGGTGAGTGCCGGTGTCGTGGCCGACTCTATCGGTAAGTATGTGCTGGTGGTACTTACGGGTAATGTGGTACAGTTCTTTATAGTACTACCCCTCTTCCTCTTGCTGCGTGGGTTGAACCCCATCCACGTGTTAGGTCGCATGACGCCAGCCGTGCTCATGGCACTATTCACCAAGAGTAGTGCTGCCACCCTACCTGTGACGATGGAAACGGCCGAGCACCGATTAGGCGTCAGGATCAATATTGCCCGATTTGTGTTACCCATCTGCACCACCATCAACATGAATGGTTGTGCCGCGTTCATCCTCGTCACCTCATTGTTTGTCATGCAGAATGGCGGCATGCCCATCACGTTCACCACCATCGCACTGTGGGTGTTCATCTCGGTGGTGTCGGCCATCGGCAATGCCGGTGTACCTATGGGGTGCTATTTTCTCACCCTTTCACTCATGTCGGGCATTGGTGCACCAGTGGCTGTATTAGGAATCATCTTACCCATCTATACGATCATAGATATGATAGAGACAGCCGAAAACGTATGGTCCGACTCGTGCGTGGCTGCGATGGTCAATCACGATTTGCCACTTGCGGCATAGAGAAAATGCATGTGCCCTCAAGCACAAATAAATAGACCTCTGTCGCAAATTGATACAAACTATAGGTGTATTTCCTTATCTACCACCTGAGCCCCAACAATCTTAAAGGAGTTGAGGTGGATGCCCTCGTGGAGCGACAGGATGGCGTAGCGGATGGTGGGATCGTTGGCCAGCCTCAAGTCCTCTTGCGACGGCCGGGAAGGCGAAGCAGGATGACTGTGCCAGTTGGCCAGGATCTTCAGTCCTTTGCTGCGCGCATATTTCAACGCAGCAAACTGATCCTTGGGAGCAAAGGAAAAGTGCTCTTCGGAATGGTCGATATTCTCCATCCAGTAGTTCTCGGTCACCACATCACCATCGGCTCCAGAGGTGCCCAACAGGTAGCCGCACGTCTCGATGGGTGCGTCCTGTTGAGCCTGATTTATCATCTCTCTTATAACTGTTTGTGGAATAATCATTGTGCTTTGTGATTTTTGAGGTCGCAAGCGGCCTGTTCGTAGTCAATCAACTTGTCGATGGTGGGATGACTGCCACAGATGGCGCATGAGTCGCGATGCTTCACGGCTACCGTGCGGAACTGCATGGTCTTGGCATCGAAGGTGAGCAACCTGTTGGTGAGCAACTCTCCCACACCAGTGAAATATTTGAGGGTCTCGGCAGCCTGGATGGTGCCCAGCATGCCGGCAATGGCACCTAGCACACCAGCCTGCGAACAGGTGGGCACAGCACCTACTGGAGGCGGTTCCTTGAACATGCAGCGATAGCAGGCAGTGCCTGGCAGATGGGTAAAGGTTTGGCCATTGAAGCGCAGGATGCCTCCATGCGAAAAAGGTTTGCCTGCCATCACACAGGCGTCGTTAATCAGAAATTTAACAGGGAAATTGTCGGTACCGTCAACTACAAAGTCGTAGTTCTTAATAATGTCGAGTGCATTCGTAGAGTCGAGAAACTCATGATAGGTGTCCACCTTCACATCGGGATTGATGGCCTTGATCTTCTCCTCGGCGCTCTTCACCTTGGCTATGCCCACATCCTTTGTGAAGTGGATTACCTGGCGCTGCAGGTTGGAGAGGTCCACCACATCCGCATCCACAATACCGATGGTGCCGATACCGGCAGCTGCCAGATAGAGCGACACAGGAGCACCCAGTCCACCTGCACCCACTACGAGCACACGTGCATTCATAATCTTCTCCTGTCCCTCTACGCCTACATCCTGCAAGAGAATGTGGCGCGAATAGCGCTGTATCTGCTCTTCAGTAAAATCAATCATAATGAGCCTCCTCCCATGAAGTACAGGAAATCCACGCTGTCGCCTTCGTTGATCTGCAGGGCATCCCACTCGGTGCGGTCAACGAAATCATCGTTCACCTGAACACTCACCATGTCGGGCTGCTGCACATCGTTTTGCTTTATCAACTCTGTGAGGTTGAGGGGCAGCTGCACCTCCTGTGCCTCACCGTTTACTGTAATCTTTGCCATATCTGTTATTGAGTCTTATCTTCCAATGATCTTTTTAACTGCTATTACTAACTTATCCACGTCCTCACGGGTATTGTAGAGGGCAAATGTGGGACGTACGCTCATCTCGTAGCCGAGAGCACGCAGAGCAGGCTGCGCACAGTGGTGACCGGCACGCACAGCGATGCCTTCCTTGTCGAGCAGGGTGCCCACCTCGGGAACGGGGATGCCATCAAGCACGAAACTGACTACCGACACGCGGTTCTTGGGATTGCCCAAGAGGGTGAGACCAGGAATCTGAGCCAGTTGCTCGCGTGCATACTCGGTGAGCTTGTGCTCGTGAGCCTCGATATTACGGATGCCCAGGCGACTCACGTAGTCGAGCGCCGCACCCAGTCCGATGGCATCGGCCACGTTGGGTGTACCAGCTTCGAAACGAGCTGGTGGCTGGTTATACTCGGTGTGCTCGATGGTCACATCCTTAATCATGTTGCCACCACCCTGCCAGGGCTGCATCTTATCGAGTAACGCCTTGCGACCATACACCACTCCGATGCCGTTAGGACCATAGATTTTATGACCGCTGAACACGAAGAAGTCGGCTCCCAACTGCTGCACGTCAACAGGTGTGTGAGCGATAGACTGTGCACCGTCGATGAGTACGGGAATCTGATGCGAGTGAGCTATCTCGATGATGCGCTGCACATCGTTGATGGTGCCAAAGGTGTTGTTGACATGACCCACCGACACGAACCGTGTGCGAGGGGTGATGAGACGCTCGAACTCCGACAGCACCAGGTCGCCATTCTTATCCGTAGGGATGGCTCGCAATGTGGCCCCACGCTCCTGACAGATGCGCTGCCAGGGCACGATGTTGGCATGGTGGTCGAGCTCGCTCACGATGACCTCATCACCGGGGGTGAGATACTGTCGGCCGTAGGTCTGTGCCACCAGGTTGATGCCCTCGGTGGTGCCACGCACAAAGATGATCTCCTCGCTGCTGGCGGCATTGATAAACCGCTGCACTTTCTCGCGCGCCTCCTCGTAGGCATCGGTAGCACGGGCAGCCAACGTGTGGGCACCGCGGTGGATGTTGGAGTTGTAGGTGCGATAGTAGTCGCTGATTTTATCAATCACCTGATTGGGTTTCTGGGTGGTGGCACCATTATCGAGCCACACCAGGTCGTGACCGTTCACCTGCTGATTTAGCACGGGAAAGTCGCGCTTGATTTGTTCAGAGTTCAGCGTGTCCAGTTCTTCGTAGTGCAGGTTGGAGAGTTCGCGCTCGCCAAAGGGACGCACACCTAAGGCCGAGCCAGGCCCCTCCTCTTGCGAGAAGAGGGCTGACAGGGCTTCCAGGTGAAGTTGCTCATCGGGGACGACGT
Organism: uncultured Prevotellaceae bacterium; assembly: GCA_902789415.1. Taxonomy (GTDB): domain Bacteria; phylum Bacteroidota; class Bacteroidia; order Bacteroidales; family Bacteroidaceae; genus Prevotella. The sequence continues at coordinate 46,884 of CADAOD010000011.1, forward strand.
TCTGGCGCTCAGTCTGCAACTCCTCGGGGCAGTATTTCTGTGCCACCTCACGGAGCAAGGCAAAGCCAGGGTCCTCGATGCCGTAACCTTCTATATTCTGTATATTGATCATTTACTTCTCTACTTTATTACGATGCTGATAATCGTGATAATATCCCACCTCTACATTCTCGAGCACAGCGATGGCATCATCGGTGAGTGCAGCCAGTGAGAAATATTTGGTGAGCAGATAAGAGGCCACGCCAAACTTGTCGAGGCCCATCAGACGGGCACTCAAGCTGGGAGCAATCTCGCCGGGGATACCGCTCTGGTGCAAGCCCACGATACCTTGATTCTTCTCGCCTACGCGCACCAGGATAATCTTTGTGGTGCCGACGCCACGACCGGTGAGATACTGTCCCTCTACCTCTACCTTATCCGAAGGGATGATGGGTACACCGCGCCACAGGATGACTTTGGTGCCAAACAGGTCGGTGGTTACAGGGGGCACACCACGCCAGGTGCACTCACGCTCAAAGGCTGCGATGGCACGTGGATGAGCGATGAAGAAGGCAGGCTCTTTCCATACCAGCGACAGCAGTTCGTCGAGATCGTCGGGGGTAGGTGCACCGTAACGGGTGGTGATGCGATAAGCGGGGTTGACAGCTGACAACAGTCCGAACTGCTTGTTGTTGATCAGCTCCCACTCCTGGCGCTCCTTGATGCTCTCGATAGAGAGTCGCAACTGCTCCTCCAACTGGTTGTAGGGATTGTTGTAGAGGTCGCTCACACGGGTGTGCACACGCACAACGGTCTGCAGGGTGTTCAGGGGATATTCTGTGGGGTTCTCCTCGTAGTCGATATAGGTCTCGGGGATGATGTTATCCTCCTCATGACCGCTCACCAGGTCGATGTGCTTCTCGCCGTTATCGTTGACTGATGCCTTGAGGCGCAACTGCTTATCTACAGCCTTGTCGAATGTCTCACGGAAGTCGGGTACATCCTTGATGAAGCGAATCAGCTCTTTGAGTTTCAGTCCAAGGAAGATGGTTGGTGTGATGGCACGTACCGAAACTGTTGACTCCTGTTCGTCGAGCAGATCGGCCTCGCCAAAATACTCGCCGTCACCCAGCAATGCAATCCGCAACTCCTCGCCATGAGGACCCTTGCTGATGACCTCAGCCTGTCCGTTGGCCACGATGAAGAAGCGCTGCTTGTCCTTACCTTCCTCGACAAAGAGCTTATCCACATCCACCTCCTGAGCCTCGAAGGCACTCACCAGACGATGCAGAATATCATCATCAAACTCAGAGAAGAGGGGGATGGCTTTCAGGTCTTTAGCGGTAAAAGAAGGTACACCATTCTGGAACACGATGGGCAGGCGGTCGTTCTTGCGAAGTTCCACCTTGGTACGGTTCACACGGAATGTGCCACCCGATACCTGTACCCAAGGCAGGAGCTTGAGTAGCAAACGAGGGGTGATAGACCCCATCTGAGGGGCGGTCTTGGTAGTGGTTGCCAGACGTCTGGCTGTAGCAGTGGTCACACTGCGCTGTAAATTTGAATCTGCCATAATTTTATTTTTAATTTCTTATCTTTTTATTCTTTTATTTTTTTATTTCTGAATAATCACTTTGTGCGTGGTGCCCTCCACATGCTCTATAGCGATCACGTTGTAGCCCTGATCCTTAGCATTGCGGGGCACGTTGTCAAGGGGCTCACCCTCGCTAAGCAGTACTTCCAAAATGTCGCCCGCCTGGAGCTTCGAGAGCTCGATCTTTGTCTTCACGAAAGTCATCGGGCAGTGCTCTTTCGTAATGTCTAATACCTTTGTTGCCATATTCTTACCTTTTTACTTTTTTACCCTTTTACCTTTAAATAAACAGTGTTTGTCCGCCTTCGGAGAGATTCAGGAACGAGGCCACTCCCAACACATCCTTCACTTCGGGGATGAAATCCTCCTTCTTCAGTCCCAGCACATGCATCGCCATCTCGCAAGCATAGAGGTTGATGCCCAGTAGTTTGGCTGCCTCAACCAGTTCCTCAAGGGTGGCCACGTTGTTCTTGCGCATCAGATAGCGGAATATCTGCGGACCAGCCCCCAGAAAGTTGAATCGGCTGGTGGGTGTCACCTTCAGTCCTCCCATCATAAAGCCAAACAACTTGGTGAGCCAGTTGCCACCGGTGAAGCTGCGTCCTTGTTTGCGTTTGATGGCATCCAGCCCCCAGAAGGTGAAGAAGATGTTCACTTCGTAGCCCACGGCTGCCGCACCTGTAGCCAATGTAAACACGGCTGTCAGTTTGTCGAAATCGCCACTAAAAGCGATAATACTCAGTTTCTTTGTCTCTGCCATATTCTTAATTGTCCATTATCAATTGTCAATTGCCTGACGTATGTCAGCAAGAATGTCCTCTGGGGCCTCCAATCCTACCGACAGACGGATGGTGGTCTGGCACACGTCCATCTGCTCCAACTGCCGTTCTGGGAACAAACCAAAAATAGTTGAAGCCGGATGGATGGCCAGCGTGCGACTGTCGAACAGGTTGGTGGCGCGGTGCACGATCTTCAGGCGATTAAGGAACTCAAAGCACGCCTGGCGTGATGCCAGTTCGATGGTGAGCATGGCTCCCGCTGTGGGGCCGAACTGCTGCTGCGCCAACTGGTAATAAGGATTATCAGGCAGTCCGATATAGTTCACACTGGTGATACCTGCTTCCTGCTTCAGCGCCTCTGCCAACCACAGTGCATTGGCAGCCTGCTGCTGATAGCGCACATCGAGCGTTTCCAGTCCCAAGGTCTGCATATAGGCTGCCTGCGGCGACATATACACACCGAGATTGATCAGCAGGTCGTACTTCACGCGCTTGTTGATATCGGGAAACGTGCCATAGTCGATAATCAAACCGCCAAGCGAGGTGCCACCTCCTGAGATGTATTTGGTGCTCGACACCACCTCTACATCCACACCCAGCGCCTTTAGATTGGTTTCGGTAAAAGGGATAACGGTTGAGTCGGCTATCACGGGCACCCCTTTCCTGTGCGCTATCTCGGCAATAGCCTTCAAGTCGGCTACCTCCAGCTGGGGGTTAGTCACAATCTCCAGGAACACACAAGCCGTCTGCTCGTCGATGGCTGCCTCTACGGCCTCCAGATTGGTGAGATCGCGCAAACGGGGCTTGATTCCCAGTCGCAGCAAGGTGCCACTGATAAATGCCAGCGTGTTGCCAAACAGATGGCGCGAGGTGACGATATTCTTGCCCTGCGCCACCACAGCCAACAGGGCGGTGCTGATGGCAGCCATACCCGAGTTGAAGGCCGTCACGTGCTCGGCGGCTGTAAGTGCTTTTACACGCTGTTCAAACTGCGTCACTGTGGGGTTGGCGATACGTCCATAGTCGGGTGCCTTCTTCCGGTTGCAGAATACATCACTCATCTCTTGTGCATCCTGAAACTCGAACGACACATTATTATATATAGGGACAGCCAGCGAACCGTAGGCATCTGGTCTGACGTATGGGGTATGTATGGCTATTGTTTGCTTCTTCATTTTTATTATCCTTTTGCTGGGTGCAAAGGTACATAGATTAGAGATATCTTCCAAATTTCTTTCGAAATGCAGAAGATATCCCTAAATATGCAAACAATAGTTTGTGTTTATTCTAAATCGGTATCAAATTAGACACCAATTTAGAATGATATTCTTTTGGATGATGCGGTTATGCCTTTTCGGCGATAACCTCTATCTCTACCAAAGCGCCTTTAGGCAGTGTTTTTACAGCCACAGCCGAACGGGCTGGATATGGCTCAGCAAAGAACTCGGCATAAACGGCATTCATGTCGGCAAAGTCGTTCATGTCGGCCATAAATACGGTTGTCTTCACCACATGGGCCATGGTTAAGCCTGCTTCTTCAAGAATGGCTTTCACATTGGTGAGCGACTGACGGGTCTGCTCCTTGATGCCACCCTCTACAAAACTTCCTGTTGCAGGATTGATGGGTATCTGACCTGAGGTGTAGAGCAGGTTGCCTACACGGATGGCCTGACTGTAAGGACCGATGGCAGCTGGTGCCTGATGGGTGCTGATAACTTGTTTCATACCTTTATCGTGTTTATTTGTTGATACCTTTCAGGAGTTTCTCTACCTTCTGATACTGGACGGTTGAGAGTAGAATCTTGCCGTCGGGGGTGTTCATGGTGAAGTCGGGAGCCACGGTGCCTGGCTGTACCAGACTGGTGGCGTACTTCGCATCCAGATCTTCGTCGGTGGTCTGCGCTTTTGCGTTGAAGGCTAATCCTGCCAATAACAGGGCTGCCAATGTTGCTTTCATCTTCATCATAAGTTATTATGTCTGTTTTGTTCTTTATTTCGGTTGCAAAGTTAACGCAAAAAAACGAATTATCAATAGGTTAATCATATTTCTTTATGTAAAATACCATAGATTAGGTAATTAATTGTTAATAAAGACAAGTGTTTCCAAATAATAATCGTATATTTGCACCAGTACAATGACCAAAATAGACATGTATGAAGGATTTTAATTTCTATGCCCCGACAGAGGTGGTGTTTTGAGGCACGGATTACGCGAATTAACACGGATTATGATTCATTTAAAGCAATTTTTCGCTCTTTATATAAAAAATCTGTGTTAATCCGTGTAATCAGTGCCAACTTTTTATTACCTTTGCACCCAAAATTTAAGAGATTATGGAGTCTAAATTGGTAATTTACAATACTTTGACGCGCCAGAAGGAGCGCTTCGAGCCCCTTCACGCCCCCAACGTGGGTATGTATGTTTGTGGTCCTACCGTGTATGGCGATCCCCATTTGGGGCACGCCCGTCCTGCGATTACTTTCGACCTGGTGTTCCGTTACCTGAAGCACCTGGGCTATAAAGTTCGCTATGTACGTAACATTACCGATGTAGGCCATTTGGAGCACGATGCCGACGAGGGTGAGGATAAGATTGCCAAAAAGGCACGCCTGGAGCAGTTGGAACCCATGGAGGTTGCTCAGTACTATACCAACCGCTACCATGCAGCTATGGATGCGCTGAATGTGCTGCGTCCCTCGATCGAGCCACATGCCACTGGTCATATCATCGAGCAGCAGCAGCTGGTTCAGCAGATTATCGACAACGGCTTTGCCTACGAGAGCAATGGCTCTATCTACTTCGATATTGAGGCTTACAATAAAAAATTCAAATACGGTATTCTCTCTGGGCGCTCACTGGAGAACGTGAAGGACGCCAGTCGTGAGCTCGACGGTGTAGGCGAGAAGCGCAATCAGGCCGACTTTGCCCTTTGGAAGAAAGCTCAGCCCGAGCACATCATGCGCTGGCCATCGCCTTGGAGCGACGGATTCCCCGGTTGGCACTGCGAGTGCACAGCTATGGGACGCAAGTATCTGGGTGAGGAGTTTGATATCCACGGTGGTGGCATGGACCTGGTATTCCCACACCACGAGTGCGAGATTGCACAAGCACAGGCCTCGATGGGGCACCCCGCTGTAAAATACTGGATGCATAACAACATGCTGACTATCAACGGTCAGAAGATGGGTAAGTCGTATAACAACTTCATCACTCTCGAGCAGTTCTTCACCGGCAATCATCCCCTGCTGAAGAAGGCCTACAGTCCGATGACCATCCGTTTCTTCGTGCTCAGCGCTCACTATCGTGGCACTGTAGATTTCTCGAACGAGGCTTTGGAAGCTGCCGAGAAAGGATTGGAGAAACTGATGAATGCCATTGCCGATTTGGAGCGTGTTCAGGTAGCCGACAAGTGCGATGCCGAGACCGAAAAGGTGGTCAAGGCTTTGCGTCAGAAGTGCTACGATGCCATGAACGACGACCTGGCAACCCCACAGGTGATTAGCTATCTGTTCGAGGCTTGCACCGTAGTGAATAAGCTCACCGACCACAAAGCCACCATTTGTGCCGACTGCCTGAAGGAACTTTCAGAAACCATGCACCTCTTTGCCGAGGACATCTTAGGCTTGAAGGCCGAGAAGAGCGGTACCAATGATGAGCGCGAGGCTGCTTTCGGTAAGGTGATGGACATGGTGCTGGAATTGCGTGCCAAGGCTAAAGCTGAAAAAGACTGGGCCACTAGCGATAAGATTCGCGACGAACTGGCAGCAGCTGGTTTCGAGGTTAAAGACACTAAGGATGGTGTGACCTGGAAACTGAACAAATAATAGCAAACAAAAAAAATCCCTCGCTCACCAGAGCGGGGGATTATTGTTTTTATTGGATGACCAGCACGAAACCACCACGAGGTTGGGTGGCGATTTGCTTGGGTATTTGGTTGCCGCTGGTGATGAGCCAACCCTTGTTGCCTGTCAGTTGATACTCGGTGGGATCGGCGTCGGCAAATGTCTGTACGCATTTGTCACCGCTGATGAAACTCAGATCCACATCGAGCACCTTCTTGTCGTTGGTGCCGTTGATACCAGCCACGTACCAGGTATTGCCGCTGCGACGGGCCAGCACCACGCTCTCGCCGGGATAACCGCTCACGTAGCGGGTTTCATCCCAAGTAGTTGGCAGCTTTCCGAAGAAATCCTGCACCTGCTGGGGCTGTATCAGATAGCTCTCAGGTTTGTCGGCCAGGTGCTGCAGGGCACTCTCGTAGAGTACGGTCAGTGCCAGCTCGTGGGCATCGCTGGTGATGTGTGGATGCTGTGAGTCGCTGAAGGTGCATGGGGTGTAGTCCATCGGACCGATGATGTTACGGGTAAAGGGCAGCGTGGTGTTATGACTGGCAGCTACGTTGGTAAACGTAGGCACGTTGTTATACCATTCGGCACCATAAACACCCTCGGTTGACATGAGGTTGGGGTAGGTGCGCTGCCACCCGCGTGGCACGGTGGCACCGTGGAAATTAACCAACAGATGATGACGGGCAGCACATTCCAACAGGTCGATGCAGTAGGTCATATCGCGCTGACAGTCGCCTGAGAAGAAATCAATCTTCACGCCTGCCACGCCAATCTTCTCGCACCAGGCAAACTCCTTTTCGCGGTCTTCGGGCTTGTTCAAACGGAACTTAGGTGTGGGGGCTCCGTCAATCCATCCTACAGAAGAATTATACCAAATCATGGGCTTGATGCCTTTCGAGTTGGCATAGGCCACGGCATCCTCGATGGTCTTGCCATCTTGCATCTGGTCCCACTCGGCATCAATCAGCACGTAAGGCAGCTTCAGGGTTACGGCCATATCTACGTACTTCTTAATGATGTTATAGTCGTTCGAACCGTGGTTGTATGCCCAGTAGATCCACGATACAACACCTGGCTTAATCCAACTGGTGTCGCTGAGCTTGCAGGGCTCGCTCACGTCGGTTACCAAGGTACTCTGAATCAGGTCCTGCATGTTGCCGATGATGGCGATACGCCAGGGTGAGTGCCACTTGCCGCGCAGGTTAACCTCGTTTACATCGGGTGTTACGCGCAGCAGGTCGCCCTCAGTATAAAGGCATGCTGCAGCCTGGTTACGCTCGATGTTTGCCTCGGATAGCAGCATGAACACACCCTTCTGTGGCTCAACCAGTGTGGGGAATCCCCAACGCAGGTTGTAACCCTCGGGCGATTTTACCACGCCAGCCATACGGCCGATAGGCTTTATCTTGCCTGTGGTGCTCATGGGGTAGAATCCCTCGTAGCTATCGCTCCACTGCAGCATCCATCGCTTGGTGCCTTCGGGAATCATGTAGGCTGTTTGCTCCTTGGGCAGCTTGCCCTTCAGATTGCTCAGCTCGTAGCGGAAGGCGGCACCATCGTTATACAGGCGTAGCACCAACTGTAGGTTGCCGCTCAGCTTGGCCACGTACTCGTTAGCTTGGTTGGTGCAGGTAGATTTTTTACCGGCCAGCATCTGGTAGTTGGCGGTTACCTTGCCAACGGGCTTAAATTTCAGCCGGTTGTTTTTGATGCCTTCGTAACCTACCACGGGGATGTTAAGTACCTCTTGCTGTTGATAGTTTACACTAATCCCCTTGCCGCTATTAGTTATTGTTAGCTTGCCATTGGGCGATACGGGCTGCTGAGCCGACAGGCTGAGTGCCCCAAAGCTGATAGTTAGTAAGATTAAAAACTTTTTCATGATGATATGTTTTTGTAATGAATTTACTCGCTCATATTTTTAATGTAGGGCAGATTGGGCAGCTCGCCAAAGCCGAAGAATTGCTTTGCGTTCTGGCCTAAGAACATACGCTTTTCGTCGGCGGTTAGCTCTGTTGATTTCTCTACAAAGTCGTAGCTCATCTTGTAAGTGATGGCGGTAATGGTGCGTGGATAATCGCTGCCCCACATCAGCTTGTCCATACCCACCTCGTCGGCAGCCTGCTTAATAGCGCGGATGGCCGATGGGAAGGGGTAGAACTCATCGTTAAACAGCCAGGTAATACCGCCGCTCTCCACGTACACGTTTTTGTGGCGGGCCAGGCGTATCTGACTCATCCAGCCCTCGCGTGTTACCATGCCAAAGTGGCCGATGGCTATCTTCAGGTTGGGGCACTCCTGTATCAGCTCCTCCATCTGTCCTACCTGTGCGTCGCCGTCCTGCAACTCAATGCCTAATATCTTGCCTTGCTTCTCAACTAACTGTAGCAACTGCAACATTGCATCAGTAAGGAACTGCTTGGGCAGTCGGGCGGCAGGCACCTTAATGCCTCTAAAGGCATCAACCACGCCTGGAGCGTTTTGCATAAAGTCGGGGTTGCGGTAATCCAGCATGCCAAAGGTAAAGAAACGGTTGGGGTAGCGGTTCTCAACCTGCAGCAGGTAGCTGTTTTGTATGCCATCAATAAACTCCTGTGTAACCACGGCGGCAGCCACCTGGGCATAGTCCATGTTACTCAGAAATCGCTCGGCGGTGTTCTGTCCGTCGGTCATAAAGGGTGGCAGCATTTGTACCTCCTCACCAAAAAACAGCGAGCGACTGCGGTTGGGCTCTAATTGGCAGATGCGCTGGTTGTTAACCACGGTGTCTTGGTTCAGCCACAGGTGGCTATGCGCATCAATAATGAGTTTCTCCATATTTGTTTGTTATTTCTGATATGCATCGTTAGTCATCTCAACGGCTACGGTCTCGTTTTTGAAACGTTCCACGGGATAGTACTCCAGTCCGCCGTATGGGCCTTTATCGCCCCACGAGTTCTTCATGATAAAGTAGCGCTCGCCATCCTCGTCGTGGGCCAGTCCTACAATAGCCATGCCGTGGTTCTCGTCCTCCCAGCACACACCGTGGTGGTTACGCACGGCGCGCTCGGTCTTGGCCAACAGCGAGTCCATGGGTATGTTCAGATAGCGCTCGTGGGTCCAGTTGTCGGGCACCTCCAGCTCGGCCTCCTGATAGTAGGGCAGGCTGCTGTTGCTCATCAGGGCAATGTACTCGCCTGGCTTGCACACGCTGCGGGCAAACTCCTGCGGGGTGTACTGCGCGCCCAGCATAAACACCCACTTGGGGGCAGGTGTGGTAACCTTGCGCATGGCATCGTAACCGCAAATGCCGTATTTCTCAATCATGCTGATAAGAGTGGTGGGCTCGCCGCGCTTGGTGTCGGGACAGGCATGCTCCTGCTCAATCATCTTCTCAATATAATAAGGTGAGAGGTTTACCGAGTCGCCCCATGCCAGGTGTTCGGTCTCGATAGCGGCCAGCATGGCGTATATCCAGCATGTCTGGCTCTCGCCCTGATCCTTAACGGGCGTCATACGGTTCAGTACATCGTTGGTAAAATGCTTACCCTCTGGGGTATAGGCGCTTGACTGGTGGATACAGCTACCCATCAGCATGGCCAAAACAACCCCACATGTCATCACGGTTTTAAGTTTCATGCTGCAAAGTTAGACTTTTTTTGGCACGAATTATACGAATTAACACGAAAAATATATGGTGGAGCGAAAAAAAATCGATAAAATCCACCATACGTGCCGAAAAAGTAGTAACTTTGCAGCCCAATTCATTAAGTATGCATATCGCAGTAGCAGGAAATATAGGTAGTGGCAAGTCTACGCTCACCAAGCTCCTGGCCAAACATTATGGCTGGGAACCAAGGTTCGAGGCCGTAGAGCATAACCCGTATCTTGAGGATTACTACCGCGATATTCATCGCTGGTCGTTCAATATGGAGGTGTACTTCCTGAAGGAGCGTTTCCGCGATTTGATTACCATTGCTCAGGCCGATCACACTATTATTCAGGACCGTACCATCTACGAGGGTGTGTATGTGTTTATGGAGAATAACCGCGATATGGGCAACCTGAGCGAGCGCGACTACGAGACTTACATGGAGCTGTTTGAGCAGATGATGACGGTGGTGAAAGTGCCCGACCTGATGATTTATCTGCGTGCATCGGTGCCCCATCTGGTAAGCAATATCCAGAAGCGTGGCCGCGACTACGAACAGAGCATACAGCTGGAGTATCTGCAGAACCTGAACAGTCGTTACGACGACTTTATCAAGAACAAATACCCCGGCCGTGTGATTACTATCGAGAAAGATAATCTCGACTTCCTTAACATTCCTAAGGACCTCTCTGGCATCATCGATAAAATTGATGCAACTCTCTTCGGACTGTTTTAATGTTTAACGTTTAATCTTTAACGTAAAGATAGTATGCATATTGCAGTAGCAGGAAACATTGGTAGTGGCAAGACCACGCTAACTAAGTTGTTGGCACATCGTTATAACTGGATTCCACGTTTCGAACCCGTTGATAACAACCCGTATCTGGCTGATTTCTATGCCGATATGCCTCGTTGGTCGTTTAATCTTCAGATATACTTTCTGAACAAGCGCTTTAAGGAGGTGGTTGAGATTTCGAAGAGTAAGGACACCCTGATTCAGGATCGTACCATTTTTGAGGATGCATGCATTTTTGCGCCCAACCTGCACGATCAGGGTATGATGAGCGATCGCGACTTTGCGAACTATACCGATTTGTTCGACCTGATGATGTCGCTCGTTAAACTGCCCGACCTGATGATTTATATCCGTTCGAGCATTCCTACGCTAGTAGAGCAGATTGCCAAGCGCGGACGTGAGTATGAGCAGACCATGCGACTGGATTACCTGCAGGGTTTGGAGAAGCGTTACGACGACTGGATTGCTACCTATAAAGGTCCGCTGATTATTGTGAATGGCGATACTTGTAAGTTTGGCGACCGCCCCGAGGATTTCCAGCAGGTTTGCGAACTTATCGACCAGAAGTTATACGGCTTGTTCCCTATGGAATAATGTTTTAATGTTTAATGCTTAATGTTTAATCATTAATGATACAGGATTACGAAATAATGGCGCCTGTGGGCTCGCGCGAGAGCCTGGCTGCGGCCATACAGGCTGGTGCCGACAGTATTTACTTCGGCATCGAGAAGTTGAACATGCGTGCTCACTCGGCATCTACCTTTACTATAGACGACCTGCGCGAGATAGCTGCCACTTGCGACGAGCATGGCATTAAGAGTTACCTTACAGTTAATACCATCATCTACGGCGAGGATATCCCCTTGATGCACGAGATTATCGATGCCGCCAAGCAGGCAGGCATCTCGGCTGTGATTGCCAGCGATGTGGCTGTAATGACCTATTGTAATAAGGTGGGTCAGGAGGTTCACCTCTCAACCCAGCTCAACATCTCTAATATCGAGGCACTGAAGTTCTACGCCCAGTTTGCCGATGTAGTGGTATTGGCGCGCGAACTGAATATGGACCAGGTGGCCGAGATTTTCCGTCAGGTTGAGGAGGAGCACATCTGCGGTCCTAGTGGCAAGCAGATACGTATCGAGATGTTCTGCCACGGCGCTCTGTGCATGGCCATCAGCGGTAAGTGCTACATGAGTTTGCACGCTGCCAACCGCAGTGCCAACCGCGGCGAGTGCATACAGGTGTGCCGCCGTTCGTACACCGCTACTGATAACGAGACAGGCCACCAGCTGGAGATTGACAATAAATATATTATGAGCCCCAAGGACCTGAAGACCGTGCGCTTTATCGACCGCATGATGAAGAGCGGCGTGCGCGTGTTTAAGATCGAGGGTCGTGCCCGTGGTCCCGAATATGTTTACACCGTGGTAACAGCCTACAAGGAGGCCATTCAGGCCGTGCTTGATGGTACGTTTACCGAGGAGAAGAAGGACGAGTGGGATGCTCGACTGGCAACCGTGTTTAACCGTGGTTTCTGGGATGGCTACTATCAGGGTCAGACCATGGGCGAGTGGAACAAGCACTACGGCAGTAACGCCACCGAGCGCAAGGTTTACATTGGTAAGGGTGTGAAATACTTCTCGAACCTGGGTGTGGCCGAGTTTACGGTAGAGGCTAACACCTTTAAGGTGGGCGACAAGATGCTGATTACTGGTCCAACCACCGGTGTGATGTATGTTACTGCCGATGAGATTCATGGCGATAACGGTCCGATTGAGGTGGCCGAGAAGGGCACCCGTGTATCGATAGCCGTAACAGGCAAGGTACGTCCGAGCGATAAACTGTTTAAACTGGAGCAGGTCGAACCTGCTGAATAAAATAAAGTAGGGGCGCATCACTGCGCCCCTAACTTGTCTAACTTACTAACCAATTACTAATCATTATACTAACAAAAACTATAAATGTATGAAAAAACTAACTCATCTCTAGTAACCTGTACCTCTGTACTTTTATTTTTCTGATGCAAAGGTACGTCGAAAGTCTGAACTACACAAATCTCTTCAACCAAACGGGCTTAATTTTCAGCCAATCGCCCGATTTATATTTTCTTAAGAAGCCCCAAAAACCAAAAAGTTTACACAAACGCTTGCAAGTTTGCCAAAAAATAGCTATCTTTGCCACCATACAAACCTACAAACTATTTGTTGTTACTGTCATGAATACTAAATTTGGGCTGCTGGCAGCCATCCTAACGTTATGTTTAAATATGGTACCGCTATCGCTGGCGGCACAGGGCGAAACCATCGTGTTTACACCCCAATGGACAGCGCAGGCGCAGTTTGCCGGTTACTACGTGGCCGAGGCCAAGGGTTTTTACCGCGAGGCTGGCGTAAAGGTGCGTATAGAGCACCCCACTGCCACGCAGCCTGCCATGGCCCGCTTGCAAACCAACCAGTGCCAGGCCACCACGCTGCAGCTGTGCCAAGCCTTAGAGATAGTGGATGGCGGCGTACCCGTGGTAAACATTCTGCAAACATCCATGAATAATGCCATGGTCATCGTGTCGGCCCGTAACCAGGACCCGCTTAAGCAAAAGGGCGCCCGTGTGGGCATCTGGAGTGTGGGCTTCGGTCAGCTGGCCATCTGCATGAGCATCAAGGACCATCTTAACTACGAGTTTGTGTGCTTTGCCCAGAACGTAAACCTGTTTGTGGCAGGCGCTCTTGATGCCACGCTGGCCATGAGCTACAACGAGTACTACCAGCTGGCGCAGGCAGGCATTACCATGACCGATAAGAATGTGTACCGCTTTTGCGACCATGGTTACAACGTGCAGGAGGATGGTGTGTACATGACGCGCAGCTATTACGAGCAGCACCGCGACCAGGCCCGCCGCTTTGCACAAGCCAGCCGTAAGGGTTGGGAGTATGCCGCCCAACACCCCGACGAAGCGCTGGATATTGTGATGAAATATGTAAATAAGGAAAAGATAGGTACTAACCGTGTGATGCAGCAGCTGATGCTGAAGGAGGTGCTGCGATTGCAGGTTGATCGCGAGTCGAAGAAACGCGAATTCCGTTTGCGCCCCGATATGGTAAAGCTGGCCAACCAGCTGATGCTGCAGAACCGTATGCTGGATCGCGAGGTAACCTACAACGAGTTGTTGGATAAATGATAGTTAAGCCGTTATGAATAAAGTGTTAGCCTATATACGCCGTAAGCTGTCCATCAGGGTTAGCTTGTGGGTGGTAATGTTTGCCGCCGTTATCTTTATTGCGGCTCTTAGTTTCCTGTTCTATCAGTCGCGCGAGGCGGTACGCCAGGAGGCCATCCATCGTGCCACCACCATTCTGGATCGTACCTCGCTGCAGGTTGAGGGCATATTGAACCGTGTTGAGGTGGCTGCCAACATGACCGAGTGGCTGGTGCAGCGCCATCCTAACGTGGCCGACTCGATGTTTGTGTACAGCGAGGGTGTGCTGCGTAACAATCCCGACTTCTACTCGTGCTCTATCGCCTTCGAGCCCTACTATTTTAAAAAGTACGGTCGTTACTTCTCGGCCTACTCAAAATTCGAGGGCGACAGTATACGCACCCTGCAGGGCGGTAGCGATAACTACCAGTACTTTTTTATGGACTGGTATTTGATGCCAAAACTGCTGGATCGCTCATGCTGGACCGAGCCTTACATGGACCTTGATGCACCCTCTAATACTTACGAGATGGTTACCACCTACTGTAAGGCCATCAAGGACAAAAAGGGCGCCTTTATCGGTGTTATCAACACCAGCCTTAGCATCAGCTGGCTGTCGCAAACCATCTCATCTATCCAACCCTATCCTAATTCTTACAGCATTATGATTGGTCGTGGCGGTACGTATTTTGTGCATCCCGACAGCACCAAGATTACCCGCCAAACTATTTTTACCCAAACCATGCTCGAGCCCGATACCGCCTTAACGGCCCTGGGCCATGCCATGCAGCGTGGCGAGGAGGGAATGCGCCGCATGATGATAGATGGCAAGGATAGCTACGTGTTCTACAAGCCCTTGGGCAAAACGGGTTGCTCTATGGCCATTGTGTGCCCCGAGAGCGATATCTTTAGCGGCTTTAACCGCTTGCGCCACACCGTGATGGCCATTGTGTGTGTTGGTTTGCTGGTAATGTTGTGCGTATTTATTAATGTAATTACGCGCGAGCTTAAACCCCTGCACCGCCTGGCGCGCGAGGCCGAGACCATTGCCTCGGGTAATTTTGATGCCGAGTTGCCCGACTTTGAGCGCACCGACGAGATTGGTCAGCTTAGCCACTCGTTCGGCAACATGCAGCAATCACTGGTAAAATATATCGATGAACTGAAGCTTACCACCGCCCAGAAGGCCTCGATAGAGAGCGAGCTTAACGTGGCCAGCAACATACAGATGAGCATGCTGCCCAGCGTGTTCCCCAACCGCGAAGGTCTGGATATGCATGCCTCGATGACACCCGCCAAGGAGGTAGGTGGCGACCTTTATGGCTATCTGCTCAAAGGTGACGCCCTTTACTTCTGTGTGGGTGATGTGAGTGGAAAGGGCGTACCTGCCTCACTGTTCATGGCGCAGGTAACCCGCCTGTTCCGTACACTGGCCAATCAGCAGATGACGCCTGCCGACATCTGTACCCAAATGAACGAGGCATTGTCGGGCGACGAGAACCCCACCTGCATGTTTGTAACGCTGTTTATGGGCTTGTTGGATTTGCAAACGGGCCATTTGCAGTTCTGCAATGCCGGTCATAATCCACCCGTGATAGGTGGTGGCGAGCACCACGGCGAGTTCCTTAAGATGCTGCCAAACTTCCCCATCGGCGTCATGCCGGGCTTGGAGTTTACGGGCGAGGAGATTGATACCATCAAGGGCCGTCCGCTGTTCCTTTATACCGACGGACTGAATGAGGCCGAGAACCGCCAGCACGCACAGTTTGGCGACGACCAGTTGTTATCTATCCTGCGCAACACCCATTTTGAGAGTGCCCAGCAGGTAGTAGAAACCCTGTACAACGAGGTACAACGCCACCGCGACGGTGCCGACCCGAACGACGACCTAACCATGATGTGCCTGCGCATGCAATAACATTTCTGGATAGCGGTATTCGCCAGCTCGTCCTTCAGGTCGACGGTAGGCGTGAAGATAATGCGGCGACTTGTTACCAGTCCCTCATACTTGCCAATCTTCTGCAACTTTTCCTGTGCTTTAACTTTCAATGCCATAATTTAAATAGTTTATTTTGTAAAAGTTTTTAAAATCTTTAATGTTTAATCTTTAATGTTTAATGTCCAATGAGCTTTTTGCGCCCACACGTGGCAGATTTTCCTGGTACACGTGGGAGAATCTTTTTCCTCGCGCGGGAGCGAAATCTCTATCTTTATTTTGACACTGTAAAGGTACGAAATTTTGATTACGGTTCACGAATCGCACCCGCACTTTTTCGCATAAAAATCGTCACCATCGCCTAACTGCTACGCGCTACAGCGCTACAGTTACTTTTCGCCCCATCACACACCAAAAATTACTTCTATATTTATATATAAATATAGATACTTAACTTGCCATCTCCAAACCCCGCAATTCTAACTGTAGCGCTGTAGCGCGTAACAGATTTATGCATGGATTTATCCCCAAACATTTGGCGGTTCAAAAATAAATGCGTATCTTTGTCGGCGTTTAAACAAAAAAATTATTTAGAAAATGAAATTCCAATTACGAATCATTCTGATTGCGTTGTTAGTAGTGTGTGTGTCGGCAAAAGCTGACGGTATAACCAAAGAGCAGGTAGGAATAACCTTGGATAGTACGGTTGTAGAAGCCGACTGCCAGAAGTTCGACCAATGGTTGGACGACATGGTTATGTCGCCACAACTTGATTATATGCTACTAAAATTCCGTAACCTTACCAAAGATGGTAAATACTTAAAGTTTAAGGGCGATATTGGCGCCTATAGCCTCGAGGAGAGGAAGTTGCTGTGGACCCAGCCGTTCGACTATCGCAATACGGTGGCCTACTGCACCAAGCAGGGTGTGCTAACAGTTAAAAACAATAACAAGGTAACCATGCTCAACCCTCGTACCGGCGAGGTAATGTGGCAGTCGAAATTCTATCCTGCACAGTTCGACGATTCAACCCATATCGTGTTAGGCTATGCCGGTAGGCTTTCGGGTAAACTGAGTGCCTACGACCTCACTTCGGGTCAGCAGCTATGGACCGTTAACATACCCCATGTAAAGAACTGGGGCTGGAACCATGTTATTCGTGAGGACTCTGTGCATTGGTTGGTGGTGGCCGATGACCTTAACCGATTAAACATTGTTACGGGCGAGTTGAGCACCTACGATGCCAAGACGGGTGTTACCGATGTAAAGGCCTCGCTGTTGCAGGGCTTGGCCATGCTTGGTGGTGCTGTGGCAGGTGCGATGGTTTCGGGCGGAGCTTACGTGCCTTACTATGCTTACTATCCAAATGGCATGACCGACTCGAATGTGATAAATCACCTGTACTCTAATGTGCTTCGCGACGACTCGCTGTATTACTTTGCCGACCGCCAGCATGTGGTGTGTCTCGATAGTTTGATGAATACCGTGTGGAGCTACGATTTGCCATCAAAGACTTCGGCTTTTTCGCAGCTTGTAAGCACCGACAGTACACTTTATATGTTTAACCTGGGCTTTGGTATGCAGAATGGTGTGAGCCGTAAAAAGATGGGGCGCCCGTTCATCGCTTCGTTCGATAAGCGTACAGGTGCCTGCCAATTTATGAACATGCTGAGTATGAAAAAGGATATGGTTGAAGATGCGGTGCTTACACCCGAAGGTGCGTTTATGCTCTTCGACGATGCGTTGGCCTATAAGCGCGAACTTACCGACTCGGTGGTTACCATCTCGCCATGGCAGGTGCAAGAATATGGTAAATTGTATGCCATCATCACCCAACCTGTTTATACCAACTACAAATTTCATAACATGTTTGAGCCGATAGCTTCGGATGGTATCTATTTCCCGGTGATGACTGAGAAAGGCGATATTCTGATGGTCGACAAGGAACTGCGAACAGCCGACCACTATCCGGTTTCATCGCTCTATTGGCCTATGTGTCAGGTAGGCAACCACATGTGTATCTATTCTAATGTAGATGGTCAGCGCCAAGTGTGGTTAGTAACGTTACAAGGCATGCCCGAGCTGCAACTTACCATCCCCGTTCACAGGTTAGGTATCGCCGGCAATAAGCTCTACCTGCACAATCGCAGCGCCCTATATTCCATCCCCCTCAACTAATGGATGCCATCATAATTTAAGAAGCTGATAAAACCTATACTATAACGGTATGAATAAACTATTTACTCTGCTTTTGGTGGGCGTTGCTGTGTGTGGTTGCCGTAGTGCACGTGAAACTGTAGAAGATGCGGCTGAACATGCTAATGTGAGTTATGAAACTAGCGAATCGGAACGTGAAATTATCCGTGCTACAAATGACTTCGCGTTCAAGCTGTTTCAATCGCTAGCAGCTAATAATAAGGATAATGATTTCATCATATCCCCATTGGGCGTGGTATATTCGCTTGATATTATCAGCAATGGCACTGGCGGGCATACTAAACAACTGCTTAAGCAACAACTTGGTACAAGCAAGTTCAATCAGGACGATATAAATGCGCTAAGACGCAAAATGATGCTTTGCCATGCTAAAGATTCTGTTGCCGAATTTCTTGCTACCAAAACGGCTTTCATGAAATCATCCAATTTGTTGCTTCATCATGACGAACAAACGATAAAGCCAGAATATATCCAAACAATCGGTCATAATTATTTTGCCGACTGTCTGTCGTATCAGAACGAGAATGATGCCAAAAGTGTTGTTGATAGCTGGAATAAAGAAAATAATCATAATGCTATCAAGGAAATCTCGCTGAAATTTGATGCTAATGCCGATGCTTATCTCATCAATACATTGCTGTTTAACGGTGCATGGATTCGGGAATTTTACGATACTAAACCAGATACATTCTATGTAGCAAAGGATGAGACTCGAATTGTTAATATGATGTGTAATACGGAAAAAGAAGGATGCTTTAGATATATGCAGAATAATAAATATGCCATGCTGCGTATGCCTTATGTTGGGGACTTTTATATGGATGTTATACTGCCAAATAATGATCTTACACTTGATAGTCTGATAAGACAGATGGATTTGGAACAGTATAAAAATAGTACCAAAGAACTTAAAAAGTATGATGTATTAGATGTTAGTTTTCCAAAGTTTCACGTAAAATCAGAGATTGATATTAAGTATCTGTTGCAAGAAATGGGACTCGCAGATATCTTTTCGAAGAAAGCTGACTTTAGTTTAATGAGCGAATCCCCATTTTATATCAATAAGATGAAACAGGACATCGAAATAGATGTTGATGAAAAAGGTACTCATGTAGAGGCTGTCACATCTACTTCTTTTGTTACATTATGCTCATTGAGCAACCCCACCAGGGCGGAGTTTTATGCCAATCGCCCCTTCATCTACTTCATCCGCGACTATTTCGGTTCCATCTGCTTTGCAGGAGTATATAGGGGAGGTAAGTGATTTCACAAAAATACTTGCACAACTATATCAAAACATAACCCTATATGGAGAGTAGATTCGAGATAACAATCATCCTGA
>CADAOD010000012.1 GCA_902789415.1 uncultured Prevotellaceae bacterium
AGGATGCAGGTTTCATGACACGTGATAGCCGTGAGGTTGAGCGTAAGAAGCCAGGTCGTCCAAAGGCACGTCGTCGCTTCCAGTTCAGTAAGCGTTAATCCGCCGAAGAACTTAGCGAACAGTTTAGTATCTAAACCCGTTGGATTCCTTTGGACTACCATCGGGCTGATTCTGGACAGAATTAAAAAGAAAGTAAACAATTTAAAAGAATTAAGAAAATGTCAAGAACAAATTTTGATCAGTTGCTGCAGGCTGGCTGTCATTTCGGTCACCTGAAGCGTAAGTGGAACCCCGCTATGGCTCCTTATATCTACACAGAGCGTAACGGTATTCACATCATCGACCTGCATAAGACAGTAGCCAAGGTTGACGAGGCTGCTGAGGCCCTGAAGCAGATTGCCAAGAGTGGCAAGAAAATCCTGTTCGTCGCTACTAAAAAACAGACAAAGGAAGTGGTTGCTGAGAAGGCTGCAAGCATCAACATGCCATATGTTATCGAGCGTTGGCCAGGTGGTATGCTCACAAACTTCCCCACAATCCGTAAGGCCGTTAAGAAAATGGCGAACATCGACCGTCTGATGCAGGATGGAACCTACTCAAACCTCTCAAAGCGTGAGCTGCTGCAGATCACACGTCAGCGTGCTAAGCTGGAGAAGAACCTGGGTTCTATCGCCGATCTGACACGTCTGCCAAGTGCACTCTTCGTAGTTGATGTACTGAAGGAGAATATTGCCGTTCGCGAGGCTAACCGTCTGGGTATCCCCGTATTCGGTATCGTTGATACCAACTCTGATCCTAACAATATCGACTTCGTTATCCCTGCAAACGACGATGCTAAGGATTCTGTAGAGGCTATTCTGAATGCCTGCTGCACCGCTATCGCCGAGGGTATCGAGGAGCGTAAGGTAGAGAAGGCCGACGAGAAGGCTGCTGATGCTCAGGCTGAGGGCGACGAGGCTAAGGCTAAGCGTGCTCCACGCAAGGCCCGCAAGGACGCTGAGCCAAAGGCTGAGGCTGCTGCTGAGTAATACATTATAGATTAAACATTAAAAGATTAAAGATTAAAATGGCTATTTCAATTGATGATATCAAGAAGCTTCGCGCAATGACTGGTGCTGGTCTGGCTGACGTAAAGAAGGCTCTGACCGAGGCTGAGGGCGACTTCGACAAGGCCAAGGAGCTCCTGCGCGAGCGTGGCCTCGCTATTGCTGCTAAGCGTAGCGACCGTGAGACATCTAATGGTTGTGTACTCGTTAAGAGCGTTGATGGCTTCGCTGCTATGATCGCCCTGAAGTGTGAGACCGACTTCGTTGCTAACGGTGCCGATTTCATTGCTCTTACTCAGAGCATCCTCGACGCAGCCATCGCTGCTAAGGCTAAGGATATTGAGGCTGTTAAGGAGCTCACTCTGGCTAATGGTCAGAAGGTTCAGGACGCTGTAACACAGCGTTCTGGTATCACAGGTGAGAAGATGGAGCTGGATGGCTACCTGACTCTCGAGGGTGAGAACATCGAGGTTTACAACCACATGGCAAAGAACACTCTCTGCACCATGGTTCAGACCAACAAGCCCGCTGCCGAGCAGGGTCACCTGGTAGCTATGCAGGTTGCTGCTATGAAGCCAGTAGCTCTCGACGCTCAGAGCATCGATCCAAAGATTCTCGACGAGGAGTATAAGACCGCTGTTGAGAAGACTAAGCTCGAGCAGGTTCAGAAGTTCGTTGATATGAAGCTTAAGAAGGCTGGTTTGAATCCCAACCTGGTTGATTCTGAGGATCACATCGAGAGCAACATGTCGAAGGGCTGGCTGACACAGGAGCAGGCCGACGAGGCTCGCAAGATCATTGCTGATGCAAAGGTTGAGGGCGAGGCTAACCTGAAGATGCCAATGATTGAGGGTATCGCTAAGGGTCGTGTTGAGAAGTTCAAGAAGGAGAACTGCCTGGTTGACCAGGAGTTCCAGTTCGGCGACGGCGACAAGGCTACTGTTGCTCAGTGGCTCGCTAAGCAGGACAAGGATCTTAAGATCGTTGCCTTCCAGCGCTTCACACTCGTTGCTGACTAATCAGATTAGCAATATATCGGGATCGGCATTGCGCAAGCAGTGCCGATTTTTTTTGTGCCATTGTGCTATAGTTACAATTCTTTTTCGTAA
This sequence comes from uncultured Prevotellaceae bacterium, assembly GCA_902789415.1. Taxonomy (GTDB): domain Bacteria; phylum Bacteroidota; class Bacteroidia; order Bacteroidales; family Bacteroidaceae; genus Prevotella. The sequence continues at coordinate 2,156 of CADAOD010000012.1, forward strand.
TTTTGCAGCGATAAATCCAAAACACATGAGAAAAGTTATAGGAATAGGAGAAACCATACTTGATATTATCTTCAGGGACGAGCAGCCTATAGGTGCTGTGCCTGGAGGTTCGATGTTTAACGGACTGATATCGCTTGGTCGTAGCGGCGTAGATGCGGCTTTTATCAGCGAAACGGGTAACGACCGTGTGGGCCGTCGCATCATCAGTTTCCTGGAGGATAATCATGTTGATGCCTCGAATATCAGCGTGTATCCCGAGGCTAAATCGCCCGTATCTCTGGCGTTTCTGAATGAGTGTAACGATGCCGAGTATATCTTTTATAAGGACCATCCGCACGACCGTCTGGAGTTTATCACGCCCGATATCCAGCCTAACGATGTGGTGATGTTTGGCTCGTTCTATGCCATCAACCCCGTTATCCGTCCACAGATGCTGGCATTCCTGCAGTATGCACACGAGCAGGGCGCCATTCTTTACTACGATGTAAACTATCGTGCGTCGCATCTCAAGGATCTGGTAAAGGTTACGGCCAATATCCTTGAGAACTTTGAGTTGGCCGATATTATCAAAGGTAGCTCGGAGGATTTTGAGAATATGTATAACAAGACGGGTGCCGATAGCGTGTATCGTTCGCAGATTGATTTCTACTGCAAGAACTTTATCTATACGCAGGGTGCCCAGCCTATCGAGTTCCGTGCGCAGGGTGGTTTGGCTAAGCAGTATCCCGTAGCGCCCACACAAACGGTTAGTACCATTGGTGCTGGCGACAACTTTAATGCTGGTTTTGTGTACGGACTGCTGAAGTATGGTGTGACGCGCGATATGCTGTACGAGGGCGTTGATGCGGCTATCTGGGATAAGGTGATAGCCGAGGCCCAGCAGTTTGCAGCCAATGTGTGTGGTAGCATCAATAACAGCGTTGACCCCGCCTTTGGCGATGCCAAGAAAGCCGAATACCAAGCCGCCCTTGCTGCAATGGAATAAAAAAATAGCCTCGCAAAACGCGGGGCTATTCTGTTTTATTTCTTTTTCTTGCGGGGTTTGCGCATGGCCCAGCCTTCTTCGCTAAAGTCGGGCTCGTCGCCTTTAAAACCGCGTGGGGCCTTGCCCATCAGTTCGCGCCAGTTATCTTTCTTTTGGTGCTTGGGTTTGCTTGAACGGTCGCCACCCTTGCCCTGTCGGTCGCCGCCTTTGCTGGTATCGTTGGCATCATTACAACGCACCGTCTGGCCCTTGTAGCGGATGCCACTCAGCTGCAACATTACCTTTTTGGCATCCTTTTCGGGCACCTCAAAGTACGAAATGTTATCCAGCAGGTCGATATGCCCCACCTCCTGTCGTCCGCCCACAAAGCGGTTCAACGTCTGCATCAGTTCGCCTGGGTAGAAACCGTTGCGCTTACCAAGGTTGATAAACAGTCGGCGGTAACCCTTCTGTGGCTTGTTCTGCAGCTTCTGCTTGTCGCTCTGCTGTCGGCGGTCCTTCTTTTCAGCCACCACTGGCTCAATCTCAGGCGCATCGGCATAGTAGGCCAGGAACTTACCAAACTCAAGCGATACTATCTTTTTTATCAGCTCATCTTTGTCGATATACTCAAAGTAGCGGTTGATATCCTGCATGAATGGGGCAATCTCTTCGTCGTCAACATCTGTCTTTACTATCTGGTCCATCACCTTATAGAGCTGTTTCTTGCAGATCTCTTCGGCAGATGGAATCTCGGCCTTTACAAACTCTTTGCCGATAATCTTCTCGATGTTACGAATCTTGAATTTTTCGCGGCTGTGAACAATCGAGATAGATGTACCTTTCTTGCCGGCACGACCTGTACGGCCTGAGCGGTGAGTGTAGCTCTCGATGTCATCGGGCAATCCAAAGTTGATGACGTGCGTCAGGTCGTCAACGTCCAGTCCGCGGGCAGCCACGTCGGTAGCTACCAGCAGCTGTGTAAGGTGGTTGCGGAACTTCTGCATGGTAAGGTCGCGCTGCTGCTGACTCAGATCGCCATGCAGCGACTCGGCGTTGTAGCCGTCCTTTATCAGTTTGTCGGCCACCTCCTGCGTTTCCAGCTTAGTGCGGCAGAAGATAATCGCAAAAATGCGTGGATAGTAATCTACAATACGCTTCAGTGCCAGATATTTATCCTTGGCATTCACCATATAATAGATGTGGTTAACGCTCTCGGCGCCCTCGTTGCGGCTGCCCACAATTATCTCTTTGTAGTCGTGCAGATATTTCTTGGCTACACGTTCTACCTCTTTGCTCATAGTGGCCGAGAACATCAGCGTGTGATGATCGGCCGAGAGCTCTTCGAATATCTCGTTGATACTGTCAGAGAAGCCCATGTTCAGCATCTCATCAGCCTCGTCAAGTACAATGTTTGTTACCTGCTCCAGGCGGGCATAGCCGCGGTGCATCAGGTCAACCAGTCGGCCAGGTGTGGCCACGATAATCTCAACGCCCTTTTTCAGCGCGCGCATCTGTGGCTCGATGGCAGCGCCACCGTACACCGCCTCAACGTGCAGGCCGTCGATATATTTGGCAAAGTCGCGCAGGTCGTCGGCTATCTGCAGACAGAGCTCACGTGTTGGCGAGAGCACCAATGCCTGCGTGTAACGCTGCGTGGTGTCGATGCGTTCAAGCAATGGAATACCGAACGCTGCTGTTTTTCCGGTACCAGTCTGGGCTAGGGCTATCACATCGTTTTCGTTGCCCAGCAGGTATGGTATTACCGCCTCCTGTACAGGCATCGGGTGCTCGAACCCTAACTCCTCGATGGCTTTGCGAATCTGCTCGCAAACGCCTAATTCTTCAAATGTCTTCACTTCTGTTTTGTTTATTTATCCTTATTCGTTTGCAAAGATACAAAAATATTTGTAATTTTGCAAGCATTATGAAAATATGTGTGTTTTGTTCGGCCAACGACAAGATTGATGTCGAGTTTTTTACGCTTACAGCCGAGCTTGGCGAGTGGGCGGCCCATAACGGTCATAGCATCGTGTATGGCGGTGTTAACCAGGGCCTGATGGAGTGTGTGGCTAAGGCTGCCAAAACGGCTGGCGGCCGTACCATTGGTGTGGTGCCTACTAAGGTAGAGGAGAGCGGACGTACCAGCGATTACGTAGAGATTGAGATTCCTTGCGATAACCTGACCGACCGCAAGCAGCTGATGATGGACCAGAGCGATGTTTTTATAGCCCTGCCAGGCGGCATCGGCACGCTCGACGAGGTGTTTACTATTGCCGCATCGGCCACCATCGGCTATCACCACAAGCCTGTCATCCTATATAACATGAAAGGCTTCTGGGATCAGCTGATAGCCTTGATGGACGATCTGCAGGCCCGTGGCATGATCCGTGGCGATTGGCACCAGTACATCAAAGTGGCCGAGAGCTTAGAGGATATTAAAACTCTTTGCGGTTGCTAAGCAGCTCAAAAAAGCCCCCAAGAGTTTTTGGGGCTCTTGAGGGCTTCTTAAGGTTTACAGGCTGCCTACACAACTGGTGGCGCCCAGCGCTGTCACAATCGCAGTGGCAATCGATGCAATCATCTGCAGGATAAACTTCATGGTTTCTTTCTTACTCATAATGGTTAAGGTTTTAATGGTTGATGTTTAATGTGGTGAGCGGTGGGGCCTAAGCCCCTATCCGCTAATCGCCGTTCGACTCGTTGCCGCCGCCGGTATTGCCACCTTGGTTGCCGCCTCCCTGGTTGGTTGGATCTTCATCGTCTACATCTTTGTAGTCGGTAAAGTTCTTAGGCAGCTCGGTCACGTTGCCGGCCTTGGTAAGCTCCTGTCGGGTAAACTCGCCAGTGGCACGGGCGCGCAGGTACACGCTGTCGATGTGCTTGGTGGTCGAGAAATCCTCGCTCTTCAGGGCACCGCCCTTGGCAGTCTCGATACCTGCCGAGAAGATAGCCAGGTTAGGCAGCTTAACGGCCTTGCCCTCCAGCACCAACTCGCGGATACATTCTACCATGTCGGTCAGCATACCCTTGATGGCTCCCTTAGAGTAGGGCGTGTTGTGGCTCGACATGTGCTTGGCCAGCTCGTCCAGGTCGATGGTTTTGCCGATGGTAACGGCGCGTGCAAACCAACGTCCGTAAACGGCACTCTGCTTGTTCTTGTTCTGATACTTACGATAAAATACACTCATAATGGTTAAAATTTAAATGGTTAATACTAATGTTGTTTTGACGATGCAAAGGTACAACAATTTTGGTGCGAAACCAAATCCAAAGGCCCTTGCACTGCAAAAATTTGTTAACGCTACGTTTACGCCTCGCAAACATAATATTTGCCCCTCGCAAACGCACCGTTTACAAATCGCAACAGCCCCGCATACTTTGTGACTGTGATTCTGTGACAATAAGTTCCCTCGCAAAATCGCAGCCACAACCCCCACCGTATAGTTTAAAAATAATATAATATATTATATTATTTTTAAGTACCCACCGCCCAATTCTCGTACCTCCTTAATGTCACAAAGTCCAAAGTCACAAGGTGTAATTTTATGTGTAAAATTGTATTTGGTTGTAGATAATCTCAGAAATAATTTGTACCTTTGCCACAAAAATAAATATTGAAATATGTTAGAAGAGTATTTGAATAAGATAATAAACGGCGATTGTTTGGAGGTCCTAAGAAAGCTTCCAGATGAGAGTATTGATTTGGTTGTAACTTCACCGCCCTACAATTTAAAAAATTCTACCGGAAACGGTATGAAAGACGGTCGTGGTGGAAAATGGGCCAACGCTGCACTTATTGAGGGCTATGAGAATTATGATGATTGTATGCCCAATGATGAGTATGCTAGATGGCAGCATGAGGTCCTTTTAGAGTGTCTTCGCGTAATTAAAAATGATGGTGCCATTTTCTACAATCATAAATGGCGAGTTCAGGCAGGTTTGATACAAGATAGAAGAGATATTGTGTATGATGTACCTCTCCGCCAGATTATTATATGGCAACGTAAAGGTGGCATCAATTTTAATGCTGGTTATTTCCTGCCTACCTATGAAGTTATTTATCTTATTGCTAAGAAGAATTTTAAGTTGGCCCCTCACAGTAACAGATATGGTGACGTTTGGGATATAATGCAAGAACAGCGTAATGACCATCCAGCCCCATTCCCTGTTGAACTGATAGATAGAATTGTTTCGTCCACAACTGCTCAGATTATATTAGACCCCTTTATGGGGTCTGGTACAACGGCAGTCGTTGCTGCTGGTCTTGGACGTGATTTTATAGGTATTGAGAAATCCGCAAAGTATTGCGAATCTGCAATGGAACGGCTCGAAAAGAACAAGATTAACCCTGAAGTGGCTAAGTTCCACCAGCCAACGCTCTTCTCTGAGATTGCAACAATTCCCCCGAAACGTAAGTCCCAAAAGAAAGATGAGTACCGTATTGAAAACCTTTTCTAAAGAGGAACTAATTGAGAAGTTCAAAACCATCTATGAAATAGGATGGATTGAAAACAAGCGTGGCAAGAACGATGGCGCGGTTGGTAATACCCTAGAAGACCTCTTGGAGATTCCCGAGAATAACCTGCCTATCCCCAATGCTGCCGAATGGGAACTGAAAGCACAGCGTGCCACGACTTCCTCGCTGCTAACGATGTTCCACACTGAGCCGTCACCAACGGCGATGAGCATTGTGCCCAACATCCTGCTGCCGAAGTACGGATGGCCGCACACCGAGGCGGGCAAGAAATATCCCGAGAGCGAAAAGTCATTCCGAGCCACGCTCAACACAGGTTCGTTTACTGACCGTGGACTTAAAGTAAACGTTAACGACAAAGAACGCAAAGTAGAAATCATTTTCGATAACGCCAATACCGACGAACGCCACGCTGAATGGACAAAGAGTGTAGAGGAACGAGTGGGGCACCTTGGCAACTTCGACATTGTACCATATTGGGGATTTGATGACCTCTTTCACAAGGCCGGAACAAAACTCAAGAATTGTTTCTATGTGCGTGCCGACGTCAAACGTGAAGGTAAAGGCAAGAAGCGTAAGGAGTTCTTCCTTTATAACTATGTACTGAAGCTTTCAAGTTTTGACCAAGACAAATTCATTCAAGCTATCCGTGACGGCAAGATTTACATTGACTTCGATGCTCGTACTGGACATAACCACGGTACAAAGTTTAGAATTCGCTATAATGACATACCTTCATTATACAAGAATGCCGAGGTTGTTTTGGATAAAAGAGAAAAGTGATACTAACGTATGGAGATAAAACTACCAGGGACAGAAGATAAGGAGCAGCAATATTACGATAGCTTGCTGGCGAGGATTCGTGAGATACGGGCGAGTGAGAAGACGCCAAAGCAGAAAGCAGCAGATATCGTAAAATGTGCCTCAAATTATGAGCGTGAGGATGCAAATGTATTAAATTCCATGCTTTGCACAAGGATGACGCTCCTTTCATATAATGGCGAAGCCAGATTTATTAACTGTTTAATCATGCTTATTGAGAGGATGGTGGAGTTACACCAACCTTTTACGATAGAAAGCATTGAGGAACAGTCGAGAATATGTTTAGATAACACTAAAGGTAATCTTGATATCTACGAATATCCTAGCTTTAGTGGTATTTTCAAAGATGATGAAGACGGTGGCATAGTCACTCTACCCAAAGAACTTGAAAACTTTAATGGTGGCAGTATGATTCTGAAAATTGAGGATATGGACAGATTCATCGACACCTTCTGTAGCCGTGATACTTATTATCGTAGGGCATACGCAATTCTTGCCGACTTGGATAAAGAGGTCTTGGAAAGCTTAGAAACAGGTGAATTCAATGAGTGGGTTAGTGTGAGTTACAAGGATTTTGGTGATGCTATTTTTGAATTCTCGCACTTCGAGGTTGACTTGCGTGAGCCTGATTCTCAGTTTCGTACACTTTATGTTGTTTATCGTTACGACACTTCTGTATCATGATAAGTGAAGAATTCGTAAGACTCAGTACTGAGGACTACGGGACGTATTATGCCCGCTTGTTAAGCATATCTTATAGGGCTGGTGAAGCCATCAAAATTCATGAAACGTGGAAACGTCGGCTCATGATGGGTAGTGGTGTGCGCGAAGTTGACTGCAAACAACGTATTTTTGTGGTGCTCAGTGAGTTGCTAAGATCTGACTTTCTGTGTAACGACTATATTGATACAGGCATTCCCAAGGACGACAGAGAGCGGGCTGTACAGGAAATTCGTTCTCTCCGCTTTGAGGAGTTGTTAGAGATTGATGGTGCAGATTGGAAGTATGCCTTGCTAAGCCAACAGTTGCGTAAACCTAAGGAGAAGCGTATGCTGGTGGATGAAAATAGGGCAGGCTTTTATATTGATGAGATGCATGAGAAATTGACCGACGAGGCTGTTGAAGTATTCTTGTGGTTTGCTACTATGACACGTCTGGCCTATAAAGAACTTGAACAAATAGCGCCTGTTAGGAACAATGATGCAAGAACACCAGAACAAATAGCTGTGGATGAATTTGTTGGCAAAATCATCAGCCTTGTAGAAAGTGCCTACGCGGAATACAATGGTAAAATGGTGTCGCCAGGTGTAAATCAGGCCGAAGTGGAGATTATTGTTTTGAAAGATGACCTCATCAGTTTGATGGAGATTAAAAAGAAAAGTAAGTTTGATGAACTGAAAGCACTATGCTATCCTGTGAACGGCCAATCGAAGGCTCGTTTTTGCAAGTATGTTAGTCAGCTTCAACGGAAAGACTATTTCGGAAAGTTGCCCAATAACCTGCTTGCTAGATTATTGGCTCCTATCGTTGGACTCAGAGAGGGAAGCGTGAAAAACTATCTGAGCCAATCATAGTCTTTTATATAATAAGGTACGCGCGTAACGCCTATTTCAGCAATGAAGTAGGCGTTTTTTTTGTTAGTTTTCGATGAATCACATGGATTAATTTTTGTGATTCATCATGTTATTTATTAACCATTTGATTATTAATAAGTTATGAAAAACGGATTAATTGTGATAAGATTTGGAATAAGCTATTTTTCGCTTTTTCTTTGCATCGTCAAAATTTGATTGGCAAGTGTTCTTTGACATGTTGAGACAACCACCCACACTGAAGGCAGGAGGGAGAAAGAGAAAGGAGGAAAGAGAACTAAGCAAACAAAAGTATTCACAAAAGGTCGCTTTAAGGAGGCGACGTTAAATAAAAAATTAATTATGAGTCGTACACGTAATCACATCGTAATTGCACGAGGTATTATGGCTGAGAATTCACGTCGACAGATGTCGTTGATAAATCGATGCCAGATGCCTTACGCTTCGAAGAAGGATTATCGCTTCGTGAACCACAAGTTCTAAACCAACGGAAAGGATAGTCGAAAACCAACAATTAACATTATTACTAATTTGAGCGAAGTGAGCTGAAGAAATCTCATGAGTTAAAGCTGGCCAGCGTTTCGCAAGGCTTCTTCACTCGCTAAATCGTTCAAAACATGCGAAAAGAATTTCTTACAAAGCACTTGTTGCAGCAGAACGTCCAGATGGACGGCAACGTTAACTTTATGGTGAATGGCGACATTAATATCCAGCCCTGCCCTTGGGAGCAGGATGTGGATCTGACCGATGGACGCCCCGTTCACTACCTGGCTAACCTTGAGGTGATGGCCGATGGTCAGACTCGAGTAAAGGCCAAACGTACCGGCAGTCGCGGCCCGTTGTATCAAACACTGTTTGAGACTGCTCACGGCACTGTAAAGATAGTGCCCCAGCGCAAGCAGCGCCACCCTGAGCGCGAACAGCTGATAGTAGAGTTTAAGTTCCCTCGCCGCTATGGACTGGCGCTAACCAAGGCGCTCTATGAGGAGGAAGCAGATCAGGTATTGTCGTACTTTAAAACACGAAAGGAGGAATGTTTATGGAATCAGCATTAATCAGCACCATTAAATTTACATGTATTGGCAAGGGGCACGGCGCTCCTTGCACCCCTGCCAGCCGAGAGGAGTGGGAACAGCTACGCCGAGAGCCCTGGTTGGCACAGATGTGCGAGCGTATAGCCAAGGGCGACGATGAACTGAAGCACCGATTGCCCGTGTGGACACCCCACTGCGCGGAATTTGCCAACAATCACCGATCGATAGCCGATGCCATCAAGCCGCTTAACCGACTGATGCTCGACTTTGACGAGAAGGGGCATACGGACGAGATTGTTAAAACATTGACCATTGACCATTCACCATTGACCATTTTGCTTATCGAAGAATCGGTTCGCCATGGTACCCATGTGCTGGTAGAGTTGCCGGATGGGATGACGCCCGAAACGGCTCAGCAGCTGATGCAGCAGGCTACGGGATTTGCGCCCGATGCAGCCGTAAAAGATGTGTCGCGTTGCATCTACATGGTGCCCGAGGATCATACAAAGTATGTTAGCCCGAAGCTGTTCGAGGTGAGTGAGGAATGTGAAGGAAATTTTTCCTTGACATCCAACGAGCTCAAATCTGAGCCGGACGAACAAGAGCGCAATTCTGCGCCGATGTTCAAGGGTATTCCCTATAGCTCTATCATAGCCGAGTGGTGGCACCGCAACGGGGGCGAACCGGCCGAGGGCGAGCGTAACGTAAAACTGCACAAGCTGGCTGTAAACCTGCGCGCCATCTGCGATAATAAGAAAGAGGTGCTGATGCAAGTGATGCCCCGATTCGGACTATCCGATGCCGAACTGAAATCGGTAGTTGATTCGGCTTGCAAGGAAGAACCCAAGGGCATCAGCAAAACTATGCAACAGATACTGGATGCATTGGAAATGGGTATTCCATCGGATGAAATCGACGATGCCGAAGCCACCGCACAGGAAACGGGCGTAAAGGTAAACGTAAAAGCCTTGCCCATCGGATTGAAAGAGTCGTTGGTTGGTGTGCCCGTAAGTATGCATCTGCCCGTGCTGTGCGGCGTGCTGCCCATTGCGGCGGCCTATGCCGACCAGGTAACGGTGGAATATTGCGATGGCAACACCCAGCGCTTAGGTCTGATGTCGATAATCCGTGGCGAGCAGGCCAGCAACAAATCGGTAGTAAAGAATGCTGTTGACATCTGGAAACGACAGCTTGACGAGGAAGATGCCCTTGCCCGCAAGCGCGAAGAGGAGTGGAAGGAGCGCAAAAAGGGGCGCAAAGCCAGCGAGAAGGCACCCGAAGATCCGCATGTATTGATTCGCGTAGTGCCCGTAACCGTTAGCTGCTCAACGTTGCTTAAGCGTTTCAAGAACGCTCAGAACCACACCCTGTACAGCTTTGGTGAGGAACTCGACACGCTGCGTAAAACCAACGGAGCCGGTTCGTGGTCGAGCAAATACGATATTTATCGCTTGGGTTTCGACTATGGCGAATGGGGACAGGATTACAATAGCGATGCAGCCGAGAGTGGTGTGGTAAACGTGGCATATAACTGGACTATGCTGGGAACAAACGGCGCCCTGCGCAAGTGCTTTAAGGCCGATAACATAGAGAACGGACTCTCGAGCCGTGTGTTGGTGGCCGAAATGCCTGATGCCAGCTTTGCCAAGATGCCTAAGTTCCGCAAGCGATCGGACGAGGATGTGGCCAGGATACAAGAGGCCGTGAGCCGTTTGCGTGGCTACTCAGGATTGGTTGACACACCCCGCCTGCGTAAAGCCATCGAGGGCTGGGTAGAGCAGAAACGCATAGAGGCAGCCAAGGATATCGACCACGTAAAGGATACCTATCGTAAGCGTGCTGCCGTTATCGGCTTCCGCTGTGGCGTGGTGTTCCACCTGCTGAGCGGTTGCAGCAAGGAGAGTAAGGCCTGTACCGATTTTGCGCTGATGATTGCCGAATACTGCCTGCAGCAGCAGATGCGAGCCTTTGGCGAGGCACTCGAAAGTCAGTTCCTGGATGCCCGCGACGAGTGTGTGCGTTATGGCTCTAACCACTCTATCTTCGATCAGCTGGCACCTACGTTTACCATGGACGATTTGCGTGCGCTGAAGCGAGGATTCTGCGGCGAGGCCGGGCTGCGAAAAATCATTTCGCGCTGGTATCGCGACCAGTGGATTGAGAAAACCGACCGCACGCACTGGAAGAAACTAAACACCACTGTGTGACGTGTGATTATGTGACATTTAGTACTTTAAACATTAAAGATTAAACATTTATGGAGATTATATTAACCCGCATAGCTAAGCGCCAGCAGTACACGATAGGTAGGCTGGCCATTGTAGAACGTACCGACGACGAGTATCTGGCAGGTGAGCGCGAGGTGTATTTTTGCGATACCCTCGAACCGCCTGTCATCCAAACCAAAACCACCGTATCGCTGGCTTCGGTGCTGCGTTCGCCCGTAAAACTTAAATCTATCAAGCCCGTGGCCATCCCCGAAGGCCGCTACGCAGTAGTCATCACCTACTCGCCAAAGTTCAACAAGTGGCTACCGTTGCTGTTGGGCGGTCAGGATTTCAACCGCCTGTGGCAGGGCATACGCATACACTTTGGCAACACCGTGGCCGACACGCAGGGCTGCATACTGCTGGGGCGCAACCAGCGCGTGGGACGGTTGTTCGAGAGTCGTAAATGGGTGTACGAGCTGAAGCAGAAAATCATCGAAGCCAAGGCCCGAAAAGAAGCAGTGTGGATTACCATCAGGTAGTCCACACTGGCTTTTATCATCGTAAGTGCTAACGCTTACTTGGCACCAATCTCTTTAATCAGGCGGTCGGCTTTGCCCCAGCTTTCCATCATGTACAGTACGTAGCGGATATCAACGCCGATGCAGCGGGCCAGCTGCTTGTCGAAGAAGATGTCTGATGACAGGCTGTCCCAGTTGCCATCAAAGGCCAGTCCGATGAGCTCGCCCTTGCCGTTGAACATAGGCGAACCAGAGTTACCACCTGTGATATCATTGTTCGACAGGAAGCACAGGTGCATCTTACCAGTGGTTTTATCGGTATATTTACCAAAACTCTTCTTAGAGAGCAGCTCCTTCATGATAGGCTCGGCCTCGTAGTCGATAACGCCCTGCTCGCCGCGGTTCATCTTCTCAACAATGCTCTCGGCTGTGGTGTAATAGCCCGAGGGCTTGCCGGCCAGCAGGTACTCGCCTACCTGACCGTACGAGAGGCGCATGGTGAAGTTGGCATCGCTGTAGTTAGGCATATCCTCCTCCATGCGCAGCTTGGCGGCACACAGGTAGCGCTCCTGCACGGCGATGCTGTCGTAAACCTCGGTAGCCTGGGCAATAATGTCGGCCAGGGTGTTGTTAAGACTCTCGCCAAAGGCCACGCCTGGATCCTTCTGGAAGCTCTTTTTGTTGATGAAGATCTTCTTGCCGTTCTTCATCAGCTGCGACTTCTTAAACAGATAGTCGATATACTTCTGATAGTCGCCGCCAAAGTCGCGGTCAACCACCTGATAGAAGCTGGGCAGATACTGCTCCTCGACCTGAGTGCGATAGAACTTCATGGCTGCAGCCTGAATCTCCTTATCGGTAGCCTCGTCCCACTCGTTGCTGTTGTCTTCGAACTCTATGTACTGGCTCTTGGGCTTATTCTCATCGCCCTTAACGGCAGCACCGTTGTGGGCACGATAAGCACGGCGTGTAAGTTCGTCGGCGCTACGGGCGCCAAAGGTTTCGCTAAAGTAGGTCAGAGCCTTGATGGCCTTGAACTGCTTGGCGTACAGGCGCTCCAAAAGGTCGAAGTCCAGCTTGCCCTTCAGGAATCCCGTAGAATCCTGCCAGCAGCGTATCTTCTGCTCAAACTCAGCCTTCTGCTTAATCAGTCCGATAGAGTCGATACACTTGTTCATACCAATAGAGTTCTTCCAGTAGTTTGAACTCTGGGCGTACTTCGAGTCGTACTTGATACGTACAGCCTCGTCGGCACGCATGTGGCGGATCATGATGTCCTGCTTAACCTCGCGGGTCTTATAGCGTGGCTCGTTCTCAGCGTCGCGACGCTCGCGGATACCATAGCTTGAAAGGTAACGGTTAGTAGAGCCAGGATAGCCGATGGTCATAGAGAACGAACCTGGCACGTAGCCCTGTAGCGATACGGGGGCCCACTTCTTTGGGTGATAGGGCACGTTATCCTTTGAGTACTTGGCAGGACCGCCAGTCTTGGGATCTACATAGATGCGGAAAACCGAGAAATCGCAAGTCTGTCGGGGCCACATCCAGTTGTCGGTCTCGCCACCAAACTTACCCATCGACTTAGGCAGGGCGAACACCAGGCGCACATCCTCAAAGTCGCGATAGGTGGTAAGGAAGTAGCGGTTGCCCTCGTAGAAAGGCTTCAGCTCTACACGCAGGGTAGAATCCTGCTTGCGGATGTCATTACTCATAGCGTTCTCGAGCGAATCAACAAACTGGGCGCGCTTGCCCTGTGGCAGGTTGTTAAGTCCTAATGAGTCGAGATAGGCTGTTACATCCTTCTGCTCAATCATAAAGCTAACAAACAGGCGCTCGTTGGGCAGCTCCTCTTCGTAAGAGTTAGCTACAAAGCCGTTAAGCATATAATCGTGCTCAACGGTAGAGTGCGAGCGGATGGCCTCGAAACCGCAGTGGTGGTTGGTAAACACCAGTCCATCGGGCGAAACTACTACACCCGAGCAGAATCCACCAAAGTTAACCACGCAGTTCTTAACGGCATCGTCGCCATAATAAAGCGCGCTGTAAGGCAACTCAAAATTCTCCTGCTTCATGGTTTCATAAACGGCATTGGGCAGATTGTAAAGTGTCCACATGCCCTCATCGGCCTTAACGCTTGTAAGGCTGCATGCAGCAAGTAAAGTAAAAAGTAACTTTTTCATAACATATTATTAGTTTTTGAATTTTTTTCCGATAACGGGCAGGCTTGAAAGGGGCATGTCTCTGCGGATAATGAACGCTACAAACAGCACGATGAGTAGCGTGTTAAAGCCCAGCGATGCTATCATGGGCCATCCCTTGCTGGCCTGCATCATACAGAACAGGGCAACAGCTAACACCATATATAGGGCGATATCCTTGATAGGATAGGGGATTGGGTTCTGTTTCTGACCAACGATATAGCTCAGCACCATCGCTGTGCCATAACCTGCCAGTCCGCCCCAAGCGCAGGCCCAGTAGCCTATCTGAGGGATGAAGATAACGTTAACGCCAAACAGCACAGCGCAACCTGCCAGCGAGAACCATGCGCCATAGATGGTCTTATCGATGAGCTTGTACCAGAACGACAGGTTGAAGTACACGCCCATAAATATTTCGGCCATCATCACTATTGGCACAATACCCAGTCCCTCGCGGAACTTATCGCCCACCAGATACTTGAAGATATCGATATAACCCATTACACACAGGAATGCCAGCAGCGTGAATATCACAAAGAACTTCATCGACTTGGCATACAGATCCTTGCTGTTTTTATCCTTGGCCGAACCGAACACGATGGGCTCGTAGGCAAAACGGAAGGCCTGGGTAATAAGGGCCATTATCATTGCTATTTTGATGCAGGCACCATAGATACCTAACTGATGGCGACCCTCTTCAGAGTCGAGGATACGCGGCAGCAGTATCTGTCCGGCCACCTGGTTCAGTATGCCTGCAATACCCAGTATCAGCAGCGGCCACGAGTAGCTAAGCATCTGCTTGCACTTCTGACCGTCGAACTGCCACTTAAAGCCCACCAGCTCGCTGATAAGGCAGAACGATATGATAGTGGTACACAGCAGGTTGATGGCAAAGGCATAGCCGATGTGTATCTGCCACTCAGGGTTTATTTGTGGCATGAGCCAGTAAGCCACCACGTTAAGCGTAACGCTCATAAAGATAAATAGCAACTTGAGCGATGCAAACTTGATGGGGCGATGCTTGTAGCGCAGATAGGCAAAGGGGATGGCCTGGAAGGCATCCTGAGCCACGGTAACAAACATCATACCTACGTACCACTTGTGGTTGGGATAGTCTAATGCGGTAGCAATGGGGTTAATAAATAGCACCACCAGCGCGGCAAACGTGAGGCACACGCCGCCAACCATCATCAGCGCCGTGCTGTACACGCGCATCTTGTCGCCCTCTTCCTTATTCATAAAGCGGAAGAATGTGGTTTCCATACCAAACGTAAGCAGCACCATCAACAGCGCTGTTTGGGCATAGATATCATTGTATATACCGTAGTCGGCACAACTCTTAAGTGTATAAGTATAGAGTGGCACCATCAGGTAGTTTAAAAATCTACCCACAATGCTCGAAAGGCCGTAGATGGCCGTGTCTTTTACTAACGATTTTAAATTTGCCATTGTTTTTATCCGAAGAACATATATGCTATTGCGATGGCAGCTATAATGCCTGCCAGATCGGCAAGCAGTCCGCAAGCCACAGCGTGACGTGTTTTTACAATGCCCACGCTACCAAAATAAACTGCAAGAATATAAAAAGTGGTATCGGTTGAGCCCTGGAAAATACAACTCAGTCGGCCTACAAACGAGTCGGCGCCGTAGGTAGTCATCGCATCAACCATCATACCGCGAGCGCCGCTGCCGCTCAGCGGTTTCATCAGCGCAGTAGGTAGTGCGCCAACAAAATCTGTGTTGCCGCCGCAGGCCTCTACACCATATTTCACGCCATCTATCAGCATATCCATCGCACCCGAAGCACGGAACACACCAATGCCCACCAGGATAGCAACCAGATAGGGGATGATACGCACGGCAGTAGTGAATCCCTCTTTGGCACCCTCGATAAACGCATCGTAAACATTCACTTTTTTGCGAACACCTGCCAGTATAAAGGCGATGATAATCAGCATAAGCATAATGTTAGCCGCGCTGGTGCTCACTTTGTTCATCAGTATCGAGTCCATCTGGCCGAAGCCCCAGATAACTGTGGCTACCACCAGAGCTGCACCACCAAGGGTAAGCAGCATGGTGCGGTTAAACAGATTAATCTTCTGATAGATGCTGGTAATGATGATGCCTGCCAGCGTTGAGAAGAACGTGGCCAGCAGGATGGGTATAAAAATATCTGTGGGCTGTGCAGCACCCATCTGGGCACGATACACCAGGATAGATATCGGTATGAGTGTAAGTCCGCTGGTGTTCAACACCAGAAACATAATCATCGGATTGCTGGCTGTGTCCTTCTTGGGGTTTAGCTCCTGCAGTTGCTCCATCGCCTTAAGGCCGAGTGGTGTAGCTGCATTATCCAGTCCTAACATGTTGGCTGCGATGTTCATAAATATTGAGCCCGTAACTGGGTGACCCTTGGGTATATCGGGAAACAGCTTGGTAAAAACCGGACTAAGCAACTTGGCCAGTACGTTTACCACGCCGCCCTTCTCACCTATCTTCATAATACCCAGCCACAGCGACAGTACGCCTGTGAGACCCAGTGAAATTTCGAAGGCAGTTTTCGACGAAGAGAACGTTGAGTCCATCATAGCTGGGAAGACGTCGAAATCTCCCCAGAACACCAATTTTATCACAGCAATCACGAATGCGATGATAAAGAATCCTATCCAAATCCAATTAAGTACCATAACAGCGTGCAAAGATACAGTATTTTTCCGATATAAACAAGCATTATAGCTAATAAAAGCAAAAGAGAGCACCTGCTCCCGCAGCCGCTCACTTCAATAGTTTATCGTCAATGATTATTATTGTTAAAAATCATTAAACGGTAGATTTTTTATTCATACCACACTACGCTAGAGTCTCTGATCCAATTAACAAACGATGGATATCTGTTCAGGATCGACTCACGTTCATCGGGCCATTCGGTGCTTACAGGTACAGCAATCATCTCGGCTGGCTGACCAGGATTAACCGTTAGTTGTATTGGCGTAGGTGAACTTGATATTTTAACATATACAGGCAGGGCGTTGATGGCGTCATATGCGTTATTGTAGGTGCCCGTAGAGGACAAAGTTACTGTAAAATGCACAGGATCTACCTCGGTGTGTCGGCCTTCGTAGGTGTTTACCATTGTGTTGGTAGCTACACCAAATAAGTCGTGTACCTCTCTGGTGCCAATATACAATGGTAGTTCGCCACCGATTGCACGCAGAATAATATCGGCGGTATACTGGTTACCATTCTTAATGAACTTCACGTCGAATACCACGTCGTTATAGTCAAAGTCGGTACGGCTGCCCGAAAGGTCTTCGCACATCACGCGTACTCTTTCAACATCGATTGGGGTTGATTCGCCTTTACCTGGAACAATTTTAATAATCCAATCGTTATATATGTAATCACGTTGTACCTGTTGATTAGGCCATTGTCCTTCTGCAGAAAAATCAAAACCGACATAGTAATTTCCGTTGATTTTCTCCATTCTCCAATATTCAAAGAAATTACCACCATCCTGTGCGGATTTGTATTTCCAGTTTTTTGTTGACGACATTAGCATCAATGTGCAACCGCCATTTGCTGTGATATTTGCATTGTTGGTATTATTGATGTAATCCCAATCGTAATGATCCATTTCTTCAAATGCTACTGGCCAATAACTTGTCTGTTTATATTTTGTAACGCAGTGCAACTCATGCATCTGATTTGAACCAAGTACATCACTACCATTGCCATCTTTGTAATGTGCAGTTCCTGTATATACTTGCTGTACAAAGAAGTTCTTGTAATCAACCAAGGCTTCGTATTTCTCTTTGCCTTTTTGGTTGAATACTGCTAAAACTGCAGCAAGTTCTTCGTTGGTGATGGGATCTGGATGAGGGTAGTCTAAATATCCTGCTCCATTTGCAGTACCCCATTCATTGCCATTTGTATTGGAGACACGAGTACTAGCACCTTTGTTCGTATAATCAACCAAAGGCATAACATTCATACCCCAGTCGTGATTGGCGTAAGTGCTCTCGGAAACACCGAAAGTTGAGTTAAAGTTATTCTCAAAAATCTCTTCGCGTGCTTTCTGGTCAATAACCTCTACTTCGTGTGTGCAACTTGCCAGAATGGCCACTGCACATAATATCAATAGTTTCTTCATATCCTATCCGAATAAAATGTTACGTAACTGTTTCGATTTTCGGTGCAAAGATACCATTTTTTTTGCTTGGTTGTATCTGTTTGATGGTTAAAATCTGTAAATATTACAGAAATATGTACCGTTGATAGAGATATTTTTGTAATTTTGGCCACAAAAACAGATATAATTATGCGTAAAAGTCTGATTATTACAATCATAGCAGGTGTGATGGCGATGCTCGGAGTGGCTTCGTGCAGCAAGAATGTTTACGACGAGGAAACCCATCGCCAGCTGATAAAATATTTCTCGGCTGTGGACAGCGTAGACCAGCAACACATGTGGATGCTTTCTGAGTTTAAAAGCTATCGTTACCAGGTGCCATCGGGTAACTATCAGCAACTGCGTATCTATTCGGCTAACCCTCTCACAAACAGTAAGGCCGAACTGATGCACCAGATTTTTGTGTCGGGCAATCAGTCGGGCATACTCTCGGTTGATGTGCCTTACCAGATTACTACCCTTTATGCAGCAATTGTTGATGCCAGCGGCAATCTTACGGTTACATCGTTCCCCGCATCGCAGGCGTCTACTGAAACCTTTGATTTTACAAGTGCAACTACGGGTAAAGCTGTAACATCTGCCCTTCAAACCTATACTTATTTGTTTGAGGAGAACTACCCCGAGCCGGGCGATTACGATTATAACGATGTGGTGATGCGTGTGTCGCAGCAGCGCACCGCTGTTAACCAGATTACCGTAACTGTAACACTTTCGGCTGTTGGCGCTGCTAAGCAGATTGCTGGTTGTATCCGATTGGTGGGCTATTCGTACGATACCGTTGATTCGGTTTATACCACCACGGGCGTAACCTTTAATGATGGTATTAACGACCAGACTCTGTATCCGTTTGGCGACATTTTTAGCGATAAAACAGTGGCTCACTCGCTACTGATGAAGGGACGTAACAGCGAGGCTGTGCTCAACCTGTTTTGCGATGCCCACTGGGCTATGGCATTCAACATCGATGCCGATTATGGACTGTTTACACGTAAGAAATATAACGTCATAGATCCTAATAGCGACAGCTATAATACCGACGTTTATCAAACCCGTGCCACCCGTACGCTTAGCTATGTGGTAACGTTTAAGAACGACGATTATACCATAAGCCGCCTGGATAACTTTACGCTTAACGATATCGACCCATTTATTATTACATATTATAATGGTGGCAACTGGGAGACGCATGTTGAGCAGTTTAAGTCGGCTAAGGTGATGGCCAATTATTCGGTAGCATCGTTTAAGGATCTGCCTTGGGCATTGATGGTGCCTACTGGCGATTTCCGCTACCCACTGGAAGGCAACGAAATAGGCTATAGGAAGCGTACCGAATCGGGTGCTGTGGCCATGATAGGTGCTTACACCACCGTAGGGCACAGCTTTGGCGAGTGGGCCGAGGATCATACACGTTTCCTCGACTGGTATCAGTATCTTACCAATGCATCGATGGTATATTGATTATTTAGTACAAAACTAAAAAAAAAGGAAGAGGGGCGTTCACATCACGTGGACACCCCACCTTTTTGAATTTGACTATAATAGAGTTTGAAAAATTATTCGCCGTAAACCGTGCCCGAAACAGGGTTCTGGTACCAGCCGCTTTGACCTGCTCTAAGCGTAAGATCCGACTGCTTTCCCCAAGCTGTAAAGCCTGAATATGCATTGTTAACTACAACACGCTCTTTTGGCCACTTCCACTTGGCGGGGATGGCGATACCCAGAGGTGCTTTGCCTAACCCCTCAGAGTTACTTGATGTAACTACGCTAATATAATCGTTAACAGCGTTTGTGCTAACTGTTGGGTCGGAGTTAACCTTGAATGGACGAATCTTGAAATCTGCTGTCTGGAAATCGAATCCGGATGGCTTGTCGATAGTAGTTTCTACTGCGTTCATATCTACACCGCGACCGGTATTTACCATCACACCGTGAGTTGCTCCGAAAGCCTCGTGTACCTCGGCTTTATTGTTCCACGACAGTTGGGTGTTGCCCAACCATACGTAGTTGTCGTATTCGCAACCAGCAGCCACCAACGTTACAATCAACTTGCTTGAGTTTGTCTCACTCTCTCTAACCTGAATAACCACGTCGTTCAGGTCAAAGTCGCATCTGGTCTTATTATCCTCAAAGGCATAAGTCCAAGTCTGGTTTTCTGTAACAGGCGTTACAACTGGAGGATTGGAAGTCCATGAAGCACCACAATTGGTAGAATTGTAGGTAGGATTCAGCTGGCTGAAATTAACTTCCGTTTTACCTACATTAAGTTGGATGGTAGGCTGTACACCGCTATTGCCGGCACCTTTGTCATAGATGTTATTAATAGCAATGGTTACGTTGCCGGTAGTCTCAAGAGCTTTCTTATGTCCGGCTACTGTAGTTGTGCCACCTAAACGGATATAGCTGTTGGTACCAGAGCATTTAAAACCATTATAGATACCATCGCCTTGGCCGCCTTGATCACCCCATGTGTTATTGCCTGTACAATTAAAGCCTGCGTTGTTGCCCATGTGGATGGTGAAATTGTCAACGTCAAGGGTTTTTGTTTGAATGTAACTGTTGTCCATAAGGTAGAAGGCACCATTGTAGAAGTGGGTGTTGTCCTCTACAATTAACTGACAATAATTATAGAACGTATCGTTCCAAGGATGCATCACTAAGGTTTTAGTGGTGTAATGCCCCTTGTTAATCCACCATATGTTAGCCTGTGTTGCTTCGGTCTGACCTGCTACTGAAACAGTTCCTTCATTGAAGAAGTTACTGCTTGAATTCAGAATCATATCGCCTGTAAGAACCAATTCGCCAAAGTTGTAGAAATAAGAAGGCATGCTGTCTTGTGGCTTACTGGTAATATTCTTACCGTAGATAGTTCCTTCATTATAAACGATTGAACTTTGATTGGCCTCGAAATTATCTTGCAGGTTCAGCGTTCCGCGGTTAAAGATGATACCACCTCCATCTTGCCTGTACAACTTTTCTGCATTATAATTGAGTGTGGCATTGCCTGCTACATAAATCTCCAGATTGTTGATGTAGCTGTCCATATTGAGATTCAGAGTTGCATTTGGTAGCAGGTATATGCGAGCTTGATTAATGGAATTTGTACCATTGACATTAAGAGTTACATTACCTGAAATGTAAATGTCGCGAGAGCCCTGCCAAAAATGGAAACCATTGGTCTCGTTTTCTAAGGCAATTTCTGTTATGCCTTGTATATAATTGCCGTCATTATAATGGGCACTCAAGATATTATTCACTTCTGTTCCTGTCTTGGCTGTAGAAGGAACAGAGGTTTTATACTTCGAATTTAATTCTGTCTCTGTATAATTCGTGAAAGGGTCGCCAATTCCGCTAATGATGCTTCTTGTGCGGGCTTGAGCAGTGGAACTGAAATCGTAGTTAGCGATTATCTGTCCGTCTTCTACGTCAACATATTGGTAGTTCATGTTGCCATTACTCTGCTTCAAACCTACAAACAGTGACTTGACATGCTGCGGAAGGCTGAAATCACTGATGGTAGTTGTTGTCCCTGCCATTGGGATACTTGCTAATACAGTGGCTGTGCCTTCAACCTGTGGGTTGTTAGAGAAGACATACAAAGTAGCATCTTCATTCAAACCTTTAACATTAAAGGTGGCTGTAGCTGTGGATGTCATCACCCAGTCCTGATTTTCGGGGATGTAGAAACCAAGCGTTTGCTGGGCATTGTTGAGCGATACTTGCTGCTCCTGCACTTCAACGTTAACCTCCTTCATACAAGAGGTCATAGCCACTCCCATAGTAAGGAATGCGAATCCATTCAAAAGGTACTTTTTCATACTCTACTATTAGCTAAATTCTAAGTCAAATAAATTTTTTCGGCTGCAAAGGTACATACTTTATTTGTAGTAGCCAAATATTTTTGCGAATATTATACGTTTTGAACAAATCAGAACGGTTTTGAACGAATAAGAAAACGTTGTAACTGATTTGAACATAGGCGAAAAACAAAAGTACACAGTCGAAAGACCCATTCTGAAAGATTGTTTACCTTTGCACTCGCAAGTTTCAAAATAACTTTGTATATTTGCATGCTGAAACCAAATTCGTAATAACTAAAAAATATATTTTAAACAATGAAAATTTCGTTTCATAACATTTGTTTGGTTGTAATGGCTGTAGCTGCCACGTGCGGCTACAGTCTTGATGCAACTGCCCAGCAGTTAAAGGCTGAAAACATTGATGAGATTGTAAAGGCAATGACGCTCGAAGAAAAGTGCCACATGGTACTGGGCCGCGGCATGCATTTTAACGATGAGGCCAAATTCCCTGGTACAGCCGGTAGTACTTTCTCGGTGGCTCGTTTGGGTATCTCCGAAACCTATTGTGCCGACTCTCAGCAAGGTTTGCGCATGAATGCCACCCGCGCTTGGGATCATAACGATTACTATCCAACTGATTTTGTGGCTTCGATGACGTTGGCCTCTACCTGGGACCGCGAGGCTGCCTTTAAGGTAGGTCAGGGCATTGGCAACGAGGTGCGCGAGTTCGGACTCGATTGGATTCTCTCGCCTGCCATGAATCTTATCCGTAACCCACTGTGCGGACGCAACCATGAGTATTTCTCGGAGGATCCTTATCTATCAGGCACCATCGCTGCAGGCTATGTGCGTGGTGTGCAGAGCGAGGGTACAGCTGCTTGCCCTAAGCACTTTGTGGCTAACAACCAGGAAACAAACCGTAATAACAATATCTCGCAGGTATCGCAGCGTGCGCTCCGTGAGATTTACCTGAAGGCTTTTGAAATTATGGTTAAGGAGAGTAATCCTTGGACCATCATGACATCTTATAATAAGCTGAATGGTCCATACGCTGTACAGAACCGCGAGCTGCTTACCACCATTGTTCGCGACGAGTGGGGCTGGAAGGGTATGTTTGTAAGCGACTGGAATGCTGGCGACGATGCCGTTGCTGCTATGCTGGCTGGTAACGATATGCTGCAGCCCGGTCAGGACAAGCAGTATCAGGCTATCCTTGAGGCTGCTAAGAGTGGCAAACTGCCTATGGAGGTGCTCGATGCCAACGTTAAGCGCATTCTGGAATATGTGATAAAGACCCATAACTTCAAGGGTTATAAGTATAACAACGAGCCCGATTTGAAAGCGCATGCTCAGGTGGTTCGCCAGGTTGGCGCCGATGGTATCGTGCTGCTTAAGAATAGTGGCATACTGCCATTAACAGGCAAGCGTGTGGCTTTGTTCGGTTGCACATCTTACGATTGGATTTCGGGTGGTTCTGGTTTTGGTGGCACCTCAGTGGGTCACTACACCGTATCGCTCGTAGAGGGTATGCGCTCTGCTGGTTACGAGGTTTACAAACCATTAATCCGTACCTACACCCAGCATATTGCTGCCGAGGAAAAGCGTTTGTTCCCCAACGGTCGTCCACCATTCTCGCTTATGCCACCAGCACGTGCCGATGAGAAGCAGTTTACTGCCGATGAGCTGAATGCTGCCATCGAAGGCTCGGATGTGGCTATCATCTCTTTGGGTCGTAAGAGTGGTGAGGCAGCCGATCGCAGCGAGGCCGACTTCTACCTGAAAGAGGGCGAGGCCAAACTTATCAAGGCTGTAAGCGAGGCTTATCATGCCAAGGGTAAGCAGGTAGTAGTATTGCTGGATATCTGTAGTCCTATCGATGTGGCCTCTTGGCAGAATCAGATTGATGCTCTGGTTTGCACCTGGCAGGGCGGTCAGGAGAGTGGTTTTGCTGTGGCCGATGTACTGAGCGGAAAGGTGAACCCCAGCGGTAAGCTGCCTATGACTTTCCAGATAAAATACGGTGATGCTTATGCCGATAAGAATTTCCCCAGCAATGTTGATGATAAAACCTTAGGTGCTATGTTTATGTGGGGATATAATAAGGATCAGGCTCCTAAGGAGCGCAAGCCACAGGCCAATATCGACTTTACCAACTACGAGGAGGATATCTATGTAGGCTATCGTTACTTCGACAGCTTTGGTAAGCCTGTGGCTTATCCGTTCGGATTTGGACTGAGCTACACCACCTTTGCTTATGAGAATATGAGCGTAAGCGAGGCCAATGGCGTTTATACCGTTAAGGTAGATGTTAAGAATACAGGTAAGAAGGCCGGACGCAATGTGGTAGAGCTCTTTGTGGCTGCACCAAACAGCAAGAAACTGAACAAGCCCGAAAAGGAGTTGCGCAACTATGCCAAGACCAGCTTGCTGCAGCCCGGACAGACTGAGACAGTAACCATGCAGGTAAAGGTTGAAGACTTAGCATCGTTCAACGAGAAGGCTTCTGCCTGGAAAACCGATGCAGGTCGCTACACATTCCTGATTTGTTCTTCGGCTAATGATATTGAAGCTAAGGCTTCAGCAAATGTCAAGGCATGGAGCAAGAAGGTTAATAATGTGATGAAACCCAATGTGAAACTTAACTTATTAAAAAGGTAATATAACAATCGTATGAACAAAAAAATCATGACTTTAGCGCTGGCTGCCATGTGCTGTGTTGGCGCTCAGGCACAGGAGAAACTCTTCAACAGTGCCAGTGTTCAATCACCCGTCGTAAACAAAGACGGAACCGTAACATTCAATCTCTTTGCTCCCAAAGCCGTAAAGGTTGAGGTAACCGGCGATTTCCTGCCTACCAAGCAGATTGAAATTCCTGGCTATGGCAAGTACGATGCTCCAGGCGTTGCCGAGCTGAAAGAGGGCAAGAACGGCGTGTGGAGCTATACTACTGATAAGCTGGCTCCTGAGATGTACAGCTATACCTTTAATATCGATGGTATGACTGGTGTAAAGGACCCTGCTAACATCTATGTAAATCGCGACATCGTGTCGTTTTCCAACATCTTCATTGTCAGCGACCAGAAAGGCGATAAGGGCGACTTATATAAGGTAAACGAGGTGCCTCATGGAAACCTGAGCAAGGTTTGGTATAACAGTCCTACGCTGAAGATGCAGCGCCGTATGACCATCTATACCCCAGCAGGCTACGATAAGGGTGGTAAGTATCCTGTGCTGTATTTGTTGCATGGTGCAGGTGGCGATGAGAATGCCTGGAGCGAGCTGGGACGTGCCGCACAGATTCTTGATAACCTGATTGCTACAGGTAAGGCTAAGCCAATGATTGTAGTTATGCCAAACGGTAATCCTAACTGTCAGGCTGCCCCTGGCGAGTGGTCGTGGGGTATGTACACTCCAGGTTTCCGCGACGGCGGTACTGGTCCTACAGCTCCTGCTGCAGCCTCTATCCCAGAGAGCTTTATGGATATCGTAAATTATGTGGATGCCAACTATCGCACCGTCAAGACTCGTGCCGGACGTGCCATCTGTGGCTTGTCAATGGGTGGTGGTCACACCTTCCACGTAAGTCTGCTCTATCCAAACAAGTTCGATTACTTCGGACTGTTCTCAGCAGGTCTGCATCTGGAAAATGGTGGTTATCAGGATTCATTTGCTAAGCAGATTGAGAATAGCAAGACCTTTGCGCAGCAGAGCGCTAAGCTGTTTGGTAGCAAGCCTAAGCTCTACTGGATGGGTATGGGTAAGACCGACTTCCTGTATCAGAGCACAGTAGACCTTCGTAACTACTGGGATAGCAAGGGTTACAAGTATGAATATGTTGAGACCGATGGTGGTCATATCTGGCGCAACTGGCGTATTTATCTCACCATGTTCGCCCAGAAGATTTTCAAGTAATAGTAAGCAGGAACCCTCGCCAATCGGTGAGGGTTCTAATTTATTTCTTATGTTTATCTATTTTCCGGAGCACAAAATTAAATGCCTCAAGACCTACTAGTACTAAGACCGTTGCGGCGATAGACAATACATACATACCGCCTCCACAGGCCAGTCCGATGGCGGCTGTAACCCAAAGTCCTGCTGCTGTGGTAAGGCCACGCACCACATTCTCGCTTTTATGGAAGATGATGGTTCCGGCACCAATGAAACCGATTCCGGAAACAACCTGGGCTGCTACACGCGACACATCCCAACGGTGCTCTGGCGTGTGCATGGCTCCTTCGAAGCCGTAGGCTGATACCACCATAAACAGGGCAGAGCCTAAAGCTACAAGGAAGTGGGTGCGTAATCCTGCCTCTTTGGCGCGATATTCACGTTCCAGACCAATGGCACCACCAAGGAGTGCTGCCACAAAGATACGCAATACACCACTGCGAGAGTACGCCCTCGTTGGTCTCCATCTGAGGTCCTGTTTCGGCCCACTTAAAGCCATAGCGCTGGAACTGGCGAATCAGGTCGTCGAAAATCAGCGCATTGGCGCCTTTGCCACGATACTCAGGCAGCACACCTATCAGCAACAGGTCGACGGTGTCGGTATTGTGCCATTTCAGCGTTTTCAACAGTTCCCACCAGCCAAAAGGCAGGAATCGGCCATCGCGAGTGCGTTGGAGTGTACGGGAGAACGAGGGGAATGTTACACCAAATCCTACCATCTTATCGCCATCCATAATACCTGTAACCAGGTTCAGGTCGGCAATCTTGATGTAATCGTTCACCAGCTTGTCTATCTGATGTTGTGAGAGTTCCGAGAAACCATACAGATCCTTGTAGGTTGCGTTCAGCAGGTGGAATACCTCGCGGCCCCAGCCATCGCTTACCAACTCTTTGCGGGTAAACTTATGTACCCTCAAGCCATAGCGCTTACGCACCATTTCAGTAATCTTAGCAAACTTGGCAGGCACCTCGTCGGGCACTTTTACCTTGCATTCCACATAGTCGTTGTCCTTATAGAATCCCCCCTTCTGCTCCATGTGCTGTGGATAGTAGGGGTAGTTGTAGTTAATGTACATGGTGGCCAACTGGTCGAATCCATCTACAAGCATGCCTTCGCGGTCGGTATCAATAAAGCCCAACGGACCGGCTATTTCTGTCATGCTTTTGGCTTTGCCCCAGTCTTCTACTGCTTTCAGGAGCGCTGTGCTTACTTCAGGGTCGTCGATAAAGTCGAACCATCCGAAGCGTACCTGTCGGCATCCCCAACGCTCGTTAGCGCGATGGTTAATAATGGCAGCCACACGCCCAACTATCTCACCATTTTTTAAAGCTAAAAAATATTCTGCTTCGCAGCATTCAAACGATGGGTTCTTATCGCGGCGGAGTGTCGACATCTCATCTGAATAGAGGTAGGGTACGGCACTATCACAGCCTCTGTACAGATCGTAATAGAACTGTACAAACTGCTTAAGCTCGCGCTTGGTTTCAACCCTTTTTATCTTTATCATAGGTGCAAAAGTAATACAAAAAAACGAAACTTACAAACATTTAAGAAGTTTTTTACAGCGCTTCGATGTAATCGTAAAGCTTCTTGTAGAATGGATGACGGGTCAGCGTCGAGGCATCTCCAAGTATAATCAGTTTCATTCTGGCACGGGTGATGGCCACATTCATACGGCGCAAATCGCGCAAGAAACCTATCTGTCCCTGGTCGTTGGCACGTACCAGCGAAATCATAATAATATCGCGCTCCTGCCCTTGGAATCCATCTACGGTATTTATGCTGATAAGTCCTTTGAAAGGCTTGAAGAATTCGCGCTTTTTTAGTTGCTGGCGCAGATACTGCACTTGGGCGCGATAGGGCGAAATTACACCTACGTCGATGCGCTCTTCAAGTATACGCTCCTTACCAATCTTTTCAAAATACTGTTGCAGCGCCAGCATGGTCAATTCTGCCTCGGCCTTATTAATGCGACCGAAACTCTCGCCTACAAACTCTTCTTTGAATGAGATGCCGCTCTCTTCGGGAAAGTCGAATTGCGAGGTGTCTATCCATGTCATCGGTACGTCTAAGTCCAGAATGCTGCGGTACTTTACATCGGGTGCACTCTCTACTTGGTTGTTGTAAAACCAGTCGCTCGAGAATCGCATAATCTCCTCGTTCATACGGTATTGCATCTTCAGCAGCGTCACTACTTCGGGCTTGTTTTCTACAATGCGCTCCATCAGCGTTTTGCCTAATCCTGCTTTCATGGCCTCATAGCACTTTACAATAGGTGGCAGCTGGCAGTGGTCGCCTGCCAATATCACTCTCGATATGCGGCGCATGGGTATCCAGCAGGCTGCTTCGAGTGCCTGGGCAGCCTCGTCGATAAACAAGGTACCGAACTTCTGTCCATCCAAAACCTTATTTGCCGAACCTACCAAGGTACATGCAATAACACGCGCCTCGCTAAACAGGTCGTTCTTGATGCGTAGCTCCAGTTCGGTGGCACGTTCCTTGAGGCGTTCTACTTTCTGGTGGAATTTCTGGTCGCCCCGCTTGCGATTGGCTCGCACCTCGCGGATGGCTTTTCTTAATGCCCACAGCATCTCATAGTCGGGGTGGGCTTCAAAGCGGCGCTCGTAAGTAAACGATAGCATCTTATCATTCACGCGGGTGGGGTTGCCTATTCGCAGAACGTTTACGCCGCGGTCAACCAGCTTCTCTGATATCCAGTCAACAGCCATGTTGCTCTGTGCGCACACCAATACCTGACTTTCTCGCATAAGGGTTTCGTAGATGGCTTCAACTAGTGTGGTGGTCTTGCCGGTTCCTGGAGGTCCGTGTACAATGGCTACATCCTTGGCTCTCAGCACTTTGTTAACAGCATCCTCCTGTGTGGCATTCAGGTACGAGAAGTGCAGCGCGCTAAAGTTGTATGTAGCAGCAGGCTGCCTGTTATAAAACAGGTCGCGCAGGTAGCCTAATCGTCCTTTGGCTGCCATCACCCTATCAAGCGCATCAAACATCATCTTATAGCTGGTCTCGTCAAAGAAAAGTTGAACGCCCAGCTTTTCGGCATTCTGTATATCTACCAGTCCCATGCCGTCGGGCACAGCTACTACCATTCTGTCGCCATCTACATAACTTACTGTGGCTGTCATTTTAAAGTAGCTGATCTTACCCCCAGCATCTACGCTGAAGAATACCACGGGCTTGCCGTATTCAAAATTATGCTCTATCTCTTCGTCGGTTTGTCTTAGTACCTCTATCACTCGCTGGTTCAGCGAATTGTAATATGTTTTGCTAACGGTGAGCGGAAACCATACGTCGCCACGTTTCACCTTCCGCTGCAGTCCCATCTGTTCTGTCTGCTGGCGGAATTCTTCTTTTTCGGCCTCATACTCCATTTGTAGTAATTGGCGTTGTTTTTGTAGTGCCAATATCGGCGAATCAAGTTGTTTTTCCATAAACGCGTGCAAAGTTAGCAAAAAAATGGCAAACTATTATCTACTTATCTTAAAAAAATCGTACCTTTGCACCCGAAATGAAACAGATATTGTTAATTAACGATGTTGTGGGCTATGGAAAGGTTGGCATGGGAGCCATGCTGCCTATCCTCTCTTACTTAGGCATCCCTACGTATAGCTTGCCTACTGCCCTTGTGTCAAACACACTCGACTACGGAAAGTTTAATATCCAGGATACCACCGATTATATCCGTGGTACACTGCCAGTGTGGAAAGAACTTGGTTTTGGTTTCGATGCCATCTGTACAGGACTGATGTTCAGCGATGAGCAGGCTAAGCTGGTGGCTGGCTACTGCAAAGAGCAGGGTGCACAGGGCACTACGGTGTTTGTTGATCCTATCTTAGGTGATGGCGGACGATTGTATAACGGAATGACCGAACGTCAGGTAGAGTTGATGCGCGAGATGGTATCGGTAGCTCATCTCTGCTTCCCTAACTATACCGAGGCCTGCTACCTTACCAATACACCTATTAAGATGGAAGGCATTACTTGGGAAGAAGCTGGCGATTTGTTAGATGACCTGCGAAAAATTGGAACCAAGTCGGCTCTGATAACAAGTTGTAAGGTCGATGGTTGCAATGCGGTGGTAGGATATAATCACTACGACGATAGCTACTTCCGCTTGGAGTATCACGAGATTCCTGGCTTGTTCCATGGCACTGGCGATATCTTCTCGGCTGTATTGATTGGTCATCTGCTGAACGGTGAGAGCCTGAAGACGAGTACCCGTACGGCAATGGATACTGTATTCCGAATGATTGAGCGTTACAAGGATACCGATGATAAGAATCGTGGTATTCCAGTAGAGAAATGTCTCGATCTGTTATGATCATTCATCCTCTCCATACCAACATTCCCCAGCCAGAACGGTTCACTTGGCCTTTCTGTTACACTCCCCATCCGCTATGTTTATTGGCATGCGACGAGGTGAAGCAGGAGATTGAGCGGATAGGTCCTAAAGAGGGAAAGATGTTTGGGGTACTGGTTGTAGAGGTTGATGGCGGCTTAGGTTTTCTGGCTGCCTATTCTGGCTTGTTAGAAGGACGTAACGATTGGGATTATTTCGTGCCGCCGGTCTTTGATGCCCAGCAGCCTGATGGCTATTTCAAGCAGAAAGAGCGCGAAATATCAGCACTTAACCAACACCCAACACCCGAAAACCAGCACCTGCACAAAGAGATGTCGCAGAATTTGCAATTGTGGCTTTTCCAACAATACCGCATTTTAAATGCCAATGGTGATACAAAAGATTTGGTGGAGATATGGCGTGACTATCATCAGAATCCTAAAATTCAAAAGAAATATCCCTTACCACCAGGTGGTACGGGCGATTGTTGTGCTCCAAAGTTGCTGCAGTATGCTTACCAGCACCGCTTAAGACCGGTGTGTATGGCCGAATTCTGGTGGGGACCATCGCCAAAAAGCGAGGTGCGATACCATGGCGAGTTTTATCCAGCCTGCAGGGGTAAATGCAAGCCTGTGCTTACTTGGATGTTGCAAGGTCTTCAGGTGGATCCCGACCCGGAATCCTCAGGTTTCTTGCATCAAGGCATCGAAATCGTCTATGAGGACGAGTCGATTGCGGCCGTTTATAAGCCATCGGGTATGCTGAGTGTACCTGGTAAGACTGATGATTACTCGGTGGCAACATGGGCTAAGGAGCGATGGACAGAGGCTATGCTGCCCCATCGCTTGGATTTGATGACTTCGGGCATTATGCTGGTTGCTAAAACACCAGAGGCCTATCATCATTTGCAGGATCAGTTTACGGCTCGTACTATCAAAAAGAAGTACTTAGCTGTTGTTGAGGGCGAGGTACAGCAGGCGCATGGCGTTATCGACCTGCCATTGAGTAGCGACCCGCTGAATCGTCCTCGTCAGATAGTAGATCATCTGCAGGGCAAACGTGCCATTTCGGAATATCGTGTGTTAGACCATCACTTATCACCCACTACCCATCGCCCTCTAACCCTCCTCGCACTCTATCCTCACACAGGGCGCACCCATCAATTGCGTATGCATTGTGCCTATCAAGAGGGACTAGGTTGTCCGATTTTAGGCGATGAGCTTTATGGGCATAAGGCCGACAGGTTATACTTGCAAGCAGAATCGATAGCTTTTGTGCACCCAAACACTGGCAAGCGCATGCATCTTTTTTGTCCGAGCGACAAAAAAATATGGCCAATTTGATGCATGTTTGCAGATATTTTGCTATTTTTGCAGCATAATCAAAAATTGTAATGTATGAAAATAGCAAGGTTCCTATGTTTATTCATGCTAAGTTTTTTGACACTTAGCGCGAATGCTCAAATGGATAGTCGTTTGGGTAACATCAGCGGTATTCTTTACCAACTGACGTTTAATGTGCCAGAGAATCCTCAGGCAAAGGTGACAGGTAAGGCTACTATAACCTTCGATATCAGAACCAAACAGGATGTGGTGCTCGATTTTCAGGGAGCGCCAGGTAATGTAGTGGTATATAAAGGCAACAAAGGCAAAGGTAAACCGGCTAGCGTAAAGGTTCGAAATAACCAGATTGTTATTCCTGGTAAAATGTTTAAGACAGGTACCAATAAGATTTCTATTGATTTTACCTGTCAGGACAAGGCCCTGGTTCGTAGTGGTAGCGTGGTTTATACTCAGGTTCAGGCTGATGAGGGGCGTGCTCTCTTCCCATGTTTCGACGTGGAAGGCCTTCGCGCTCAGTATCAAACCACAATGAATGCACCTGCTGGTTGGAAAGCTATTACAGTTGATTTTTCGGAGAAAATGGCACCATCACACTATGCGTTTGCCGTCGGAAAATTCAATGAGAAGTCATCTACCGTTGATGGTCGTACCCTACGTGTGTTCTATACAGAAACCGATCCCGCCAAAGTTGCTCAGATAGATGATGTATTTAAAGAGGTTTCTAAGGCCATGAAATGGATGGAGAGTTATACAGGTATAGCTAACCCTTACGAGAAAGAAGGCGTGGTATATATCCTGCCAAGTTTCCAATTGGGCGGTCTTGAGCGTCGTGGTGCGGTTGCCCTGAGCGAAAAGACTATCTTCCTGGGAAAGAAACCTTCGAAGGAAGACCTGATGAAGCGTACCGAATTGATAGCCCACGAAACAGCTCATGTATGGTTCGGTAATATCACAGCTATCGACGAGCCTTGGGCAAAGGAGGTATTGGCAAACTTTATGGCATCAAAGATTACAAGCAGCCTATATAAGAAGAATGAGTTTGAGATTAACTTCATGAATACTTATATGCGCAACGCTATGAGTCTGGACAGAACCGAAGGCTCTCATCCTATTGCTGGCGAGGTTGGTAATCCGCACGATCCCATATGGATGTACGATCATATCAACTACAGCAAGGCACCTGTTATGATGCGAATGCTGGAAGACGAAATGGGAGCTGCGGCTATGCAGCAAGGTCTGCAGCAGTGCATTAAGGAGCACTATCAGGGGCATATCAGCTGGAATCAGATTGTTGAGATACTCGACAAGCAGGCGCCTGCAGCAGGTGTACGTCAGTTCTGCGATGTGTGGGTAAATCAGAAAGGTATGCCAATTATTAAAACATCATTTAAGAATGGTGATGTGATTGTGTCGCAGACCGATCCTTATGGTCGTGGATTATGCTGGCGACAGAAGTTTGAACTAAAGGTAATTAGTAACTTGGGTCAGGCGCATACAATACAGGTGGATATGCAGCAGCCTACAATGACTTTTAAACAGAAGGGTGGTGTGGCACCTGGTTTTATTATTCCAAACCAGGATGGTCGCGGTTATGGTCGTTTTACACTCGATGATAACTACGTGAAGCTTCTTCCTACGCGACTCATTATTACCCGAAACGATTTGCATCGCTATACTTTATTGAATCTGATTCATGATAATTACTTGCAGGGTAAGTTAGCACCATCACACTTCGGTGAGCTGTTCCGTTTCTTGGGTCGTGAGAAAAATCCGATGATAATGGAGACCGCCATCGATCAGATGCATAAGATCGCCTCTGATTTAACGCTGCAGCAACGTTATACGTTGGAACTGGTAATTATGGATTTGTTGGGTGAGAATAAAACTAAGGAGTGCCGCCAGCTGGTATGGCGTAAGTTGGGTACCA
Source organism: uncultured Prevotellaceae bacterium (assembly GCA_902789415.1). Taxonomy (GTDB): domain Bacteria; phylum Bacteroidota; class Bacteroidia; order Bacteroidales; family Bacteroidaceae; genus Prevotella. The sequence continues at coordinate 35,536 of CADAOD010000012.1, forward strand.
GCGCTATCTCGCCCGAGGTGCTGAATAAGTTGCAGACCATTTTGGAACGTCATAACGAGAGCGTATTGGATGAGCACGACTATATGGAGATTGCCTATCGTTTGGCCATCACCCGTCCTGATCGTCGTCAGCAAATCCTGGAAAAGGAGCGCGCTCGTCTCACTACCGATGAGTTGCGACAGGAGTTCGATTTCGTGAGTCGTGCTACCGATCCAAATGCTAATAATCGTGTAGCGGTATTTAAGAGTTTGTTGAAACCCGAGAACCGCCAGAACGAGACTTGGGTGCTGAATACTTTGCGCTTGTTGAACTCAGATGTATTTGAGCCTCAGAGCAATGTTTACATTGTTGAAGGATTGAAAGCACTGCCTGAGATACAGAAAACTACCAGTCTGTCTTTCCCAAGTCGCTGGACCAAAACGCTGATAGCATCGCATAAGAGTGCAGAGGCAAAAATGGAAGTCCAGAAGTTCTTGAATAGCTCGACAAACTTCCCTGCAAATCTGAAGAACTACGTTTATGAGAGTGCTTGGGTACTGATGAACCAGATTCCATATGTGGATAAGACGGTCAATACAGCGCCTGCTTCTGCTAAGAAAACAGCTACCAAGAAAAGATAGTAATAATCAAAAGAGCCCCTCCTGATAGAATGGAGGGGCTTTTAATTTAAGTTTTAGGTAAATATATTTGTGAGTTCAAATTAAAAATAGTACCTTTGCACGCAAAATTGAATATATATAAAATAAGTAAGGTATGATACGCTTCTTTCAGACCCCACAGAAATCGGTGATCGCCACTGAGGTTGATCACGTACTGAGTGAACAGGAAATCAAGGAATTAAACTGGCTCTATGGCGATGCTACGCTATTAGATGCCGAGCAGCTTGAGGGCTACTATGTTGGTCCACGCCGCGAGATGGTAACACCATGGAGTACAAATGCCGTTGAGATTACACAGAATATGGGCCTCAGCGGCATTTCTCGTATAGAGGAGTACTTTGCTGTCGACTCTAAGGATGCCGAGCACGACGAGATGTTGCAGCGTATGTATAATGGCCTGAACCAGGACATTTTTACTATTAACATCAAGCCCGAGCCCATTAAGTATGTGGATAATCTGGAGGAGTATAATGAGCAGGAAGGTCTGGCTCTTAGCCCAGAGGAGATTGAATATCTTCACGGCTTGGAGAAAAAGAATGGTCGTCCTCTTACTGATTCTGAGATTTTCGGTTTTGCACAGATTAACTCTGAGCACTGCCGTCATAAGATCTTTGGTGGTACATTCATCATTGATGGCAAGGAGATGGAAAGCTCACTCTTTGCAATGATTAAGAAGACTACACAGGAGAATCCTAACAAGATTCTTTCGGCTTATAAGGATAATGTGGCTTTTGCGCAGGGTCCTGTGGTTGAACAGTTTGCTCCAAAGGATCAGAGTACCAGCGACTACTTCCAGGTAAAAGATATCGAGAGTGTTATCTCGCTGAAGGCTGAGACTCACAACTTCCCTACTACCGTAGAGCCATTCAATGGCGCTGCAACAGGTACAGGTGGTGAGATTCGCGACCGTATGGGTGGTGGTGTAGGCTCATGGCCTATCGCTGGTACTGCAGTATATATGACTGCATATCCACGTCTGACTGACGATGACAAACTGACTCGCGACTGGGAGAATATCCTGCCCGTTCGTCAGTGGCTGTATCAGACACCAGAGCAGATTCTGATTAAGGCTTCGAATGGTGCTTCCGATTTTGGTAATAAGTTCGGTCAGCCACTGATTTGCGGTTCTGTACTTACTTTTGAGCATCAAGAGCCAAACGATACCAAGTATGCTTACGATAAGGTTATCATGCTGGCCGGTGGTGTAGGTTACGGCACCAAGCGCGACTGTCTGAAGAAGGAGCCACAGCCAGGTAACAAGGTCGTAGTGGTTGGTGGTGATAACTACCGTATCGGTCTTGGTGGTGGTTCTGTTTCATCTGTAGATACTGGCCGCTATAGCAATGGTATCGAGTTGAATGCCGTTCAGCGTGCAAACCCTGAGATGCAGAAGCGTGCCTACAACCTGGTTCGTGCTCTGTGTGAGGAGGATGTGAACCCTGTTGTTTCAATTCACGACCATGGTTCAGCCGGTCACCTCAACTGTCTCTCTGAGCTTGTTGAGGAGTGTGGTGGTGAGATTGATATGACCAAGTTGCCTATCGGCGACAAGACTCTGAGCTCTAAGGAAATCATCGCTAACGAGAGCCAGGAGCGTATGGGACTGCTCATCGACGAGAAGCACATTGAACATGTACGTAAGATTGCTGAGCGCGAGCGTGCTCCGCTGTATGTAGTAGGTGAAACTACCGGCGATGCTCATTTCTCGTTTAAGCAGGGCGATGGCGTGAAGCCATTCGATTTGGATGTGGCTCAGATGTTCGGTCACTCACCCAAAACTATTATGAAAGATAATACTGTAGAGCGTCACTATGCTGACGTAACCTACAGTCAGGATAAGATTAACGAGTACCTCGACCGCGTGCTTCAGCTGGAGGCTGTGGCTTGTAAGGATTGGTTGACTAACAAGGTCGACCGTTCAGTTACAGGTAAGATTGCACGTCAGCAGTGTCAGGGTGAGATTCAGTTGCCTCTGAGCGACTGTGGTGTTGTTTCCCTCGACTATCGTGGTGCTAAGGGTATCGCTACAGCACTTGGTCATGCACCTCAGGCTGGTTTGGCCGATCCTGCTGCAGGTTCTGTACTCTCTGTAGCTGAGGCTCTTACTAATATTGTTTGGGCTCCTCTCGCTGAGGGTATGGATTCACTCAGTCTTTCTGCCAACTGGATGTGGCCTTGCCGCTCTCAGGAGGGTGAGGATGCCCGCTTGTATGCTGGTGTAAAGGCTTTGAGCGACTTCTGCTGCGACCTGCACATCAACGTGCCAACTGGTAAGGACTCACTGTCACTCTCTCAGCAGTATCCTAACGGAGAAAAAATTATCTCTCCAGGAACAGTGATTGTATCTGCTGGTGGTGAGGTTAGCGATATAAAGAAGGTGGTAAGCCCCGTATTGGTTAACGATAAGAATGCTTCACTCTATCATATCGACTTCTCGTTTGATGAGCAGCGCCTTGGTGGTTCTGCCTTTGCTCAGAGCTTAGGTAAGGTAGGCGACGATGTTCCTACTGTTAAGAACGCCGAGTACTTTGCTGATGCCTTCATGGCTGTTCAGGAGATGATCAACCGTGGTTGGATTATGGCTGGTCATGATATTTCGGCCGGTGGTTTGATTACCACTCTGCTCGAAATGTGTTTTGCTAACGCTAAGGGTGGCATGCACATCAATCTGCACGACATTTGTGCCGATGGCGATGTTGTTAAGACTCTCTTCGCAGAGAACCCAGGAGTGGTTATAGAGGTAAGCGATGAGTACAAGCAGGAGTTTAAGGACTTCATGGAGGAGCAGGGCGTTGGCTATGCTAAGATTGGTTATCCTGTTGAGGATGCCCGTACTATCGTAGTGAAGGCTGGTGATGCAGAGCATACATTCGATATCGATGCTCTCCGTGATACATGGTATAAGACTTCTTATTTGCTTGATCGCAAGCAGAGCTTCAATGGCAAGGCTGCTGAGCGTTTCGCTAACTATAAGAAGCAGCCTATCGAGATGCAGTTTAATAACAACTTCACTGGTAAGCTGGCCCAGTATGGTATCTCTGCCGATCGCCGTCAGCCTTCAGGTATTAAGGCTGCCATCATTCGTGAGAAGGGAACCAACGGTGAGCGTGAGATGGCTTATTGCCTCTACCTCGCTGGTTTCGACGTTAAGGATGTGATGATGACCGACCTGATTAGCGGTCGCGAGACACTCGAGGAAGTCAATATGATTGTATTCTGCGGTGGCTTCTCTAACTCCGATGTTCTTGGTTCGGCTAAGGGTTGGGCTGGTGCCTTCCTCTTCAATCCTAAGGCTAAGGAGGCACTCGATAAGTTCTATGCCCGCGAGGATACTCTCTCATTAGGTATCTGTAACGGTTGTCAGCTGATGGTTGAACTCGGTCTGACTGGTGCAAAGGGTGCTAAGATGCTACACAATGACTCTCATAAGTTCGAGAGCGAGTTCATCTCGTTGAGCATTCCTCAGAACAATAGTGTGATGTTTGGCTCACTGAGCGGTAACAAACTCGGTTTGTGGGTTGCTCATGGCGAGGGCAAGTTCTCATTGCCAGAGGCTGAGAGCGCTTACAACGTGATAGCTAAGTATAACTATGCTGGTTATCCCGCTAATCCTAACGGATCAGACTATAATGTAGCAGGTATCTGCTCAGCTGATGGTCGTCATCTCTGCATGATGCCTCACTTGGAGCGAGCCGTATTCCCATGGCAGAACGCCTGGTATCCTGCCGATCGTCGTCAGGACGAGGTTACTCCATGGATAGAGGCCTTCGTCAATGCACGTAAATGGGTGGAGGCTCACAAATAATGAACATATATTGGGATTCTTTTAAGACCTTCTTTCACATTGGCATATTCACCCTCGGTGGTGGATATGCCATGATACCTTTGATAGAGGAAGAGGTGGTGAACAAGAAACATTGGGTGACCAAGGAAGATATGCTCGACCTGATTGCTATCGCCCAAAGTTGTCCTGGTGTATTTGCTATTAATATAGCTACCTTTATTGGTTATAAGTTGCGTAAAACTCGTGGTGCCATCTGTACCACGCTGGGAACGGCTTTGCCTTCGTTCCTGATTATTCTGGCTATAGCAATGTTCTTCAGTCAGTTTAAGGATAATAAGGTGGTTGCCGCCATGTTCCGTGGTATTCGCCCTGCGGTGGTAGCCCTTATTGCTGTACCTACCTTTAACCTGGGTAAACGAGCAAAACTCAACAGGTACACTATCTGGATTCCTATCGCTTGTGCTTTGGCTATCTGGGCCCTCGGCGTTTCACCTATCTATATTATAATGATAGCTGCTGTTGGAGGATATATCTACGGTAGAATGAACAAAACTTCGTGTAATCCGTGAAATTCGTGCTTGAAATATGATTTTCGTTAGTTTATTTATTACTTTTTTCGAGATAGGCCTTTTTGGCTTTGGTGGAGGCTATGGTATGCTTTCGCTCATTCAGCACGAAACGGTTGAAACGCACCATTGGCTCTCAACCTCAGAGTTTACTGATATCGTCGCCATTTCGCAGATGACGCCAGGTCCTATTGGTATCAACTCGGCTACTTACTGTGGTTATACCGCTGTTCATAATGCCGGTTATGGCTCTCTGGTGTCTGTCTTAGGTTCTGCCACAGCTACTTTTGCCTTGGTCCTGCCTTCGCTTATACTGATGATACTAATTAGTAAGATGTTTATGAAGTACATGAACACCCCGTTGGTACAGTCGATATTTACAGGTTTGCGTCCAGCTGTTGTAGGTCTGTTGGCTGCAGCCACCCTGCTGCTTTGCAACACTGAGAATTTCTCTACACCGATAGAGAATCCCTGGCAGTTTGGTATCAGTTGTGCTCTTTTTGTAGCTACCGCATTTGGCACTGGCTATCTCAAAATCAATCCCATCCGCATGATTTGCTATACAGCATTTGCGGGGTTATTGCTGTTGTACTAATATTTTTTTTGTTATTTTGGGAGGCTTTTCGCAAAGATTTATTATCTTTGCACGCAGAATAATTGGAAACCGATGGAAGAAAAGGCGCCAATGACAATGAAGGATATAGCACGGGAACTTGGTATTTCCGTGGCTACCGTGTCGCGTGCACTTAAGGATTCGCCCCGTATCAGCGTAGAGCGTCGTAGGGCCATCCAGCAGTTTGCCCGCGAGCATAACTTCTATCCTAATGCTATTGGCGAGGCGCTTCGTCATAGTCGTGTTATGCCCCAGCGTGTTATTGGTGTTATTGTACCAGAGTTTACACATTATTATTTCTCATCTATCCTCACTGGTATAGAGGAGGCTGCTGCAGCCCGTGGTTATCGTATCATGGTGGCACTCAGTGGTGAGCAGTATGAGCGCGAGGCGCAGATATGTGAGAACTTTCATCGCTACAAGGTGTGCGGTGTCATTGTATCGCAGGCCAAGGATACCAAGAACTATGATCACTACCAGAAGCTAATAGATGCTGGTATACCGATGGTATTCTATGACCGAATATGTACAGGCGTTAATGCCAGTAGAGTAGTGGTAGATGACTATATGGGGGCCATGAATGCCGTTACCTATCTGATAGAATCAGGATGTAAGCGTATTGCTTTCTATGGTAGTCCCATGCAGTTGGAGATATCCAAAAACCGTTTTAATGGCTACAAGGATGCCTTGCTGAAGCATGGCTTGCAGATTGATGACGAAATTGTGAAGGAGTGTGATAACCGTGCTGCTGCAGAAGATTTGACGCCGAAGTTGATGGCGCTTAGCAACCCGCCCGACGGTTATTTTGCAGTAAACGATGATACGGCCATTGGTATACTCTACACCTTGAAACATGCTGGTATAAAAGTACCTGATGAGGTGCAGATATGTGGCTTTACAAATGGCCAACGTGCAGTGGCTTGCGACCCGATGCTGACTACCGTCGAACAGCGTGGTCATCGCGTAGGCGAGGAAGCTGCTACTATTCTGATGGATAAGGTCGAAGGTCTGTCACCGCTCGAAAAAATTGAGAAACGCGTGGTTAAGACGCGTCTCGTAGTAAGAGGAACAACCAAATAATAGAAAACTAAGAATTTATAGATATGAAACAAAAACCGGATTTGTCTTTTTGGAAATTGTGGAATCTGAGTTTCGGATTCTTTGGCGTGCAGATTGCTTATGCCCTGCAGAGTGCAAATATTTCGCGTATCTTCCGTACGTTGGGTGCCGATCCTCACTCATTAAGCTTCTTCTGGATATTGCCACCGCTGATGGGTATCCTGGTGCAGCCTATTGTAGGTACACTGAGTGATAGAACCTGGACGCGTTTTGGTCGTCGTATACCTTATTTGTTTATCGGAGCACTTACGGCTGTAGCCGTTATGTGCCTGTTACCAAATGCAGGTTCGTTAGGCTTGAGCATCTCAATGGTAATGATATTCGGCTTGTTGATGTTGATGTTGCTTGATACCAGTATCAACATGGCTATGCAGCCATTTAAGATGATGGTGGGCGACATGGTCAACGAAAAGCAAAAGGGTAAAGCTTACTCTATCCAGTCGTTCCTGTGTAATGCAGGTAGCGTAGTGGGCTTTCTGTTCCCATTTATATTTGCTTGGATTGGTCTGAAGAATGTCGCCCCTGAGGGTGTTGTGCCCGATACGGTTATCTGGTCGTTCTATATTGGTGCTGCCATCCTTATTCTGTGCGTTATCTACACCACGCTTAAAGTTAAGGAGTGGTCGCCCGAGGAGTATGCCGAGTACAATCCAGTATCTACCGAGAAAGAAGACTCGGGTAACTGGTTCGTATTGCTTAAGAATGCCCCATCGGCATTCTGGCGTATCGGCTTGGTACAGTTCTTTAGTTGGGCTGCCTTCCTTTATATGTGGACTTATGTGGTTGATGCTGTGTCGCTTACTGTCTGGAATACGGCCGATTCTACCAGCGAAGCCTATCAGGTGGCTGGCAACTGGACGGGTGTGCTCTATGCCATACAGGCTATGGGATCGGTAGCTTGGGCTGCGCTTATTCCTCGCTTTAAGAGTATCAAACTGGCTTATGCTGTTAGTATGGCGCTGGGAGGTTTAGGCTTTGCACTTATTCCTTTCTGTCCAGGTCAGTACCTACAGATTGTACCTTTCCTGCTAATCGGTTGTGCTTGGGCTGCCCAGTTGGCATGTCCGTTTACGCTGGTTACCAATGCTTTGCAGGGGTATGGTCACATGGGGGCCTATCTGGGACTCTTCAACGGAACCATCTGTGTACCACAGATTGTAGCAGCCCTGCTAGGTGGCTCTATCCTCACACTAGTTGGTAGCAACCAGGCTTATATGATGATTGTGTCAGGCGTACTGCTGTTTGCCGGAGCCTTTGCCGTGTTCAATATCAAGACTAAAAAGTGAATCGATTAACGACAATTATACTTTCTTGTATGTTGTCGCTGACCATTTTGGCCAGCGGCAACATATTAACTGAGCGGTATAATCTGTCGTATATCAACCTCGAGAACGGTTTGCCACATAACAATGTCAGTTCAATCTATACCGATTCCAACGGCTTTTTATGGATAGCTACGTATGGAGGTGGGTTAGTGCGTTACGATGGCTATGGTATGATGTCGCCGATGCTTGGTCTGAAGAGTTTGTCATGTAAATCGATAGCCGAGGACCGCTTTAAGCGTCTGTGGGTAACCTTCGACGAAGGTACTAATGTTATTGACCTTCGTACCATGCTTACCACAGTTCCCAAATCGCCTAAGGCAGATATGGTAGGCTTGTTATCACAACCAAGCGTTAAATCCTATTGTGATGCCCTTGGGCGGATTTGGTTGATAACCGATAAACTTGTCAACCTTGTTACTTTTGCCGAAGATGGTAGTGTAGATCATGTTTCTTCGTATCAGTATCGCGGAAATACCCCCGAGATATGTATTTGTGATGTAGAAGGTAATGGTAAACCTTGGGTAGGTATTGATTACGGTATCTATCGTATGGTTGAAAAGGATGGCAAACTGGTAAGAGAAGAGATATCCACCTTGCTCCACCCCTTGTATGGTCTTTATATTACCGATATCCTGAAGCGAGGTAATACTGTTTGGCTCACCACTAACCATGGTCTCTTCCGCTACGATCCATATCTGCAGCGATTGGATCAGACGCCTATTCAACATCTCTCGCACGAGTTTTTGTCGAGTCTTGCCCTGATGCCAGATAATACGCTGTTGGTGGGTTCGTTATGCGGTGTGAACATCTACGACGATAAGTCGGGCACCTTTACGGCTTGGACGCAGGCCAGCACGCCGCCATTAAAAAACGATTTTGTTCATTGTCTGTTGGTAAACGATGGCCTGATATACGTGGGCACCGAGGCTGGTGGCGTTATCAGATTGGTGCCCAGACAGTTGTTGCTGCAGAATAGCGTGCATTCGCTGGACCCCGGCTCGTTATCACCCAATCCGGTTAATGCTATGTATGCTGCTCCTGATGGAACACTGTGGGTGGGAACGGTTGAAGGAGGTTTGAATCGCAGAGTTAAAGGCGAGCGGGCGTTTATCCATTATACAAAGTCTAATTCAGCCCTGCCGCATAACAGTGTATCTATATTGGCTGCCGATGGCTATGGCCGTTTGTGGGTTGGCACGTGGGGAGGCGGACTCTGTTGGATTGACATGAAGAATCCACAGACGGTCGTGAAACTCGAATTGCCAGCAGAACAAGCCCGACTGACCAACTATGTCGGTGCAATGGCCTACGATGCTATCAATGATGGTATTTGGATAGGAAGTAACGATGGTCTGTTCTTCTATCGTTTTAAGACCAAGCAGCTTATAGAGCCATTCGAAGAGTGCCAGCTTGTGCGTGGTAGCATTGGATCGATTATCACGCGTGATGGTCATTTGTGGATGGGATGTATGCAAGGTGTTGTGATTGTTGACTTGAAATCAGAGAAGAATGGCCGTTTCAAAACCCGCAATATACGCCATCTGCTGTCTGATCCTTCTTCGAAGATTTATGATAAGATATCCTCCTTCTGCGAAGCCAGCGACGGTACACTGTGGTTGGGGAGCAACGGCTATGGCTTGTATAAGCGTGTGGTGGATAAGGATGGAAAGGAGCATTTTGATGTGCTGACGCAGGAGGATGGATTGGTATATAATGGCGTGAAAGGCATCGTAGAGGATCGAAATGGCAGGTTATGGATTACTACTCAGAATGGTTTGTCGGTCTATGATCCCAAATTGCAGGCTTTTACTAACTACTCACAGCATGATGGATTGATAAGTCCGCATTTCTATTGGAACTCTGCTATAAAGGATGCTTCTGGTAATATTTGCTTGGGTAGCGAGGCTGGATTGATAGAAATGCTTGATGATAATACCGACACCCATTATCATGGTCATCTCACATTCACCCGATTGATGGTGGATAACCAAGAAGCATTAGCAGGCAGTGGCTATTTGACTGAAGACATCTCTGTGGCCAAGACTATTTGCTTGAAAGAGGGGCATCGTTCTTTTTCAATAGACTTCTCAGCTCTTGACTATGGCTATGAGATGCAGGGTGTGTACAGCTACCGCATGAAGGGTTTTGACAACGATTGGGTTGTCTTAAAGCCTGGTGAGCATTCTGTACGCTATAGTGCGTTACCTGCAGGCAACTACACTTTTGAGGTGAACTATAAGTCGGTCCAGACGGCTGTTGAGGGTACTACCATCTCGATCGAGGTCGTTGTGAAACCGTATTTCTGGCGTAGCTGGTGGTTCCGTATGTTGCTAAGTATCCTGTTTATAGTATTCCTGATATATTTATATAATAGGTGGGCCGCTATTGTGAAGCGTCGCGAGGCAGAGCAGTTACTGACACCTATCCGCAGGGTTCTGGAAGAGTCTGACGACCCTCGTCAGTTGCAGTCTCGCATCCAGAACATCCTGGATAACCAAGAGCGCTATAAGCAAAGCGTGACCAAGAGTGTGGAGGCCGACAAGGAGGAAGTAATGAAGAGTACACGTCCGTTTATGGAGCGTGTGATGGAGATTATGGAGACGCACTATATGGATTCCGAGTTCGGAGTGCAGGAGTTTTGTGACGCTTTGGGTATGAGCCGTAGTGTGGCCAGTAAGCATCTCAATGCCGAAGCCGGACTGCCTGTTGGACAGTTCATTCGCAATTATCGCTTGAATATGGCTAAGGAGATGTTGTCATCGAAGGCTGGTAATCGTAATATCACCGAGATAGCCTATGCGGTAGGCTTTAATGATCCCAAATACTTTACGCGCTGTTTTACTAAGATGTTTGGTGTCAATCCAAGTTCTTGGTCTTGATTTAGCTCAAGGATATGAATTGATATAGCTCAAGAAGTGGAATTTTAGCATGATGGAGGACAAAAATCGTTTTGTCCACCTTATTAGTTATTTTGTCCACCATGCATATAGCGTTATTTTGTAATTTTGCCTAAAATTCTACTAATTATAATTAATATTTATCTAACTTAAGCAAAAATTATGAAGATTTTCAAATCATTCATTGCGTTTGTTTGTATGTTTGGACTGCCTGTTATGTTCTCGTCTTGCGAGGATTGGGGATTGATGGACCCGGCTGCGGGTACTGATGTCTATCCAACACGTCAGAAGATGGACACGTACTCTTTCAATGAGGGGAGTATTGATGACATGGCCTATGTCTCATCTTACGACGCAGGTGTGGAGATCGTTGATGACGATTCGCTCTACAACAGTTCGCTTCATCTGGATGGAGCACAAGTTCATTTGGTAAATCCGTTGACTGCTGTAAAGTTGCAAAACGGAGCTGGTTTTACTTTCTGGTTAAGAGCTCCGAAGGAGCAGACAGAGACTCAAATGGTAGCTCTACCTGACGGAACATCGCTGCTCCCTGCAGCTGGTATAACCGGCTTGGATGACGGGTTTCAGCATTTCGTAGGTGTTCAAATCAAAGAGACTGGCTTTAGTGTCTATGTTGATGGTGAAGCTGTCATGGCTACAAACGATGTTGAAAATGCTAATCTGATAGCTGCATTGAATGCTACGTCGGAGGTCATCCTAGGTCATGCTGGAGCCGAATTCTGGATTGATGATGTTACGTTCATTCGTAACCAGATGACAGAGAAGGATATTGCTCGTCCTGCTATCAAGAAAGGTGCTGTTAAGTTGCCAGATCCTGTTTACTTCAACGACTTTAATAATGGCGCTGGTGATGCAGAGATTATCGGTGGCGGTTCATTCCGTAATGACGATGCTCCTGGATTTAATAAGGTATTCCAAAACGTACCAGGTGGTAAGCGTCAGAACTATCTGTTATTGCCAAGTGATGCCCTTTCGCATTCTTCGGAAACAAAGAAAATGACTATCGGTGTTTGGGTAAATGCAGCTAATGCTGGTGCTTCTGCTGATTATATGTGGGCTCCTCTCTTTATGGCCTATGGTGCTGCTCCTAACCCCAATAATGGTATGCCGATGTTTGCCTGTCAATATCGTGGTGTTCTTCAGATTAATAATAATGGTTGGACTGACTATACGGATGTTCAAAACGTAGATGGCCAGAATAAGCTTTACCATAATGATACTGACTGGTTGGCTGATAAGCAGTGGCACTACTATACAGCAGTATTTGATGGCGAAAATGCCAAAGTGTACTTCGATGGCAAGGTAGTTAATGAGTGGGAGATGGATGGAGTGAACAATACTCAGATGGGACTCTTCACTAATGGTGCCGACTTGAAGTATATCTGTCTCGGAGGTAATCAGGCATGGGATTGGAATGATAATGACCCAGGATTTGCTTTCGACGATATTGTTATCTATGACGATGCCCTTAGTGCGGTTCAGATTGAGAAGATTATGACTGACAAACCTACCAGCGGTGGTGGTATTGTTCTGCCTACTCCTGTATTCTTCAGCGATTTCAGTAATACTACTGGTTTGAAGATTGTTGGCGGTGGCTCGTTCACTAAGGATTCGAATAAGTATTTCGGAGATATCTTCCAAAATGTAACTGGTGGTATGCGTCAGAACTATCTGCTGCTGCCTGAGGATGCTCTTTCTCATTCTGCTGAGACTAACCAAATGTCAATTGGTGTATGGGTAAATGCTTCAAAAGCAGGTGCTTCAGCCGATTATATGTGGGCTCCGCTGTTTATGGCCTATGGTGCTGCTCCTGTAAATGGGGAAAATACTTTCCCAATGTTCGCTTGTCAGTATCGTGGTGTATTACAAGTAAATAACGACGGATGGACTGACTATACCGATGCACAAAACCTGGCAGGTACTAATATTCTCTACCACAATGAGACCGACTGGTTGGCTGATAAAGAATGGCATTATTATACAGCCGTATTCGATGGTGAGAATGCAAAGGTTTACTTTGATGGTGTATTGAAGAATGAGTGGCAGATGGACGGCACTACTAATACGCAGACCGGATTATTCCGTAAGGGTGCTGATCTGAAGTATATCTGTCTCGGCGGAAACCAGGCTTGGAACTGGGGAGATAATGACCCAGGTTTTGCCTTCGACGATATCGCTATCTATAATGTGGCACTTTCGCCTTCTGATATTCAGAATATTATGACTGTAAAGATGGGAGGTGGAGCTTCTGGTCCTACACCTTATTATAAGAATACATTTGATGACTTGAATGGAGCCAAGATTATTGGTGCTGGTTCTATTACGAGTGATCCTACTCATGGTAAGGTGTTCCAGAATAAGGCAGGTGCTAAGAGTACTAATTATCTGCAGTTGCCTGCCGACGTGCTTTCTCATTCTGCAGATTCTAAGCAACTCTCAATCGCATTCTGGGTAAATGCTGCAAATGCAGGAGATACAAATGACTATACTTATAGTCCATTCTTTACTGCTTATGCTGCAGCTCCTAATGGTGATAATGGTGCTCCAATGATGGCATTGCAGAGTCGTGGTGGCGTGCAAATTAATTGTTCCGGCTGGTGTGACTTTACTGGTGCCAACCATGTAAATGGTAAAGTGAATATTTATCATAAGAATGCGTGGGAGGCAGGTGATGCTGCTTACAACTTTGTACGCAACTGGTTGGAAGATAAGGCATGGCACCTTTATGTGGTGACATTCTCTGAGACAGAAGTTATTCAATATCTTGACGGTGAGATTACGAATCACTGGAAGATAGATAATACATCTGAAGGTCAGGTTGTCGGTGGATTGTTCAGTAATGGAGCTGATTTGAGCTATATCTGTCTCGGTGGTAATCAGGCATGGAACTGGGGGGACCCAGATGCTGGTTTCGCTTTCGACGATGTTCAGTTCTTTGACTTTGTTCTGTCTGCAGCTGATATCCAAGCTTTGATGAATCAGTATTAATTAAAAAATAGAATAGAATATGAACAATAAGATATTCAGATTTTTCCTGCTCACAGGGTTGATGCTCCTCTCTTTGGGAGCATTAGCCCAGAGCAAGGTTACCGGAAAGGTGACTGATAGCCATGGTGAAGAAATCATCGGTGCAACAGTTACAGAAGTCGGAACAAAAAATGCTACTATCACTGACTTCGATGGTAACTATAGTATTACTGTAGGTCCCAATGCAACCCTACACATATCTTATATAGGTTATAAGGATATTGATGTGAAAGTCAATGGTCGTGCAGTAGTAAATGTGACAATTATGGACGACGAGACTGCCCTTGAGGAAGTGGTAGTCGTAGGTTATGGTCAGCAGAAGAAAGAGAGTGTGATTGGTGCTATCTCACAAGTAACATCTAAGGATCTGCTTTCTACTCCTGCAGCTAACGTATCGCAGGCCATCGCAGGTAAGATTCCTGGTGTTGTAACATCTCAGGCTTCGGGAGCTCCTGGTGCTGATGATGCCAAGATTTATATCCGTGGTCGTGCTACGTTCGCAGGTGATGCCCAACCTCTGATTCTTGTAGATGGTGTGGAGCGTGCCTTCTCGCAGATTGCTCCAGATGATATTGAAACAATCTCTGTGCTGAAGGATGCTTCTGCAACTGCTGTGTATGGTGTGCGTGGTGCTAATGGTGTCATGCTGATTACTACCAAACGTGGTAAGGAGCAGAAACCAGTAGTAAGCCTGACTGCCAACTTCCAGTATCAGAGTCCAACCCGTAAAGATACTTATTTGAATTCTTATGAGTCAGTAAGCCTGCTGAATGAGGCTTATGCTAACGACGGTCTTGGAGAGGCTTATAGTGCTTCTGATGTAGATATGTTCAAGCAGAGCGTAGCTGGTAAGTTGTCAGGTGCTAATGCATTGCTTTATCCAAATGTTGATTGGTACGATGAGGTGCTGAAGAGTTCTGCTCCTGCTCAGCGTTACAATGCCAGTGTTCGTGGTGGTACCAAGCGTATGCGCTATTATGCATCTCTCGAGTACTACAATCAGGGTTCTATCTTCAAGAACCTGAGTAGTGATAAGTATGGCAACTCATCATCAATGGGATACAACCGTTATGGTTTCCGTGCTAATGCCGACTTCTTCCTGACAAAGGATCTTACTTTCTCTGTTAACTTCGGCACTCGTTTTGAAGAGCGTAAAGGTGGTAATGCCACAGAGGCAGAGATTTTTACAGAGATGAATCATGCTCCTGGTTGGATTTATCCAGTATCTTATCAGATTCAGAATGGTGAAACTACAAAGACTCTTTGGGGTGGTAATGCTCAGTACCAGAATAATATTGTAGGCCGTCTGACCGATGGTGGTTATTATAAAGGTGTTAATACCATCAATGAAACCAACTTCATCTTCGACTATAAGATGGACTGGCTGACAAAGGGTCTCTCTGCCAAGGCTATGATGTCGTTTGACTATGAAAACTATCATCGTAACCGTTATACACGTAATTTTGCCACTTATGAGCCTGAAGACCGTGCAAACTATGGCGAGGCCAACTATCAGACTATGGATGCTTATCATAAGTACAATACTGACACCAACCTTGCAAGTGGCTACGATAAGTTCGCCCTCTATAAGCTATATATGGAGGCACAGGTGAACTACGCACGTGTATTCAATGATGTGCATGATGTGACAGCGATGGTGCTTTACATGCAGAATGACTATCGTTACGATTCAAATCTGGCACAGCGTTATCAGGGTGTTGTAGGTCGTGTTACTTATGGATACGATGAGCGTTACTATGCTGAGTTCAATGCTGGTTACAATGGTTCAGAGAACTTTGCCAGCGGTAAGCGTTTCGGTTTCTTTCCTGCATTCTCACTTGGTTGGCGTATCACCAACGAGAAGTTTATGGAAGGCACTAAGAAGTGGCTGTCTAACCTGAAACTTCGTGGATCTTATGGTCAGGTGGGTAATGATGTATATATGGTAAATGGTGTACGTCAGCGCTTCCTCTATGAGCAGAAGTGGAGTCAGATTTCAAACGACTACTATTTCGGAACAACTGGTACTACAGGTATCTATGAGCAGCAGTATCCTAATGCTGACGTGACATGGGAGCGTGCTCATAAGTACAATGTAGGTCTTGAGTTCAATATTCTAAATAGTTTGATTACTGGTAATATCGATTATTTCTATGAGAGACGTAATGATATTCTTACAGAGTATCTCACCCGTCCACAGTGGGTAGGTGTAACCATGGCCGCTGCCAATCTGGGTGAGACCAAGAACTCGGGTGTTGAGATAGAGCTTCATCACAACAATACGATTGGTAAGGATTTCCAGTATAGTGTAGGTTTCACGTTCTCACATGCCAGCAACGAGATTATCTCAATGGATGAGCCTTCTGGTAAGACGGACTATCGCAAGCGTGAAGGTCATCCTATCGGACAGTATTTTGGTCTTGTAGCTGATGGTTTTGTAACCAGTGCCGACTTTGATGCTAATGGCAATTATACAGGTGCTAAGTCAACCTTTGCTATGAAAGAGTTGCAGCCTGGCGACCTGAAGTATCGCGATATGAATGGTGACGGATTTATTGATGATCGTGATGAAACCTTCATCGGTTATAGCGATGTGCCAGAAAACACTTATGCTCTTACTCTCAGTGCCAACTACAAAGGATGGGGATTGAGCGTGATGTTCCAGGGTGTTGATCATGTAAGCCGTTACTATGATGCGGAGGCTATGTTTGCTTTCGTCAATGGTGGAAAGGTTAAGCAGCATCATTTGGATCGTTGGAATCCTGCAGTAAGTGAAAGTCAGAATCTGGCTAATGCCAAGTATCCTCTGTTGCACTATGCTTCTTACGGAGACCACAACCAGCGTGCGAACTCTTTCTTCTTACAGAACGGTTCTTTCGTCCGTCTGAAGAATGTGGAATTGAGCTACACGCTGCCACAGAACTGGATTAAGCACGTAGGTATGAGTCAGTGCCGTCTCTATGTCAATGCGAACAACCTGATTACATGGGATCATCTTGACAAACTGACAGACCCTGAGAGCAATGGTTCAAACCTTTATCCTATCTGTAAGACGATCAACTTCGGTCTGAACGTAACATTCTAAAGAGTACACATTATATATAATATTAGAAACAATGAAGAAATCTATCATATTCGCATCATTGGCACTGGTTTCCGCTATGGGACTCTCTTCATGCAGTGACTTCCTCGACAAGGAGCCGAGTAACGAGCTGACTAAGGAGAAAACATTCAGCGGATGGAAAAATGCACAGCAGTTCCACTGGGATACATATAATTTCCTGCTTCACGGTGCCCTGCGTATCAACAACTCGTGGCTTGATGCTGCTACTGACTTGGCTGAGTGCGCAATTCCTACTGGTGGTACTCGTACCACGTTTAATATCGGTAACTATTATGGAGGTGGCGGTGCTGCCGAATTCACTTCTGTATGGGAGAGTCGCTATCGTGGCATCCGTAAGTGCAACATGACACTTGCCGAAGTTGATAATGTGGCTAAGCCAACCGATGAGACTGATGAGCTTTTTGCAAGTGAGAAGGCTCAGGTTAAGGGCGAGGCTCGTTTCTTCCGTGCCTATTTTCATTGGGAGCTCTTCCTGCGCTACGGTCCTGTGCCCATCATCACCGAGGTACTTGATCCTAATGGTGACCTGCTGAAGAACTATACCTCACGTCCTTCAACCAGCGAGTATATCAAGTTTATACTTGATGAGTTGGATGCTTGTGGCGAGGGTATGTTGACTTATGCTGAGTCAACAGAGTCCTCTCGTGCAGGACGCCTGAATCCTGCTGTACCTGCAGCTCTTAAGACTCGTATTCTGCTTTATATGGCCAGTCCTCGTTATGCTTCTGAGAGTGGTGTGACATGGCAGCAGGCTGCGGATGCTGCTAAGGCATTCATTGATGAATTTGGCGGCAACTATAGTCTCTATTCAAAGGCTGGTAATACTAATGAGCAAAATTACTATTATGCTCTAATCCGTACCCCATACACAGGAGAGAATACCGAGACAATTTTCTATCGGAATGATGCTGTAATTAATTGGGGTGGTATTCAGAATGATACTCCTATTGGTGAAGGTGGCAATGGTGGTAACTGTCCTTCCCAGAACCTGGTGGATATGTATGACATGGCTGATGGTTCTGCTCCATTCGCCGCTTACGATGTAACAGGGGCACCTGTTTATAATGGTCTTACCCCCAGCATCAATGCTGCCAGTGGCTATGCTGATGCTACCATGTGGGAAAACCGTGATCCTCGTTTGGCTGCTACCATCCTGTATCAAGGTTCAATATGGAACAATCGTAGCATTGATGTGATTGCCGGTCATCCTGACAATATGACTGGTAATGCCAACGCCACTCCTACAGGCTATTATATGCGTAAGTATATACCTGAGACGATCCTCGCTTCTAACCATGGTGGTACTGCCCATCGTCTGTGGACAATTATCCGCTATGCAGAAATCCTTCTGAACTATGCTGAGGCTCTTAACGAGGTGGATTATAATGCCAATAAGGCAGAGATCTGCAGTTTGCTCGATCAGGTTCGTCATCGCGCAGGTATTACAGGTAATGTAGCCGATCGTGCAGATCTGAATTCTCAGTCTGCCATGCGCAACTTTATCCACAAGGAGCGTACAGTAGAGTTCGCCTTTGAGGAGCATCGTCCTTGGGATGTACGTCGTTGGAACTGTGCTAAGGAGGCACTTGCACGTCCTATCTATGGTATTACGGTAGCTACCGATGGTTCTATCACTCGTAAAGTGGCTCAGAATCGTGTGTTCGAGGATAAAATGTATCTCTACCCAATTCCTGAAGGCGAAGTATGGAAGGCAAACATTACGAACAATAGTGGTTGGTAAACTCTAACAATGTAACGATTATGAATAAAAGATTCTATAAGATATCAAGATGTCTGCTTGCTGTAGCTATGTTGGGAGTTTCTCTGACAGCAGCTGCACAGAATACGCGCGAGGTGAAAGGTCGTGTGGTGAATGCAGACGGTGAACCTGTTATCGGTGCCGTAGTAAATGTGGCTGAGGATAACAAAATTGTGCTGACAGATGAGAATGGTAACTTTACACTGAAAGGTGCTCGAACCGATGATGATATCTGTGCTGCAGCACTGGGTTATGAGAATGCCGTAGTAAAGTTCGATCCAAATGCATCGACTTTTGTCATTACTCTCACTGCAGAACTTACTCCGCAGGAGAAGATGATGCCTATCGCATTCAGTTCGAAGAAGGAGAAGTATATGACTGAGAGCCGTTCGGTAGTGAAGGGTACAGAACTGCAACGCTATCCAGTAACAGTGCTTCAGAATGCATTCAACTCTACTCTGGCGGGTGTTGAGACTTATGAATGGTCATCAGAGCCAGGATGGACTGAGACTCAGATGTATATTCGTGGTATTCGTACCATGAACCGTAATGCACGTAATCCGTTGATTATCGTGGATAATGTAGAGCGTGACCTTTCTTTCCTTGATGCATTCCCTATTGAGAATATCACAGTGTTGAAGGATGCTGCTGCAACAGCTATCTATGGTATGCGTGGTGCTAACGGTGCTATCCTTGTAACAACAAAGCGTGGTGATAAGGGTAAGACCAAGATTGACTTTACACAGGAGGTTGGTTTCCAGACGCTTACTGATAAGATGGAGAACCAGAACTCATACAACATGGCTCTCACTCAGAATCGCGTGAAATACCTTAGCGGACAGGATCCCCTTTGGAGCGATGAGCAGATTGCTGAGTATAAGTTTGTTTCTGAGGGTGGCAGATATGCCGATGACGATATCCGTCGCTACAAGTATTTCAACACCAACTGGTTTGATCAGCTGTATCGCGAAGCTGCCCCCGTTTATAAGACGAACCTGCAGCTGTCTGGTGGTAATGATATAGCCCGCTATTATGTAAGTTTCTCTTATCTCCGTCAGGAGGGTATGTGGAACAAGACTGCTACAAGCTGGAATGACCACTTCTCTACCGACCATACGCTGAATCGCTGGAACTTACGTTCTAACATCGATATCAATGTCAATAAGTATGTGACGGTAGGTCTCGACCTTGGCGGACGTATCGACAATATATCACAGTCATTGACTTCTGTGTTCGATCTGACTACATTCGGTGCTGTAGAGGCTACACCAATGGCTCCGGTATTTAATCCTGATGGTTCGGTTTATTCTACAGGTGCCTACTCAGGTTCTGCACGTAACCCAATCAATCAGATGGCTTCTGGAGGACGTAATAAGAACCGTCGCCGTAATCTCTATTCTACCTTGAATGTGACGGGCGATCTTGGTGCCATCACTCCTGGACTGAAGACGAATCTGACGCTGTCGTTCGATGCATTCGACGTGTTTATGTCTCAGCAGACATGTACTTATGATGCATTCACCTATGACTACAACAATCCTGATGTTCAGCGAGTTGAGGACTTTAAGTACACACGTACAAATACCTATGCTGAGTTGAGTAACCCAACGGCTTCAGAGCGTGCCAACAGTTATAATATCAACTTCAACTGGGGATTCTCTTACGATCGTGACTTTGGTAAGCATCATGTAGATGCTCGTGCGTTCGTTCGTACATATCAGAACCGCGTCAACACCCTGGATTCGGAGAATCATACTCCTGCAAGCCTGTCTTCTCGTCGTAACCTGTCATGGAACGGATATGCCAACTATGTATATGACAATCGTTATATCCTTAATGCAAGTATTTCTCGTATGGGTAACGATAACTATGCACCAGAGGATCGTTGGGATACATTCTGGGGTGTAGGTGCTGGATGGATACTTAGCAATGAGAAATTCCTGAAGGCTAAGTGGCTCGACTTTGCCAAGATTCGTGCCAGCTATGGTAGAACAGGTCAGAGCGAAACAACAACTGCCGACACAGGTCGTTATCCTTACCAGTCAACTTATGGAACTGCCAATGGCTATGCATTCGGTATCAATGCTACCAATGTAAATGGTATGGCTGAAACTCTGGCTGGTAATACTAACAACAAATGGGAAATCTCTAAGATGGTGAATGTTGGTGCAGACTGGCGTTTGTGGCGTGGAAAACTTTATGGTTCAATTGACTACTTCAAAGAGTGGCGTTCACAGATTTTGATCGATCGTAACACTATTCCTACAGGTATCGGTATCGCGGTAGCTCAGGATTCTTACGGTAAGGTTGAGAGTTGGGGTATCGAGGCTGTTTTGGGGCATGAGAATCGTATTGGTGACTTCAAGTATAACGTTGAGGCCATGATTAGCTGGAATACAAACCGCATCACCGAGATGGACGAGCTTGAACCCAATGTAGAGTGGCAGCGTAAGACCGGCAAGCGTATCTTCGAGCAAACCTCTGTACAGGCATTGTATGAGAGTGTGTTCAATGGTACTGTCGGTGGATGGAACCAGTATCAGTTTGTACAGTGGGCCAGCGATCCTGCTCTGATTGCCACCTCGCAAGAGGATGCTATAGCTCACCCGGAGAAATATCCTTATAACACGGCGTCTGCTGGTAACCAGCCTCTTGGAACTGCTGTGTTCAAGGACTTGAACGGCGACCGTCAGATTGACTCTAATGATATGATTCCTGTAGGTTATACCATTATGCCGGAAATCACACCAAGCGTATCTTTGAGTGCTGAGTATAAGGGATTTGACCTGAAGGTTGTGATGACTGCCTATCTGAATCGTAATGTATTCATTTCACCAGCAGCTTCATTCTCTGGTTGGTCAAATATGTCAACTCATGAGGGTGTAAACTTCTGGGGATACTATACCGACGATCCTAACGACTCACGTAATGTGAATGCAAAGTATCCTCGTCCTGTATGGGGCGGATATAATGCTATCGACTCTGACCGCGGAACAGGTACCTATCAGAATGATATATGGATTGTAAATGGTAACTATCTGTCTCTTCGTAATATTGAGTTTGGCTACAACCTGCCACTTAAGTTAATTTCTAAGGCTCGTATGACTAAGTGCCGTATCTACGTATCAGGTTATAACCTGAAGAACTGGAGTCATCTGCCAAAGGGAATGGACCCAGAGAAGCCTATGAGCTACTGCTGGTGGTACCCGAAGACTCGTATTTTCAACGTAGGTGTAAACATTGGATTCTAAAAACGATAGAAATATGAAAAAGAATATAATTATTTCCGCAATAGTGTTTGCCTTGGCAGGAGCCACAACCTCTTGCTCAGACTTCCTTGACAAGGAGGTTGACCTTACGCAGCAGGCTGATAACGTGTTTAGCGACTACGATAACACACGTGGATTCCTGGCAAACATCTATACTTATCTGCCAGATGCTTTTCATGGCTATACCGATGGACAGTATCTGAATGCTTCGAAGGATGCTATGACCGATAATGCCGTTTCTTATTGGGATGTGCACTACTATCATCAGGTTCATAATGATGCCTTTGATGCTACTAATCATCAGTTCGCTAACTATTACTATGAGTTGGATACAAAAGGTATTCGTGCTTGCAATCAGTTCTTACAGAATGCCCGTGTTGACGTTATCGGTAATGCCATAAAGTCTGGTGACGATAATAAACTTGGAGATCGTTGGTTGGCTGAGGCACGTGCCATCCGTGCCATCCTTACTTTCGATATGGCATGCTGGTTTGGTCCTGCACCTATCTTTGTAACTGAAGATGGTGGCCCCTACATTATGAATACGAGCGACCCAATGCCTCCCCGCAGTTCTTTTGCCGAGGTAGTGGATTGGGTAGTTTCTGAGTGTGATGCCATCAAGGATGCCCTGCCATTCCGTTATGCTAATGAGGATGAGAACTGGGGACGTGTGAATGGTGCTGCTGTGCTGGCTCTTAAGAGTCGTGCGCTGCTTTATAAAGCATCTCCACTTAACAATCCTAATGGCAATAAGGATTGGTGGCAGGCTGCCGCCGCTGCTGCTGACGAGTTCGTAACTAAGAACAATGCCCTTGGATCACGTGCCTATAAGCTTTACAGCACAGGTCATCCCGAGAGTGACTATTACGATTGTTTCGTGTCGGAACCAACTCTGAATAATGAGTTTATCTTCTCTCGTTCTGTATGGATTACTGATGCTATTGAGTGGTCTTGCTCTCCATGTGGTTTTGCTGGTACAAACCAGGCCTATGGCCGTACGAATCCGACCCAGAATCTTGTAGATGCTTATGAGACAATCAATGGTCTGCCTATAGATGAGGATCCCACATACGATGAGCAGAATCCTTACGCCAATCGCGATCCACGACTGGATCAGACCATCTTGCATCATGGTTCTATCTGGGGTGACAAGACAAATGGTGAGGAGCGTGCCATTGATGTCTGCCAGACGGGTATCGACTACGCAGAGCTTCACGGAGGTACTGTAACAGGCTACTATCCCAAGAAGTTTGTCAACAAGATGTCTTTCAAGAGTCCATCGTCTTATCGTCATGCATGTCCTATCTTCCGTTATGGTGAGATTCTGCTGAATGGTGCTGAGGCTTATGCTGGTGCAGGTAATGCTCAGAAAGCTATGGAGTATGTCAATCAGGTACGTGCCCGTGTCGGGATGCCCGCATACTCTGGTCTTTCTGGTGACAAACTGATGGAGCGTATTCAGAATGAGCGTCGTATTGAGTTGGTATTCGAGGATCATCGCTACTTTGATGAGCGCCGTTGGAAGCTGTTCGAAGGCAAGACAGCATCATCTGAGACTAATCTGCCGATGTATAAGCAGGTTTACAATCTGTATGGCGTTACTCCCGATAGCTCTCCAAATGAGGATGGAACATTCAATGGTTCTTATAGCTATAATAAGAGTCTGAAGGATCCTGTTCGTGCTTTCCGTAGTCCTAAGAACTATTATTTCCCGATTCCTGATGATGAGGTGAAGGCTATTTCTGGTTGGAGCCAGAATTCGGGTTGGGAACTTTCTTCCAAGAAAGAAGATACGACAGCAGAAACTACAGAATAATAATCACTAAAAATGGGGCGGACCATTCAAGTGCCGCCCCATTTATTCTTTTTTTTACTTAAATAAATATTGTGTGATGAAGAAACAATATTTCTCCATATTGTTGTTGTTATGCTTTGTAGTTGGCATTTCTGCTCAGCAACGTCGATACCGCCTGATGGAAGCATTTGAAACGGATACTCCGATGGTGCACGACCCTGTGATGGCCTACGAAGACAGTACTTACTATATCTATGCCACAGGTATGGGTATCCAGCAGATGACTTCGAAGGATAGGAAAACTTGGACTGTATTACCCAATCCTGTGATGACTGTAGTTCCTGGTTGGGCTTCAGACTCAGTGCCAGGATTTCGCAATCATGTATGGGCACCAGATGTCATCAAGTGGCATGGACGTTGGTGGATGGCCTATAGCTGCTCTACCTTTGGTAAAAACGGTTCTTCTATCGGCTTGCTGAGTAATCGTTCTTTGGCTTTTCCCATGTGGGAGGACGAAGGATGTATCGTGACTTCAAGAGAAAAACGTGACAACTGGAATGCCATTGACCCTAACTTTATTATTGATGATAATGACAATCCCTGGATTGTTTGGGGATCGTTCTGGGATGGTATCCAATTGGCACGGCTGGATTCCACTATGCATATTTTGGCTGGTGAGAAACCGCAGACTATTGCGCGCAGATACGATCCAGACTTTAAACCAACCGAACCGAATCCAACGTCAAAATATGCAGGTACTAATGCTATCGAAGCTCCGTTTATATTTAAACATGGCGGATGGTATTATTTGTTTGTATCGTGGGATTATTGCTGCCGCGGTTCAAAGAGCAACTATCGTGTAGCAGTAGGACGTTCAAGAAATGTCGCTGGTCCATATCTGGATCGTGACGGCAAGGATATGCGTTATGGTGGCGGAACACTTTTCTTAGAAGGTGATAAAAAAACATTCGAGGCTGCTGGACATTGTGCAGCTTATACCTTTGGTGACGAAGACATCTTTGTGTGTCATGGCTATAGCATCGCTCATAAGGGAGCTTCAATTCTCTATCAGGCCCCAATCAAATGGACAACTGATGGTTGGCCGAAGTTGAAATAAGTATAATTAAAGTATTTACTCCGATGAAGAAATTGATAGTTTTACTTTCCGTATTAATGCCATTGAGTGCATTGTCTTATTCGCTTAAACGCGTGAGTGTACACGATCCAAGCATCGTTTGGGAACCAGCATCTCAAACTTATTATATTTTCGGATCTCATCGAGCTGTTGCAAAAACAAAAGACTTGATGAGTTGGACTGCCATCAATACCGGCAATGAGCAGATGGGGAATGGATATACAGATTATCGAGGTGTGCCATGGCAGACCAGTACAAATAGCAATGCTTATAGCAAGGATGCGTTTACTACACCTGTTGTGACAAAAGTAACAAAAGGTGGTAAGGAAGTTGATCTGCCTTATTTTAATCCTCTTGTTTGGGCAAAGCGGGGTAGCAGCAGTTATGATATCAGTGGGAATCTGTGGGCTCCCGATGTCATTTATAATAAGGCGATGAACAAGTGGTGCATGTATATGAGTGTCAATGGTGACTTCTGGTATTCAAGCATCGTACTTCTTACCGCTGATAATATTGAAGGCCCCTATCGCTATCAGGCTCCTGTGGTGATGAGTGGTTTCCATACAGGCAGTGCTTATAAGGATACAGACTTGGAACTTGTTATCGGAACTCAATCGTCACTGCCAAGCCGCTATGCCATGCCAACGACTGGCAGAGGTAATTGGGGAGAGCGTTGGCCAAACAGCATTGATCCGTGCGTGTTTTATGATGAGACGGGCAAACTCTGGATGTCGTATGGCTCATGGAGCGGTGGTATCTGGATGCTCGAACTTGATGAGAATACAGGTCTGCGTGATTATGATGTGACATATACTCTTGCTGGCTCTGGCAATGGTATTACTGTTGATCCCTACTTCGGAAAGAAGATTGCTGGAGGTTATTATGTTTCAGGCGAGGCCAGCTATATTGAGCATGTCGGCAACTATTATTACCTTTTCGTCACGAATGGAGGACTTGAGGCAAAAGGGGGCTACCAGATGCGTGTGTTCCGCTCTGAGAATCCTGACGGGCCATACGTTGATGCGGATGGAACGAGTGCTGTATATAACAAATATGTGATGAACTATGGTCCCAATAGCGATAGTCGCGGTGTGAATATCCTGGGTGCGTATGGCGAATGGGGTAACCAGACAAAAGGTGATTGGAGCGAGCGCGCACAAGGACACAATAGTATTATCGATGCTGAAGACGGGCGGACTTATCTGGTGTATCACACCCGCTTTCAGAACCGTGGCGAGGGCCATGAAGTCCGCGTTCATCAGGTATTTGTGAATGAAGATGGATGGCTGGTGTCTGCGCCTTTTGAATATACTGGCGAACAGGTGAAAAATGCAGATATAGCTACTACACAACAGATGGCTACTGATAAAATCCCCGGAGGTTATAAGTTGCTGATCCACCGATATGGGCTGGACCATACGAATAGTGAGCTGGCTACGCCTGTGGAGGTGTCGCTGAATGCTGATGGAAGTATCAGTGGGGCGATGTCAGGAACCTGGAATATAAATGAAGGTACATCTTATGTCGCAATCAATATTGGTGGTTCTGAGTATAAGGGTGTGATGGTAGAGCAGACGATGGAGCCAGGCCTGTCAAAGGTGGCGGCTTTTACTGCTTTGGCCAAAAATGGTGTTACTATCTGGGGATACAAATATACTGATGCTACCACTCCTGCTGATCCGCCAATAGAGCCAACATGGCAATATAAGCAGGACTTCAGCTCAACCGATGGGCTCACCATTGTCGGGAGCGGCTCTTTTGTGGAGGATGCTACATTTGGACACGTATATCAGAATGGCGGTGGTGCAGTACGCAGTCACTACCTATTGCTGCCAGAGGATGTCCTGTCACATTCACAGGAAACCCAACAAATGACTATTGCGTTCTGGGTTAATGCTTCTAATGCTGGCTCCTTGACCGACTATGTATATTCACCTCTCTTCTCGGCTTATGCTTCGGCACCAGGCACAGTAAATACTTGGCCAATGCTGATTATGCAGAGTAGAGGCCCTGTACAAGTGAACTGTTCTGGATATTGTGATTTTGCTGGTGCAAACCACGTAAATGGCAAGGTGAATATCTATAATGAAAAAGCATGGGAAGTTGGCGATGCGGCTTATAATTATGTGCGTAACTGGCTTGATGATGGTAAATGGCATTATTACACCATCACTTTTAAGGCTAATGAGGTTATCCAGTATTTGGATGGCGAAGTAACAAACCAATGGGTTCTTAACCCTGCTGTAGAAGGTCAGTGTGTTACAGGACTTTTCGATCATGGCTCTGATTTAAAGTATATCTGTCTTGGTGGTAATCAAGCATGGGACTGGACGGATAATGACGCTAGGTTCATGTTTGCCAAACTGTTCATACAGAATAATGCGATGTCGGCAAGCGATATCAAGGCTCAGATGGCTACTGATACAACTACAGGTATCTCTGCTCTTAAGGCTGATGACCGCACTGATGGGTATGTCTATGACCTGCAAGGGCGACGCGTTACCAATCCGCAGAGAAAGGGCATATATATTAAGAACGGTAAAAAGTTTATTAAATAACAAGTTGAAACAAGAATGAAGAGGAAGCATGTGCTATTCATAACACTACTGATGGCTTTTTTACAAACAAAAGCGCAGCAGGTGAACGGAATTGTTAATGATTTTGTGAAAGGTGCTGATGTAGGCTTCTTGATGGGGCAAGAGCAGCGTGGCGTTGTTTTTCATGATCGTAATGGAAAGGAGCGTGAATGCTTGGAATTGTTGAAGAATGATTATCAAATCTCTGCTATCCGTATGCGTGTCTGGGTTAACCCTCCCGCTGGCGACAGCAATAAGGATGCTTTATTGGCTATGGCTAAGCGTGTAAAAGATTTGGGGATGGATCTGATGGTGGATTTTCATTATAGTGATTGGTGGGCCGACCCTGCTAAACAGCCCATACCAAAAGCATGGTTGGGGCATTCTTTTGAAGAAATGAAGCAGGATTTACGTCATCATACGAAAGAGGTCCTATCGTTACTTAAGGAGAATGGTATAACCCCCAAATGGGTACAGGTCGGAAACGAGACTTCCAATGGTATGCTTTGGAGTGTAAAAACCAATGAACAAGGTTGGGAGGTCAAAGATTCACTTGGAAATACAATCATAACCCACTCAATGGGACATATCAAAACACAACCGCAGAATTATGCAGGGTTCATCCGTGCTGGGTATGATGCTGTTAAGGAAATATTTCCAGAGGCTGTAGTTATTGTTCATCTTGATAGAGGGCATCTTCAGAGTCTGTACGATTATAATCTGGATACGATTTTTAAGTATGGTGGAAAATTCGACATGATTGGGATGTCGCTATATCCCTATTGGGCAATGGATGGGCATCCGGATTTGAAGGCGGATAAAATCATTACCGACTGTATCAATAATATACGTTATGTCAGCGAGAAGTACAACTGTGATGTTATGATTGTTGAAACAGGCTATGAGGTAGATGAACGTCATCCAGAGAAGATGGAAGAAGGTCGGCGTCAACTGGCTCGTGTCATACGTGAGTCACGTCATAATACAAACGGGCATTGTCGTGGTGTTTTTTACTGGGAACCTCAGTGCCTTCCTGGTGGATATAAGCTTGGCGCCTTTGATAGTAAGGCCGCACCAACGGCCATTATGGAAGGTTTTGTAGAGTAGAATAGGTAGAATGTTTATTATAATGAATAAAATGATAAAGCGAGAAGTTATGGGCTATAGAGTTAGTGTAATTAATGTGGTT
Source organism: uncultured Prevotellaceae bacterium (assembly GCA_902789415.1). Classification (GTDB taxonomy): domain Bacteria; phylum Bacteroidota; class Bacteroidia; order Bacteroidales; family Bacteroidaceae; genus Prevotella. The sequence continues at coordinate 64,394 of CADAOD010000012.1, forward strand.
AGAAAAAATGTTTGGTTGATAGCGATATACATGCTTCTCGCTTTTACCTGTTTTTCCGCACCGTTGAACGTTCATGCCCAGTCGTGGACGGCTGATAATGGTAACGGCACATTTACCAATCCGCTGTTTTACGATGAATTTTCCGATCCCGACATTCTGCGTGTTGGCGACGACTATTATCTGGTAGGCACCACTATGCATACCGTACCTGGCTTGGTTATCCTACACTCCAAGGATTTGGTTAACTGGGAGAATATCTCGTATTGCTTTGATCGTTTCGACTTTGCCGACGATGCTTTCTCACTCAAAAACCACAAGGAGATATATGGTCAGGGTGTTTGGGCACCTGCCATCCGTTATGCCAACGGCCAGTTTTATGTGTTTACCAATATCAATGGCAAAGGTCTGCAGTGTTATACCTCAAAGGATATCCGTGGACCTTGGCAGCATCATAACATGCAGGGCAACATCTACGATCTCTCCGTGCTCTTCGACGACGATGGTAAGATTTATGCCATCCATAAATATGGTGAGGTACACTGTACTGAACTGAAGCCTGATATGAGTGGACCTGTTGAGGGAACCGATCGTGTGATTATCCCCGATGGCAATGCCATTGGCGAGGGGCATCATGTGTATAAGATAAATGGTATGTATTATATCATATCAACCGATTATATGCCTAATGGCCGTACCCTCTGCAGTCGTTCCAAAAGCATCTGGGGACCTTACGAAACCGTTACCATTACCGCCGACGAGACCTTTGGCTATCATGCCGCCCCTCTTACACAGGTGCCGCAAGGCGTAAAATATCGTATTGGCGAGGATGGCACCGCGTTCGGCATTCCTCAGGTTGATAAAGATGCCACCGCCTGCACCAACATCCACCAGGGTGGTATCGTGCAGGATCAGAGCGGTCAGTGGTGGGCGCTGTTAATGATGGACTTTCATAGTATTGGCCGTACCGTTTGCCTCTCGCCCATCACCTGGAAGGATGGCTGGCCCATGATAGGTCTCGAAGGTAATCTGGGGCGTGCACCTCGTACCTGGTTCAAACCCAATATTGGTGTCAACATTCAAGCACATGCCCCATATCTGCGTGGCGAGGATTTTAATTCGGCAAAGCTGGGTAACGTATGGCAGTGGAATCACAACCCCGATGATACTAAGTGGGGGTTGAAGAAAGGCCGCTTGCGTCTTCAGTCGATGCCTGCCGAACAGCTGATGTGGGCACGTAACTCGCTCACTCAGCGTGTCATCGGTCCTACGTCTATCACCACTGTCGAGCTCTTTACCAAAGGTTTGAAAGATGGCGATGTGGCAGGTCTTGGCAATATCAACGTGCCCTGCTCGTGGATAGGCATTGTAAAAGATGGTAATACCCTTACACTCCGCTGCTACGAGCAAGCCACCAACGATACTATCAATCAAGAAGTGAATGCCGAGAAGCTATGGCTGCGCATGGCTGGTGATTACGATAACAATCAGGCTCATTACGAGTATTCGCTCGATGGTAACACCTATCAGCAGTTAGGTCGCGAAATGCCTCTTAGCTATCAGCTTATCTCGTTCCAGGGCTCGCGCCATGCCCTTTTCGCCTTTAATCATAAGGGCAAACAGGGTGGTTATGCCGAGTTCGACAACTTTAAGGTAGTAGAACCACAGGCTGATCGCAGTCAGAATATCCCATACGGCAAGTCGTTTCGCATCATTAATTTAGCCACGGGCAAACCTGCTATCGCCCAGAAGCATGGCTTGCTTTACGATACCGATGAGGCCGACAAGAGTCCACAAACACGTTTCCGTATCATCGATAAAGGACAGGGAAAGGTAGTGCTGCAGTGCGAGGATGGTCGCTACGTATGGTGCTCGGGCTTTGGTATTCCGGGCGATGTACGCCTGACTATCGACGAGTCGAAGGCCGAGGTGTTCCTTTGGCAAGACTATCTCAACCATGAGTTTATGCTCCTTTCTATGCGCACCCACCGCTACATCGGTAAAAGTCCCACCACAGGCAGTCCTTATTCGATGGACTTCGCTGGTGCCGACCCAGCCCGTCGCAACGGTGCCGTCTTCCGTTGGGAGTAATTATTTTGCGATGAGGGCTTGGATTTGGGCGGGGGTGAGTTTGCCTGAGCTGATAAACTCTTGCATGATGTCGTTGAGTTTGTTTTCAACCTCCTCGGTGATGGTGTAATCCCACGTCAGCGCCTCTTCGATGCTAACGCGCACGCCACCCTTGTTATGACTGTTATCCAAACAATAGAGCGTGATGTCGGGATGCTCTTTCAGCAGATAGGCAATACGCCCCTTAAAGAGGGGATAACAATACACGTAATAATAGTGGCTCATGGCACGGTTCGACCTGATAAGTCGGTTAATCATATTTGTGAATCCTGTTACCGGATCGTTGTGCACAAACACGATGCTGGCTTTAAAACCGCGGTCTTGTACCATTTTCAGGCGACTCTCGAACGATGGAATACTGATAAAAGCGCCATCGTATACCAAACCTGCACTATGTGCCAACTCTTTCAACTTGGGGTTGTTTCTTAGAGCAGTAGATTTGCCTGAAGCTGTAGAACCCATCATAAAAAAGATGGTTTTGTTGCCTTCGGTCTCGGCACAGTCGAGCAGTCTGGCGAGTACCAGACTATCAATCTGTCGGCTGGCCATGATATAATCGGTAACGTTCAGTCCGTTGTAACCAATGCATTTCAACTCCTCGCGAATATTGTCGGGGTCGAGAATATTACCACTCTTATTCAGATACGAGTTTGCCAGCGAATCGAGATGATCGCCCACCCATTTGTAAGCCGCATCGAGTTTAATAACCAGCTGTGTTGAGTCGGCTTTCTCGTAGGTATTGCTAATAAGGTTTGCCGCTAATGCTGTAGTTTGCCAAAGCATCAGCAGTGCTATAAGTATTGTTTTATAGATAGCACGTTTAAACATAATCATATTACTTCTTGGCTGCAAATATACAACATATTTTTAAAATAACAGGTTTTTACCATCATTTTTAGGGAAAAGTGTTTGCGTTTTGCAGAAAATGTCCTATTTTTGCAACAGAAAAATAAACTAAATGTTATGAAACTACTACTTGTATCGATGGTTATGGCACTCCTTTCGCAGAGTGCTTTTGCTCAGAGTGATTTTGTGAAAGGAGCCGATGTGGGATTTCTCACGGGCCAGGAAAAACATGGCGTGAAATTTCACGACCGTGATGGTAAGGAACGAGAATGCTTGGAACTATTGAAGACCGACTATCAGATGAAGGCCATCCGCATGCGAGTGTGGGTGAACCCACGCGGCGGCATGAACGATAAGCATGAGTTGCTGGCAATGGCCAAGCGTGCCAAAGCACTTGGTATGGACCTGATGGTTGACTTTCATTACAGCGACTCGTGGGCCGACCCTGCTAAGCAGCCTATCCCCGAGGCTTGGAAAAATCATAGTTACAAGCAGATGAAGAAGGATGTGCGCCAACATACCATCGATGTACTATCGTTGCTCAAAGCCAATGGTATAGAGCCACGTTGGGTGCAGGTGGGTAACGAAACGGCCAACGGACTGCTCTGGCCCATGGGACATATCGAGCAGAATCCCAAGCAGTATGCAGGTTTTATCCGTGCTGGCTACGATGCTGTAAAGAAGGTATTTCCTCGTGCCATCGTTATCGTGCATCTGGATCGCGGACACTTACAGAGCCTTTACGATTATAACCTTGATATCGTGAAGAAATATGGTGGCAAGTTTGATATGATAGGCATGTCGCTCTATCCCTACTGGGCCATGCAGGATCATCCCGAACTAAATCCCGATGGCATTATTACCGACTGTATGGCCAACATCCGCCATTGCAGCGAAAAATATGGCTGCGATGTGATGATAGTTGAAACGGGTTTTGAGGTAGATGAGCAGCACCCAAAAAAGATGGACGAGGGGCGCCGCCAGCTAACCCGTGTGATTCGCGAGGCTCGTAACGAAACCAATGGCCGTTGCCGTGGTGTGTTCTATTGGGAGCCCCAGTGCCTGCCTGGTGGCTATAAGCTTGGCGCCTTTAACAGCAACGCCGCACCTACAGCCATCATGGAGGCCTTTACTGAAGAAAAACAAATGCCATATATCCCAGATGGCGTGATTGATACTACCAAGCACGAAACTGTAGGGTTAAATCCGGCTGCTAACGTAAAAACCGTAACGGTATTTAAGGCTAATGAGCAGTCCGATCACTATGCTAACGGCGTAGTGTTAGCTGCGTTTAAGGGAAAACTGTATTGCATGTGGCAAAGTTCTCCAAAAGATGAGGATAGCGACGATACCCGTGTGCTTTATAGCATCAGTAGCGACGAAGGTAACTCGTGGAGCAAACCCATGGTACTGGCTGCACCTAATCAGGATTGTTGTTGTACATCAGGCGGTTGGCTGGTAAACGGCGATACGCTACTTGCTTTTATTGATACATGGCAGAAGGGACTTTCGCCACGAGGCGGAAAGACTTGCTATATTACCAGTACCGACGGACTCTCGTGGAGCCCAATGCTACCTGTAAGAATGGCCGATGGCAGCGAGATGGATGGTGTGTTAGAGCAAGATCCCTATCGCTTGCCTGATGGGCGTATAGTAGGGGCCACTCACTTTATGCCAGGATTACATGTATGTCCTGTTTATACCGATGATCCGAAAGGTATAAGCGGTTGGCGTAAAGGACTGTTTGAATACAAAGACTTGGGCAAAACATCGCGAGAGATTGAGCCAAGTCAGTACGTACAGCCCGATGGTACCATCGTGATGCTGTTCCGTGACCAAAGCAGTAGCTTCCGTAAATTAGTATCTATAAGTAAGGATAGAGGAGAAACCTGGACAAAACCAGTGTTGACAACCTTTCCTGATGGGCGTACCAAACAGTGTGCAGGCAATCTACCCGATGGCACCTCGTATATGGTTAGCTGTCCAGCTCCAGCCAAACGTCGTTGGCCGCTTGTGCTGCATCAGAGTAACGATGGCATCAAGTTCGATAAAGCCATTTTGCTGCGTAGTGGCTCAACAAGCGACTTGCCACCACGACGTTATGATGGAAAATATAAAACCTTGGGATATAGCTACCCCAAGGCCATTGTGTATCATCAAAACCTTTATATCGGCTATTCAACCAATAAGGAAGATGTGGAATGTACTATCGTTACCCTTTAGGGCTTTAACGTGATGTTCACATTCTTCTTCTTTACGTCCTTATAGTTGGTAAACTCAGCATCCTTCTTGGCAATGATGCGAATATCCTCGAGGGTAATGTCTTCGATGGGCATTTCTGGCAGTCCGTTGAACTCCATCGCTCTTCCAGCACCATTACAAATAATGTTACGGATGTCGATATGACGGAAGATAGGTGTCTCCTCTGTTACGGGCATCTTCTTAACATTATCAGGGCGATCGCCATCAGCCAGCATCTCTGCTACCGATTTGCCACCATAGTACATATTAAAGGTAATGGCGTCTGTCTTAATGTCGGTCATCGAGATGTCGTTGATAAAAATGTTCTCAACAATACCACCACGTCCGCGGGTTGATTTAAAGCGCAGACCTACATCAGTACCCAGGAACTGACAGTGCTTCACCAGAATGTTGCGTACGCCTCCACTCATCTCCGAACCTACTACAAATCCGCCGTGTCCGGCAAATACTGTGCAGCCATCTACAACTACGTTCTCACATGGGCGACCACGGCGTCGGCCATCGGCATCCTTACCGCTCTTAATACAGATACCATCGTCGCCGGCATCAAACTTTGAGTTAACGATGAGGGCATTCTTGCACGACTCCAGGTCGAGTGCATCACCATTCTGGGCGTAAGATGGATTGCGAGCCAACACACCATCTATGATGATATTCTCGCACATCATGGGATGGATATTCCATGCTGGCGAGTTCTGGAAGATAACATCTTTCAGCAGAACATTCTTACAATTCACCAGACTAATCATTACGGGGCGCAAGAAACGCTTGATGGCATTCCATTCCTCTTCTGTCTGCGCACTTGGCACGTTCATGTTGGCATGCTTCTCGGCATCGGCATAAGCTTGGTTGGGCACCCAATAGCCTTTTTTCGATTCTACACCACCTTTTCGTGCCAGCACTTCCTGCCACTGGGTATCTGTTACCTTGGCCTTTTTTACAGGGCGCCAAAACTGTCCGTTACCATCAATAACGCCCTGTCCGGTAATAGCAATGTTTTCGGCACCATAAGCCGAAAGTGGCGATTGGCATCTACGTGTATCCAATCCCTCAAACGAGGTTTTGATGATAGAGTAGAGATTCTCGTCTGCCGAGAACTGGATCACAGCTCCCATCTCTAAGTGCAGGTCGATGTTCGACTTGAGTGTGATGGGACCAGTAAACCATACGCCACTGGGAACCACTAATCTGCCGCCTCCTTTTGCACTGAGGGCCTGGATAGCCTTGGCAAAAGCATCGGTACATAATGTTGAACCATCGCCTACGGCACCAAAATCTTTCAGATTAACCTCATTCTTACGAAATACCGGTGCTTTCACTTCCTGCATCTTAAAAGGCAGGTTTTGCGTGTACTTCTTGTAGGGATTCTCTCCCTTGCAACATTTTTGCGCCTGAGCCGCCATTGTGAACGATAAAGTAATCAGTACGCAGATTGTTTTTAAAATCGTTTGTTTCATCATTTTTAAAGTTGTTTGTTTATTCTCGGCTGCAAAGATACATAATTATTTCCATATCTTTGTGTAAAAATGTACAATTTTACCCATGATACGACAATAAGTACACATGTCACATCTTATTTTTCATTATCTTTGCAGCAGATTATTTAGAACCAATATTATAAAACAAAATGAGAATAACAAAAATTTTGCTCAGTGTGAGCTTGATGATGCTCATAACGCTGTCAGTTAAGGCGGCTGATTATAACTTTGTGGTAGCTCAGGATGGTAGTGGAGATTTTACTACGGTACAGGCGGCTATTAATGCTGTGCCCGACTATCGCAAGGCCGGTCCTACACGTATATATATTAAGAAAGGTATTTACAAAGAGAAGATTGTGATTGCCGAGAGTAAACAGAACGTTCAACTTATTGGCGAAGATGGCGTTGTACTGACTTACGACGACTATGCCCAGAAACCAAATGTCTTTGGTGAGGGAAAGGGTACCAGTGGTTCAGGCAGTGTCTATATCTTTGGTCCTGATTTCCTGGCAGAGAATATCACGTTCGAGAATACATCTGGTCCTGTAGGTCAGGCGGTTGCCTGTCATGTGGCTGGCGATAGAGCCGTATTTCGTCGTTGCCGTTTCTTAGGTTTTCAGGACACGCTTTATACTTTTGGTGAGAATACCCGAGAGTACTATGAGGATTGTTATATCGAAGGAACCGTTGATTTTATCTTTGGCAAGGCAACTGCCGTATTTAATCGCTGCGAGTTGCGTAGCAAACGCACTGGTGGTTTCTTAACAGCTCCAGCCACACCGCAGGGCAGCAATTATGGCTATGTGTTCTATGATTGTAAGCTAACGGCCGATGAAGGCGTTGAGGCTGGTAGTGTCTGGCTGTCACGCCCTTGGCGCCCCTATGGTAAAACGGTTTTTATTCGTTGCGAAATGGGGCAGCATATTCGCCCCGAAGGTTGGAACAACTGGGGAAAGACAGATAATGAACGTACGGCTTATTATGCCGAATACAAGTGTTATGGTAAAGGCGCTGATGCCAGTCGACGTGTGGCTTGGAGTCATCAGCTTAAGGATGCCAACGCCTATGTCATGACCAACATCTTGAAGGGCGCTGATGGCTGGAATCCTCTTCTTTCAACAGAAAAGTAACTGTTTTTTTTGAAATAATAAAATATTTGTTTAATTTTGCACCCAAACAAACTACAGAGATGAAAAAATTACTATTACTATTAGTATGGATGGTGAGCGGTCTGATGGCTGTTCATGCCGAGAATTATCCTTACCGTTCGGATTATTTGTGGCTCACAGTGCCCAATCATGCCGATTGGCTCTATAAGACTGGCGAGCGTGCCAAGGTCGAAGTGTCGTTCTGTAAGTATGGCATGCCGCAGAATGTGGAAGTGGCATACGAGATAGGTCCTGATATGATGCCGGCTACATCGTCGGGAAAAGTAATGCTGAAAAATGGTCGTGCCGTGATTGACATGGGTACGATGAAGAAACCTGGTTTTCTTGATTTGCGATTGAGCGTTGATGGCAAGTATCAGCATCATGTAAAGGTTGGTTTCTCGCCTGAGCAACTGAAACCCTACACCAAGAATCCCACAGATTTCGATGCTTTCTGGAAGGCAAACCTCGATGAGGCTCGCAAAACACCTGTATCAGTAAGTTGTAATAAGGTAGAGAAATACACTACCGACGAGTTTGATTGTTATCTCTTGAAAATTAAGACCGATCGTCGTCATAGCATCTATGGCTATCTTACCAAACCCAAAAAGGCAGGCAAGTATCCCGTTGTACTCTGTCCTCCTGGCGCAGGTATCAAGACTATCAAGGAACCCATGCGTAGTACTTTCTATGCCAAGAACGGCTTTATCCGTTTGGAGATGGAGATTCACGGTCTGAATCCAGAGATGACCGACGAACAGTTCAAGGAGATTACCACTGCTTTTGATTACGAAAACGGATATCTTACCAATGGGCTCGACAATCGCGATAACTACTACATGAAGCATGTTTATGTGGCATGTGTGCGAGCTATCGACTACCTGACGTCGCTCCCCGATTGGGATGGAAAGAATGTGTTTGTACAAGGTGGTAGTCAGGGTGGTGCCCTTTCGCTTGTTACGGCAGGATTGGACTCTCGTGTAACAGCTTGCGTGGCCAACCATCCGGCTTTAAGCGATATGGCTGGCTATTTGGATAACCGTGCTGGTGGTTATCCTCACTTTAACCGATTGAAGGGAATGCTGACACCCGAGAAGGTTGGCGTGATGGCCTATTACGATGTAGTAAACTTTGCCCGCCGCATTACCTGCCCGGTTTATCTAACTTGGGGATACAACGATAATGTGTGTCCGCCAACTACCAGCTATATTGTATGGAACCTGATAACAGCTCCAAAAGATGCGCTTATTACGCCCATCAATGAGCATTGGACAACTGCAGATACTAATAATAATCAAATGGTATGGCTCAAAAAACAAATGCATTAATCATCGCATTCATGATGTTCTGCTGCGTCAACATGTCGGCGCAGAAACGTGCTAAGTACGAGTTTATGCGTAATCTGCCAGTCTATGCCGACTCGCTGATTGCCCATTTCGATTATCCCTTGGCTTGGGAGAATAGTGGCTTTAAGAAGTTTGCCAAGTGGAAAAAAGTGGCCCGCCAGAAGGTGTTCGACTGTATGCTGATGCCACCGCCACCACCTGCCGATGGCTATCAGACTAAGGTTCTCTTCGAGGAACAGCGCGATGGCTATAAGGCCCAGAAGATTGAAATCCGCTTATCGCAGTACTATACCGTGCCTGCCTATGTGCTCATTCCCGATGGTAAGGGACCGTTCCCTGCCGTCAACCTGTTGCACGATCATGGTGCCCATTTATATATAGGTAAGGAAAAAATGATTCGACCTTTGGCTTGCGAAGAGGCGGCAGTTTTAAAAGATGCCGAGGAGTGGCTGAAGGGCTACGAGGGACAGTTCTTTGGCGATTATCTGGCCAAGCAGGGCTATGTAGTATTCTCGGCCGATGCCCCGATGTGGGGTGAGCGCGGACAGAAAGAGGGGGCCCAGCGCGACCGTTACGATATGATTGCCGGCAACATGATGCTGTATGGCATCGATCTCTCGGCCTGGATGACCTACGACGATATCGCTGGCACCGAGTTCTTGGCACAGATGCCCGAGGTTGATGCCTCTCGCATTGGCTGTACAGGCTGGTCGATGGGCGCTTATCGTGCCTGGATGCTGTCTGCCCTCAGTGACCGCATAAAAGTGGGCGCCGCTGTCTGTTGGATGGTAACAGCCGATGAGCAGATGGGATTCAAGTACAGTCGTACCGAGAATGGCGGCTTTGCCAACTGTTTCCCTGGTCTGCGCCGTTGGATGGACTATCCCCATGTGGCCAGTTTAGCTTGTCCTAAACCCATGCTTTTCATCAATGGCTCGCAGGATAAACTGTTCCCTGTACCTGGAGTCGAGAAGGCTTTTGCCACCATGCATGCCACCTGGCAAAGTCAGGGTGCTGGCGATAAGATTGAAACCGAACTCTGGGATATGCCCCACAGCTGCGGTCTCCGCTCACAGCAGCGTGTGCTCGATTTCTTCAAGAAACACTTATAAAAAGAAAACTACTAAAATATGAAAAGAACGATTCTGATGGCAGCACTCTGCCTACCTCTTTTAGCTTCGGCTCAATATGTGTCGAAGGTGTGGAGCCCCGACAATGGTGATGGCACCTACACCAACCCCGTGATTAATGCCGACTATAGCGACCCCGATGTATGCGTGGGTGCCAGCGGCGACGATTATTACATGACGGCATCGTCGTTCCAGTGTGTACCCGGTTTGCCCATCCTACACTCTAAGGATTTGGTGAATTGGGAGATTATCAACTACGCACTCACCAATCTTTATGAAGGTGATGAGGCTTTGCTGCAGCATTTTAGCTCGCCCCAGCATGGTGCTGGCGTGTGGGCGCCAAGTATCCGCTATCATGCAGGCTGGTACTATATCTATTGGGGCGATCCCGACTTTGGCGTGTATATGGTAAAAACACAGGATCCTGCTGGCAAATGGAGTGCTCCACTTTGTGTGATCAAAGGTCAGGGCTATATCGATACCACCCCGCTTTGGGACGAGGATGGCCGTTGCTACCTGGTAAACGGATGGGCCAACAGTCGTTCTAAGTTCGCATCGGTACTTACCGTTCGTGAGATGTCGGCCGATGGAACCCGTGCCATCGGCGAGCCAGTTATCGTATTCGATGGCAACGGTACTGCAAACCGCACTTGCGAGGGTCCCAAGTTCTATAAGCGCGATGGTTGGTACTGGATTATGTGTCCTGCTGGTGGTGTGCCTACTGGCTTCCAGTTGGCTATGCGTAGTAAGAGTCCTTATGGTCCTTACGAGCACAAAATCGTGTTAGCTCAGGGCAAGAGTGCCATCAACGGCCCTCATCAGGGCGGATGGGTGCATACCAAATACGGCGAGGATTGGTTCCTGCATTTCCAGGATAAGGAGGCTTACGGTCGCGTGGTTCACTTGAATCCTGTTGATTGGAGTACTGGTTGGCCCATCATGGGTAAGAAGGGCGAACCTGTAACTACCTTTAAGAAGCCGAAGAGCTGTTCAACGCTGGTGGTAAACCCTGCTGAGAGCGACGAGTTCAATGGTGTAACGTTGGGCAAGCAGTGGCAATGGCACGCTAATTACGATGAGAAGTTTGGCATGCCCACCGCCTTTGGCACCTATCGTATCTATAACTACAAACTCTCCGACAACTTCGTTAACTTCTGGGAGGTACCTAATCTGTTGTTGCAGAAAACACCTGCCGATAAGTTTACAGCTACCACCAAAATCCGCTTCACTTCGAAGGCCGAAGGACAGATGGGCGGACTTATCATGATGGGACTCGACTATTCGGCGTTGGTAGTGAAGCGTGTGGGTAAGCAGTTCCAGTTGTTACAGCTCACCTGCAAGGCTGCCGATAAAGGCAAGCCACAAACTGAGCAGCTCATAGCCACCCTGAAGCCCACAGCCGAGGATAAGATTGATTACAAGCCTGGTATCCACATGGATATCTATCTCCGTCTTAGTGTTGATAACGCCAAGCTCAACTTCGCCTACAGTCTGGATGGTAAGAAGTTCAAACCCTGTGGCACTGAGTTCCAGATGCGCGAAGGCAAATGGATTGGTGCCAAGTTCGGTTATGTATCTGTAGATGAAAATGCTAAATCCGATCGTGGCAATCTGGATGCCGACTGGATTAGGGTAACACCATAAGGTGCTTATATATAATAAGGTGTGGGCTTGTATCTATGGGATGCAAGCCCTTTTTTATTATGCAAACGTTTGCACGTCAAAAATAACATTTTTAAACAGAAAAAAGAATAACGTATTGAAATCTGATTTATCTTTGCACCGATGAAACTGTAAATTCAAGCTCCATAGAAGCTTAAAACGATATAACAATAACAAGATTAACTCTAATTTAAAAAGTAATGATGAAGCAGGTAAACATTCATTTTCCGCTAAGGATGCTTGGCCTTATTCTGGCCCTGTTCCTATCGGTAGGTGCCTTTGCTCAGATTGATGTGAAAGGCCATGTGAAAGATGCTACAGGCGAACCCATTATCGGCGCAACAGTACGCGTTGACGGCACTCAGGCCGCAACCATTACTGATTTCGACGGTAACTTCGCTATTAAGGCAAACCAAGGTGCAAACATTACCGTTACCTATGTTGGCTATCAAGATGCCAAGGTAAAGGCTGCTCCTAATGTTGTCGTAACGTTGCAAGACGATTCTCAAGTACTTGAGAATGTCGTTGTTATCGGTTACGGTCGCGCTAAGAAATCCGACCTTACAGGATCTGTTACAGCTATTAAACCAGATGAGAAAAATCATGGTTTGATTACTAATGCTCAAGACATGATTCAAGGTAAGATTGCTGGTGTAAATGTTACTTCAGGTGGTGGTACTCCTGGTGGTGGTGCTACAATTCGTATTCGTGGCGGTTCGTCACTGAATGCTTCTAACGACCCTCTGATTGTTATTGATGGACTTGCTATGGATAATCAGGGTATTAAGGGAGCAGCAAACCCTCTGACTATGGTTAACCCTAACGATATTGAGTCGTTTACAGTGCTGAAGGATGCTTCAGCCACCGCTATTTATGGTAGCCGTGGTTCTAATGGTGTTATCATAATTACTACCAAAAAGGGTCGTGGCAATATGGCTCCACAGGTAAGCTATAGTGGTAATGTTTCATATTCGGTTAAGAAAAAGACTCTCGATGTTCTTGATGGAAATGAGTATCGCGCATTCATCAAGTCTTATTATGGTGCAGATTCTGATGCAGCAGCTCTTCTTGGTACCGCAAATACTAACTGGCAGGATGAGATTTTCCGTGGTGCTTTTTCTACCGATCAGAATATTACTGTTCAAGGTGGTATTAAGAATATGCCGTATCGTTTCAGTGTAGGCTACACAAACCAGGATGGTATTCTTAAGACTTCAAACTTCCAGCGTACAACAGCTAGCATGACATTGAATCCTTCTTTCTTGCAGGATCACCTGAAGTTCAATATCAATGGTAAGTTTATGTATGCCCATAACCGTTATGCAAACGAGGCCGCTATCGGCGATGCAACACGCATGGATCCAACTCAGCCAATCTACTCTACTGATGGTAAGTATAATAACTATTGCGGATATTGGCAGTGGGTTGATAACGGTGCTAGTCTGAAGGACGAAACCTATCCAACCATGTGGAATCGTAACACTGTGGCTAACCCATTGTCACGTCTATATGAAAAGTATGATCGTGCAAATTCTTACGACTACATGGGTAATGTAGAGGTTGACTATCAGGTTCATGGTTTCGAAGACCTTCGTCTCCATGCTAATCTGAGTGGTGACTTGGCACATGGTAAGCAGAAAACCGACTACGAAAAATGGGGGCCATCAAATTTCTATTATGGTAACAGTGGCTATTCATATGAAAAGAAGTATAATCTTACTCTGTCTACCTATGCTCAGTACTATAAGGATTTCCTGAAGACTCAGCATTTCGATGTTATGGTAGGTTATGAGTGGAGCCACAATAAATATTGGGGCGACTCATATTATGCAGGTGTTTATCCAACTACAACGAAGCAGACTATTACTAATGCTGATGGAACAGAAATTGCAGCAGCAGGTCAGCCTTATAATGCTTCAACAAGTATTTGGAAATCAGAGAACTATCTTGTTAGCTTCTTTGGCCGTGCCAACTATATTGCATGGGATCGTTACATGTTGACATTCACCGTTCGTCGTGATGGTTCAAGCCGCTTCAAGGAACACTGGGCAACATTCCCATCTGTAGCTCTTGGTTGGAAGATTAATGAGGAGGCTTTCCTGAAAAATGTTAATTGGCTTGACGAATTGAAGCTCCGTCTGGGATGGGGTAAAACCGGTCAGCAAGATGGTATTGGCGACTACAACTATTTCGCTACTTATAATGTGAATACAACCAATGTTGATGGACGTTATCCAATCAATGGCGTAAATAACGATGGTTTACTCTATCGTCCAGATGCTTATAATCAGGATTTGAAGTGGGAGACAACCACAACTTCAAATATCGGTCTTGATTTTAGTGTTTTCAACAACCGTTTGAGCGGTAGCGTAGATTATTACTACCGTAAGACCACCGACCTGATTAATGATGCATACGTATCAGCTGGTTCAAACTTCCGTAATAAGGTGCGTTCTAATATCGGTTCTCTCGAGAATAAGGGTTTTGAGGCTGCTGTTACTGTTCGCCCGATTATGAGCAAGAATTGGCAGTGGGAAGTTACCACTAACTTTACATACAACAAGAATAAGATTACAGAGCTTACCGGCGAGTCTTCAATTGTTTTGACTGGTGGTATTTCAGCTGGCACTGGTAATAACTGTCAGGCTCATTCTGTTGGTCATCCGGCAAATTCATTCTATGTATTCCAGCAGGTATACGATGAAAATGGACTTCCTCTTGAGGGTGTTTATGTTGATCGTAATGCCGATGGCGTTATTAACGACTCTGACCGCTATTTCTACAAGAGTCCTGCAGCACCATATACAGCAGGTTTGAGCTCGCGTGTACAGTATAAGCAGTGGGACTTCGGTTTCGGTTTGCGTGCAAGCTTCGATAACTATGTATATTGGGATAAGGAGGCTGGCTATTCTAACACGGCTAAACGTTTTGACTCTTCGTTTGGTTATCTGCAGAATACCATCCAAGGTGCTATCGAGCGTAACTGGTCTACTTACGACCATGCACTCTCTGATTACTTTGTTCACAACGCTTCTTTCCTGAAGTGTGACAACATTACACTGGGTTACTCTTTCGATAAGAACTTTGGTGTTGGCGGACGTGTGTACGTTTCTGCTACCAATGTATTCACCATTACTAAGTACGAGGGTATTGACCCTGAGGTTTCAGGTGGTATTGACAACAATATGTATCCTCGTCCTCTTACATTCTTGGTAGGTTTGAACCTCAATTTCTAAAGAGCTAACAGGGTTTAAAACAATAATAGTTTAAAGGATTATGATTATGAACTTAAAATATTTCAAAAATATAATTCCAGCTGCAGCTTTGGTTGCTGCAGTAGGATTGAGTTCTTGCACGAAAGATCTGGATGTGACTCCTATCGACCCTAGTAAGACTATGGTTCCTGATGAGGCAGCTCTTTTCACAAAGTGCTATGCCCAGATGGCTTTGCAGGGTCAGACTGGTGCTAACGGCGACTGCGATATAGACGGTCTCGATGGTGGTACTGCAGGTTTCGTACGTCAGTTGTTTAATGCTAACGAACTCACTACAGATGAAGCCATCTGTGCATGGGGTGACCCTGGTATTCCTGCATTCAACTTTAATCAGTGGGATGCATCTCATCCAATGTTGCAAGGATTCTATTATCGCTTGTATACAGGTATTACTTATTGCAACCATTATCTGGATGTTTGTGCAGATGCGGACGCTACCCATGTGGCCGAAATACGTTTCCTTCGTGCACTCTTCTATTATTACTTGATGGATTGTTTCGGCAATGTACCATTTGCAACAGCATTGATGACAACCCCTCCTGAACAGATTCAGCGTGCAGACCTGTTCAATTGGATCGAGAGCGAACTTCTTGAGGTAAAAGATCAGATGATGTCTCCTGCTACTCGTAAGGATACTGATAATGATTATGGCCGTGCCGATCAGGATGCTGCCAATCTGCTGTTGGCTCGTTTGTACCTCAATGCTGAAGTATACACAGGTACAGCTCGTTGGAGTGATGCTAAGACTTATGCAGAGAAGGTTATCAATGGCCCTCACAAGCTTTGGACTACTGGTACTAACGGTTGGAGTGCTTACCAGATGCTGTTTATGGGCGATAATGGTAGCAATGGCGCTTCGCAAGAGGCTATACTTCCTCTGTTGCAGGATGGTATTAAGACCACAGCATGGTGTACATC
Source organism: uncultured Prevotellaceae bacterium (assembly GCA_902789415.1). Taxonomy (GTDB): domain Bacteria; phylum Bacteroidota; class Bacteroidia; order Bacteroidales; family Bacteroidaceae; genus Prevotella. The sequence goes on from CADAOD010000012.1 coordinate 80,586, forward strand.
TCTGTTCCTTGCTGCGTCTACATGGAAATCTGATATGGATACTAATTCGGATTATGGAACAAGTGAGTTCTGGGCTGGTAACCGCGCAAGAAGCCAGTTGCTTGCAAAATTCTTCCCTCAGGGAGATGCTCCAGAAGCTACTATTAGCGAAATGGCAACAGCTGCAGGCGATGACCGTGCACTCTTCTTCGGTAAAGACCGTACACTCGTTGTTGATACACCGACCGAGTTTACTTCTGGTTACTCTGTAGGTAAGTATCGCAATACTTATTCTAGTGGTGGTAATGCACACGATTCTAAGTTTGTTGATACCGACTTCTTCCTAATGCGTTCTGCCGAGGCTTACCTCATTGCAGCAGAGGCTGATGCACGTATTAATGGTGGTTCTACTACAGCTACAGGAGCAGGTTATATCAATGCCCTGCGTGAGCGTGCTAATACTACCACACGTAGCAGCTATACAACTGACCAGATTCTGGACGAGCGTTCACGTGAGCTTTACTTCGAAGGCTTCCGCCGTACCGACCTGATTCGTTATGGATACTTCGGTGGCGATAAGAGCGGACAGTATCTCTGGGATTGGAAAGCTGGTTCGCAGAATGGTGCTAGTTTTGCTGCCTTCCGTAACGTATTTGCTATTCCTGCTGAGGATATGAATGCAAATCCAAACCTCAAGCAGAATACCGGCTATTGATAAAGTTTAAAGTGAATATTTTAATGATTATATAATTATGAAGACAATATTCAAATCAACATTACTGCTGACTGCTCTGGGACTTACATTCCTTACTTCTTGTAAGGATGATAATGAGTCTAACCCAACCATTGCTCAGCCTCAGCAGTTTGTGCTTAACGAGATTGCTGTCAAAGGCAACGTCGACTTGGAGAAATCGTCTACTGTGACACTTACTTGGTCGCAGCCTACTCCATATAACAATTTTAATGCTGCTATGGTTCCCACCTATACCGTAGAAGTTTCACCAACAGGATCTTATACAAAGGCTTACGACGCCAATGCCGAAGACAATAGTGGTGCAGATTTCTTTGCTCTTGATGAGACTTTTAATAGTGGTGCAGGTGTTGAGGTTAACACTCAGTTGCTTAACCGCTCATTACTGCAGCTCTGTGGATGGACGGAAACTACAGTTCCTTCACTTCAGGATGTTTATTTCCGTATAAAATCTGTTATTAAGGATGCTTCTTTCAATGAGTACAACCTTATTTATTCAAATATGGTGAAACTCAGCGCAGTACCTTACTATGTAGAACTGAAGGCTGCTGATCCTGAAATCTGGTGGCTTATCGGTGGCGATATCGCAGATGGTTCATGGGGTGGTGACTATGGTAAGTGTGTTATCCCAATGCAGACTATCGATGGTAATAGCTATGATGCAAAGACTGGTCAGGGCGAAATTCAGTGGATTGGTTATCTGTCTGGCAATGGCTTCAAGCTGCGTGGTTCGATGGCCGATAACTGGGCTACTCAGATTGGACAGAATGACAACGGTTATGTGAAGAACGACGGAGGCTCTGGTAATATTACAGTAGGTGCAGCAGGATTATATGTTGTTAAACTCAATACCGCAGACCTTGCAAAGGCTGGCGATAAGGAGAATACTACAGCCCTGACTGTTGAGCCTTATACTGGTAGCGCAACTGTTTACGACGGAATGGCTATTTCTGGTTCTTTCAATGGCTGGAGTGATACAGAAATGACTCCTTGCTCTACAGGATGGGAGAATCATGATTGGTACATCGAGTATACATTCGCTGCTGGCGATGAGGTGAAGATTAAGCAGGCCGGATCATGGGACTTCAATAAGGGAGGTACTTTCGTTGAGTATTCAGAAGGTATGTATGCTTATGGTGTTGGTAATGGTGATAACTTCAAGATTACAGATGATGCTACATATCTGATTCTCTTCAACGATATCACTGGTTTTATCCGCTTTATTAAAAAGTAATTATTAAGGAGTATTATTATGTTTAAGAAAATATTATTCGGAATAGCATTTGTAGCGTCGGTAGTAGCATGTACCGACGACTACAAAGACTGGGCATCTCCACAGGTTGTCGATCAGCCAGAAGATATTAATTTTGGTAATGGAAGTGTTTCGGCCGTCGATGTGATTAATTTCGCTGATTTCAAGGATGGCCAGACAACAGTTAAGGTTTGTAATTTAACTGCCCCAACATCGTCTGATGCTAGTTATGTTTCAAGCTATACCATTACATTAGGTGATAAGACCTTTGATCTGGCAGGGGATGGAACGATGTCTTTAAATGAATTCACTAGCTATGTTGATGCTACTTTCGGTAAGGCTCCTAAAGAGCGTTCTATTGATGCTACTGTTAGTGCTTGGCTTGGCAATGGTACCACAACTGTAAAGACAGCAACCTCGTCTGTATTTCAGGTTAAGGCTCTCCCTGTTGCCCCATTCATTGATGAAGGCTATTATCTGACTGGTGACTTTGCCGGTTGGAATAAGGATGGCGCACTTGCCTTCAACCATATCGGCGATGGCAATGTTTATGATAATCCTGAGTTCCAGATTGTCTTTAAGGCAACTGCCGACAACCAGTATTGGAAGATCATCTCGAAGACCAATTATGATAATGACTTCTGGAAAGAGGGTGAAACAGGTGTTGTTGGAACCAAGGTTGACGGCGATACAAGCGCCGAAGGTCTTCTTACTACTGCTAGTCCACAGGCTGGTAAGATTGAAGCAGAAGGCATCTATCGTATGACCATTAACATGATGGAGTACACCTATAAGATTGAGAAACTCAACTTTACAGAGTATATCTATGTTCCAGGAAATGGCCAGAAGTATAATACTGCAGAAGCTAGTATGCCAGAATGGGGATGGACTCCAGAATTGGCTGCAGCCTTGAGATCTCCTAATTTCGATGGAATCTACACAGGTTTCGTATATCTTGATGGTGGTTTCAAGTTCACTAAGGAACGTAACTGGAATGCAGAATATAATTGGAGTAACTTCAATAGTGTTCCTTCATTCTTGAACAACGGAGCTGGTACAGATACCAACCTATACTGTGATGATCCAGGTTTGTATTACCTGACTGTTGATGTTGCGTCTGGTAAGATTACCGGCGAGAAGATTACTAACATGAATCTGGTAGGTGATTTCAATGGCTGGAATGAAAAGGATGACGCTCAGCAGATGACATGGGACGCTGCAAATGTTTGCTTTACTATAACAGGTGCAGGTGTTACAGCTAATGGATGGAAGTTCACTGCTAATAACAGCTGGGGCATAAACCTTGGTGGTACTACTATTTCAGATCTTGTTGCTAATGGCGACAACATCACCGTTGCAGGTTCTACCATCAAGCTCTATCCTTGCCGCACAACTTCTGATAAGATTTACTGCACAGTTCAGTAATTGGTTGGGGGGAATCGTAATTAAACGTCCCGTGCAACCGTTTGCATAAGATAACTTACATAAAATGAGCCGCTTGGAGAATAACCAAGCGGCTTTTTTCATATCTTTGCAGCAAAATCAATAATACAGATAACTAAAAGGCATATGAGAAGACTTTACTCTACATTCATCTTCTGCCTCGTGGCTGTTATTGCCGAGAAACAGCAGGAAATCGGTACTGCAAAGTTGTTGCAACATCCAAACAACCAAGAAGCATATTGATCCTACTTACACTGACTTTGGACTGTGTGTTCTAATGTGCTTAGTTAACCTTGGTTAAACTTTTGTTTATTTTTGGTATAATGTTTGGTTGATAAACAGAAGTTTATTATCTTTGCATATGTCAGGTACCAGGTCCCTGGCATGCTCTGGCAATCTTTTACATGCCCATGCAGCTCGTGGCGCCGAGGGCAGTTACAATCGCTGTTGCGATACTGGCAATCATCTGTACTATAAACTTAATGGTCTCTTTCTTTGTCATAATTTTAAGTGTTTAATGGTTAATGTTTCGCTCGGCTTTGCCGCTTGGCTCCGCCAAGAATGGTTAATACTAATGTTACTTACTCTCGTGTGTCTCAATCAACGTGTGCACTTTGTTTCTTGATTATAAGTATAAGGCCTCTATATCAACAATCTAAAAGATACTGCCTTGCAATCTCTGAGAAAGTTCGGCAGATTTTACTAAATTCTCGTAAACTATCCACCAGATTCTGCCGTACCGCTCAGAACGCTCTGCTGGCGTACAAGATTGGTACATTGGTACATTGGTACAAATTGTAAAATTAAGTAGTGGCGCGATGGTACACTTATTGCTTTATATAATTTATATATATTATAATATATATAAATTTAATATATATATAATAATAGATAAATGATCTCTCTTCTTCTGCACGTTCGTTCGCTCGTTCTGCCTCTAAACCCTGATTTTCGAAAATGTACTAATGTACCAATGTACCATCGTTCACTCAATCATATTCAGGGTTTGCGGTGTTTTATTTCTGTGGGAGCGGGGCTGTTTTTCTGTATCCCATTCCAGTTACGTGGGTAATAACCAAGCGGCTTTTAGCGCATTTGAGTGACTTATACTAGAAAAAGTTGTCACTTTAGGAGTCAAAAAGAAAGTGACAATGAAGCACAAGACAAGAACAGAGCGCGTGTATAACGAGGCTACCGG
>CADAOD010000013.1 GCA_902789415.1 uncultured Prevotellaceae bacterium
CCGGTAGCCTCGTTATACACGCGCTCTGTTCTTGTCTTGTGCTTCATTGTCACTTTCTTTTTGACTCCTAAAGTGACAACTTTTTCTAGTATAAGTCAAGCAGATATTGAAACAGATCCTTAGGGATAATCAGCAAGAGGTGGAACGCTATGTTGTTGAACCTCGTGAATTTGTGTTGGACGATTTCCCGTGCCGTGTACTTGTAGGAGTGCGCAGAACCGGTAAGTCTTATATGCTTTACCATCATATCCAGCAATTGCTTGCTGCGGGTCATAAGTGGGACGAAATGCTCTATCTGAACTTTGAGGATGAGCGTTTGGAGAACTTTGATACTGAGGATTTCAACAAACTGTTGGAATGTCATCAGGAGAACATAGACTCTTGGCATAAGTTTGCCCGACGGATGGCCGATGCTAAATATACCATCTTTATTACCGGTAGTAATGCCAAGATGCTCTCTGGCGAGATAAACACCACCCTTGGCGGACGGTTCCTGATAGCAGAGGTTTATCCGTACAGTTTCAAGGAGTTCCTTGCAGTACATCAGGTGTCTTTCAGCGAGATAGACCTGTTGGCTACTGAGGGACGCGCCAGAGTGATACGCACTTTCGATGAATACATGAGATATGGCGGTCTGCCTGCAGCTGCCCTCTTGCCTGCTAAGAGGGACTATTTGAGCAGTATCTACCAGAAGATTTACATGGGTGACATCATCGCCCGTAACAAGATTACCAATGTGGCTGGCATCCGTGTGCTGGTGCGCAAGATGGCAGAGAGCGTTTGTCGCCCCATCTCCTATAACCGCATCAATAATCTCCTTTCGAGTGTTGGCGGAAAGCTTAGTCTTGCCACTACCATCAAGTATGTGGAGTATTGTGAGGAGGCATGGCTGCTATTGCGGCTTAGGAACTATGCTTCCGCATTGGCTGACAAGGAAAGTAACTGCAAGTACTACTTTATTGATACTGGCATTCTTGGTTTGTTCCTTATTGATAAAGACGCTATGCTTTTGGAAAACCTTGTTGCTATTCAACTGTTCCGTATCTATGGTCACGAAATTGACAATGGGCGTATATTCTTCTATAATGACGGCTATGAGGTTGATTTCTATATTCCAGATGATGAGCTGGCTATCCAAGTATGCTATTCCCTGCACGATGAAGAAACCAGAAAGCGCGAAACGGAGGCCTTACAAAAGCTGCCTAATCGTTTGTCTTGTAAAAGGAGACTGATTCTGACTTATGACGAAGAGGAAACCATCAACGACAAGCATGGCACTATTGAGGTTGTTCCAGTATGGAAATGGCTTCTTGAGTGAAACACGGGTGAAACACCGGGACAGGTACCTGTAAGAAGGGGCGGACAGCCCCGACGAGCGGGGATTGGTGGGAAAGTGTCATCATTGAGCAAAAAAAAGTATGGGGGTTTGGGAAAGATGTCGTAACTTTGCAGCGGTAAACTTAAAATTGAATATAACGACAATCGGTAATTAAAAATGAAAAGACTGCTTACTATTATTTTTAGTTTAACTGTGGTATTGATGCTGCAGGCACAGATTCGTGGAAATAGTGTGGTGGTGACCGTAGAACCCGACCATGCTGACTGGCGATACAACACTGGCGAAAAGGTACACTTTACCGTAGAGGTGCGCCAGGAAGGTACATTACTTAAAAACGTTGCTATAGATTATGCGATGGGACCTGAGATGTATCAGGACATCCACAAAAGCGTAACCCTGAAAGACGGTACCCTGAAACTGCAGGGTACGATGGCGAAACCGGGCTTTTATCGCTTGGATGTAACTGCCCATGTAAATGGTGTGGATTACCGTGGCGCTTGTGGGGCTGCATTCAGTCCAGAGAAGTTGCAGCCATCGACTGTGATGCCCCAGGATTTTAAGCAGTACTGGCAGCAGGCTATTGCCAATGCCCGTCAGACTGCTCTGGAGCCAACCAAGCGTTTGCTGCCTGAGCGTTGTACGAAGGATGTGAACGTGTATGAGGTGAGTTTTAACAACGAACGCTGGGGCTCGCGTACCTATGGTATATTATGCGTGCCCGTGCGCGAGGGGAAATATCCCGCCTTGTTGCGTGTGCCTGGTGCAGGCGTGCGTCCCTATGGTGGCGATGTATATACTGCCTCGCAGGGTGTGATCACGCTGGAGATTGGTATCCACGGCATTCCTGTGACCATGGAGCAGGGTGTGTATGATAACCTGCACAATGGTGCCCTGCAGGGCTACTGGGAGTTCAACATGGACAATCGCGACAAACACTACTATCACCATGTGATCATGGGGTGTGTCCGTGCGATGGACTATATCGAGCAGTACACACCCTGGGATGGTCAAAAGGCTGGCGTGACAGGATCGAGTCAAGGAGGATTTCTGACGCTGGCTACTGCAGGATTGGATAAGCGCTTTACCTGCTACGCCCCTGTGCATGCTGCGCTTTGTGATCATACCAACTCGCTGAAAGGGGCTGCCTGCGGATGGCCACACTACTTCTATGGAGGAAGGACGAAGGAGGAAGGAGGAAGGACGAAGGAGATAGAAACTTCGAGATATTATGATGGGGTGAATTTTGCTAGGTTGATTGATAAGGGGCAGATGGGCTGGTTCTCGTTTGGGTATAACGATGATGTGGTGCCACCAACCAGCGCTTGGGCTACCTATAATATCGTAACTGGTCCGAAAGAGATACGTCCTTATCAGGCTACCTGGCATTATTGGCATCAGGAACAGTGGGACACCTGGGAGGCTTGGTTGCTGAAGGAGTTGAAGAGCACCACAGCTACTGAGTTGGGCGAGCGCTTGCAGACCTTACAGCAGAAAGGCTATATGGCCGGACACCAGGATGACCCGTTCTATGGCATTGGCTGGGCTTACGAGGATGGCAAGAGCGATGTGAAACTGACTGTGGGTGACTACCCCGCAGTGATGGGATTTGAATTGGGTGGCATTGAGATGGGTGACGAGAAGAATCTGGACAGCGTGCCCTTTACCCGCATACACGATGAGTTGTTGGCACATGTGAAGCGTGGGGGTATCGTAACCATCAGTTGGCACCCTCGTAACCCTCTGACAGGTGGTACTGCTTGGGATGTAACCAGCAATCAGGTGGTAAAGAGTGTACTGCCTGGTGGTGTGATGGCTGATAAGTTTAAGCTGTGGATGATGCGTGTGGCTGACTTTATTGAAAGTCTGAAGGATGAGGCAGGACAGCCCGTGCCCATCGTCTTCCGTCCTTGGCACGAGAATAATGGCTCGTGGTTCTGGTGGGGACAGAAACTGTGTAGCGACAGTGAGTTTAAAGCGCTGTGGAACCAGTTGCAGGATTATATGAACGCGCGTGGGTTCAGTAACCTGTTGTGGAGTTACTCGCCTAACTTGGATGGTGGGTGGACCCTTGAGCGCTTTATGCAGCGCTATCCTGGTAACGACCGTGTAACGCTGATAGGTGAGGATGCCTACCAGTGGGGGACTGAGCAGGACTTTGTAACAGCCCTGAACAGTGATCTGACTTTTTTGACCAAGTTTGCCAAGGATAATGGTAAGTTATTGGCGATGACGGAATGTGGGTTTAAGAATATTCCTGATGCCAGCTGGTTTAGCAGAGTGCTGAAGGTACAAATGGATAAATATCCGATTTGTTATTTCCTTCTTTGGAGAAATTATGAAAAGGAATGGTTTGGGCCGGTTCCTGGAACGCCTTCTGGCAATGATTATGCTAAGGCGTTTAAGAAATCGACTAATGTTTTGTTTCTTAATGACGTGAAATAGTATTGTCCTTTTCTTTCGGCGCAAAAGAAAAGAACTAAAAGAAAGCATCACCCTACCAAGGCCTCCCCTCAAGGGGAGGATGCAACCGCTCCTATACGTCGCTCTTTCACTAAGGTATGCTCGGACCATCAAAGGTCCGGCATATTTTTTTTTCGGCGACTACGCGTAGCTGGTCGCTTTTTTTTCGGCGACTACGCGTAGCTGGTCGCTGTTGCGCGTACAGGGGAAGCGAGGGGCGGATAGCCCGACGAGCGGGGATTGGTGGGAAAGTGTCATCATTGAGCAAAAAAAAGTATTGCGGTTTGAGAAAGATGTCGTAACTTTGCAGCGGTAAACTTAAAATCAATATGAGCGAATTTGAACAGAAGGTGGCAGCTCTTAGAAAACATCATGAGGAGCTGCTGGCAAAGAAGAATGAACCCATGGAATGGGGGAATGGTATTTACGAGAAGTACAAGAACCCTGTGGTAACAGCTGAACACGTGCCCTTGGAGTGGAAATACGACTTCAACGAGCAGGACAACCCGTACCTGATGCAGCGTATTATGTGTAATGCAACGCTGAACGCAGGTGCCATTAAATGGCAGGGAAAATACTGTCTGGTGGTGCGTGTTGAGGGTGCTGACCGCAAGAGTTACTTTGCGGTGGCAGAGAGTCCTAATGGCATCGACAACTTCCGCTTCTGGGAGGAGCCTATCACCATGCCTGATGACGTGGTGCCTGCTACCAATATATATGATATGCGACTGACACAGCATGAGGATGGCTGGATTTATGGCGTGTTCTGCGCTGAGCGTCATGACGACTCACAGCCAGGCGACCTGAGTGCTGCTACAGCAACAGCGGGTATCGCCCGTACCAAAGATCTGAAGACCTGGTACCGATTGCCTGACCTGAAGACGAAGAGTCAGCAGCGTAACGTGGTGCTGCACCCAGAGTTCGTAAACGGAAAATACGCCTTCTATACCCGTCCGCAGGATGGCTTTATCGACACTGGTAGCGGTGGTGGTATCGGCTGGGCTCTGGTGGATGACATCACTCACGCTGAGATTAAGGACGAAACGATTATCTACGAGCGCAAATACCACACGATTACCGAGGTGAAGAACGGTGAGGGTCCTCATCCCATCAAGACGCCTAAGGGATGGTTGCACCTGGCACATGGTGTGCGTGCTACGGCTGATGGATTGCGTTACGTGCTGTATATGTATATGACTGCGCTGGACGATCCTACGAAGGTGATTGCACGTCCGGGTGGCTACTTCCTGGTGCCTGAGGGCAACGAATATTACGGTGATGTGATGAATGTGGCCTTTGCCAATGGTTGGATAGCCGATGAGGATGGCAAAGTGTTTATCTACTATGCCTCGGCTGATACTCGTATGCATGTGGCTACATCGACCATCGATAAGCTGATTGATTACTGTATGAACACTCCCGAGGATGGCTATTTTACAGCCACCTCTGTAGAAACAATAAAAAAACTCATCAATAAAAATAAGAACCATGGCTAGTTTAAAGGAGAAAATAGGTTATGCTTTGGGAGATGCGGCGGCTGGTGGTATTACTTGGAAAATCATGTCAATTGCCTTCCCGCTGTTTTTTACCAATGTGTTTGGATTGACTTTTGCTGATGCAGCTACACTGATGCTGATAGCCCGTATGTTTGATGTTGTGACCGACCCACTGATGGGTTCGCTGGCTGACCGTACACAGAGCAAATGGGGTACGTATCGACCCTGGCTGATATTCGGCGCCATCCCCTTCGGACTGGTGTTTGCCCTGCTGCTGTACACGCCTGACTTCGGATTGACAGGTAAGCGCATCTGGGCTTACAGCTTGTATCTGCTGATGATGGCTCTGTACACAGCCGTGAACGTGCCTTACGGTTCGCTGTTGGGTGTGATGACGGATGATGACAACGAGAAGAACCAGTTCTCGAGTTTCCGTATGGTGGGTGCCTATGCCATGGGTTTTGTGACGTTGCTGTCGTTCCCTTACCTGCAGCGACTGGTAGGTGGTACAGAGCAGCACCAGTATGCGGTGTTGGGTGCTTTCTTTGGTTTTGTGGCTGCTGCAGGCACCTTGGCTTGTGGCTTCCTGACCAAGGAGCGCCTGAAGCCTGTACGTGCCGAGAAATTCTCGTTCAAGCAGTTTGGCGACTTGTTTAAGAATAAGCCCTGGATTATCCTGACACTGATAGGTATCTGCACCAACTTTTTTAACGGTTTCCGTTATGCCGTGGCTGGCTATCTGTTGGAATACTGTCTGCATGGGGATGTGACCGTGAGCGGACTGATTATCAACTACACTGTGTTTATGACCTTTGGTGAGCTGACCTGTATGATTTTTGGTGGTGTATCGCCGAAGTTTACAGAAATCGTAGGCTCGAAGCGTAAGGCCTTTATGGTGGCTGCACTGATTTGTGTGGTATTCTCGGTAGCCTTCTTCTTCGTACCTATGGATCCCGCTTATATCTGGGTGATGGTGGCACTGGTGGTGCTCACCTCAATCGGTATCGGTCTGTATTCGCCTCTGTTGTGGAGTATGTATGCCGATGTGGCTGACTATGCCACAGAGAAGAACGGTACCTCGAGCACTGGTCTGATTTTCTCATCAGGTACCATGGCGCAGAAGTTTGGTACAGCCATCTCTGGTTCGCTGGTAGCCTTGTTCCTGGGTCTGGCTGGTGCCAGCATGATTACCGACGATATGGGGAACACGATGGTGGATCCTGCCTCGATTACTGATTCGGTTCTCACCATGGTATGGAGCCTGTTCTCGCTGTTCCCAGCTGTGATTGCAGGACTGATTATTGTACTGACTTGGATTTACCCCATTAAGAAATGAAACAGCGCGTAGAAAAGATGAAGCAGGAGATGCAGGATGTGGTGGAGAACAACATTCTGCGTTTCTGGATGGACCAGATGATGGATTGCGAACATGGTGGCTTTTACGGCCGGATGGCTGGTAATGGCGAGTTGCACCCTGAGGCTGAGAAGGGCGCTATCCTGAATGCCCGTATATTGTGGTCGTTCTCGGCTGCTTTCCGTGTGCTGAAGCATCCTGAGTACTTAGAGGCTGCTACCCGTGCCAAAGACTATATCATAGAGCATTTTATTGACCAGGAGTATGGTGGCGTGTACTGGAGCGTAGATTACGAAGGAAACCCGCTGGACACCAAGAAGCAGTTCTACGCCATTGGCTTTGTGATCTATGGCTTGACGGAATATGCCCGCGCTACTGGCGACAGAGAGGCGCTGGACTATGCCCTGGAGCTGTACGAGTGCATAGAGGAGCACGCCTTTGACAGCGTGCATAACGGCTATATTGAGGCCTGCACACGCGAGTGGGGCGAGATAGCGGATATGCGCTTGTCGGAGCTGGATGCCAACTACCCCAAATCGCAGAATACCCACTTGCACATTATCGAGCCATACACCAATCTTCTCAGGTGCTTGAAAGAGATGCAAGCCCAGGAAACCTGCGATTATGTACCTGCTTTAGGCGCTGTGTTGCCAGTGGGCGTGAGTGTGCCTCAGGAGGTAGTTGACAGGGTAGCTGGCTCTGTGAGAAACTTGATAGAAATATTTACAGATAAGATACTGAATGCCGAGACCAATCACCTGGATTTGTTCTTTGAGATGGACTGGACCCGTGGGGCCGGTCACTTGGAGAGCTATGGGCACGATATAGAGTGTTCGTGGCTGATGCATGAGGCAGCCTTGGTATTAGGAGATGCCCAGGTGCTGGCTAAGGTAGAGCCTATTGTACAGGCTGTGGCTAAGGCCTCGGAGAAGGGCTTGAATGCTGATGGCTCGATGATACACGAGGCGAACTTAGATACAGGCCATGTGGATGATGACCTGCACTGGTGGGTACAGGCCGAGAATGTGGTAGGCTGGTATAATATCTGGCAGCATTTTGGCGATGAAGAGGCGCTTAATCGTGCTGAAAAATGTTGGCATTATATTAAAGAACAACTGATAGACTGGAACCATGGCGAGTGGTACTGGAGCAGGCATGCCAATGGCGTGTTGAACACGGTAGATGATAAGGCAGGCTTTTGGAAGTGCCCGTATCATAACTCGCGCATGTGTTTAGAAATCATCGAGCGCTCGTAAAAAAATCCGCCAGAGAATTTGGTACTTTGGCGGATTTTTCGTACCTTTGCGCCAAGTTATGAGAAGATTGATACTATTCGTTGCATTGGCGTTGTGCTATATGCTTGATATACAGGCACAAACGCAGTTTAACGAGCGCCCTAAGCTCGTGGTTGGAATCGTAGTTGATCAGATGCGTTGGGATTATCTCGGCAGGTATTACAACCAGTATCAGGAGGACGGACTGAAGCGCCTCATTAACCAAGGATACTCATGTAATAACTGCCTTATTAATTATCTGCCCACCGTAACTGCTATCGGACATACAAGCGCTTATACAGGTTCAACCCCCGCCTTTCACGGTATCTGTGGTAACAGCTTTTACAAGAACGGCGTGAAGATAAGTAGTTGCGAGGATCACGATGTGACTACCGTGGGCAGCAACAAGAAAGATGCTTCGTCGCCCGTAAACCTGTTGGCTAACACCATTGGCGACCAGCTGCGACTGCATACTGACTTTAAGTCGAAGGTGATTGGTGTGAGCTACAAGGACCGCGCAGCCATTCTGCCTGCCGGACGTAGTGCCAACGCTGCCTATTGGATTGATACCAAAGCCGGTCAGTTTATCAGTAGCACCTGGTATATGGACGAGCTGCCCCAGTGGGCCAAGGATTATAACGCCCAGCTGAAGAAAAACAAGGAGCTGAAGAAGGTGGGTAAGGACGTAGGACTGTATCCATTGTGTGGTCATATCACTGCTGATATGGCCATTGCTGCTTTAAAAGGCGAACAGCTTGGTAAAGGTGAAGAGACCGATATGCTGTGTATCAGTTTCTCGCAGACAGATGTGATTGGGCATGAGTTCGGTACCCGTGGTGAGCATACCGACGAGGCTTACCTGGAACTGGATAAGGATATTGCCAAACTGCTGAAGGCTTTTGATGAGCAGGTGGGCGAGGGGAACTACCTGGTGTTCCTGACTGCCGACCATGGTGGTGCGCATAACTTTAAGTTTATGGAAGACCACAAACTGAATGGCGGTGCCTTTAAGTTTGATGAGGAATATGTAGTTGAGGCAGCCAAGCGTGTGAGTGAGCGTTTGCACCTGACCAAGAATATCATTAAGGACTGCTTGGATTACCGATTGGTACTGGATAAGGATGCTATCCGTGAGCAGGGACTGGATGAAGAGAAAGTGCGCGATGTGATTGTAGAGGAACTGCTGAAGGTGCCCCACGTATCATTCGCCTGCGACTTTAAGAAGGCTGCTACAGCCCCCATCCCCGCATTCCTGAAGGAACGGGTGCTGAAGGGTTATCACCACGATCGTTCGGGCGATATCATCTTTATGGTTGAGCCAGGCTGGTATTCGTTCAACAGCAAATATTCGTCGCCCATCGGTACTACCCATGGCGAGTGGAACCCATACGATGCCCACATACCCCTGCTGTTCTACGGCTGGAAGGTAAAGCATGGCGAAACCAGCCGCGAGGTACACATTACCGACATTGCGCCCACCATATGCCACAAGCTGCACATACAGCAGACAAACGCCTGTGTGGGTGAGCCAATCACAGAGGTGATGGGTGAGTAACACTACTTGAATGAAAATAATTAAAACATTAATAAATAATTATAGTTAGCTTTTTATGAACTTTACTTTGTTAATTACCGTCTTGGTGACGGCTATTACATTGGTGGTAGCGGCTTACGTGATGGCCAAGCTGTTGGGACCAAGGTCCTACGCTAAGGTCAAGGGTGAGCCGTATGAGAGCGGTATTCCTACCCGTGGCAGCTCGTGGTTGCCTGTATCGGTAGGTTTCTATCTCTTTGCCATCTTGTTCCTCATGTTCGATGTGGAAACGGTGTTTCTGTATCCATGGGCTGTGGTAGTGAAGGAGTTCGGCGCAATGGCTCTGCTTAGCATCGGCTTCTTCTTAGTAGTTCTGGTATTAGGCTTGGCTTATGCCTGGCGGAAAGGAGACTTAGAATGGAAGTAAGAAAGCCCCACATCAAGAGCATTCCTTACGAGGAGTGGAACGACAACGAGTCGTTGGAGAAGATTATCGACGAGCTGCATGAGGGTGGCGTAAACGTGGTTACAGGTTCGTTGGACCAATTGATTAACTGGGGACGTAGTAACTCACTGTGGTCGCTGACTTTTGCTACATCGTGCTGTGGTATTGAGTTTATGGCTTGCGGTTGCTCACGTTACGACTTTGCCCGATTTGGTTTCGAGGTAACACGTAACTCACCACGACAGGCCGACCTGATTATGTGTGCAGGTACCATCACCCACAAGATGGCCCCAGCCCTGAAGCGTTTGTACGACCAAATGGCTGAGCCTAAGTATGTGGTGGCTGTTGGTGGATGCGCCATCAGCGGTGGTCCTTTCAAGTCGAGCTACCATGTGGTAAAGGGCATCGAGGAGATTGTGCCCGTGGATGTGTTCATCCCTGGCTGTCCCCCACGTCCAGAGGCTATCATGTATGGTATGATGCAGCTGCAGCGTAAGGTGAAGGTAGAGAAATTCTTTGGAGGTGCAAACCACAAGCAGACCGCTGAGGAGCGCGAGCTGGGTGTATCGAACGAGGAGTTGACATTCCGTAACAACCTGGGTGATCATCGTAGAGAGCCAATCGTGGTAACAAACGTGCCCGAGGATTTTGTTAAGGAGTTAAAGAAAGAGGAGGACAAGGCATGAAATTAGAATTTTTGAGTTTTGATTTTGACAAGTTCGCCTCGGAGATGCAGAACTTGAAGAGCAAGAAAGGCTTTGACTATCTTGTGACTATCGTAGGTGAAGATTTCGGTGGCGAGGAAGGTCTGGGTTGTGTGTATATCCTTGAGAATACCAACACCCACGAGCGTTGCAGCGTAAAGATGCTGGCCAGAACTAAGGTTTGTGGCGATGGCATGTCATCAAATGGCACCGGCGAGACCGACGGACAGCTGATTCCATACATTCCAACCGTATCAAATATCTGGCGTGTAGCTGAGCTGTTGGAGCGCGAGGTTTACGACTTCTTTGGTATCGTGTTCCTGGGTCATAAGGATATGCGCCGTTTGTTCCTGCGTAGCGACTTTAAGGGTCACCCCTTCCGTAAGGACTGGGAGTTTAACGATAAGTACACCCTGGAGGATGATGTAGAGCCTAACTACGGACTGGAGTACTACCTGGATAAGGATGGTAACCTGCAGTGCAAGCAGAACAAACTGTTTGAGGCTGATGACTATGTGATTAACATCGGACCACAGCACCCTGCTACCCACGGTGTGCTGCGTTTGCAGACTGTGCTGGACGGTGAGACCGTGAAGCGCATCTATCCTCACTTTGGTTATATCCATCGTGGTATCGAGAAGATGTGGGAGGGTATGACCTATCCTCAGACACTGGCTCTGACCGACCGACTGAACTACCTGGGTGCTATGCAGCACCGTCATGCACTGGTAGGTGTGATTGAGGAGGCTATGGAGGTTGAGCTGACCGACCGTATTAAGTACATCCGTACCATTATGGATGAGCTGCAGCGTTTGGACAGTCACCTGCTGTACACCTCGTGTGTGGCTCAGGACCTGGGTGCTCTGACTGCCTTCCTGTATGGTATGCGCGATCGTGAGCATGTGCTGAACTGTATGGAGGAGACCACCGGTGGACGTCTGATTCAGAACTATTATAGAATAGGTGGACTGCAGGACGATATCGATCCTAACTTTGTATCGAACGTAAAGGCACTGGTGAAGTACCTGCGCCCCATGATCAAGGAGTACATGGATGTGTTTGGTGATAACGTGATTACTCACAACCGACTGGAGAAGTGCGGACCAATGAGTAAGGAAGACTGTATCTCGTATGCAGTGACCGGTCCTGCCGGACGTGCTTCGGGTTGGAAGAGTGATGTACGTAAGAACCACCCATATGATATGTACGATAAGGTAGAGTGGGAGCAGTGCACACTGACTGGTTGCGACTCTATGGACCGCTACCTGGTTCACATCAACGAGATGTACCAGAGCTTGAATATCATCGAGCAGCTCATCGACAATATCCCTGAGGGTGACTTCTACGTGAAGCAGAAGCCTATCATCAAGGTGCCCGAGGGTCAGTGGTACTACTCGGTTGAGGGTGTGGCTGGTGAGTTTGGTGTTTATCTCGACTCTCGTGGCGATAAGAGTCCTTACCGCATGAAGATGCGACCCATGGGACTCTCGCTGGTGGGTGCCTTCGACCCCATGTTGCGTGGACAGAAGATTGCCGACCTGATTGCCACTTGTGCTGCTATTGACGTTGTAATTCCTGATATTGATAGATAGTTATGTTCGATTTTTCTATATTTACGACATGGTTCGACGCTCTCCTGCGCGAGACACTTGGCTTGGGAGATTTCTGGTCGATATTGATTGAATGCGTGCTGGTTGGCGCTGGTATCCTGGTTGGATATGCGCTGATTGCCATGCTGATGATTATGATGGAGCGCTGGGTATGCGCTTACTTCCAGTGCCGACTGGGACCTACACGTGTGGGTTTCCACGGTACCCTGCAGATCTTTGCCGATGTGCTGAAGATGCTCGTCAAGGAGATCTTCTTTGTGGATCGTGCCGATAAGCTGCTGTATGCTGTAGCTCCACTGCTGGTAATCATTGCTTCGGTAGGAACATTCAGTTTCCTGCCTTGGAACAATGGTGCCCATGTGCTCGACTTTAATGTAGGTATCTTCCTGGTAACAGCCATCTCATCAATTGGTGTGGTAGGTATCTTCCTGGCTGGTTGGGCATCGAACAACAAGTACTCGGTGGTTTCGGCCATGCGTGCTGCTGTTCAGATAATCTCGTACGAGATGTCGCTCTGCCTCTGTTTGATTACCGCTGTGATCCTGACAGGTACCATGCAGATGAGTGGTATCGTAGAGGCCCAGACAGGTGCCTTTAAGTGGTTGATTTTCCAGGGCCATATCCCTGCCATCATCGCTTTCATGGTGTTCCTGATTGCTGGTAATGCCGAGGCAAACCGTGGTCCCTTTGATATGGCTGAGGCTGAGAGTGAGTTGACTGCCGGTCACCACACTGAGTACTCGGGTATGGGCTTTGGTTTCTTCTACTTAGCTGAGTTCCTGAACCTGTTTATCATCGCTGGATTGGCTTCGGCTGTATTCCTGGGTGGTTGGGCTCCTATCAACATTGGTGTGGATGCCTTTGATACCGTGATGAACTACATCCCCGGTATTGTATGGTTCTTTGGCAAGACCCTGCTGGTGGTTTGGTTGCTGATGTGGGTGAAGTGGACTTTCCCACGCCTGCGTATCGACCAAATTCTGAAGCTGGAGTGGAAGTACTTGATGCCTCTGGGACTTATCAACCTGGTAATTATGACTGTTGTTGTGGCCCTGGGCCTATATATTAAATAAGGTATAGCAATGGAAGATAACAAAACATATTTCGGAGAAATCGGACACGGCCTGAAGACTTTGGCTACAGGTATGAAGATTACTTGGAAGGAGTATTTCAAGGATTTCTTCACCAATAAGTCGACAGAGCAGTATCCCGAAAACCGCAAGACTACACTGCACGTATCAAAGCGTCATCGTGGTCGCTTGACCTTTAAGCGCAACGAGGATGGCAGCTACAAGTGTACCGCTTGCACATTGTGCGAAAAAGCCTGTCCTAACGGAACCATCAAGATTACTGCCCACATGGCCGAGGATCCTGAGACAGGTAAGAAAAAGAAGGTGCTGGATGATTACGCGTACGACCTGGGCGACTGCATGTTCTGCCAGTTGTGTACTAACGCCTGCAACTTTGATGCTATTGAGTTTACAAACGACTTTGAGAACGCTGTGTTCGACCGCTCGCGTCTGGTGCTCCACCTGAACAAGGAGGTTTACCAGGGCGGATCGCTGCCTAACCTCATCAATGGTGGTGCCGAGTGGCAGGTCGGTAAGTTTAACACTAAAACCAAGTAACGCATTATGGGTAATACAGTTATGTTTATCATTCTCGCGGTATTCATCATTGCCTCGGCACTGATGTGTGTTACCACGACGAAGATTATGCGAGCCGCAACATTTATGTTGTTTGTGCTCTTTGGTGTGGCAGGTATCTACTTCCTGCTGGATTACACCTTCCTTGGAGCCGCTCAGATCTCAGTATATGCCGGAGGCGTTACGATGATCTATGTGTTTGCCATCCAGTTGGTAAGCAAGCGTACTCTGCAGGGTTTGGAGGAGCGAGTTAAGAGTAGCAAGATTATTACTGGCGCCCTGGCCGCTCTGGTCGGACTGGTGGTAGTAAGCTTGATTCTGCTGAAGACTGGTTTCTATACACAGGAGATTGCTGGCGTAGAGGTACCTATGAAGGAGATTGGTACTGCGCTTGTTGGTTCGGGTAAATATCAGTATGTACTGCCTTTCGAGTTCATCTCAGTATTCCTGCTGGCATGTATCATCGGTGGCTTGGTTGTAGCAAGAAAGGAGGATAAAGCATGATTCCAGTAGAATGTTATTTCGCACTGAGTGCCCTGTTGTTCTTTATCGGTGTATATGGTTTCACTACACGTCGCAACCTGATTGCCATGCTCATCTCGGTTGAGCTGGTGCTGAACGCCGTAGATATCAACTTTGCCGCCATCAACCGCTTGCTTTATCCAAACGGTATGGAGGGCATGTTCATGACACTCTTCGTGATTGGTGTTGCTGCTGCCGAGAGTGCAGTGGCCATCGCTATTATCATCAACGTGTATCGCAAGTTTAAGAGCGACAGCGTTGAGGCTATCAAGAATATGAAACGATAGTAGGAAATTGAAAATTGATAATTGATAATTGAAAGTTATGTTTGAATATACAATCTTTATCATGTTGCTGCCACTGCTGTCGTTCATCGTTCTTGGACTGGCTGGTATGAAGATGCAGCATAAGGTGGCTGGACTGATCGGCACCTGCTCGTTGGGACTGGTTACGATACTCTCTTACCTCACTGCCTTCCAGTATTTTGGAATGGACCGTGTGGATGGCGCGTATCAGACTTTTGTACCCTATAACTTTACCTGGTTGCCTCTGGGTAACCTGCATTTCGACCTCGGTATCCTGTTGGATCCTATCAGCGTGATGATGCTGATTGTGATTTCGACCGTATCACTGATGGTTCATATCTACTCATTCGGCTATATGCATGGCGAGAAGGGATTCCAGCGTTACTACGCTTTCCTCTCGCTGTTCACCATGTCGATGCTGGGTCTGGTGCTGGCCACCAACATCTTCCAGATGTATATGTTCTGGGAGCTGGTAGGTGTGAGCTCGTACCTGCTGATTGGTTTCTACTACCCATTGAAGCCCGCTATCGCTGCCTCGAAGAAGGCATTCATCGTGACTCGTTTTGCCGATATGTTCTTCCTCGTAGGTATCCTGACCTTCGGTTACTTCGTTGACTCGTTCAGCTTCTCGTTTGCTGGCGATATCGTGATGGGACAGGGTACAACACCTTTCATCGATGCTAACCTGGCTAAGGCTGTTGCCGCTGGTGGTTTCATCATTCCTACAGCGCTGGTGCTGATGTTTATCGGTGGTGCCGGTAAGAGTGCAATGTTCCCACTGCACATCTGGCTGCCAGATGCCATGGAGGGTCCTACACCTGTATCGGCGCTGATTCATGCTGCTACCATGGTGGTGGCTGGTGTGTTCCAGATTGCACGTATGTTCCCCTTGTGGATTGAGTATGCTCCACAGGCTATGAGCATTGTGGTTTGGGTGGGCGTGTTTACCGCTTTCTATGCAGCTGCTGTGGCTTGTGCCCAGAGCGATATCAAGCGTGTGCTGGCCTTCTCGACCATCTCGCAGATTGCCTTTATGATGGTGGCACTGGGTGTGTCACTGCCCGGACACCATGGTGCCGTGCTCGACAACCACGCTCAGCTGGGTTATATGGCTGGTATGTTCCACCTGTTTACACATGCCATGTTCAAGGCTTGTCTGTTCCTGTGTGCCGGATGTATCATCCACGCTGTTCACAGTAACGAGATGGCACTGATGGGTGGCTTGCGTAAGTATATGCCTATCACCCATATCACCTTCCTGATTTCGTGTCTGGCTATCGCTGGTATCCCCTTCTTCTCGGGCTTCAGCTCAAAGGATGAGATTATCACAGCCTGCATGGAGTACAGTCCGGTGGTTGGTTGGATTATGACGGGTATCGCTGCCATGACTGCCTTCTACATGTTCCGTTTGTACTACGGTATCTTCTGGGGTACTGAGAACAAGGAGGCTCATGCACATCATACACCACACGAGGCTCCTCTCACCATGACGATTCCTCTGATTGTGCTTTGTGTGATTACCGTTGGTGTGGGTGTTTACACCACTATCGGTGGTTTTGCTGGCTGGGGCGGTTCGTTCGGTAGCTACGTAAGTGCTGCTGGTACCGATTACACCATCCACTTTAACACACAGATTGCAGCCACCTCTACAGTGATTGCTATCTTGAGCATCTGTCTTGCTACCTATATCTATAAGGGTGAGCAGCAGCCTATTGCCGATCGTCTGTATGCAACCTTCCCCAAGCTGCATCGCGCAGCCTACAAGCGTTTCTATCAGGACGAAATCTGGCAGTATGTGACACATCGCATCATCTTCCGTCTGGTTTGTACACCCATTGCCTGGTTCGACCGTCACGTAGTGGATGGCACCTTCAACTTCCTGGCATGGGGCGCTAACGAGGGTGGTGAGAGTATCCGCAGCTGGCAGAGCGGCGACGTGCGCCAGTATGCCGTATGGTTTATCACGGGTACAGTGGCCCTTACATTAATCCTTTTATGCATCTAAAGATATGAGTATATTAAGTATTTTCGTAATAATTCCTGCCCTGATGCTGCTGGGCCTTTGGCTGGCCAAGAACGTGAATCAGGTGCGTGGTGTGATGGTAACGGGAGCTTCGTGTCTGTTGGCCCTCTCTGTTTGGTTGACCATCTACTTTATTCAGGAGCGTGCTGCTGGTAATACTGCCGAGATGCTGCTTACCTATAGCACACCTTGGTTTAAGTCGCTGAATATCGCTTACAGTGTTGGTGTTGACGGTATCTCGGTAGTGATGCTGCTGCTTTCGAGCATCATCGTGTTTACCGGTACCTTTGCCTCATGGCAGCTGAAGCCACTCACCAAAGAGTACTTCCTCTGGTTCACCCTGCTCTCGACAGGTGTGTATGGCTTCTTTATCTCTACCGACCTGTTTACTATGTTTATGTTCTACGAGGTGGCACTGATTCCTATGTACCTGTTGATTGGTGTGTGGGGTTCTGGTCGCAAGGAGTACTCGGCCATGAAGCTTACCCTGATGCTGATGGGTGGATCGGCACTGCTGATTCTGGGACTGCTGGGTATCTACTACTTTAACGGTATCTACAGCGGCAACTACACCTTTGAGTTGACTACAATCGCAGCCAACCACTGTATTCCTGGCCACATCCAGAACATCTTCTTCCCCTTCATCTTCATCGGATTCGGTGTGCTGGGTGCGCTGTTCCCATTCCACACATGGAGCCCTGATGGTCACGCATCGGCACCTACAGCTGTATCAATGCTGCACGCTGGTGTACTGATGAAGCTGGGAGGTTACGGCTGCTTCCGTGTAGCCATGTATCTGTTGCCTGAGGCTGCTCAGGATCTCTCATGGATCTTCCTCATCCTCACAACCATCTCGGTGGTATATGGTGCCCTGAGTGCCTGCGTACAGACCGACCTGAAGTATATCAATGCTTACTCTTCGGTTTCACACTGCGGACTGGTACTGTTTGCCCTGCTGATGATGAGTCAGACAGCCGTTACTGGTGCTGTGCTGCAGATGCTCTCACACGGACTGATGACAGCCCTGTTCTTCGCCCTCATCGGTATGATCTACGGTCGTACTCATACCCGTGACATCCGCGAGCTGGCAGGACTGATGAAGATTATGCCTTTCCTGGCTGTAGGTTATGTGATTGCCGGTTTGGCTAACCTCGGATTGCCTGGTTTCTCAGGATTCATTGCTGAGATGACCATCTTTGTAGGTTCGTTTGGTGCTCACCCATTGAGTGGCGACCCCAACACCTCGTTCCGTATGGTGGCTACCATCATCGCTTGTATGTCGATTGTTGTAACAGCTGTTTACATCCTGCGTGTGGTTGGTAAGATTCTGTATGGCGAGGTAGAGAACAAGCACTTCCTGGAGCTTACCGATGCTACATGGGATGAGCGCGTGGCTGTTATCTGCCTGATTTTCTGCGTAGCTGGTCTGGGTTCGTTCCCATTCTGGGTAAGCGATATGATTTCGCCTGCAGCAGGTACAATCTTGGAGTCAATTGGTGTAATGTAAAGAAGGAGGACGAAAGAATATGAATTACGGACAATTTATTTATATGTTCCCAGAGTGTGCTCTGGTTGTAGCATTGATTATTGTATTCGCGTTCGATTTCGCGATGACCAAGACTGGCGAGATGCGTGGCGAAAAGAAGCATGTGGCTATCGGTCGCCTTACTTATTTCATGCTGATGACTGTTGGTCTCGGTGTATTCAGCGCTATGCGCCAGGGCGATACCATTACTGCTTTTGGTGGTATGTATGTTGCCACTCAGGCTGTGAACGTGATGAAGATGGTGCTCACCTTCGGTACAATTATCGTTGTGATTATGGCTGAGTCGTGGGCTGCAAAGCAGCAGCGCATTGCCGGTGAGTTCTATATGCTGATTCTGAGCACCCTGCTGGGTATGTTCATGATGATGTCGGCTGGCTCGTTCCTGCTGTTCTTCTTAGGTTTGGAGATGGCTTCAGTGCCCCTGGCATGTATGGTGGCTTTTGATCGCCATCGTAAGGAGAGTGCCGAGGGTGCCGCTAAGTATATTCTGGTAGCTACTTTCTCAAGTGGTGTGATGCTGTTTGGTATCTCATTCATCTACGCTGCTACAGGTACCCTGTACTTCGATGATGTTTGTGCTGCAGTATCTAACTCGCCCCTGTGCATCATGGGTCTGGTATTCTTCTTCAGTGGTCTGGGCTTCAAGATTTCGTTGGTGCCTTTCCACTTCTGGACTGCCGATACCTATCAGGGTGCGCCTACACCTGTTACCGGTTACCTGAGCGTCATCTCTAAGGGTGCTGCCGCTATCACACTGTGCACCATCCTGATGAAGGCCTTCGCGCCTATGGTTGAGTACTGGGACTACATGCTGTATATCGTGATTGTGCTCTCAATCACTGTGGCTAACCTGTTTGCTATCCGACAGAACGAGTTGAAGCGCTTCATGGCTTTCAGTTCTATCTCTCAGGCCGGATATATCATGTTGGCTGTAGTTGGCAATGGACAGATGGGTGTGGCTGCACTGACTTACTACGTGCTGGTTTACATCGTAGCTAACATGGCTGTGTTCACTGTTATCAATGTGGTTGAGCAGAACAATGACGGTCGCACCGATATGGCTGCTTACAACGGATTCTATCAGACCAACCCCAAGCTGAGCTTCCTCATGACATTGGCTCTGTTCTCGTTGGCTGGTATTCCTCCATTCGCAGGTATGTTCTCTAAGTTCTTTGTGTTCATGGCAGGTGTGCAGAATGGTGAGCCTATGGCTTATGGCGTGGTATTCATTGCCTTGGTTAACACCGTAGTATCACTTTACTACTATCTGCTCATTGTGAAGGCTATGTACATCACAAAGACAGAGAATCCTCTGCCTACATTCCAGAGTGACGAGGCCACTAAGCTGGCTCTTGGCATCTGCACTGCAGGTATCGCTCTGTTTGGCGTAGCAAGCTGCGTTTACGAGTGGATTGCTGCCGCTGGTATCTAAGAATAAACGCTTAGTTATTAAATATGTTGGTCCCAACTGCCCTTGTGGGTGGTTGGGACTTTCTTTTATCGGTTTTAAAACTTTTTAAACGATAGAATCCAATAATATAACGATTTAATGATATTGGTCAATAAATCTTTTAAATTATTTAAATATATGAGAAAACCAGCTTGTTAGTTCCGGTTTTTGCTTACCTTTGCACCATCAGTCCATTAATTTTTTGATATCTGAAGGGGCGTACGCCGTGAGGCGCGCGCCTTTTTGTGTGTTTTGTTCTTGATTTTTAGGGTTGTGACGTCAAATAGTTAGTAGAAATCAAAGTTTTTATGTCATTTTGCAAAAATAATTGGCTTTTTGCTTGCAAAATTGATAAAAATGTGTACCTTTGCACGCAAATTTATTATTAACGATAGAAATGGGACAAATAATTAAACCCGTGATGTACGAACCGCTGCTGGATATGAAGCAGACGGAACAGGGTATAAAACTGATAAAAGAGTTCTTTCAGCAGAACCTGTCGACAGAACTGAGACTGAGACGTGTAACTGCGCCTCTGTTTGTGTTGAAGGGTCTTGGCATAAATGATGATTTGAACGGCGTGGAGCGTCCAGTAAGCTTCCCGATTAAGGACTTGGGCGATGCTAAGGCCGAGGTAGTACACTCGTTGGCTAAGTGGAAGCGTTTGAGCTTGGCTGAGTACAAGATTGAGCCTGGCTATGGTATCTACACCGATATGAACGCCATACGTGCTGATGAGGAGTTGGACAACTTGCACTCGCTGTATGTGGACCAGTGGGACTGGGAGGCTGTGATTCGCAAGGAGGATCGCACCCTGGCATTCCTGAAGAATATTGTGGAGCGTATCTACGCTGCCATCCGCCGTACGGAGTATCTTACCTGCGAGACTTATCCGCAGATAAAGCCTTTCCTGCCAGAGAAGATACATTTTGTACATGCTGAGGAACTGTTAGAGATGTATCCTGGTAAGACGCCTAAGGAGCGCGAGGATGCTATCTGCGAGAAATATGGCGCTGTGTTTATTATCGGTATTGGCGGTAAGCTGAGTGATGGTAAGAAGCACGACGGACGTGCTCCAGACTATGACGACTGGAGTACCATCGCTGAGGACGGACGTGCCGGACTGAATGGTGATATCCTGATATGGTATCCTGTGTTGGGTAGAAGCTTTGAGTTGTCGAGCATGGGTATCCGTGTAGATAAGGAGAGCTTGCTGCGCCAGTTGAAGATTGAGGGCAAGGAGGATCGCAAAGCGCTTTACTTCCACCAGCAGTTGCTGAACGATAAGTTGCCACTGAGTATTGGTGGTGGTATCGGTCAGAGCCGACTGTGTATGGTGCTGTTGCATAAGGGTCATATCGGTGAGATTCAGGCAAGTATCTGGCCTGATGAGATGCGACAGAAGTGCAAGGCGCTGGGAATGAACCTTATTTAATTGAAAATTGATGAGGGGGCGTGGACTTGTTTGGATGGCGTTTTTGGCGGGGATGCTGTGTGCTTGTGGCGGACAGCGACAGCCTAAGGCTTATGGCGGTACTGAGCTGACCAGTAGCGACAGTATGACCATACGCATGGGGCAGTGGGACCTGCTGAAATACCACAGCGATAAGCTGGGACTTGACATTAACTACCCCTCGTTCCTATACTTGCAGAACCTGCCCGAGGAACCTAACCAAGAGGTGCTGATGGCCGATGAGATGAGTATATCGGTGATGGTGGACTCGTTGAAAGGTAATCATCGACCTGCCAGTCAGTTGATGTTGGCCATGGGTGCCGACTTGATTGAGGTGGGTGATGACTACAGCATACAGGAGGGCAGCGACGAAGATTTTGACTACTACGGCAAGGTGCTTGAAGACGATACCGTACGTCTGGTAACAGTATTACTGCGGTATAAACCCGAGCATAGCGAAGCTGTAGAACCCATGAAGGAATGGGTGCGTAATTTTACGTTGAAATAATTGACCTATCATATTTTTAACACGGATTAATCTAAAATTTCGCCGAGAAATTGTGGTTAATCCGTTTTCTTTTTGTACCTTTGCAGCCAAAAATCATATTTATAACGTTATAAGGATAAAAAATGGCTGAAATTAAAAAGATTAAGACCGCACTGGTAAGCGTTTTCCACAAGGATGGACTGGACGAGCTCTTGAAGAAGTTGAACGCCGAGGGCGTAAAATTCCTGTCGACTGGTGGAACACAGCAGTTTATCGAATCACTTGGTTATGAGTGTCAGAAGGTAGAGGATGTTACAACCTACCCATCAATTCTGGGTGGACGTGTAAAGACTCTGCATCCAAAGGTGTTTGGAGGTATTCTGGGACGTCGCGACAATGAGGGCGATCAGGAGCAGATGAAGAAGTACGAGATTCCTGAGATTGACCTGGTGATTGTAGACCTTTACCCATTTGAGCAGACCGTGGCCAGCGGTGCCAGCGAGGCTGATATCATTGAGAAGATTGATATCGGTGGTATCTCACTGATTCGTGCTGGAGCCAAGAACTTTAAGGACGTGGTTATCGTGCCCAGCAAGGCTGAGTACAGCGTACTGCTTGACATCCTGAACAAGAAGGGTGCACAGACTGATATTGAGGACCGCCGTATGTTTGCTACACGCGCCTTTGGCGTAAGCAGCCACTACGATACCGCTATCAACGCCTGGTTTGAGAAAACCAATAAATAAGTTAGAATTGAGAATTTAGAATTAAGAGATATAATTAATGGGATTTTTTAGTTTCGTACAGGAAATTGCTATGGACCTTGGCACTGCCAACACCATCATTATCAGCGATGATAAGATTGTGGTAGATGAGCCTTCGGTTGTGGCTTTGGATCGCCGTACCGACAAGATGATTGCTGTGGGTAACGAGGCGAAGATGATGTATGAGAAGACTCATGAGAATATTCGTACCATCCGTCCGCTGCGTGATGGTGTGATTGCCGACTTCTCGGCCTGCGAGCAGATGATGCGCGGACTGATTAAGATGGTACATACAGGTAGCCGCCTGTTCTCGCCCTCACTGCGTATGGTGATTGGCGTACCTTCAGGCAGTACTGAGGTGGAGCTGCGTGCTGTACGTGACTCAGCTGAGCACGCTGACGGACGTGACGTTTACCTGATTTTTGAGCCTATGGCTGCTGCTATCGGTATTGGTATCGATGTAGAGGCACCAGAGGGTAACATGATTGTTGATATCGGTGGTGGTTCTACCGAGATTGCTGTGATCTCACTGGGTGGTATCGTTTCGAACAACTCGATTCGTACTGCTGGTGACGACCTGACAGCTGATATCCAGGAGTATATGTACCGTCAGCACAACGTGAAGGTTTCGGAGCGTATGGCTGAGCGTATTAAGATTAACGTAGGTTCGGCTCTGACCGACCTGGGTGACGATGCGCCTGAGGACTTTATCGTACACGGACCAAACCGTATTACAGCCCTGCCTATGGAGGTGCCTGTATGCTATCAGGAAATTGCACACTGTCTAGACAAGACTGTGGCTAAGATTGAGAACGCCGTACTCTCGGCTCTTGAGAATACACCCCCAGAGCTGTATGCCGATATCGTTAAGAATGGTATCTATCTCTCAGGTGGTGGCGCACTGCTGCGTGGTCTTGACAAGCGTCTGACCGACAAGATGCATATTCCATTCCACGTGCCTGAGGACCCCTTGCACAGTGTGGCTAAGGGTGCCGGCATTGCACTGAAGAATATCGATAGATTTAATTTCTTGATGAGATAGTTGACAATTGACAGGTAGATGAGAAACCTGCTTGATTTTCTATACAAGTATCACCACTGGCTAGTCTTCGTATTACTCGAAGTAGTCAGTGTTGTTCTGTTGTTTAAGTACAACAGTTATCAGAATAGTGTGTGGTTTACGAGTGCCAATGCCGTGGCAGGCAAGGTGTACGAGATGGAGAGTAAGCTTACCAGCTATATGGCTATGGCCGAGCTGAACGAGGAGCTTACCCTGCGTAACATCTATCAGGAGCGACAGCTTGACCAGTTGCGCCGCCTGTATGCCGAGGTGACCAAGGACACGACCACTGCTGAGCGCGAAGAGTTGAAGTTTTTGAGTAAATACCAGCTGATACCCGCCAAGGTAGTTGAGAACTCCATACACAAGGCTGAGAACCTGATTACCATCGACAAAGGACGTAAGGATGGTGTGGAGCCTGATATGGGTGTGGCTTGTGGTAACGGTATAGTAGGTGTGGTTTACCTGGTGAGCGACCACTATTCGGTGGTTATCTCGGCCTTGAACGCAGCCTCGTCGCGCATCAGCTGTAGCATTCGTAATCGTGGCTATTTTGGCTATCTGCACTGGTATGGTGGCGATCCATCGGTGGCTTACGTTGAGGATGTGCCACGCCACGCCAAGTTTAACTTGGGTGAGTGGATGGTAACCAGCGGATTTTCGAGCATCTTCCCTTCGGGTGTGCAGGTAGGTAAGATTGAGCAGGTGTATAACTCGCGCGATGGTCTTTCGTATAAGTTGAAAGTGCGCCTGAGTACCGACTTTGGTAACCTGCGCGACGTAGTGGTGATAAACGATAAGAGTATTGCTGAGCGCGCTGCACTGATGCAGGCCGCACGCGACTCGATTAGTTACAAACAGCGACAGTAGCAGTATGAAGATAGAATTGTTGAACCGACTGGTGATGTTTTTTGCCCTGTTTCTGGCTCAGGTGCTTATCCTGAACCATGTACACCTGTTAGGAGTGGGCACACCGCTGCTGTATGTGTACTTTGCCATCACGTTCCGTCGTAATTTCCCCAAGTGGTTGGTGCTGGTATCGTGCTTTTTGTTAGGACTGCTGATTGATGTATTCTCGAGTACACCAGGCTTGGCAGCCAGTGTGATGACGCTGGTGGCATTGGCGCAGACCTATCTGGTGAAACTGTTGGCGCCACGCGACTCGGCTGAAGACTTGGAGGCATCGGCAAAAGCACTGGGTGCAGGTAAGTTTGCTACGTTGTGCTTGTTGCTTACATCGCTGTACTGCTTGGTGTTCTTTGCACTCGAGGCATTTAACTTTTTTGATGTGCTGTTATGGTTGGCCCGATCGGTGGTAAGTACTGTGCTTACCATGGTACTGATTCTGGCCATAGAAAGTGTTAGAAGCAGGTGAAGCAGAAAAACTTTGATCTGGAATATCGTAAATACGTGATTGCTGGGGTGGCCGCACTGATTGTGTTCACCTACATCATCCGTTTGTTTATGCTTCAGATTACGAGCGACGACTATAAGAAGAGTGCCGACTCGAATGCTTTCCTGAAAAAGATAGAATACCCCTCGCGTGGTGCCATTATGGACCGCAGGGGAAAACTGCTGGTGTACAACCAGCCTGCATACGATATCATGGTGGTGGTGAACGAGATGAAGGACCGTTTGGACACACTCGACTTCTGCACTGCCTTGGGCATTACCAAGGAGGAGTTTGAGAAGCGCATGGCCACCATTAAGGACCGCAACAAGAATCCTGGTTACTCGCGATTTACGGAACAGTTGTTTATGAGTCAGCTGAGCGATAAGGATTTTAGCGTGTTCCAGGAGAAAATGTACCGTTTCCCAGGCTTTTATATCCAGAAGCGCAGTGTACGTCAATATACCTATAATATGGGCGCGCATGTATTGGGTGATGTGGCTGAGGTGTCGCCTGGCGATATTGAGGAGGACGAGTACTACCAGCCTGGCGACTATATCGGCAAGCTGGGTATAGAGCGCTCGTATGAGAAAGAACTACGCGGACAGAAAGGTATACAGATACTGCTGCGCGATGCCCATGGACGTATCCAGGGTCGCTATCAGAATGGTGCCTTGGATCAGCGTGCCATTCCTGGTAAGAACCTGACATTAGGTATTGACGCTGAGCTGCAGGCCTTAGGCGAGCGCCTGATGGAGGGTAAGATTGGTGCTATCGTGGCCATTGAGCCTGCTACAGGCGAGGTGCTGTGTATGGTATCATCGCCAACATACGACCCACGACAGATGGTAGGTAGATTGCGCAGTAAGAACCATCGTGCCCTGTCGCAGGATGTGTGGAAGCCCTTGCTGAACCGTGCCATCATGGGACAGTATCCACCAGGCTCTACCTTTAAGACTACCCAGGGACTGACGTTTATGACTGAGGGCGTAATTAACTCGCATACCATGTATCCCTGTGCCCATGGCTTTAACTTTAAAGGTTTGCACGTGGGCTGTCACGGACATGCGGCGCCACTGCCATTGGTACCAGCCTTGAGTACATCGTGTAACGGTTACTTCTGCTGGGGCTTGTATCACATGATAAATACCAACATCAGCAAGTACGGATCGGTACAGAACGCCATGAACACCTGGCGCGACTATATGGTGTCGATGGGCTTCGGTTATCGCCTGGGTATCGACCTACCTGGTGAGAAGCGTGGACTGATACCTAACGCCATGTTCTACGATAAGGCTTATAAGGGCTCGTGGAACGGACTTACCGTTATATCTATCGCCATTGGTCAGGGTGAGGTGAATGCCACCCCACTGCAGATTGCCAACTTGGGTGCTACCATTGCTAATCGTGGTTATTATCTGGTGCCCCACGTAGTGAAGAATGTGCAGGGACAGCCACTTGATACGCTTTACACCCGCAAGCATTACACCAAGGCCAGCAAAGAGGCTTACGACTATGTGGTGCAGGGTATGCGCTCGTCGGTATTAGGCGGTACGTGTAAGGAGTTAGGTAAGTACGACTTTAATGCCTGCGGAAAAACGGGTACGGCCCAGAACCGCGGACACGACCACTCGGTATTTATGGGTTTTGCACCCATGGAGAACCCCAAGATAGCCGTTGCCGTGTATGTAGAGAACGGTGGATGGGGAGCCACTTATGGTGTGCCCATTGGGGGCTTGATTATGGAGAAATATTTAAAAGGTAAACTCTCGGAGGCCAGCATGGCAAAGGCCAAGAGTATTCAGGAACGCAGAATAGCTTATGGCGCAGGCGATAGGTAACAGAAAAGAAAAAGGAGTGATTCGCTCGCTCGATTACTGGACGATCATTATATACATCGCCCTGCTTACTTTTGGATGGGTGAGTGTGTGTGGTGCCAGCTACAGTTATGGTGATACCGACTTGTTTAGTCTGAGTACCCGTTCGGGCATGCAGATTGTATGGATAGGTACATCGATTGTGCTGGGCTTTGTAATCCTGATGCTGGACGATCGCTATCTGGATATGTTTGCCTATATTATATTCGGCATCATGCTGCTACTGCTATTCGGAACCATCTTTAATCCGCATAGTATCAAGGGCTCCCGATCGTGGCTGGTGTTGGGACCCATACGACTGCAACCAGCTGAGTTTGCCAAGTTTGCTACGGCATTGGCCTTGGCCAAACTGATGAATACCTATGGCTTTACCATCGAGAAGTGGAAAGATTTTGCCTTGGTACTAGCAGTAATCTTTGTGCCTATGATGTTTATCGTGTTACAGCGAGAGACTGGTTCGGCACTGGTGTATCTGTCGTTCTTCCTGATGCTGTATAGAGAGGGCATGCCTGGCAGTATATTGTTTACAGGTGTGGCCATGGTGGTGTACTTTGTGGTGGGCATACGCTTTGCCGATACCATGATGGTATATACGCCTACATCGGTGGGTAAATTCGCGGTGCTGTTGATGATTCAGCTGTTCTCGGCAGGTCTGGTGTATGTGTACTGCAATGATAGGCGCGACACTATCCGTATGACGCTGATAGGGCTGGGCGTGACGTTAGTGGGACTGCTATTCAGTTTGCTGATTATACCCTTTGACCTGAATTACGTAGAGATGGCGCTTTGCACGATATTAGTGTTTTATCTGCTATACCGATTCCTGGCAACGCGCCTGCGTAACTATCTTTGGATTACAGCCTTTGCAGTGGGGTCGTTGCTGTTTTATAACGTAGCCGACTATGCGCTGAACCATGTGCTTGAACCCCACCAGCGTGTGCGTATTAACGTGCTGTTAGGACTGGAGGAGGACCTGAAAGGCGCAGGCTATAACGTGCACCAGAGTGAGATTGCCATCGGATCGGGTGGCTTGCAAGGTAAGGGCTTTTTGAATGGAACACAAACCAAACTGAAATACGTGCCTGAGCAGGATACCGACTTTATCTTCTGTACTGTAGGTGAGGAAGAGGGTTTTGTGGGCTCGGCAGGTGTATTGCTGCTGTTCCTGGCGCTGATATTACGACTGATACACTTGGCTGAGCGCCAGGTGCACAGGTTTGGGCGTGTGTACGGTTATTGCGTGGTAAGTGTGTTCTTATTCCATGTGTTTATTAATGTAGGCATGGTATTAGGCTTAACGCCGGTAATCGGTATCCCGTTGCCATTCTTCAGTTATGGAGGTTCGTCGTTGTGGGGCTTTACGCTGTTGCTGTTCATCTTCCTGCGTATTGATGCAGGTCGTAACCTATTGCGAAATTAAGATGCCCACATCGCTGATGCCTTTCATGTTCTCTAACTTCATGTAATGCATCACGTACATGTGTAGCGAGTCGCCCTCGTTAAGCTCAATGCTATCCACATCAAACGTATATTGGTAACAGCTAATGCCGTTGCCCATGACGTGACCATTCTTCTCGACCAGTTCACAATCGATACGTTTACGCAACTTGCGTCCCATGGGATAGATGTCCTGCTCGACAATGACGCTGAGACCTAAGAAGGGCAGCTGATTGTTGGTGCGCAGCAGAAGCTGTTGGCGATAGGTGCCAGCCTGTTTGATGGGTGGCACGTAGAAATGCATGGTGTCGGCACGTTCCCAACCCTCGTTATCCACGTGCTCGTAGTGATTATACACCACTGCACGATCGCAGGCTGCCATCATGAGGAAGCCTGCCATCGCCAGTAACAGTGTGATTGCCTTATTTTGCATCCTTAGCCTCCTTTTTATCGTTTGGCTGTCGGTTGTTGTTGGGCTTGTTCTTCTTCTTTTTCTTCTTCTTGGCCTTGTCGAAGCGACTGATATCGCCTCCTGCCAGGTCGATATGTGGCTTAGGATCGGGTTTCTTGCCCTCATCGTGTGTCAGCGATACGGGCTTCTCGCCACGTTTGTTCATCTCGATAATAGCCTTGGCACGCTCGGCGCTGATGGTCTCACAGTTGGCTGCCAGGTTCTTATCGGTACTGTAGGTACACATTCCGGCAAGGATATCGCTCTTAAACAAGTGGTAGTCGCCATCCTGTGTCTGCAGCACCATATCCTTTGGAGGCAACTGCTTGCCAGCCTCTACGTAATCATCTACCTCGTAGTTGAGACAACACTTGAGCTTGGCGCACATACCAGCCAGTTTCTGGGGATTGAGCGAGATGTCCTGGAATCGGGCGGCATTGGTGCTTACACTCGAGAAGTTCTTCATCCAGGTGGCACAGCACAACTCACGTCCGCAAGGGCCTGTTCCACCAATACGTCCAGCCTCCTGGCGTGCACCAATCTGCTTCATCTCGATACGTACGTGGAAGGCTACTGCCAGGTCCTTGATGAGCTGACGGAAATCCACACGCTCGTCGGCGATATAATAGAAGATTGCCTTGTTGCCATCGCCCTGATATTCTACGTCGCCAATCTTCATGTCGAGACCTAAGCCCTTGGCTATCTTACGACTCTCGATCATGGTTGAGTGCTCGCGGGCTTGCGCCTCGTGCCATTTCTGGATATCGTTCTCGCGGGCTATGCGATAGATACGCTTGATATCGTCGGGCGACTTGATGTTCACCTTCTTGAGTTGCAGCTTTACCAGGCGACCTGTGAGGGTTACCACACCAATGTCGTGACCAGGACTGGCCTCTACAGCCACAATGTCGCCTTTCTTCAGGTCCAGATTATTTACGTTGTGGTAGTAGCCTTTGCGGGTGTGCTTGAACTGTACCTCAACCAAATCGGTAGTGTAGGGGTTGCCAGGCACATCGGCCAACCAGTCGTAAGTGTTAAGCTGCTTATCCTGGCGTCCCACTGCCTGGTGGCACAAACCGCGGTCGCAACCTACGTGTACGATATGTTCTTTAGATTTTTCCATTCTTATTTTTGTAACAGTAATACAATCATTTGTAGGGCCAAGTCGAAGAATACAATCTTTCCGTTGGCGTTCTGACCAATGTCGCGAATGGCTAAGTTGGCCATATCGCTGATGGGCAGGATATTCTTCTCGTTCACAAAGCGGGCAAAGTTCTTGGCAAAGTCCTCTTCGCGCTGTGTCATATATACCAGTTCCTCGTTTTGGAAGTTGTACATAAAGTTCTCGCGGGTCATACGCAGGAAATATGTTAGCCAGCGCTTCTGCTTCTCACGTCCCATGCCAGCCATCTGCTCGCTCCACTTGCGCAAATCCTTTATCTTGCGCAGGTAGGCCAGACGCATGAGCATGACGTACATGTCGAGAAACAGTTCGTTCTCTGATCCTACCTGTAGCTCGTCGAGCGCCTTTATCCAACTGCCATTGGCCAATCGGGCGATGCGGTGAGCATCGTCGGCACTGATGCCACGCTGTGCTACAAGTGCCTGTTCAATATCCTCGTTGGCTATCTTCTTTACATCGATGCGCTGTACACGACTGCGGATGGTTTCCAACAGCTTGTCGGGCTCTTCGCACACCATGATAAACACAGTTTGGTGTGGGGGCTCCTCAATCAGTTTGAGCAACTTGTTGGCGCACTCTATGTTCATGCGCTCGGGGAGCCAGATAACGCTAACTTTGTAGCCACCTTGACTGGATTTCAGACTGAGTTTGCGAACCAGTTCGTCGCTCTCGCCTGCTGTGATGATGGCCTGCTGGTTCTCGGCGCCCATGGCTGTCATCCATTCTTCCATCGTAAAGTACAGACTTTGCATGACCAGCTGGTGCCAATCCTTGGCAAAATCGTCGCTCACAGGTTTGTGCTCGGCACCCATCGATGGCAGTTTGATGGTGGGGTAGGTGAAGTGCAGGTCGGGATGCTCCAGTTTGGCTAGCATGGCTTTAGCAGATGGTGTGCCATTGTCGAGCAGATAGCAGGCAAAAGCCACGGCTAATGGCAGCTTGCCACAGCCCTGCGGACCGCACAGCATCAGTGCGTGGGGCAATCGCTCCTCGCGTACCAGCTGTTGCAATCGCTCTGCAGCCTCTTTCTGTCCTATAACCTCGTCGAAACCCATCTGTCTTTAACCTCTAACCACTAATCTCTTAACAATCTCTGCCACGCTATCCACTGCTGAAACGGTGTAGAAGTGGATGTTGTGTACCCCATGTGCATACAAATCCTTGCACTGCTGGGTGGTCCACTCAATACCTAACTGTTTGGCATCCTCATCGGTCTTACATTTTACTACCTCCTTGGCCAGTGGCTCAGGGATGTCGCAGTGGAATGTTTTGGGCACAACTGTTAGCTGACTCAATTTGGCCATGGGTTTGATGCCAGGGATGATGGGGATGGTGATGCCCATCTGGCGTGCCTTCTCAACAAAAGCATAATACTTCTCGTTGTCGAAGAACAGCTGTGTAACGGCATACTGGGCACCCAAGTCCTGCTTCTGCTTCAGATACTGCATGTCCATCTCAAGGTTGGGTGCCTCCTCGTGTTTCTCGGGGTAGCAGGCTACACCATAGTCGAACGGGCGACCTGGATTCTTGATAGGGGTACCATCAGCAAAAAAGCCCTCGTTAAAGCGTTTTACCTGAGCCATCAAGTCGGTAGTATGCGCATGACCACCAGGAGTAGGCATAAAACGGCTATCCTCCTTGGCCTTATCGCCACGTAGCAGCAACAAATCGTTAATGCCTAAGAATTGCAGGTCGAGCAGTTCGTACTCGATATCCTCGATGGTAGCACCACTACAGATAACGTGGGGCTGAACGGGAATCTGGTAACGCTGCTGGATGGCTGCGGCAATGGCGATGGTGCCTGGACGGCGACGAATGCGACGACGTTCAAACTGCCCATTATCGAGTTCGCGATACACAAACTCAGAGTGATGGGTGGTAATATTGATGTAGGCTGGGTTGAATTCTCGTAGTTTGTCGATATCGGCAAACAGTTTTGCCGTGCCAGTGCCCTTCAGCGGTGGCAGTACTTCGAACGAGAATCGCTTAGCCTCCTTATCTTGATGTATAAACTCAGTAACACTCATAATTGGCTGCAAAGATACTAAAAATTTCTTTATTACAAAAATTTTTTGTAATTTTGCGGCATGAAACTGAAGCAATTTGTAAAAGACTGGACTCTACCAGTAGCCATTGCGGTTGGTACGGTGGTGTATCTGCTGTTTTATCTGGTACCGTTTCTTGATAGTGCAGGCGATAGTCTGGGCGAGGTTGTAGATGCCATATTCCCCTTTATGGTGTTCTCTACGCTGTTCTCCACCTACTGTCGTATCGACTTTCATCAGATGCGCCCTCACCGCTGGCACATAGGTGTGCTGGTGGCACAGTTGGCTTTGGTGGCGCTTAACGTGTGGATTATCTTCATGGTGGATGCCGATCCTGAACAGAAGTTGCTTTGGGAGAGTGTGCTTACATGTATCATTGGTCCTGCTGCTACGGCGGCACCTGTGGTTACTGCCAAAATTGGTGGTAACATTAATACGATGACTGCCTATGTGGTGTTGTCGGCCTTTGCATCAGCCCTTATGATTCCTGCTGCATTCCCATTGCTGGAGCGTGGCGTGAGCACTGGTTTCTGGGCTGTTTTCTTCATCATTCTGCAGAAGCTGGCTATGGTACTGGTGGCTCCGCTGGTACTGGGTTGGTTAGTACAGCACTATGCCAAGCGCTTTTGCGCGTGGATTGTGTCGATACCCGATCTGTCGTTCTACCTATGGGCAGCGCAGTTGGCTGTTACGTCGGGGGTAACGGTGCGTAACATCGTGCATAGCGATGCTGCCCTACGTACACTGCTGATGATAGCTGTAATGTCGTTGATTCTTTGTTTTGTGCTTTTCCTGCTGGGACGTTGGATTGGTCGCCAGTTAGGTGATGAGATAGATGGTGGTCAGGCTTCGTTCCAGAAAAATACCGCCTTGAGTATCTGGGTAGCCTATACCTACCTTAACCCTGTGGCTTCGGTAGGTGCAGGCTGTTATGTGCTTTGGCAGAATATCGTTAACTCGTTAGAGTTGTACGAGTATCGCAAAAAGCACGCTTAATCCTTCTTGGTGCGGCGCTTACGCTTTTTGGGTCCCAGGTGCTTGACACGGAATTCGCGTGGTGTGGTGTTCAGGAACCTGAAGAACGATGCGTAGAATGCCTGACGGGTACCAAATCCCACCATTTCGCCAATTTCGGTAATCGACATATCTCGATATTCCTCGCCAGCCAACAACATCATGGCCTCTTCGATGCGATGCTTGTTTACCAAACCATTAAAGTTGGTATGGAAGCGTTCTGTCATCACAGCTGATATGTAACGCAGGTTGGTGCCAAGCTCAGCAGCCAATTTGCTGGCAGTGTAGTTTTTTTCGCGATATTTCTTGTCATCCACAATAATCTCTACAATCCTGTCGTGTAGTTCGTCCTTACGCTCGTCGCCTAATATATTGTGGTAATCGGCTGTACACTTCTTTAGTTCAGTAATTTGATATTTTCCTATTCCCATTTTAAACAATCTTTTTACATTTTCCTGAATATTCGCCCCCGAAAAGGGCAAAACGGATGCGAAGGTACAAAAAATCGGCGACATAGCGCACATCACTCCGCTGTGTTAACGATATTTTAACACATAAATAAAACTAAAAAACTTTGGCTTTTAAATAAATTGTACTATCTTTGTCGCCAAAATGTGATTATAACGTAGAACTATGGATACAATTAGCAATACAATTAAGTACATCGGTGTAGATGATTTGGACATCGATTTGTTTGAGAGTCAGTATGTGGTGCCCGAGGGCATGAGTTATAACTCGTATCTCATCGACGATGAGAAGATTGCGGTGCTGGATACGGCTGATGCCCGTAAGGGGGAGGAGTGGAAAGCAAATCTGACTGCTGCTCTTAATGGCCGACAGCCTGATTATCTGGTGGCTCATCATATGGAGCCCGACCACTCGGCACTGATTGCCTGGATGCTGGAGACTTATCCTAACTTGCAATTGGTGTGTAGTGCGCAGGCTGTAAAAATGCTATCTAACTTTTTTGATGGCGTAGATTTTACTGGACGTGTGATGACTGTGAAAGAGGGCGACACCCTGGCGCTTGGCAAGCATACACTGCAGTTTATTGGTGCAGCGATGATACACTGGCCAGAGGTGATTATGAGTTACGACACTACCGATAAGGTGCTGTTTAGTGCTGATGCCTTTGGTAAGTTTGGTGCATTGGTGCATGAGACTGATGATTGGGCTTGCGAGGCACGTCGCTACTATTTTAATATATGTGGAAAATATGGTTCGCAAGTGCAGATTGCTATGAAGAAAATAGCTGCTCTGGATGTTCAGGCCATCTGTCCGTTGCATGGTCCTGTGCTTAAGGATGAGGCCCTGGCTGAGGCTGTGCGCCTGTATGATACCTGGAGTAAATACGAGCCCGAGAGCGAGGGCATATTGATTGCTTACGCCAGCATTCATGGTGGTACAGCTAAGGCTGCTGAACGCTTAGGCGAGATACTTCGTGAAAAAGGTGCTAAGAAGGTTGTTGTAAGTGATTTGAGTCGTGAGGATATGGCAGAGGTTATCGAGGATGCTTTCCGCTATCCCACAGTTGTGGTAGCAGCATCAAGTTACGATGCAGGTGTGTTCCCCGTGATGCACGATTTCCTGTATCATCTGCAAATCAAGAACTACCAGAAGCGCAAGTTCGGTATTATCGAAAACGGTAGCTGGGCACCTACTGCAGGCAAGGTTATGAAGGGCATGATAGAAGCCATGAAGGACTGCGAGATTGTAGAGCCAATGGTAACTATCCGCTCACGCATGAAAACAGGCGATGAGGCCCTATTGGAGCAATTGGCAGATGCGCTAATCTGAATACATCATCTGTGCCCGACTATCCCGACAGGATGTCGCCTGAACAGGCGAGGATATTAATTATATTTTTATAACCAGCAAAAAAGAGACTTATGAAAGATTTGAAAGGAACAAAGACCGAGCAGAACCTGAAGGAGGCTTTTGCAGGTGAGAGTATGGCGAGAAACAAGTACACGTATTTTGCTTCTAAGGCCAAGAAAGATGGCTACGTGCAGATAGCTGCCATCTTTGAGGAGACTGCTGCTAATGAGAAGGAACACGCCAAGATGTGGTATAAATATCTTAATGGCGGTAGTGTAAGTGATACCAAGACGAACTTGGCTGATGCTGCTAATGGTGAGAACTTTGAGTGGACGGATATGTATGCTCGAATGGCCAAGGAAGCTCGTGAGGAAGGCTTTGACGAGATTGCTGCGAAGTTTGAGTTGGTTGGTGCTATCGAGAAACACCATGAGGAGCGCTATCGTAAGTTACTAAAGAATATCGAGGATGCTGTGGTGTTCTCGCGCGAAGGTGATGTGATCTGGCAATGCAGTAATTGTGGTCATATCGTTATTGGCAAGAAGGCGCCTGAGGTGTGTCCCGTTTGCGACCATCCGCAGAGTTACTTCCAGATTAAGGCAGAGAATTATTAACGTACAGCCATCCAATACTGGCGTTCTTGCTCTGGGAGCTTTTCGATGGCGTAGCGGAGCATAGTACGAGGCATTTCGTGGGCGTGTTGGCGGAGAAAATCGCGTAGGAGATCTTCGCCACACTTGATCTCCGGTCGAGCGTGAGCAGCCTTGCCCATTTCTCTTAGCATCCAACCTACGGCCTTATGCATCAGGTCGTGTGGGTGGTGCAGATGGATCTCGGCATAGCGCAGGCACCAGGTGGGATCGCCCATATGCGAGGTCTTCCATGAGCAGACGATGCTCATGCGTTGTTTCCACAGGCAGGGGCTTTGGGCCAGGTCATCTAGTACCTTTATCTTGTAGTCTCTGTCGCCTAAGTTGGAGGGCAATAAGAGCCAATGACCTAGAATTTTGTGTACAGATAGATCTACAAGATCCCAGTTGTTGGCTTGTTCGGCATATTGCAGATAGAGGGTAAGGATTTCGTCGCGAGCGTGAATGGCGTCTTGATTGTTTTCAAGGCGCTTGGTGGCTAATTTCTCAAACTTAGAAACCAATATCAGCAGTCCACAAAGACGAACTTCGTGCCAGCGACACATTAAGAGCTGGGGGATTTCGCTCAATGGGAAATCTTTCCCAATCAGCTTAACAACCTGGCGCGTTTGGGGGACTTTTAGTCCTAAAAATTCATCACCCTCGCCATATTCTCCAGGACCTGTTTTAAAGAAGCGCATCAGTATTTGTCGCTGAGCATCGTTGCGCAGCGATTCCATATGGTTGATAACTTCTTTGGCTGTCATTATTAGCGGAATGAATCGGTAAGGAGTTTAATCTCGATTTGGGGAGCGATGCGTTCGTATAGGATGTTATACACGGCATCGAGAATAGGCATGTTTACGTGGCAGTGGCGATTGATTTCCTTCATACACTTGGTGCCGAAGTAGCCCTCTGCAATCATCTCCATCTCTATCTGTGCACTCTTTACGCTGTAGCCCTTACCAATCATGGTGCCAAAGGTACGGTTACGACTGAAGTTGCTATAACCTGTTACCAACAAGTCGCCCAGATAAACGCTGTCGTAAGCATTACGATCCAAAGGATAAACAGCAGTGAGGAAACGATTCATCTCCTGCACGGCGTTGGCCATGAGTACCGACTGGAAATTGTCGCCATATTTCAGGCCGCTGCAGATACCTGCGGCGATGGCATATACATTCTTCAAAACAGAAGAATACTCGATGCCAACCACATCGGTAGATGTCTTGGTTTTGATATACTCGCTCGACAGTACATCGCAGAAGGCTTGTGCTTTCTCACGGTCGGCACAACCTACGGTGAGATAGCTAAGACGCTCCAAGGCAACCTCCTCGGCATGAGAAGGACCACCGATGCAAGCAAGATTCTCGTAAGGTACGTCGTAAACCTGATGAAAATACTCGCTACATACGAGATTTTCATCAGGTACGATACCCTTAATAGCGGTAAGTATGAATTTGTCGCGAATACGCGTCTTCAACTTCTTAAGATGACTCTTGAGGTAAGGCGAAGGGGTGACAAACACCAACGTGTCGTACTGTTGCGCAATACGATTCAAATCGCTATCGAAGTTGATTTCATCGATATTGAAGTGTACACTGGTGAGGTAGGCTGGGTTATGCCCCATGCGACGGAAATCCTCGATACGGTCGTCGCGACGCATATACCAACCTATATGGTGGGTATGACTTACCACAATCTTGGCTATAGCTGTTGCCCAGCTGCCACCTCCGATAATTGCTATCTTACCACAATCGTACATGGTTCATTGAACATTGATCATTGAACATTGACCATTAGGCTTGCGCCTTTTCGATCCAGGCGGCTACTTCATCAACTGAAGGCTTCTGGAGCTGGAGCTTGTACTTCTTAAAGATCTCGCCAATCTTCTGCTGAAGGCCCTGGGGCTTCTCGTCCTTGATGTTTGTAACCAGGTTGAAACCAGCCTTGCGGAGTACTGGAACGATATCCTCGGGAACGCCTATCTCGGCCCACTCAGCTATAGATGACTGAGGAATTTTCTTCTCAGGCTTCATCTGTGGGAACAGCATAACCTCGCCGATAGCAAACTTACCTGTGAGCAGCATGACCAGACGGTCGATACCAATACCGATACCGAATGTAGGAGGCATACCGTACTGCAGCGCGCGCAGGAAGTCGTGGTCGATGATCATAGCCTCGTCGTCGCCCTTGTCAGCAAGCTTCATCTGCTCGATGAAACGCTCCTCCTGATCGATAGGATCGTTAAGCTCAGAATATGCGTTAGCCAGCTCCTTACCATTTACCATCAGCTCGAAGCGCTCAGTGAGTCCGGGCTTAGAACGGTGCATCTTGGTAAGAGGCGACATCTCAACTGGATAGTCGGTAATGAATGTAGGCTGGATGAAGGTTCCCTCGCAGAACTCACCAAAGAGCTCGTCGATAAGCTTACCCTTACCCATGGTCTCGTCAACCTCCATGCCCTTAGAGAGGCAGAATGCACGAATCTCGTCCTCAGTCTTGCCATCGCAGTCGAAACCTGTCTTCTCCTTGATGGCATCGAGGATAGGCAGACGGCGGTATGGTGCACGGAATGAGATGATGTTACCATCGATCTCAACCTCGGGCTTGCCATTTACGGCTGTACAGATTTCCTCGAGCATTTTTTCTGTGAAGTCCATACCCCACAGCAGGTCCTTGTAGCTCACGTAGAGCTCCATGCAGGTAAACTCTGGGTTGTGGGTCTTATCCATACCCTCGTTACGGAAGTTCTTACCCATCTCGTAAACACCCTCGAAACCACCTACAATGAGGCGCTTCAGGTACAGCTCTGTAGCGATACGCA
Organism: uncultured Prevotellaceae bacterium; assembly: GCA_902789415.1. GTDB lineage: Bacteria > Bacteroidota > Bacteroidia > Bacteroidales > Bacteroidaceae > Prevotella. Next base: position 38,144 of record CADAOD010000013.1, read on the forward strand.
TGTACATATCCTGGTTCAGAGCGTTGAAGTGGGTGATGAATGGGCGGGCTGATGCACCACCTGCGATGCTCTGCAGGATTGGGGTATCAACCTCGGTATATCCAGCGTTGTCAAGAATACGACGCATGGTGCGGATGATAGTTGCACGCTTCAGGAAGGTATCCTTTACGCCAGCATTTACCACCAGGTCGACATAGCGCTGGCGATAACGCAACTCAGGATCGTCGAAGGCGTCGTAAACCTTACCATCAGCATCAGTCTTTACCACTGGCAGTGGCTTCAGACTCTTGCTCAGCAATGTCAACTCCAATACGTGTACACTAATCTCGCCAGTCTTTGTGCGGAACACGTAACCCTTCACGCCAATAAAGTCGCCCAGGTCAAGGAGTTTCTTAAATACTATATTATAAAGGTCCTTATTCTCGTCAGGACAGATAGCGTCGCGCTGCACATAAACCTGAATACGGCCTTTAGAGTCCTGCAGCTTGGCAAAGGCGGCCTTACCCATGATGCTCTTGCTCATGATTCGACCTGCAATGCTTACCATGCGACTATTTTCGGGTGTTGCAGTCTCGCGGATATCGTTACCTTCCTCGTCCTTACCAATCACTGGCAGATCCTCGAAGTTTTCAATGATATCAGCGCTCCATGCGTTTACGGGATACTCTGCTGCAGGGTAGGGATTGATACCCATCTTGCGCAGCTCGTCGAGCGACTGTCGACGTAAGATTTCTTGTTCGCTTAACTCTAAAATGTTCATCTTTAATATTCGAATATTTCAATTTTATGGGTGCAAAGTTACAAAAATCTCGCGAAAAATGCAAGATTAGGGTAAATATTTGCAAAAAAAGTGAGAAAGATTTGTTCAGTCTCCAAAAAAAGTATATATTTGTGGCTGATAACTGAGAACACTTTGATGAAACAAGAGATAATAAAGAAACGAGTTATAGGAATAGACATCAGTCTTGAAGCCACTAATTACGCCATCGTCGACGTGAAGGGTGAGGTTCTGGTGATGGAGAGTTTCGCGACTTCAGACTATCCTGATATTAACCTATTTGTATCGGTGCTCAGCGAGCGCCTGATGGATATGGTGGAACGCAACGGTGGCTACGAAAGTATCCGTTCGGTTGGCGTAAGTGCGCTCAGTGCCAATTTTATGACTGGTAGCATAGAGAATTCACCAAATCTGCCATGGAAAGGTGTTATACCCCTAAGTGCTTTGTTACGCGACCGTACTGGTTATGCTGTGGCTGTGGCTAATAATGCCGATGTGCGCGCTTTAGGCGAGCATACCTACGGATTGGCCAGAGGCATGCGCGATTTTGTAGTGCTTACGATGGGTAGCGGTATTGGTAGCTGTTTGTTCTCTAACGGCATGATACATAAAGGTAATGATGGTTTTGCTGGCGAGATTGGTCATACCTGTGTAGAACCAGGTGGTCGTCAGTGTGGATGTGGTAGCAAGGGCTGCTTAGAGGCTTATGTGGCCAAAAAGGGCATTGTAGCTACAGCCAACGAGCTGATGGCCGAAACAACCACACCATCGCTGATGCGAGGTGTTGAGAACCTGAAAGCCCTGCAGATAGCCGAGTTTTGCAATCAAGGCGATGAGCTGGCTATCGAGGTGTACCGTCGCACGGGCGAGATGTTAGGATTCGGACTGGCCAACTATGCATCGCTGGTAGATCCTGAAGCCTTTATTTTTACAGGCGGACTTACCAAGGCTGGCAAATGGTTGTTCGACCCTGCCAAGGAGGCATTTGATAAACTGGTGTTCCATAATACCTATGGTAAAACCCAGTTCCTGATATCCGAGGAGTATAAAGTCTCTAACGATGTGTTAGGCGCCAGTGCCTTGGCATGGGAGGTGAGAGAATATTCGTTGTTTAAATAACAGAGACGTTTTATGGAGAAGAAAGACGAGAGCATCGACAAGATTAAAACACGTGTAGTAGGTATCGATATTCGTGTGGATCGTACCACTTTTGCTGTGGTTGATATCAGAGGCGAGATTGTGGCTCAGGATTATTTCCTGACATCCGACTATACTGATATTAACGAATATATATCAGCCCTTTGCGAGCGCGTGGTGGCGCTGGTCGAGGAGAATGGTGGCTACGAAACCATCCGCTCGGTAGGAGTTAGCGCTCCAAGTGCAAGTTTTATAACAGGTTGTATTGAGAATGCTGCCAACCTGCCTTGGAAGGGCGTGATACCCCTGGCTGCTATGCTGCGCGACCAGTTAGGACTGGCTGTGGCTGTGGCCAACGATGCTCATATCACAGCGCTCAGCGAGAAATCGTATGGCAGTGCCCATGGCATGAAGGACTTTGTGGTCATCTCGATCAGTCATGGCGGACTGGGTAGCTGTTTCTTCTCAAACGGTCAGCCTCATTTAGGCTTTAATGGCTTTGCAGGCGAACTGGGTCATACCTGCGTTAAAATAAACGGGCGCCAGTGTGGCTGTGGCAATAAGGGCTGTCTGGAGACTTATTGCTCGGAGAAGGGCTTGATAATGACTGCCGAGGAACTGATAGCCGCTAGCAAGGAGCCCACACTGCTGAGCGATCTGCAGGAGCTGAATATCAAGGCGATTGCCGACTGCTGTTATAAAGGCGATAAGGTGGCCATCGAGGTGTTCCGCCAGACAGGTGAGATGCTTGGATTGGGCATGGCCAACTGTGCATCAGTACTGAACCCTGAGGCCATTATCCTTACAGGCGATATGACTCAGGCTGGTAAGTGGTTGCTAAAACCCATGCGTGCTGCGTTCGAGGAGCACGTATTCCATAATATCAAGAATAAGACCCGTATCCTGGTGTCGATTCTGAAGGAGGGCGAGCGCGATGTGCTTGGCGCCAGCGCTTTGGCTTGGGATGTAAAAGAGTATTCGTTGTTTAAATAACATAAATCTAGACATTAAATATGGAGGAGTATCAGATTAAAACGAAAGTTGTAGGTGTTGACATCAGTAACGAGCTAACCACCTATGCAATTGTGGATATTCGTGGCAACATTATCGCCGAGGAGTCGTTCTTAACGAGCGACTATGCCGATGTGAATAACTTTGTAATAGGCTTGAGCGATAAGATTGTAAATCTGGTTGAGGCCAATGGTGGTTACGAAACCATCCGTTCTATCGGTGTTAGTTCGCCCAGTGCCAGCTCGGTATCGGGCTGCATAGAGAATGCAGCTAACCTGCCTTGGAAGGGTATTGTGCCCCTGAGTGCCATGCTGCGCGACCGCATTGGTCTGGCAGTAGGTTTGTCGAACGATGCCCACGTGAGTGCTCTTGGCGAATATACCTTTGGCAGTGCCCATGGCATGAAGAATTTTATTGTTTTGAGTCTGGGCGTAGGTCTGGGTAGCTGCTTCTTCTCGGCCGACAATGAGCATCTGGGGCATAATGGTTATGCTGGCGAGTTGGGGCATACCTGTGTGGTGAATCACGGTCGTGCTTGCGGCTGTGGTCATGAAGGTTGTCTTGAGGCCTATGCTGGTGCAGCAGGTATCATCAATACCGCCAAGGAACTGATGGCTGAGAGCGATGCTCCTTCGTTGATGCGAAATCTGGAAAAGTTGACACCACGCACTATTAAGGAGTGCTGCGACAAGGGCGACGAGATGGCTATTGAGGTGTTTCGTCGCACGGGTGAGATGCTGGGGCTGGGGCTGGCAAACTATGCCTCGATTGTTGACCCTGAGGCGATCATCCTGACAGGGGGCATATCGCATGCAGGCAAATGGTTGCTTGAGCCAACAAATAAGTCGTTCGAGGAACATGTGTTTGGCAATTTGCGAGGCAAGGTAAAGATATTTGTTTCGAAACTTGATGATAGAGAGCGCGATGTGCTTGGCGCCAGTGCCCTGGCCTGGAGCGTACCCGAGTACTCGCTGTTTAAATAATTGAAAATTGATAATTGAAAATTGAAAATTTTAGTGTGAACGTAGAGAAGATAGTAGATATTATTAACGCGAAGCCGAATTTAAGTACGGCCCTCGGGATGGAATTTATTTCTACTCCCGAGGTTGATACTTGTTTGGCGAAAATGAAAGTTGATGAGCGAAATCGCCAGCCATTCGGCTTTTTGAGTGGTGGCGCATCGCTGGCTCTGGCCGAGAATCTGGCTGGGGTGGCATCGTCGGCTCTCTGTCCTGGATGTGCCTGTGTGGGCATCGAGGTAACAGGTAGCCATGTAAAAGCGGTGGTTGAAGGCGACACTGTAACAGCCTTCGCAAAGATGTTGCACAAAGGTAAGACGCTGCATGTGTGGAATGTTGAGATTAAGGACACGGCAGGCGATCTGATATCGAGTGTGCGAGTTACTAACTATGTTATTAAGCAGAAGAAATAATGTCAGCATACGCTATATATAGATTACCCCATGAAAATCACGCTACTCTGATTCGTCAATCGGAGGGTGAACCTATGGAGTTGCATTCGCTGACAGAGTTGAATGGTAAACAGGGCTTTGTGGTGGCCCCTTTCGAGCTAAAGGGTGGTCAGCCCTTGGTGCTTATCCAAGGTACGCCAGAGCGGGTTGTTTTAGATAATAAGAACGTTGTTTTAGATAATAAGAACATAAGAAACATAAATATAAGCGACAGAAATAAGGGCGCTGATTATTATAAGGTGGATTTTGCTAACTATCATGCGCAGTTGGAGACAGGGAAGTTCCGCAAGATAGTGTTGGCGCGATGTGCCGACGAGCAGATGCCACAGGGTGTAAAACCTATCGATTTGTTTTATCATGCCTGCCAGCTTTATCCCCGTTTGTTTATCGCTTTGGTTGAGACCAAGCAGAGTGGCTGCTGGTTAACAGCTACACCTGAGATTCTGCTGGATGGTCATGGTGCCGATTGGCGTACCATCGCTTTGGCTGGTACTATGAAACTGGAGGGCGACCAACTGAATGGCGAGGGCGAATCACTAACCTGGAGCACCAAGAATATTCAGGAGCAACGCATTGTGGCCACCTATATTACTGAGTGTTTGGAGCAGTTTACTGGCGACTTTAAGGAGGAAGGTCCACGCACCGTTCGTGCCGCAAACCTGGTACACCTTAGGAGCGACTTTACCTTTAAGTTGGCCAACAATAATAAAATTGGCGATTTATTACAAGCCTTGCATCCCACACCTGCTGTGTGCGGACTGCCAAAGCGCGAGGCTTTTAAGTTTATAGTAAAGAACGAGCATACCCCACGCAGATATTACAGTGGGTTTATGGGACCTGTTTCACAGCAGGACACCCATCTCTATGTGTCGCTTCGATGCATGAACATCGATGGCGATACGTGTCACCTCTATGCTGGTGGCGGACTGTTGAAAGACAGCGTCGAAGAGCAGGAGTGGCTTGAAACCGAAGCTAAAATGGAAACAATGAAAAAACTATTATATGTACAGCAGTAAACAAAACGTAAACATACTAACAAGCTTGTTGGTAGCCCATGGAGTGAGATATGCAGTGGTTTGTCCCGGTAGTCGTAACTCACCTATCGTACACAATCTGAATGAGTGCCCAGAAATCGAGTGCTATCCAGTGACGGATGAGCGTAGTGCAGGATTCTATGCCTTGGGTATAGCCCAGGTGGTGCATCGGCCAGTGGTGGTTTGTGTCACCAGTGGCACTGCGTTGCTTAATCTGGCCCCAGCTGTGGCTGAGGCTTATTATCAGCACATGCCATTGGTGGTGATTTCGGCAGATCGCCCTGAACAGTGGATCGACCAGTTGGATGGTCAGACGCTGCCTCAGCCCGATGCCTTAGGACGCTTTGTGAAGAAAGCCGTTAACCTGCCCGAGGTGTATAACGATGAGTTGCACTGGTACTGCAACCGTCTGGTTAACGAGGCCATGAACGAGACCACTCACCACGGCAATGGTCCTGTACATATCAATGTTCCTATTTCAGAGCCTTTGTTCGAATACGATGTCGAGCAGTTGCCCGAGGAGCGTGTTATCCAGTTGCTGCCCCCACGCAGCAACCAGTCGCTGATAGCCCTGGAGTGTGCCGGACAGTTTGCTGTGGCCAAGAAACCCATGGTGGTGATTGGTCAGTTGTCAACAGGCGAGCTCATCCCTCAGGAGTTGTTTATGCTCTCGCAGTGTGCTGTGGTGGTGCACGAGGCGCTGAGTGTGGGTAATGGCAGTACCAATTTCGATGAGGTCATCCATGTATTGGGCGATAATCCTGCTTACCAGCCCGACTTTGTGCTTTACGTGGGTGACACGCTGGTGAGCAAGCGTTTCAAGAAGTGGTTACGAGGTCTGAAGGATGTGCACATCTGGGCTGTCACAGAGGATGGTAGCATCCACGATACCTCGATGCAGCTTTATGGCGTTATCGAGGGTAGTCCTGCCGACGTGATCGACGACCTGGTGAATGCCGTACGCTATAAGGCCATCAGCTCTACTGCTACCTTCAAGGCCCGTTGGGACCAGGCCACTCGTTTGGCTGCCTATCGCGCCATGAAGTTCCAACCCGAGTACTCTCAGATGGCTACTGTGAAGTACTTGGAGGAGAAGTTGGGCAAGGCCATCTATCGTTATATCCACTATGGCAACAGCAGTCCTATCCGCATGGCCAATATCTTTGCACGCCACTATGTGTTCTGCAACCGTGGTGTGAATGGCATCGATGGTTCGTTGTCGACAGCAGCTGGCTGCTCGATTGTGACTGGCGACGAGAAGGTGCTGTGCGTGTTGGGCGACCTGAGTTTCTTCTACGATCAGAATGCCCTTTGGAATCAGAATCTGAATGGCAACCTGCATATCATTGTGCTGAATAATGGTAAGGGAGCCATCTTCAACTTGTTGAAGGGACTGGAGAAGAGTCCGGCACGCGACAAGTATGTTGCGGCACAGCATCAGACCACAGCGCAGGGCATCTGCAAGCAGAACAATATCCGTTATATGAAAGCCACCAATATGGAGGAGATGCAGAAAGGCATCGATACATTACTGAATAAGAAATCAACACGTCCAGTATTGTTGGAGGTCTTTACAGATTCTGAGGAGGATGAGCGTGTTATCAAATCATATTATCAAATTTTGAAAAATGAGAAACTGGCAAACGATAAGAGAGTTTAAGGAGATTTTATTTGAAGAGTATAATGGTATCGCCAAGATTACGATCAATCGTCCACGCTATCGCAATGCTTTTACCCCCAAGACCACTTGGGAGCTGAGTCAGGCATTTGCCATGTGCCGCGAGATGCAGGACATCAGTGTGGTATTGCTTACTGGTGCCATGAGCGAGGTGCCCGAGGGTAAGACTCTGGCCGATGTAAAGCATGCATTCTGCAGTGGTGGCGATATGCACGTAAAGGGTCGTGGAGGTTATGTAGATGAAGAGGGTGTGCCCCGTTTGAGCGTGCTCGATGTGCAGATGCAGATTCGTCGCCTGCCCAAGCCTGTTATTGCGATGGTGAATGGTTATGCCATTGGTGGCGGACATGTGTTGCACCTGGTTTGTGACCTGACGATTGCCTCTGAGAATGCTATCTTTGGTCAGACTGGTCCTAAGGTAGGTTCGTTCGATGCAGGTTTTGGTTCGTCGTACCTGGCTCGTATAGTTGGTCAGAAGAAGGCGCGTGAGATTTGGTTCCTCTGTCGCCAGTACACAGCCAAGGAGGCCGAAGAGATGGGTATGGTAAACAAGGTGGTGCCTATCGAGCGTCTGGAGGACGAGTGCGTAGAGTGGGCTGAGATTATGATGGAACGTTCGCCCTTGGCCCTGCGTATGATCAAGGCTGGACTGAATGCCGAGTTGGATGGTCAGGCTGGAATCCAGGAGTTGGCAGGCGATTGCACCATGCTGTACTACTTCCTGGATGAGGCTCAGGAGGGTGGCAAGGCTTTCCTTGAAAAGCGCAAGCCCAACTTCAAAAAATACCCCAAAATGCCATGATGTTTGAAATAGAAAAAAAGATATTGCATTTTAAACAACCCGCGGGGACTTCTCGCGGGGTTTATTTAACCCGCAAGCTGTGGTTGATTCATCTGAGTGATGGCGATAAGCATGGCGTGGGTGAGTGTGCACCGTTGCCCGATTTGAGTTGCGATGCGATGCCTGATGAGCAGTATGAGACCAAACTGAATGAATTTTGTGAGGCATTCTGCGCCAAGGGCGAGATAGATTACGATGCCCTGCGCGATTATCCTTCGATGCTGTTCGGATTGGAAACAGCCTGGCTGAATCTGCAGAAAGGCGAAAAACTCTTCGATACCGCTTTTGCCCGTGGCGAGGTGGGCATCCCCATCAACGGCTTAGTGTGGATGGGCAACTACCAGGAGATGCTGCAACGCATGGAAGAGAAACTGAAATTGGGCTTCCGCTGCGTAAAACTCAAGATAGGTGCCATCGACTTTGAGAAAGAGTTTGATTTGGTAAAGCGTATCCGCGAGCGTTTCTCGCATCACGAGGTTGAGCTGCGTTTGGATGCCAATGGTGGCTTTACTTACGATGAGGCGCTGTATAAGCTCGAACTCCTGTCGCAATACAATATCCATTCTATCGAGCAACCCATCAAGCAAGGTCAGTGGGCTTATATGGCCGAGCTCTGTAGAGAGTCGCCCCTGCCCATCGCCCTCGACGAGGAGCTGATAGGTGTGAACGATGCTGAGATGAAACGTCATATGCTCGAAATCATCAAGCCCCGTTACATCATCCTCAAGCCCTCATTGCATGGTGGTATGATGGGCTGTAAGGAGTGGATTGATATCGCAAAGAGCATGGGTATTGGTTCGTGGATAACCTCTGCCCTCGAGAGTAATATCGGCCTGAATGCCATCGCCCAGTTTGCCTCGAGTGTATATGGCGATCACATCACCATGCCCCAGGGCTTAGGTACAGGTCAGCTGTTTACTGATAATATCGAGATGCCCCTCGAGATTCGTGGCGATCAACTATGGCGTTTGTAGACGAGTGGAATAACGATTCGGCGTATGTTGAGGTGAAGACCAGCGGTAGCACTGGCGAGCCTAAACGTATGCTGGTTGAGAAGCGCAGGATGCTGAACTCTGCGCGCATAACCTGCGACTTTTTAGGTCTGAAACCAGGCGATACAGCCCTGCTGTGTATGAGTACCGATTATATCGCAGGCAAGATGATGGTAGTTCGTTCCATAGAGCGCCGTCTCAAATTAATCGAAGTGCCCCCTTCCGGTCATCCATTGGATAATGGTCCATGGTCCATGGTTAATGGTCAATTATCTTTTGCCGCTATGGTGCCCATGCAGGTGTATAACTCGTTGCAGGTGCCTGAGGAGAAGGAACGATTGATGGCTATCCGTCACCTGATTATTGGTGGTGGTGCGATTGACGAGGAGATGGAGGCTGAACTGCGCAGTTTCCCCAATGCCGTGTGGAGCACCTATGGCATGACTGAAACCCTCTCGCACATAGCCCTGCGACGCATCAGTGGTCCTGAGGCCTCAGAGTGGTACACCCCTTTCCCTACGGTAACGCTGAGCACTAACGATGAGGGCTGTCTGGTGATTGATGCCCCAGAGGTATGCGCCCAAACGCTCGTTACCAACGATATTGTAGAGTTGAAGCCCGATGGCCGATTCCGTATCCGTGGTCGCAAGGATAATGTCATCTGTTCGGGTGGTATCAAGATACAGATCGAGGAGGTTGAGCAGGCTTTAAAGAAGTACGTGCGCGTACCTTATATAATAAGTAAGCGTAAGGACCCGAAGTTTGGCGAGATAGTGGTGCTGCTTACAGAGGGCGATACCGCCCAGGTGCAAACCATCTGCCAGCAAGTGCTGCCTAAGTACCATCAACCCAAGCTGTATCTAAAGATAGATAAGATACCCCTTACCGAAACAGGCAAACCCGCCCGCAAAAAAATCCTCGAACTTTGTTCTTAGATAATAAGAACATAATGTTTTCTTATTATCTAAAAATAGTGAGTGGGACTACTCTCGCGAGCAGTCCCACTCTGATTAGTTAGTAATATGATTAGGTCTATTAAAAAGTTGAATTGTTTTGAGCAAAAAACTTCAGCGGCATTAGCCTTCTCTATAAAAGTCGAATGCTTCATAGATCTCTTCCTTCGTAGCAGTCTGGTCGATGAGGATATCGCCTACACCTCCCAAAAGCGTAAAGTTAATAATGCCGGCTATATTTTTCTTGTCGTGCGTCATCAGCTCCAGTAGGGTGGGGTAATCATCGCACGTAATATTCATTTTTCCGTAGTGATCCAATATGAATCTTACCGTCTGGCGCATCTTATCTGTGGGGAATCCCGTTTTGATGGCGCTCAGGTACAGCTCTACTATCAGGCCCCATGCCACAGCATAGCCATGCAGTACTGGGGTGTGCTTCAGGGCGAACGATTCGAACGCATGTCCAGCGGTATGACCCAAGTTCAGCGCCTTGCGTATGCCCTTCTCGGTAGGGTCTTCAGTTACGATGTGCTGTTTTACAGCTACCGACTCGGCCACCATGCGTTGCAACTGTGCCAAATCGGGCTTCTCAATGTCGAACGATAGCAGCTCGCCCAGCATCTTTGTGTCCTTAATCAGGCCGTGTTTCAGCATCTCGGCATAGCCCGACAGCAGGTTCTCGGTATCCAGCGTCTTCAGGAATTCGGTATCCAGAATCACGCTCTTGGCATTGTTAAACACGCCAATCTCGTTTTTCAAACCTAAGAAGTTAATGCCTGTCTTACCACCTACCGAAGCATCTACCATTGATAGCAGGGTAGTGGGTATGTTAATGTAGTTAATACCGCGCTTAAACGTTGATGCTGCAAAACCACCCAAATCAGTTACCATGCCACCACCTATATTTATTAATAAGGTGTGACGTGTGGCTCCACCCTCGCTCAGCGCCTGCCAAACATGGCTCAGCGAGTCAAGGTTCTTATGCGTATCAGTAGCTTTAATCACAATGCGTTTAGCCTCTGCCATGCCGTCGAACTTCTCGATAACAGGCAGACAACACTGGGCTGTGGTCTCGTCGGCCAGGACGAAAACCTTATCGTGCTCACACTCGGCTATGGCTTCAGCGAGCGTACGATCCAGCTGGTTTGATATGACAACTTTTTGTGGACTCATTGTTGGTACCTTAGTTGACTTTTTAATTTTTACCGTGTGCAAAGATAACATTATTTTTTAAAAACGTAACAAAAATAGCAAAAAAATAGCTTATGGGTTAAACTTTTTTTTTGAAAAGGCGTCAAACTTTCAAAAAAATCATAGAAAAAGTAACAATGAGACGATTATTACTATTTACGATGGCCGTGTTCTTAACGGTACTATCAGTTCACGCACAGCGCGTGGTTTCAGGTAAAGTGATTGAGCAGGATACACAAGATGCAGTTATTCAGGCCACCGCTTCAATCCTCTCTGGCGAGAAGGTTGTGGCCAATGGTGTAACCAATACCGATGGTGCATTCCGTATTACAGCCCCCAGCGATGGTACTTATACTTTAAAGATTACCTACGTGGGCTTTAAAACCTATACCAAGAAGTTTACCCTGAAGGATGGCAAGGGCTACCAGGCCGGCACCATCACACTGGCCCCCGATGCTATCATGCTTAAGGGTGCTACTGTTACAGCGCGTGCCTCGAAGGTAACCCTTAAGGCCGATACCTTTGTATATAATGCCGCTGCCTTCCGTACCCCCGAGGGGTCGGTAGTCGAGGAGCTGGTAAAGCGCCTGCCAGGTGCCGAGGTGAGCGATGATGGTACCATTAAGATTAATGGTAAGGAGGTAAAGAAGATTCTGGTAGATGGTAAGGAGTTTATGACTGGCGATACCAAGACAGCTATCAAGAACCTGCCTACCAATATCATCGATCGTATCAAGGCTTACGATAAGCAGAGCGATCTGGCCCGCGTAAGTGGTATCGAGGATGGCGAAGAGGAGACAGTGCTCGACTTTGGTATCAAGCAGGGTATGAACAAGGGTATCATGGTAAATGCCGACCTTGCTGCAGGTACCGAGCATCGTTATGCTGGTCGTATCTTTGGTGGTATCATGAGTAATAATACGAAGGTGTTCATGATGACCAATGCCAACAATACCAACGATATGGGATTCCCAGGTGGTGGCGGTGGTGGCCGTTTTGGCGGTGGTCGCCAGGGCCTTACAGCCAATAAGATGACAGGTGTGAACCTGAACTACGAGAACTCAGGTACACTCAAGCTTGATGGTAGCGTGCGCTGGAATCACAGCGATGGCGATGCCTACTCAAAGCGCACCAGCGAGACTACCTTCAGTGCCACAAACTCACAGTTTGGCAATAATATCTCGCAGAACTACACCCGCTCTAACAGCTGGGATGCCCGCATGCGTTTGGAGTGGACCCCCGATTCGATGACCAACATCATGTTCCGTCCATCGTTCCGTTATAACTCAAGCGATGGCGATAATGGTGGTGCCGAGGGTACCTTCTCAGATAATCCATTCAGCGATAAGAGCATCGTTAGTCCGCTCGACCAGTTGGATCAGCTGAAGGATATCCTGATTAACAGTCGTACGCAAACCAGCGTATCATATAGCGATTCAAAGAATGTAAACGGTATGTTGCAGTTTAACCGTAAGTTAAGCAACACAGGTCGTAACATCACCGTACAACTTAATGCAGGGTGGAGCGATGGTAACAGTAAGTCGGCTTCAAATAGCATCATTGATTATTATACATTAGGTATAGTCGATTCAACCACTGTTACCAATCGCTACTCTATCACCCCAACCAAGAACTACAATTATAGTGCACGCATCACCTATAGCGAGCCTATTCTGCCCCGCACTTACTTGCAGTTCAGCTATCAGTACCAGTACAAGTTCCAGAAGAGCGATCGTGGCACTTACGATTTCAGCGACATCACTCCTGTAGCTGCATGGAATGGTGGCTATCGCACATGGGATGCCTACCTGGGTCAGTTCGGCAATATCACATCGCTCGATCCTTATCGCGATGACAGTCAGAGCCGTTATTCTGAGTATCAGAACTACATCCATACCTTAGAGGTTATGCTGCGCATTGTCCGCAAGGGCTATACCTTTAATGTAGGTGTGCAGATGGTACCACAGAAGTCGCACTTTGTGCAGGACTACAAGGGTGTACATGCCGATACCACCCGCACTGTAACCAACTTTGCGCCTACCATGGATTTCCGTTGGAAAAAGTCGCAAACCAGTCAGTTGCGCTTCACCTATCGTGCCAACACTTCACAGCCCTCAATGAGCAACCTGTTGGATATCTACGATGATAGCGACCCCTTGAACATCCAGCGTGGTAACCCTGGCTTGAAGCCATCGTTCACCCAGAACTTCCGTTTGTTCTACAACGATTACTTCCAGAAGCACCAGCGCGCTGTGATGACGTTCGTTAACTTCTCAACCACTGCCAACTCTATTGCCAACAAGGTAACCCTGTTGGAGGGTGGTGCCCGCATGACGCGCCCCGAGAACATCAACGGTAACTGGAATGCCAACGTAGGCTTTATGTTCAACACCGCTATCGACTCGGCTGGCTACTTTAATGTGAATACATTTACTAACTTAGGATACGTACACAACGTAGGTTTTGTTAACGATGGTACCAGCGATGCCAAGGCCGTTACCAAGTCGCAAACCATCATGGAGCGCCTGGCCTTCAGTTATCGTAACGATTGGTTCGAGGTAGAGCTCAACGGTTCGCTCAACTACAACCGCAACCGTAGCGAGCTGCAAACCAGCAACAATCTTGATACCTGGCAGTTCACCTATGGTGGTATGATTGGCATTACCGCTCCTTGGGGCACATCGCTTACCACCAACCTCAACATGCAGAGCCGTCGTGGTTACTATGATGCCTCGATGAATACCAACGAGCTTATCTGGAACGCCCAGCTCTCGCAGAGCTTCCTCAAGGGCAAGCCCCTTACCATCTCGCTGCAACTCTACGACATCCTGCGCCAGCAGAGCACCCTGTCGAGCACCGTATCAGCTATGATGCGTAGCGATACCCAGTACAATGCCGTTACCAGCTATAGCATGCTGCACGTCATCTACCGTCTTAACCTGTTTGGTGGTAAGGCTGGTCGTCAGGGCTTCGGTGGCCCTGGTGGTCCTGGCGGTCGTGGTGGCTTTGGCGGTGGTCGTGGTGGCGGCTTTGGCGGAGGCCCACGTGGCGGAGGCTTTGGCGGTCCACGCATGATGTAACTACTAATAAAAGAATTGCTCCAAAAAATATTTTGGGGCAATTTCTTTTTTATGTGCAAAAAAAGTGCTACCTTTGCAACCCAAATAAAGCATAGTGCGCCACATGAAGCAAGCGATGATATTTGCAGCTGGGCTTGGCACTCGTCTCAAGCCACTCACCGACACCATGCCTAAGGCACTGGTGAGGGTAGGGGGTCAGCCGCTCATTTGGCACGTAATCCAGAAACTTAAGCAGGCAGGTTATGAGCGCATCGTGGTAAACGTTCACCACTTTGCCAGTCAGATAGTAACCTATCTCGAAGATAATCACAACTTTGGTCTTGATATCCGCATCAGCGACGAAACCAGTGCGCTGTTAGAGACTGGTGGTGGCATTAAAAAGGCGCTGCCTTTGTTCGATGCCAATGAGCCTATCCTCATTCATAATGTGGATATCCTGAGCAATCTCGATCTCAATGCTCTGCCCATGGATGCGCCCCTGCTGGTAGTAAGCCAGCGCCAAACCAAGCGTTATCTGATGTTCGATGACACCATGCGCCTGCATGGCTGGACCAACATCGAAACAGGTCAGGTTAAGGGCGAAAAAGCTGATAAGCTATTAGCTTTTTCGGGCATTCACGTATTCCACCCATCGTTGGTTCCTTTGCTCGATGAGTGGCCCGATCGCTTCCCCATTATGGACTTTTATCTCCAGGCCTGTGGCACCCACCTTATTCGTGGCTACGAGGCCAAGGACCTCCGCCTGATGGACGTAGGCAAGCTCGACACCCTCGACCAAGCCGAAGATTTTATTAAGTAATTATATAGTATGACACAGAAGATTATTATTCTCGATTTCGGTTCGCAAACCACACAGCTTATTGGCCGTCGTGTGCGCGAGCTGGACACCTTCTGCGAGATTATGCCCTACAACAAATTCCCGAAAGACGATCCTTCGGTGATTGGTGTAATCCTGAGTGGTTCGCCCTACTCAGTACACGATCCCGAGGCTTTCAAGGTCGATCTGTCGCAGTTTGTTGGCAAGGTGCCAGTGCTGGGTATCTGCTATGGTGCTCAGTTCATTAGTCACACCCTGGGTGGTAAGGTCGAAAAGGCCGACTCTCGCGAGTATGGACGTGCCAACCTTGCATCAATCAATCTCGACAACCCCCTTTTCAAGGGTTTCGAGAAGGGTTCGCAGGTATGGATGAGCCATGGTGATACCATCACCGCCATCCCAAGCGATTTCCAGGTGATTGGCTCAACCAAGGACGTTACTAACGCCGCTTTTGCCAGCACCAAGCAGCCAATCTGGGCTGTACAGTTCCACCCCGAGGTGTTCCACACCCTGCAGGGCACACAGCTCCTCAAGAACTTCGTGGTTGATATCTGTGGCAGTAAGCAGGAGTGGAGTGCCGCCTCGTTCGTCGATTCAACAGTGGCTGAGCTCAAGGCACAGTTAGGCAACGATCGTGTTATCCTGGGTCTCTCAGGTGGTGTCGATTCATCTGTTGCCGCTGTACTGCTCAACAAGGCCATTGGCGATCGCCTTACCTGTATCTTTGTCGATCATGGTATGCTGCGTAAGAATGAGTTCACCCAGGTGATGGACGATTATAAGGTTCTGGGTCTTAACGTGATAGGCGTTGATGCCAGTGCTAAGTTCTTTACCGATTTGGCAGGCGTTACCGATCCTGAGCAGAAGCGTAAAATTATTGGTCGCGACTTTGTCGAGGTGTTTAATGCCGAGGCTAAGAAGATTACCGATGCCAAGTGGCTGGCTCAGGGCACTATCTATCCTGACCGTATCGAGAGTCTCAATATCACAGGTAAGGTCATCAAGAGCCACCACAACGTAGGCGGTCTGCCTAAGGAGATGCACCTGCAGCTTTGCGAACCCCTGCAGTGGTTGTTCAAGGACGAGGTTCGTCGTGTAGGTCGCCAGTTGGGCATGCCCGAGCACCTGATTACCCGTCACCCCTTCCCTGGTCCTGGTTTGGCTGTTCGTATCCTGGGCGATATCACCCCCGAGAAGGTGCGTATCCTGCAGGATGCCGATGATATCTATATCCGCGGCTTGCGCGAGTGGGGACTCTACGACCAGGTCTGGCAGGCAGGCGCCATCCTGCTTTCAACTGTTCGCAGTGTAGGTGTGATGGGCGATGAGCGTACCTACGAGCACCCCGTTGCTCTGCGCGCTGTAACATCAACTGATGCCATGACTGCCGACTGGGCACATCTGCCTTACGAGTTTATGGCCAAGGTAAGCAACGAGATTATTAATAAGGTACGTGGTGTTAACCGCGTTTGCTACGATATCTCTTCAAAACCACCCGCAACAATCGAGTGGGAGTAAGCTACAATAAAAAACCTCGCCAGTTTTGGCGAGGCTTTTTTATTTACTTATTCTTCAGCAGATCTCTGATCTCTGCAAGCAGTTCCTCCTGTGTGGGACCCTTTGGAGTCTCGGGCTCTGGTGCGGGCTCTTCCTTCTTGCGGTTCAGCTTGTTGATACCCTTCAGCATCAGGAAGATACAGAATGCCACGATAATAAAGTCAACGGTGTTCTGTATAAAGTTACCATACTTCAGTACGGCAGCTCCCTCGCCCTCGCCAATCTTGAAAGCCAGACTGGAAAAGTCGATGTTGCCAGTAACCATACCAACCAGTGGCATCAGCACATCGTCAACCAAACTCGAAACAATCTTACCAAAGGCACCGCCAATGATAACACCCACTGCCATGTCCATCACATTACCCTTCATGGCAAACTCCTTGAATTCTTTAATAAATCCCATAAGCTTTTAATGTTTAATGTTAGAATTGTAATCTGTATTTTACAATCATTGGTTTGTCGCCGCCGATTTTCATACTTTTCACTTTTCAGTTTTCACTTTTCACTTTATTTTTAAGTGATTTATGGTGCAAATATAGGAATAATTTTGTAACTTTGCATCCGAAATCAAAAAAAAGTTCGATTTTCAAGTAAAAAAGTTAGTAATAATAGGTATAACCCAATTAAATAATTAAGAAAAATGACAAAAGTAGCAATTAACGGTTTTGGCCGTATTGGTCGTCTCGCATTCCGTCAGATGTTCGAGGCTGAAGGTTATGAAG
>CADAOD010000014.1 GCA_902789415.1 uncultured Prevotellaceae bacterium
TCATCCTGGTTAAGACCGAGAAGTCCAACAGGTCAGAGAACAATGTATGGGTCGTCAGCACCCGCAGTTACAAAAAGAAGTACTGCAGAAATGCCCTCACGGCACTCAGGTACGCCTTCATCCTGAAGAAGCAGACAGGCAGGGACATCGCCCAAGACGCTTTCGACCGCCTTATTCAAGAGATTAGAATCCGTAAGTCACAAACAATTTCAAAACAAGTACAGTCATGAAAAGTAACAGTTCAACAACAGTCAGCGGTACAGACCGCATCGTCGGACAATTCGCCGACATGATGATCGAGACCATCACCAGCCTCCAGAACGGATGGCGAAAGACATGGATCAGCACCACCGCAAACGGGCGTCCAGTAAACTTCGGCGGTCGCGAGTACAACCGATTCAATGAATTCTTCCTCTACCTGCTGTGTGAAGCCAAGCAGTATCAGTATCCGGTCTTCGTCACGATCAACAAGGCCAATGAGCTGGGAGCGTCGGTCAAGAAAGGTGAGAAATCAGCTCCAGTACTTTTCTGGAAGCTCTACATCAAGGATGCCAGCGGACGGAATATCTCTGAGGACGATTACAGGCAGATGTCTCTTTCTGACCAGCGAGCCTGCGATGTCCATCCAGTACTGAAGTACTACAACGTGTTCAACGTAGAGCAGACGAACCTCGCCGAGGTGCAGCCTGAGAAGCTGAAGAAGCTCGTGGAGTCCAAGTTCGCCGTTCCTGAGCTGCGTAGCACGGACGGTATGTACGAGAACCAGGAGCTGGATGCCGTCATCGAGTCACAGACCTGGATTTGTCCCGTCGCCTGCAAAGAGCAGGACAGGGCATTCTATTCGCCCGCTACCGACTCCATCACGCTGCCTATGAAGCGACAGTTCAACCTCGGTGGCACGGATGAAGAGATTTTCCTTGCTGGGCAGGAGTTCTATTCCACGATGCTGCATGAGATGGCTCACTCTACTGGCAGCAAGAACCGCCTGAACCGCCTCGGTGGCAGTGCATTCGGCTCTGAGGACTATGCCAAGGAGGAACTCGTGGCAGAACTCACAGCAGCGCTCATAGGTCATAGCCTCGGTTTCAACACGCGGGTTCGTGAGAACAATGCTGCTTACCTCTCCAGCTGGCTGAAGAGCCTGAAAGAGGAGCCGAAGTTCCTCGTCAGCGTACTGTCTGACGTGAGCAAGGCTGCTCAGATGATTGAGAGTTCGTTGTTTCGCAAGGAGGTGGCTTAGGCTGCCTCCTTCTTTAATCCGTATCACCATGCTGAAGTACGCATTGTTTGAATATGTTCCGAAGCGGAACCTCGATAAGGTTTCTTTCGAGCTGCAGGATCTGCATCGTATGATCCTTGGATTCAAGGATGGCAGAAACGTCTACACCCGATGGGCTGCAAGGCAGTTCGCTCGTGCACTTTCAGCTATGGATATGTCGGATGTCGTTATCGTATGCATACCTGCTAGCACACACTATACGAATGTCAGACGCTGGAAACGCTTCTCTGACATGCTTTGCAGAATGACTGGAGCCACCAGCGGCTTCGACCGCGTACAGGTCAGCGGTAGCCGCAAGCGAGCTCATATCACGGGTGAGCATGAGCTGGCTACGAATATCAAGCACTACGTGCATATCGATGCCGAATACTTCCGTGGACGTAAAGTCCTGGTCATCGATGATATCTATACTACGGGACAGTCTTCAGCTGCATTCATAGCAGCTATGGAATCAGCAGGTGCAACAGTCACCATGGCCATGTTCCTCGCCAAGACGAAGAGGTACAGGGTCTGAAAAGGTCCGTATTTCGGACCCTGTATAATAGATATTGCGCCTATCGTACCCCGCCCACCCTGGGCCGTGCGCTTTGCTTATGCCCGGTGAACGATAGGCGCAATGGGGCAAAGCCCCCGTTGTCTAATGGCCCACCCTCATTCCCCTGCGCACCTGAACGTTCATAATTCGACACTGTCAGATGAACAGACAGAGTCATTCACGTCCTCCATACAGCACGCGCACCATGTCACCACGCCCCTGCTGCCTGAACCCGTTCCGCTCCGTTGCGCATTAGCCGATGAGAGAGTCTTATCGGCTGATATGTGGTGGTTCGCATCGAAGAGAGTATGACTGTCATCACGCAGGCTTAGACAACATTCATACACACATCGATGACGTGCCTCTGGCACCACCGCCACGTATCAGCCAGGCACACTCCTCGGCTGATGCTCCACTATGCTCCACGAGTTCTGACTGCAGTTTCGGATGACATCGTGCCACGCTGTATGCACGTATAAATACGTGAAGGTGCTTGCCTAACCCAGCCACAAAAATGTGGCTTTTTCCTCCCGAAATGTTAAATCTTCAGCTAAAACTAAAAATAATTATTTAATTATTTGGTTAATAAAGAAATTATTATTATCTTTGTAGCGTCAAAAGAAACATATAGTCAAACAATTAAAATTAAAGCAAATGCCTACAAGAAAAGAAGCAGAAGAATTCAAAGAGGCGCTTCAACAGGAAATGCTCAAGATTCAGAATTCAAATCTTCCAGACAAAATCAAGGATGAACTTCTAAACATCTACCTTGAAAAATGGAAAGCAGCAAATGAAGCACTACTTGGTTTAGGAATTCCACTAGAAGATTAACACAGGGAAGCCCCGAAAGGGGCAACCCTTTAAAAAAACAAAAGATATGAGGAAATTAGACGATTACATTCAGAATCCTACGCATAAGCTCATCGCAGAGGCTTATAGGAAGGCTAAGACTCCTGAAGAGAAAGAGGCTGCAGCGCGTTACCAACACGAACTGGAGAGTGCTATGTCCCCTGAAGAGTTGGAAAAATATCAAAAGGAGTTTGTTGAGGATCACTACCGTATGCTAGATGCGATTCAAGAGGATATTGACGAATGGGTGGTAGAGGCCATCAAGAAGAAGATGGGTGATACACCTAAGTTCATCAATTGGTCACAGATTGCGGCTACCTATTTCGGTAAGAGTCAGTCATGGCTTATGCAGCGCATCAATGGAAATACTGTGAATGGCAAGGAGGCACACTTCAAACCCGCTGAAGCTAAACAGTTGGAGGCTGCACTACATGATTTAGGTCATAAACTCTTGGCAATTGCCTTATAGGCTTTTGTTTCTTTTGACATCTACAAGAGTCCATGCCCCGACCTCGAATAGGCCGGGGCTTTTCATGTCGTATGGCACGCCATGACCGCGGATATGGCTCGGATTGACGTAGGCGATGGCGACACAAGGCGTTTGTTTACACAAGTAAAAAGTCCTTACATATTCCGCTTAAAAAAGGGAGGCAATTGCCTCGGGAGCGTAGGGCGGTGCGGGCAGTGCTTTCAGCAGTGGGGCGCTTTTTTCGCGCCCCACACCCCTGAAACGCCGATAAATAGGGACTTTTATCGTCGATGAGTGTGGAATTTTTGCAAAAATCGACCCAAATTGCCGCCTCTCGATGCAGCAATTCGGGGCCCAAAGCGGAAAAACGTGGTCAATTGCCGTCCTGCGGATGCCGATTGCCACACGTTTTGATTAAAAAACAAAAAAGTCGGCTGCAGGTGCATTCTTCTCAGAAAAAATGCTTACCTTTGCCGACGTGATTAAATTCTGCAAACATTAGTCACATATTTCAGTAAACAACATCCCTCGCTTGTGAAAGCCAGGGATTTTTCGTTTCTTTTATGTTTTTTGTATTTGTTCTGCGCTTAAATTTGCATTTTTCAATTTTATTGTTTACTTTTGCTCCATATAATATAGTTACAACTTATGTGTAAGGTAAATAAGAAAACGATAACTCGCGTAAACAATAATATGATAAGCCGCGTGAAGTTGGGTACCATCCATTTCCAAAAATCATTGGATGGTTACTTGGTTGTTCCAATCCACGCGCTTGGATCCTACCCGTACAGAATTTCTATCGACAGAGTGAATGAAATCTACGGCAAGGCACGCCGTAGTGCGATTGGTAAGTGATATGAGAAAATTGCAAACCGCGTGTTAAAATCGCCGTTTTTTAATGCGAAATGCGATTTTCGGCGATATTTCTGCCCTTTTTCCACCGATTTCCGCGTTTTTGCGTAGTTTTTTTCCATTTTTATTTGCTCATTTCGATTTTTTTCTCATCTTTGCTACTGGTATTTATAATTTATGGCTTATGAAAAAAGTAATTATTGTTTTAATGATGGCTCTTATGAGCCTTTGTGCTCAGGCACAGAATGTCTTACAATCTATGGATAAATATCCTGTGTATTGTAATGTTATGGGGTATAACTTCTGGGGCGTTGGCAAAGTAAAAGTGCAACTGGACCTCGGTCGTAAAGCAAATAGTAAAGGATTTGATTCCCTGTATGATGAAAATGGTAAAAAGATGAAGTTTAATACTATGGTAGCTGTTCTAAATTATATGGGGCTACGTGGTTGGAAATGTATAAATACCTATTATATAACAAAGGGTAATACCAATGTTATCCATTACCTTCTTGAAAAGTGGGTGACATCAGATGAGGAGGTTATTGAAGGTTTATCATTGCAAACTGATACTGATGAACCTTGGAAACCAGGTAAAACAGGTGATGATGTGTATTGAGCAAAAGGTATATTTTGATAAAAAAATTAAATTTTTCCCGAAATCTCTTGCAGGTTTCGGGATTATTGTTTATCTTTGCCCTCGCTAAAGAACAGTGGTAGTCCACTCGTCAGGGCGCACGTCAGACGCTCAGCTTTATCAGCCGGGCATTTTTATTGCCAAGAAGTCACAGGAAGATGTAAAAGGGCATAGGCCTGAGGGAGCTATCCTAACATCCAGTCCGAATGATAACGACGGCTGCCATTCCGAGAATTGAATTTGCCCTTCGGGTGAGTCACTGTTCTTTAGCAACGGGATGTGCAGCCGTTTCTCTGTCTCCTCGCCAGTGGGGTTCGCTGGCATGCTAAAGAACAGTGCATTATGCAACAGTTAACATTACAGTTCGAGGGCTATGCCGACGAGATGCATCACCCCATCGACGCTTCTGCAGCGAAACAGCAGGCAGCACACGCCATCCGTAGTGGCGCTGGTGCCGTGGTTAACAATTGTTCCCACGTTGGGAAAAATTTATTCCCTCGTTGGGAAGTAAAAATTCCCTCGTTGGGAATAACTCTCACTAAGGCTAATCTGGGCGATGCATGCCTGGCAGCCGTATCCGTTGTGGGCGGTTTCGCCCTTATGTTCCTCGCAGCACTCATTCAAGGTTAGGCTTATGGATTACGATGAATACAGGGCCTTTGTCATCACTAACGACGAAGCAATGCGAGATACTCGCCGCCATCAGGCTGATGAGCATCGTGAGCTGCAGGACATGATCAATAAGCGTCGACATGATGCCGCGCAGCGCTACCATGACGAACTGACCGTTCTCTCAGGTATAGAGCGAGACCGTGCCAAGGCTATCTCAGAGAAATATAAGACCGAGCGCATGCGTCTCTATCTGGAGCGTGCCAAGGTGCACGACCAGTGGAAACAGGAGCATGGTATAGAGAATGCTCCAGCTTACGTTGAACTGCCAAAAAAAGGAGAAACCGAGTAATGGCAAAGTCAATTCCATTTACCCCTGCGGCTATAAAAGCCATCAATGATTTCTGCGATCCTGAGGAACTCGAGGTTCGTGCCCAGCTGATGGACGAACTCGTGGGTTTCTTCCTGGAGAGCGACGAAGTGGATGATCACCGTGCACGCGACTATGCCCGTGCGCTGCGCCTCTTGAAGAATGATTTGCAAAATTTATTATTAACCACTAAAAGTGAATAGCAGTTATGAGTGAAATGAGTGATAAGATACGCGAGAGAGTAGAGAAATGGCTGGAGTCGCTCGATGAGACCGAGAAGGCACAGGCCGAGTTGTTGGATTCTTACTTCACCTTCCGTCGCAACCTGCCCGAGGAAGATAAGGGCTTGGGCCGCGCCGTAGAGGAACCTAAGACCACAGAGGATATCATCGATGACTTGATGCCGATGATGAACATGTCGAAGGATGTGGTGGTAGGCTGGTTGATTTCACACGATTACCACATCACCACCGTGGCCGACGGTTCACCCCGTTGGGCTATATGGCGGTATGTCGATACGTCAGTTCTGACTTAATCATGCGCAAATAGAGATCTAACATTTTTTTTTTGAAAGGTTCAATTCCCCCCGGTGGCCCGTCGTGATGATGCGCCACCGGTTTTTTGTTGTATTTTTACTTTCCGCCTGGTATGGTTACCTTTGCCGAAAAGTTGTAAATGCAATGGAATCAGTAAGTCTTTCACAACTGGATGGCAGCAAATACTTCACATCGGGCATGCCTGATGTGGAGATTGCTGGCACCGACGGCACCTCGCAGTTGGTGACCATCACCTGCGACGGCCAGCAGCTGCTGCAGGAGACGCTCTGGCCGGTTGACAGCAAGATCACCCTGTCAGAGCTGGGACAGCTGCTCGAGCCATACGCCCGCAAGCAGCTGGTGAGCACCGTGACGATATCGGCAGGTTCCGACTCGTCTACCTGCACCGTGCTCTATTCTATGTGCGACGTGGGCATCGATGCCGAGGATTTCTATACCGACTACTTCCTGTCTATCCTGATGGGTACCAAGGTGACAGCCAGCGGACGCCGTGAGCTGCTGTGGTACTATGGTGATGATGCTGCATCGGTGGTGGCCGAGTATTCCGACGGCACCACTGCCACATTCACGCCTACGGCTGTCGGCGGCAGCAGCACCTATACCTGCATCGATGTGAGCCCTGATAACTTCACGGCTCAGAACAAAACTCTGGTGGCATATACGGCTTCTGCCGGCAATCGCGCCCAGCGCTTCGAGATGGACTTTGCCGAACCTGACTGTGCGCCTATCCTCGAGTTCTACAACTCGTTCGGCGTGTGGGAATATATCTACTGCACGGGTACCCACCGTGTCAGTCCTGACTATAAGCGCTCTGCAGCCCGCATCGGTGGTATGCTGCGCAACTACCGCATCGAGGAGACCCGCACCTTCAAGGCCGATACGGGCATCCTCAATACACCCATGGCCGGCTGGGCTGATGACCTGTTCCGCTCGGATGAGGTGTATGTGGTCAACGTGATCAGCGGCCAGGTGGTGAGCCGCGACGGTGGAAAACAGGTGGTGATAACCGACTCGAAGTCGGAACTCACCAACGATGATGACCACCTGCCTCGCTTCACCTTCTCTTACCAGTATGCCCAGCGCATCCATAATGTGCTGCAGATGAACCGCGTCGGACGTATCTTCGATAATACCTTCGATCATACCTTCAATTAAATAAATTAGCACTCAACTTAATGAAAGAAGCGTTACACATTAATTACGTGCTCGAGCAGCTGGACCTCGCCGCCAAGTATAAGCAGCGGGTGCAGCTCAAGGCCTGGAAGAAAGACGGCAACGCCGTGGACTACTCCGGATGGATACCCACATCGGGCCACTGGCGAGGTGGCATACACCGCCTGATGAATCCCGTGAACAACGAGATCCGTGCCGTCATCGATGTGTTGATATATGAGTATAACGGACATCAAGTATATCTATGAGTGAGGAGAATAAACAAGACCTGGTGCCAATAGGGCATGCGGGTAACCGTACGCGCTATGCCATAGGCAGCGCCATCATGAATGCCAGCGGAGCCGACGCAGGCAGTCCGGCTGAGCACTACCGCGACAGCAGCCTGATAGTGGATGACTTCGACGATGATCTGCAGCTCACGCCTATCGAGATAGGTGGCGTGCGCTACGACTATGTGCCCTACGGTGGTGATGACCAGATGCCCTGGGAGGTGATGAACTGTCTGGGCAAGAACATGGTGACATCGCAATGCCAGCTTTTCAACGTTCAGGCCTGCTATGGTCAGGGCATACGCTTCATCGATCGTGACACTCGCGAGGATACGCAGAATGCAGATATCCGCCGTTTCTGCCTCAGGAACTCGCTGCATGAGTTGTTCCTCGAGCAGGTCACAGACATGAAGTATTTCTTCCTGACTGTGACTCGCATCGTACTGTCGCGCGACCATTCCCAGATAGTAAAGGTGCGCCACATGGAGACGTGCTACTGTCGCATAGCCCGCAAGGGCGGCAACCAGCGCTTCGACTGGATTCTCTATGGCGACTGGCGTAAGAAGAGTTTCTCTACTTTCAAGGTGCAGGCCGTGCCGCTGCTCGACTTCTACGATCCCCTGGGCGACCTGATGGTGCGCATGGGCCGTGAGCCTGACCCGATGACGGGCGAGAAACGTAAGGCTCCAAAGGACGGAAAAGACTGCGAGTTTGCCATTGTGTGCCGCATGGCCACACCTGGCCGTCAGTTCTATTCGCGCCCGTATTACTTCTCGGTGTTCCTCGACTCGTGGTTCGATATCTACGAGCTCATCGGTCTGGGCAAGCGCTTCATGATTAAGAACACCTCGGCTCCGCGTCTGCAGATCGAGGTGCACGATGACTATTGGGATATCGTGTGTGACAACGAGGGTATCACCGATGAAGACGCACGTAAGGAGCGTATCAAGCTGGAGAAACAGAATATCATCGACTTCGTGTGTGGTCCGAAGAATGCCGGTAAGGCGCTCATCAGCGGCTACTACGTCGATCCCAGCGGAAAAGAGCACTCCATGGTGCGCGTCATCAACCTGAATCAGGGTAAGAAGGAGGGAGGCGACTGGGCCGACGATATGCAGGAGGCTGCCAACACCTTGTGTTTCGCCTTCGGTGTACATCCTAATTTAATTGGAGCCACACCGGGCAAGAGCCAGATGAACAATTCCGGCTCTGACAAACGCGAACTGTTTGTCATGAAACAGGCGATGGAAAAGCCCTTCCACGATGTGATGATGAAACCCTACCATGTGGTGCTGCATTACAATGGCTGGAGCGAAAATGTGACTGTTGATGTGCCCATGATCATGCCTACCACTCTCGATGAGAATACTGATGCTAAGAAGGTAACATTAAATAATGACGGCGATGGAAATAACCAAGAGTGAATTCGAAGAGATCCTTTCGGTAGCGACTAGCTCCCATGTAGAGGTATATGATAAGGTGAAACCACATTTTAATGGGTCTTATATGGAATGTATGAATGACGTTCTCGGCGATGTGGGAACGTCTGCCGCTGAGGATGAGCAGCACGCCGCTCTGACTGCTGACGTGAAGCGATGGGTGGCCCTGCAGGCTTTCCTCGCTGTGTTCCGCCAGCTCGACCTGGTACTGACACCTACCGGATTCGGTGTGATAAGCACTAATCAGATGGCTCCTGCCTCCAAGCAGCGTGTGGACGCCCTCGTAGGTCATCTGCGTGACAGCGCACTACGTGCCCATGGTCAGCTGCTATCCTCACTCTGCCAGTTGTCAGGGTGGGGCGCAACAGACCAGGCAAAGGAAAACATCACCACGCTGTTCTATGATTTCCGTATGCTGCAGAAGATGCAAGGCCCTGCGGTCTCACATCTTGACTGGCAGGCAGCGCAGAGACTCATCGCCGAGGCTGATGAGACACTGCGCCTGAAACTGAGCCCCCAGTATATGGATCATCTGCTGGAGGCTGTGCGCAGCGGCTCGGTATCGGCTGATGATAAGCCTATCATCTTCCAGTGCCGCCACATTATTAACCTGTGGGTTTGTGGCGATCAGGATGCTGTAAAGCTGAAGATGCGCCGACTGTTGAGCCAGTTGGATGCTGACTTGGAGAAATACCCTGTTTATGGTGAATTCGGATACCCAGTAAACCATCATGAGAATTTTCAGAACACTCAGGACTCGCCGGCCTACATTTTTGGCTG
The DNA here is from genome assembly GCA_902789415.1 of uncultured Prevotellaceae bacterium. Classification (GTDB taxonomy): domain Bacteria; phylum Bacteroidota; class Bacteroidia; order Bacteroidales; family Bacteroidaceae; genus Prevotella. The sequence goes on from CADAOD010000014.1 coordinate 9,816, forward strand.
ATGGCTCCATCGATATCTATGCACCCACCTCTTGGCGCAAGATGACCCAGCAGCAGCTGAGCTATGTGCTCACACTGCTGTCGATGTGGGAGAGCATGGACCGTGTAAAGACTTACATGCTCATCCGCTTCTCGGGTATCCATATCTGCGGCTACACCGAGCGCATTACCCGCGACCAGCCCAAGGCGTTCAGCTGCTGGTTCCGCCCTGCATGGTGGAAACCGCGCCACTGGTTCACTCTCGAGTCTTGGCAGGTGGCTAGTATGATTTCACAGTTTGACTTCATCGACCAGTTCGACGGCATGGATGTGCGGCTGGAGCGCATCCACGGCTGTCGGGCGGTCGACGATATCCTGGATCATTATCCCTTCGGCGATTATCTCATGGCCGAGCAATACTACCAGCTGGCAGTCAGCAGCGGCAAGCCTGAGATGATAGAGAAACTGGCTTGCTTCCTCTATCTGCGTCGTGGCATCGTGAAACTGAATCATTTCCCCTGGAGATGGATTGGTTTGGTGCATCCCAAGCGACTGTCGCTCTCACCGGCCGAGCAGATGGGCACGCTTCGCTGGTTCGCCCATGTCAAGTCGTATTTCGCCGAGCGTTGGCCATACTTCTTCCGTCGCGTTGATACCGATATCGAGGAATTGGATATCGATATCGTGGGCGCTATGGATACGCAGATCCGTGCGCTTACTGATGGCGATATCACCAAGGAGTCCCTCATCAAGTCGCTGCCGTGCTGGCGTGCGCTAACTGAGCTTAACGAGAAGGCCCGCGAGGCTAAGGAATTTCACGAAAAATATGATAAGAAATGATATTTGACGCACTTCACTACTTTGAAACACTGGCCCGTCAGAATAAACTCTGCGTGGAAAACGGCTTCAAGCCTGTGTTCTGCTCCGGCCCCGACAGCATCGAGGGCCTGATGCAGCAGTTCCAGAAGGTATCTAACTTCGTGATGATCGATGACACCACCGACCAGAATCTGTTTTCGGAGGGTGTCTCTTATTTCAAGCGCCGTGTCTACACGGTGTTCATCCTCGCTGCATACCGATGGGATGACATGGAGGATCGTGAAGAGAAGCTCAACCTCTGCCGCGAGGTGTTCCAGCAGTTCGTGCGGCGCATGATATGGGACAGGGCCCGCCATGAGGATGCCGACGATGATATCACCTTCCTCAATGTCGAGAAGGTGTACTCTAAGGAGTTCGGCCGTTACACCATGAGTGGTGTCACCGGTCTCTACTTCATGGTAGAGAACGATGAACCCGAATCGATGGAATACGAGGATGAGCAGCAGCTGGAGAGTGAATGGATAACTGAACAGGAAACAGAACAGGAGGGTGACTGATGGGTACGATGGCTGAGCGCCTTGGAAAGCGCGTAGATCGTTTTGGCAGCAGCAGGGGCCATTATTATAATGACCGCGAGATAGAGCAGTACGAGCGCGGTTGGTCTAAGATGATGATCGATATCTGGCGTGAGAAGATCCAGCAGCTCAACATCAACGACTCAGGCGCCCTGCAGAACTCCATGGAGGAACTGGTGACCACCGGACAGGTGACCACCATCGAACACAAATTCCTGCAGTATGGTCTCTTCGTGGCTGCAGGTGTAGGTAAGGGCTTCGCTCATGATAATGGTGGAGATCTGCTTTTCATGGGCAACAGATACCGCGAGGGTAAGCGTGCATACGGCTCGCGTCAGGTGGGCGCTGGTCTGTCTGAGGAACACATGAAAAGCCCTAAGTTCGAGCACGTCACGGTGCAGCGTGGTCCGAACAAGGGCAAGGAGGCTGCTCTTACATCCGGAGAGAAGCGCATGCCTCGCGATTGGTTCTTCAAGAAATACTACTATTCCATCCGCCGCCTGAACCTCACCGAGTCGGCATTCTATGGCCGTGCATACCAGGGCCTCATGTCATCGTTCCTCGATGAGCTCTTCTCTGGAGGCATCCGTAGTAACCGCTTCTAGAGGGGTATTTTTATTTCGGTGGTGGAATAGCTACTTTTGCAATAAAATCATTCGATATGCCAAGCATCAACTCTATTAGAACACAGTTCGAGGGCATCCGCGACGAACGCCGCACTGCCGCGAACACCGCCGTGAGGATAGGTAACGCCTTCCTCGCGCTGCTTGGTATTGTCGAGGAGTGGAGCACCAAGTTCCTCTCCAAGGTCGAAGCTGACCAGGCCCATGGCCTTATTACCTTCCTCAGCGGCCTGTTGTTCGCTGGCGACGTCAAAAGCCAGGGCGCACGCCGTGGCTTCACCGACGGCAAGGGCATCTGGATGGATCCGCTCATCGGCCTTATTCAGACCGAGGGTCTCGAGGTGACTGGCTTCATGCGCATCATGGAACTGGTCATCAACCGTCTCCAGCTGATGGAGTCGGACTACTCTTTCACCGAGGGTGGTGAGATCGAACATGTCGACTATACCGATGACGGCCGCCTGGTGCTCACCATGCACAAACGCCACGATAATGACTATACGCCGTTCTATCTTGGCGATATCCTCTATGCCAAGGTCAATGACCTGCTTCCTCGTGATGCTACTATTCCCACTGGTCATATCGTAACCAAGAATGGTTCTTACTTTACCGTGTGGATGGTGGTCGATGCCGTTGACTACACCGATAACACGCTGACTGTGTCGCTGTATCATAGTCTGGAGAATAGCGGTGACCCCATCGTGCCCGGTGGACTTAACTTCACGCCCTATGGCACGCCCATCACTGGTACCGACCATCCTTCGGTGGCTCTCACTACAGAGATGGCCATCGTGGTTGACGGCCACACGCTGGGTGAGACAGGATATGACTGCAGCATCAATGTTACACGTCATGGCAATGTGGCCGGTTCTGCCGATGAGACCATCCGCAATATGCAGCTGGAGCGTCAGCAGGCTTGGGTGCTCTCCACCACAGACAAACGCCTAAGTTTCTTCTGGCGTGTTGACCAGCCTATCATCCGTGATGATAACTACGCCCTGTGTCTGGGCATACTGCCTGACCTGGCTAACCTGCCCAGCACGCGCGACCGCTCGATGCCATCGCTGTATATCAACACCATCTTCTACGAGAACATGCACCACATCCATTACCCCTCACGCATTGTGAAGGAGGATCGTGGTGAATGGACAGCCAGCCCGCAGGTAGAGTACACAGGACCTTCAGGCACTTACACACCTGATGAGACGCTCTCTGCAGCCGAACAGCAGCAGGTGGGGCAGGGTGGTACCTTCACCCAAGGGGATATGATCTCTGAGCCGTACCACTTCAAGACTGTCACTCGCAATCTGTGGCTTACCTCTCGACTGTCACCCGCTTGGGTTCATCTGACCGATAAGCAGCTGCTGGATAAGATCCTGGTGGAATGGCATCTTGATATCGAGGTGAGCCGTGTGTGGCGTTTCAGCGCTCTGTGGGAGTGCCGCACCGATGCTACGGCTGAGGAGCCTTGGCTGGGTTCCGCTGCTTGGCTCTGCCTGAATAGCGGCGCCGTGGTGCTAAAGATAGGCATGACCAAACGTTTCATCCGACAGTCGGATATCGCTGGCGGTCGTGTGGCCACCACGCTTTCTTTCGTACTCTCCATCGGTGGTTCTGATGTGTCGTCGCGCATAGCTGCTTCTGCAGCAGTCTGGACCCGTCAGTCTAGCGGTGCTGATAGCGAAGCTGAAGAGGGCACTGAGGCTCGTGCACTCTACGAGGCTGATGAGGTGTGGAATCAGGCACACCGCTACGGCAACCTGACTCTGCCTATCACATCGGATGATCTCCCCTCTAACTTCCTCACAGCCCGTGAGGTGCAGTTCACTCTGACTGTGACCGTCGGTGGCCAGTCAACATCTCGTACAATAGCTATACATTAACAATTAAAACATAAAGATATGAGCCAGATTTTAAGTGACGAAGCGGTCATCCTCTATGAGCCGATACAGACCACGTTCGATGTGCTGATAAGGGGTGGTTCCCTCACTCAGCAGCAGGATATGATTACAGGCCAGTACGACCCTGACAGGTCGCGCTTCCCTATCATGTTGGAACCGTCGCTGTTGGTGACCGACCCAAACACCGGTCGCAAAGGTGTCGAGGATATCGACCTTTGCCTGGTTAACTGGTATCTGGTGGCTGCCAATGGTACCGAGACTGAGATTACATCTACCGACACACTGAATGATGACTATGCCCTGGATGGTAAGGCGCTGGTGATTCATGCCAATATTGCTGCAGATCAGATCCAGAAGGTAGCCGTGAAGGTGCAGTATCCTAATGCTGCATTGGGAAACAACATGGAGTTCAAGCGTAAGATGACACTCTCCACCTCGGCTATGACCAGCTTCGAACCAATGGTGACACTCGATGTGCCAAACCTCGTGACTGTCAATCCGTTCCACATGGGTAACACCGTGACACGTACCGTTACGGCTTCGTTCTTTGCCGGCAAACAGGATATCAGCACTCATGCCAAGGTGGTGTATGTATGGGAAATATGGGGTGGCAGTGCCTATAGGGCAATTACTGCCGAGGATGTCGAGGTTGACTCGGTATCATCACGCTCGGTTGTTATTAATGGTGTGGCTACTACGGTTAATTACCGTACTATAGTGCTCCGTCTAGAGTGCATCAAACAGTTGAAGATTCGCTGCACGGCCTATCATGCCGATATCGACGCTGCACAGTTCCGCCAGAGTGCCGTCTTCACGGTCGACCGTAAGATGTACGGCGCCCGTCCAATGATCAAGGTGACCAAGGGTAAGCATGTCAAGGGCGACACGCTTGAGTCCGAGGCTGAGTTCTCACTGGCGGTCAACTCTAACCTGGTTAACAATCCTATGGATTTCTTCTGCGTTCGGTGGAAGTTCTTCCGTCTCTCTGGTACCAGCCGTCAGAATGAGGTTGATTTGGGTTGGGGCCAGTCGGCCAAGGCTACCCGTGCCATGATCGGTACTGACAAGACAAAGAAACCTACTTTCGAAGGCCAGGCTTATTCGCTGGGCGAATTTGCGCTGCTCGAGGATGATAATGGTGATATCATCGAGGATGATGACAGCACAGATCTCGTCATCGGCCAGTATCTTGAGGATAAGACTTATACATAAATCATTTAAACATCATAGATTATGAACGACTATCTTGTACCAAGAGAGATCACCGAGGCATTGGGCCTCGTGCGTCTCAGAAAATCAACACCAGGGGGCTTGTTCCTTCTCTCAGAGGGTGACCTGTTGGCTTATGGGCTGCAGAAGGCCATTGATGAAGGTGCTATCGTGCTGTCGGGTGGTGGCATCAGGGTTGAACCTGATAACAGGTCGGCTGAGCCTGAGGGTGGTGAACCGGCTGCAGAGAATCAGCAGTCGGATCAGGAACCCGAACCAGAACCAGTGCAGGATCCTGCGCCTGAGCCCGAGCCGGAACCTGAAGCTGAAGATGAGCCTGAGGATGAACCCGAACCCGAGTCTGAGGAGGAAACAGATCCTGAGCCTGCAGTAGATAATAATGAAAATGAAGAAGAGGAGGAAAGCGTATGATTATCCAGGATGTTGACCAGTTGGTATGTATCGACGAAAGCGACAGCTTCGCATCGTCGATGGGTATGACGTTCCCCACCGATGGTGGAAACGCCCAGTACTATGAGAAAACCGGAGATACTGTCTCGGCTGTGTCGCCGTCATTCTCTGATGCGAATAACAAGCGCATGATATTCTTCCCGCAGATATTCTCTGCCATCGGTAACCAGTATCTTACTCCAGGTGCTAATGATATCTTCACCTTCCGTCTGAATAATCTCAGTGCCGACAATGCCATCATCGCCCAGGGCACACTGGCACAGTTCACAGCTGGTACCGCTCTGGTGAACGGCAGCCGCGTGTGGTCTACAGCCGCACAGGGTAAGGCTCAGACCTATGCCCAGGTGTTCAAGGCCATGACTCAGACCTTCAACAATATCACCGTTCCTGCCTTGGCTATCATCGGTGATCCTGCTTATGGCACGCAGGCTGATATCCAGATCTACTGCACTTGCCAGTTCGAGAACGGCAAGATCAGCTCCAAGGGTGACTTCGAAATCCGTCCTATGAGTGATTCGGCCTTCAAGGTGGTTATTGACGCATCTAGCTCTCTGGGTGGTAACGACCAGGTGATCGATGCTTCGTCTGAGTATATAATGCTGACAGCCTCTCTCCTGAAGAATGGTTCGGCCAGCGGTATCAGCGGTGCTACCTATAAATGGTGGAAACTCGAGGATAAGGGTGATGATACCAAGGTGCTCACGGCTGAGACCGGTCATCCTGAGAAACTCAAGGTCGTTGAGTCCATGGTTAACGGACATCAGGAATTCGTGGTCGAAGTGACATACGAAAGTAGCGCTTATTATGCCACCATCACCATCAATGATATCCAGGACCAGTGGGTCATCAACAAAGGCCGTACCGTCTATGCTGACTCGAATAAGACCACTACCGTTGAGAACTCGAATATCATCAAGGCTGCCAACATCGTTTCATACAGCCCCACCATTGTAGATTCTCATACTGGTGCTGCCTATAGCGGGACTGGTTCTTGGACCTTCGGCTTCGTGCTCAAGGATAATAAGGGAACTACCATATCAACCTCCAGCTCGACTCCGTTCGATGTGTCTGGCTCTACTGTCAAACAGTATGGAGGTATCAACGTTCATATCTCAGCAACAAACAGTAGTATCTGATGAAACTGAATATCGTAGATAACCTGGAAATAGCACCTGATGATGGCATCAGCTATTCGGTGGAGTCATCAGTAGGATCGCTGCGCATCCCTGCAGGGAGCAGCTCGGCCACTCTGTCACTGACTGCCTACGCCTACAAGAAGGTAGGTGAGGCAGCCAGGACGGCATACCAGTGTTATTTCACGGTGTACAAACGTACGGGAGCGACACTGACGTATGCCACAAGGGGCACTACTAAAGACTCAAGCCAGTCATTGAATGTAGGCTCTGTGGCCAGCACGGTGGATGCCGTGGTGGTGTTCATCACCGACAACCAGCTGGCCGCCAATGCCGCTGCTCCGACAGCTTATCTCGCCAAGACAGAGATCGTAGTCAATAAGGATGGCAACAATGGTAATAATGGCGGAAATACGGCTACTATTATGCTTTTTAAACGTAGTAGTTCTGCTATTAGTGAAGTTGGTATCAGTGCCACATTGTACTATAAGTTCTCTACCAAGAAACTCTATTCTGATGCGGCATGTACAACTGAGGCTACCAGTACAAACCTGAATAGCTGGAGTTTGACAATACCGTCTGGCACAAACGATATATATGTTACTGCAGCTGTTGCTTTTAGCACATCTGCCAGTGATGATATCGCAAATACAGAATGGGTTTCACCTGTGATATATGGTCAGAAAGGGTCTACAGGTGGACACGGTATCAATACTGCTACTGTATTTCTATATAAACGTAGTTCGTCTGCCATTTCTGCTCACGGGATAAGCAATAAACTCATTTATAAGTTCGCTGACGGGAAACTGTATACAACGTCTGGTACAGAATCTACAAGCGAAAACAGAAACGGATGGGCATATAGTATTCCTACAGGTAGTGATCCCTGCTATGTGATTCAGGCAGCAGCTCTCGGTACCGGTGATTACGATGATATTGAAAAATCGGAATGGAGTGGTGTGAAACGATTGGTCAAGGATGGTGAAAATGGTGCACAAGGATATGGTATTGTGGCTTTCCTGACTCGTAATAACTTTACAGAGTCACAGTGGAGTACCTACGGAACCATTAATCATCAGGAAACGTGGACATACCAGGTTGTAAATGCCGACGGCTCAAACAATAATGTGCAGACGAGCGCAATACGAAACGGCTGTCGTGTTGGCGACTTCTTCACCGTCAGCGGAATGGCTACCGACACAGGAAATACTCACCGTCTCATCTATGTAAGCACGTCTGCCAGCGGTAAACTCTCTGGTAAATGTGTAGCCCATGAAATTACGAAAGCGACAACAGGTAAGACTGGAAAGATGTGCTATATCGTAGGAGAGTATAGTGCCGATATCGAGTACACCAGCAACGATAAAGAAACTGTAGCTGTGGAGATTGTTAGCGGATCAACATCTGAGCTGTGGTATCTGGTTGCTTCTACTAATGTAGTGAATGGTGTTCATATTGCTCCGACAGACAGCGGTCAGCAGGTTTGGGAGCAGGGCCTGAACACATATAACCTTGTCCGCACAAAGTATCTGTTTGCGGACTTCGCACAGCTGGGTTCTGGTATCGTCAGTGGTGATTGGTTGTTTTCGATGTCCGGTGTCATCTATATCAATGGTGTCCCTCAGGATTATGGTCCTACATCTATGTATGCTCACAAACCTGCTTACCTCCGTTTCGATCCTGATTATCCAGATTCGGATTCTGGCTACAATAATTTCATCCCTAACTACGCTGTGGATCTGAAGACTGGTAAGTCATACCAGCAGGATGCCGTGCTCAAAGGAACTATCTATGCCTCTAGTGGAACAATCGGTGGATTTGTCATCGGATCTACTACTATTGGTAAAAATAGCGCGACTAATAGTGAGAATGGCTACACTTATATGACCAATGATGGTATGATCAAGGCTTATAGAAAGACCAGTGCATCTGGAAATGCGCTTGATATCACTGGTAGTGTATCTTTGATAGCCAATAGTGGCCAGAATATTATCCTCGGTACTGGTGGTACTGGCAATATCAAAATAAATCTCTCTGGTAATGCCAGCTCTAAACTGCTGATTGGCACACCTAATAACTGGAAGCGCACACCTTCTACTGTTGGTGAGGTGTACATTGATAGTAATAATTTCTTGAAAGTTAAGGTCTCATAGTCTATGAAGAAAATCGATTTCACGCATTTCATGATGTTTACGGATATCAGTCACACAAAGAAACGTGTGGTGAATATCCGCTTCCAACTGGCCGATGATATATACTCTCATGGCTCAGGCATCGCCTTCCATGCGCTCGCCCTTAAGATTTATAACTCTGTGGGCGAGGTTGAACTCACCGCCGAGGAAGTGCAGCTGCTGCAGGCCTACGTCGAGTCGATGGGCACGCCTGTCATGATAGACTCGCTCGCTGATGTGCTGAATACTCAAGAATAACAGATAATGAATAACATTTAAATGTAACAATTATGGCAAGAAAAAAACTAAAGGCGGCCATTGCCGCTCTGCTTTCACAGGGCACTACCCTCGGTTCTTCTCACAAGTTCCCGTTCGCCGATGCTGATGGCATCCTCAAAGGCCAGGCATCTGCTGCTCAGTTGGCTGCACTGTTGGAGAAACAGCGTGTCGACGGTGCACCACGTCTGGGTAACAGTGTGTTCATCTGTACTGTTGAGGATGATTACTACCGCTTCTATCATCCTGAGGCATTCTCGTCATCTAAAGTTGCTAATGCCGTTGGTGTGATGGTTAAGGATGGTGATAACCATATCATCATCGCCAAGGACTATGCGCCGTCTACACTGCAGTGGGCAACTTCTAACGTGGCCGGTGGTACTGCTTACCTGGGCCGCGAGGCCGCCATGAAGGATCATGACGGTCGTACTAAGACGGCCACGGTTGTAAACACCCTGGGCGACAATGCACCTGCTGCTAAGTTCTGTGCTAACTATTATCCGTCAAACATGACAGAGAGTAATGGCTTGTTCGGCAAAGGCCGTTGGTGGTTGCCGGCATCTGGTGACCTCTGGATGATGTATCAGCACTTTAACGAAATTAATTATGCGTTAAGTTTAATTAACGGTACACTGTTGGTACGTGAGGCGCATTGGTCAATCACCGAGGGTATTGCTTCAAGTGCTTGGTGTCTGCGTTTCAGTGGTGGCAATTTCTACGGCAACGGCAAGGCTGGTACCCGCAGGGTACGGCCGGTGTCCGCATTTTATTAACTCTTCACCTCTTTAAAACTTTAACACTTTTTAAAAGGGTGATACATCGGCCGCAAGGCCGATTTTTTTTTGCTCTTTTTTTTTTCGAGTGAACTTTTGGTGGTTCGGTCTTTTCTTCGTACCTTTGCAGCCGCAGAATTTAATTGCGTTATCTGTTATGTTGGCTAAAGAGACAAAGGTATACAGGGATACGCTGCTTTTCGTTGATGAGCTCATGAAAGTGACCATCAACTTCAAACGTGAGTACCGCCGCACCCTGGCCGAGAGACTTGAGAACAAGTCCCTCGAGCTCATCGATTATATCGTGCTGGCGAACTCCAGCCGTGAGTATCGCCTGCACTACCTCCAGCAGTTCACCGTATGCTTCGAGCAGGTGAATGCGCTGATGGATCTCTCTGTGCGCCGCAGGCAGGTGTCGCTGAAGCAGGAAGCAAACCTCGCGCGTATGATGGAGGGTATCGGTCGTCAGATATCTGGCTGGAAGAAGTCTGCCGGCGAACGGCAGAGCCAAGGGGCGCCTTAGCTTAAGGGCGGGCGTGAGTATCTCTTCCTATTAAATGGTCCGCGTGCTGTCTTTTACAGCTAAGAACAAGGTAATCGCGGAAACACACCGAGAATAATGCTACAAATGCTTGGAATCTGAATTTCAGTAATGGCAATTTCAACAACAACAACAAGGATAATACCCGCAGGGTACGGCCGGTGTCCGAATCTATTAGGAGAATACTGTTTATATGGTGACTGACGAGGATATATTCAGCGCTTACTACCTGTGCCTGAAGCACAAGGGTAGCTCGCCCAGTACTATTAACTATATGCTGGACCACCGCCAGGATCTTATCCGCCTGGCTGACGAGATTAACTCTCGGGAATATCATCCGTCCACCAGCATCACTTTCGTCGTTACCCGTCCGAAATACCGCGAGGTCTTTGCTGCTAACTTCCGTGATCGTGTGGTACATCACCTCATAGCCATGCGTATCGAGCCGCTCTTTGAAGAGATCTTCGGCGACCGTACATTTAACTGCCGTAAGGAGAAAGGCGTGCTCTACGGCATTAATATGCTCCGTGATGATATCGCTAAGTGCTCCGAGAACTACACCCGTAGCTGCTACGTGATGCGTCTCGATCTCAAGGGCTTCTTCATGTCTATCGACAAGCAGCTGCTCGATGGCATGCTCCGCGAGTTCATTACCCGTTATTACTTCGGCCATGATAAGGATGATATCCTCTGGCTCACCCATGTCATTGTGATGCATCGCCCGGAACTGAATTGTGAGTTCCGTTCTGCTCCTGAGAAATGGGATCACCTTCCACCTAACAAGTCTCTCTTCACTAATGGCGATGGCCTTGGCTTGCCCATCGGAAACCTCTCCAGTCAGCTGTTCGCTAACTTCCTGCTCAACCTGCTTGACTGGTATCTCGAGCGTAATCTTGGCTTCCCTTATCATGGGCGCTATGTCGATGACTTCTATGTCATAGACCGTAGTAAGCGCCGTCTGTTGCGTGCCGTGCCTAAAATCCGTCAGATGCTCCTTGACCGTTGCCATGTCCAGCTGCATCAGGATAAGTTCTATATTCAGCATTATTCTAAGGGAATCAAATTCACTGGGGCTGTGGTTAAGTTCGGCCGTATCTATCCTGCCAAGCGTACCATAGGCAATTTTATTTCCTCTGTTTACCGCTTTAACCAGGCACAATCCATCGATGAGATCAAACATGGACTTCAGTCAATCAACAGCTATCTGGGTATCCTGCGCCACATGAATAGCTATGCGCTTCGCCGCAGGATTCTCTCTATGATCGATGACCGCCTTTGGCAATATGTCTATGTCAAAGGCCATCACGAAGTGCTGTGCCTAAAGTCCCGTTATAAGAAGAATCCTGTCCCTTGGCGTGACTCCGGCCTTCAGGTCTATTACATGAAGGATCCCATAAACTGGGACCTCCTCGATGAGGATAACCACTTGCTCTGACCCGCGTATTTTTATGATCCTGTATTTCTGGCTACATTTGCAGAAAAATAGTCAGAGATTATGTTTGAGCAAGTAAAAAACGTTGTTGTCGGTATAGCCATGGCCATCCTGGCTTACCTCAAGCCCATCGAGGGGGAACTGTGGAGTCTCTTCCTGGTATTCTTCCTCAATTTCTTTTTCGGCTATCTATCGGGCATGGTTGCTAACCGCGAGGATTTCAACATCAAAAAGGCATTCCGCTGTATTGGAGAGGCATCGGTATTCTTCGTTTTATGTACTGCGATCTACGCTATAGGAAAGCTGAAGGGGCAGGATGGTGGTGCTCTGCAATGTGTAAGTTTCATTACCTACACGATCATTTATTTCTATGGTACCAATGTTCTGAAGAATCTGAAAAAGATTTTTAAACCACACACAGCCCCATGGCTAGTAATCTCATTCCTCTATTATGTTCTTCGCTTCAAATTCATTGAGCGTATCCCGTTCCTATCAGATTACCTTAATTTGAAAGAAGCATGAGACGGATAAGTAGAATCTTCGTGCATTGCACGGCCAGTTATCAGAATTCAACCACGGAGGCCACTCTTCGCGCTGAGTTTAATCGTAATGGTTGGAAGAATCCTGGCTATCATTATGTCATCAAGACCGATGGTAATATCATCGTCATGCTAGATGAATCGAAGGTGGCTAACGGTGTGAAGGACTATAATTCACATAGTATCCATGTGGCATGGATTGGTGGTATCGACCATGATCATCCCAAGGGGATTGATAACCGCACTCCTGAGCAGAAGGTGGCGCTCTTCGACCTGCTCACTAAACTCAAACTGAAGTATCCTGATGCTATGATTATGGGTCATCGTGATATATCACCCGACCTTAATCATAATGGCGTGGTGGATCCATGGGAACGTATCAAAGAGTGCCCCTGTTTTGATGCGATGATTGAGTATATGGACATAAATAAGATCACAGTATAACAACTCCTAAATCATTATGTTATGACTAAGAATCAGAAATTTGTTTTGGCCATTACTTTGGCTATCATCGCCGTCGCATGGTTGCGCGAATATTGTGGTGGTCAGGCTACTGAGATTGCTCAGCTGAAAGAACAACTGGCCAAGGCCAATACCAATGTCCCGCTGAAGCATGACACCGTCTATCTGCATAAGACAGACACTCTGCACGATGTGGTCACCTCTCCAGTTATCATGGCTGAGCTGAAGGCGCTCCGTCGTCAGCGCATCCTCGATGAGCAGACCATCAAGGATCTGGGCCTCCGTCTCAAGCAACTCGATGCCATGCAGACCACTGTTACTGAAACAAAAGACTCCGCGAGAGCGGCATACGATCACAATTTTAGGTTTTTTAGTTATTCTGATAGGTGGAGTCATCTCCAGTTCAGGTTGAATGACTCCACCTTCTATTACAACATCCGTGACTCGCTGTTATTCACCGTCTATCACGAATACCGTCACCGCTTCCTCTGGTGGCGCTGGGGTATCAAGGGCTATTACGTGAAAGCCCTGAACTTCAACCCCCACACCACCATCATATATAACCAATATGTAAAGCCCGAGAAATAGTCTCGGGTTTTATTATTTGATGCATTTAATGTTATTTTTTTATTGAAACGTTTGGTAGTTTCGGGAAAATTGCTTATATTTGCAGCAAAAGGTAGAATTATATATGTGGTACTTCTTAGCTTCTCCTGAGACAGGTCTTCTGATAGGCTTAGCACTTATCGTTTTCCTGATAGCAACCGTTATTAAGTCGGCTGGCTCTAAGATGGTTGTCTCAATAGATAAGGCCCAGGCTGATGAGAATTGGAGAAAATATAAGGAGGCTGTTGGCCCCATGAGTTGGCCGGAGCGCATTTTTACTGTAGTAGTAATTGCACTGTTTGTTGCCTTTGTGGTATGGCTAGCTAACGTAACATAGTATTTTTGTGTATGTTCCATAAGCGGTATATTTGCAGCATTATTGCATATATATCGCTTTTTTTATGGCACATACTGAGGAATATAAAACCGTCATCAAACTCAATTCTGATCAGGCACAGAAAGAGATTGATAAACTGGAGAAAAAAGTTGCCGACCTGAGAAAGAGTCAGGCCGACTACAAAACCGATTCTGTCAAGTATAAGAATCTGCAGAAGGAGATTGACAAAACAATGTCGAAACTCGGAACTATGAAAAACCGGGTTAAGTCTGTCGAGGATGCTTTGAAAAATATGTCTAATGCCACTCCTAAACAGCTTAAGGCCACTATCAAGGATATTAATGCTCTGCTTAACAGTGGAGATATTAAACGCGGTAGTAGGGAGTGGGATTCTCTTACTGTGGCTTTGAAGCAGGCCAACACTGAATTAGGAAAGATCAAGGCTGAAACAAAGGCCTCGCAGCCTGTCCTAAGTAAGTTCTTCAAGTTCCTGAACGACAGTTGGGGTGGTATATTTGTACTCGTACAGAGCATATCCGGCATATCTACTACCATCCGCAAGTCTGTTGAAGACTATGCAAAGATGGAAGAGGAGATGGCCGACGTGCGTAAATATACTGGAATGACCGCTGATCAGGTCAGTGACCTCAATGAAGAGCTCAAGCGAATGGATACCCGCACGTCTCGCGAGCAGCTTAATCAGTTGGCTGGCAGTGCCGGTCGCCTTGGTCTTCAGTCAAAGAAGGATATCCTGGAGTTCGTCGAGGCAGCAGATATGATTGGTGTGGCACTGGGTGATGATCTTGGTGATGGTGCTGTCGATAAGATCGGTAAGTTGGCCATGGCCTTTGGCGAGGATGACAATATGGGCTTGAAAAAGGCTATGCTCTCCACTGGTTCTGCACTCAATGAATTGGCCCAGAACTCTTCTGCTCAGGCAGGCTACCTGGTTGAGTTCACAGCACGCGTGGCTGGCTTTGGTAAGCAGCTGGGATTGACTCAGGCTCAGATCATGGGCTTCGGTACCGTGATGGATGAAAACCTGTTGAAGGATGAGATGGCTGCCACCGCTTTCGGTAATATGCTCACCAAGATGCAGACCGATACAGCTAAGTTCGCCAAGATTGCGGGTAAGGATGTAAAGGAGTTCTCTGACCTCCTCCGTAAGGATGCCAACTCTGCTATCCTCGCACTGGCTGACAGTCTGAAGGCTGCAGATCCGCAGAACATGATGAAGATGCTCGATGATATGGGTCTTGATGGCTCACGTGCAGTCGGTGTACTTTCTACTCTGGCCGATAAGATCGACGACGTGCGTAAACACCAGGCACGCGCCACTGAGGCCTATGCTAAGGCTACCAGCGTACAGGGTGAGTTCAACACTATGAACAACACAGTACAGGCCCGTCTCGATAAATGTAAGAAACAGTTCAAGGAAATGTCCGTTGAACTGGGCGAGCGCCTGCTTCCATTGGTTAGATATACCATTACTGGTGCATCCATGCTGGCTAAGTCTTTGAGCGTATTGACCGGCTTCGTCTATGATAATTGGAAGGCTCTCGCTGTGTTGTCTGCACAGGTTGCTACCCTTACTGTTTTATGGAAAGCTCATTCTATTTGGCTGGCTATTATCGATGCCAGGAATAAAGCTGTTGCTTTCAGTACTGCAGCACTCACGGCCGCACAAAATCTTCTTCGCTCTGCAGGGGTTGCATTACATGTTATGTGGGCTCTGCTGACAAAGGGTGTGGCTGGTTATACTGTTGTCATGAGAGCAGCCAGGTTGGCTTCTATCACTCAACCTTGGGCTGCTTTGGCTACCGTTCTGTCTGTAGTTGGTGTTGCTATATATGGTGTCATCAAAGCTTGGAAAAGCCATAGCGAAGCCGTTAAGAGCAATCTTCAGCAGGTCAAAGAAATGCGTGCCCAGCAGCAGCTGGAGGCTGACTTGAATAAGAAAGTCAGTGAGTCAATTGTTGACCAGAAAACTAAGGTCGAGCAACTGTCACGCATTATCCATTCGAATGCCTATACTATTGATGAACGTCGCGCTGCCATCAAGAAACTTCAGGATATCGTGCCTGATTATCATGCTGCCATAACTAACGAGGGCAAGTTATACAATGATAACTCTACGGCCATCAAACAGTATATTCAGGATCTGAATGATGCTGCTTTGGCCGAGGCGGTTTATCAGAAAAAAGTTGAGATCAATCGAAAGAAGATGGAGCTCAACTTCAAACAGAACCGCATCGAGAACTCTCTGAAGGCTGTACAGGCTTACCGCGACACTCAGCAGCAGGTAACAGAAGAGTTGGTTTATGAGAATGGTAGCGTCGTAAAGAAACAGCATAAAACAAAATCGGCCGAAGAGAGCGACCGTCAGCAGAAAAGACACGAACAGCGTCTGGCCGAAGTCAAGTCAGAGACTAAGGTTGTGGAAGCTGAGGAAAAGTACATCGACAAGGTTCTCGAGAAGAATAAGAAAGTCAACGAACTGTTTACAAAGAAAGTGACTACTTCCACAACACCTCCCGTTGTTCCGGAACCTGTTAAAACTCCGGAACCATATAAGTCCGATGGTGATGAGAAGAAAGAGGAAACTGAGCGTAAGAAAAAAGCTGCAGAGGAACGTAAGGCCTTGCTCGAGCAAAGTAAACAGTTAAAGGCCGAGATGGAAAACCGTCTTGCTGAGGAATCGCTTAGTTATAGCATGGGCCTGACTAATTATCGTGACTACATCGAGAAACGTAGACAGATTCAGTTGGAGGGAATACGTCAGCGCAAGGCTCTCTTCACTGAGGGCAGTGCCGAATACTTGCGTTTGGATGCTGAGGAGAAAAAGGTGTTGTTGCATGGTGATGACGAGCAGCGCAAGTTGGAACTTAAGGAATACGAGCGTATGCATAAGGACCTCTTGCTTGAATTGGAAAGTGCTTTCAATACCGAGGGGTCTGCGATCTATAAGAATGAGGCTGCTTATCGTGAGGCACGGTTCCAGGAGGAAATGGATTTCCTCGAGAATAAAAATAAACTCACCAGTGATGGCTCGCTTGAGCAGATGCAGATAGAGTGGGAGATTGAAGACCGCAACAAAGAGCATAAGATGCAGCGTGAGCGTGAGTATATGACTCAGCTCAGCAAGTACCGCGAAGAGGTGGGTCGTACTGATTACGACCGTCTGCAGCAGATAGAACTGGCAGGCGCTGAATCTTTATATAACGCACTGTTGGCTGATGGCAAGATGACTAAGGATGAATATGATGCCATCATCGAGCACATCCGCCGCAAATATGCCGGCCTGAAGGCCGAGCAGGCTGCAAACACCGATATCCAGGCTAAGGCTTCTGCATCGCTCGATACGGCTAAGAAAAATGCCGGTGTCAAGGATATGTCTGCAGGTGACAATGCAGCCACTGGTATATTCTCGATTTCCGAGGCTGTGCGTAACCAGAAACTGATCAATGCCCAGCTGCAGGAACTCTACGGCGAGGATTACGAGAATAACCGCGAATATCAAGAGGCCAAGCGTCAGCTAGACCAAGAGACCATGCAGCAGATCGTGGCTGGGGCACAGGCTGCCTATCAGACCATCGGCCAGTTCATGTCTGCGGCCAGTGCATACTCTCAGGCTTGCAGCGACCTCGAGGTGGCCAAGATTACGGCCAACTATGATAAGCAGATCGAGGCTGCAGGGAATAATACTAAGAAGAAAGAAAAGCTCGAGAAAGAGCGTGATAAGAAGATCGCCGATGCCAAGACCAAAGCCAATAAAAAGGCTATGATCATGGAGATGGCCCAGGCTGTTGCACAGTCGGCTATGGGTGCCATCAGCGCCTACAGCTCCACCATGGCTGGTGCTCCTTATCCTGCTAACCTCGTTCTTGCTCCGATATCTGCAGGCATCGCTCTGGCTGCCGGTGCTCTCCAAATAGCCACCATCAAGAAACAGCATCAGGCTGAAGAGGCTGGCTACTATGAGGGTGGTTTCACCGGTGGCCACCGATATCGTCGAGAGGCTGGTGTAGTCCATGAGGGCGAGTTCGTGGCCAACCATAAGGCTGTAGAGAATCCCAATATCCTGCCGTTCCTCACCTTCCTCGACCAAGCGCAGCGCAACAACACCGTAGGTTCGCTCTCCGCTCAGGATGTATCCCGCTCCATGGGCGCTGGTACCAGCCAGCTGCTTGCACCTATCGTCAACGTCAATGTCGACAATGAACGTCTCAACGATTCCATCGACCGCATCAACGAGAACCAGGATCGCCTTGCATCCCAGCTCGAGCAGGGTATCGGTGTTGATATTCCTATCGATGGTGAAAACGGTCTTTACCGCAGAATGAAAAGATACGAAGACTTATTAAAGAAAAAATAAATGGCTACTGTTCTTTATCTGAATAATACTCAGGTCTATCCTGACAGCTCGCAGTCTATAAAACTGATCCGTGAAAACCCTTACTTCACGGAATCTGAGTCTTATACTCTCGAGGTTAATCTGCCTATGTCAATATTAGAAAACCGTCGTTTCTTTGGCAATATTCACCGTATTGAAAAAACAAAGCAGATGAGTCCTATGAATTGTAGGATGCTTGTTGACAACCGTCCTGTCTTGGATGGAAAAGCTCGCGTGACTCAGATTACTGATGATTCCATTAAGTTGCAACTGCTTGGTGGCCGTTCCGAGGTGAACTTCCTCTCGTCTGATAACCAAGACTATATCGATGAACTAGATCTTGGTTACGTCATAGCCACACGTGTTAATACACGTTCTGGCACTATTGATCCTAGTGGTGGCGGTAGGGCAGAATACACATACTCTCTATCCACTGGCATGCGCATCAAGTCAACTCCTGTCTATGATGAGACTAACTTGAGATATCAGGCTACTCGCCAGTTATGCCTGGTTGACTTGATGGTTTTCTGTATCGAGCATTATGGTTATACTGTAACAGCTAATGCAGTTGATGTTTCTCCATGGAATGACATTTATATTGCCACAGCAATTGCTACTCGTATCATCCGTCACACACTGCCTCATTGGACTGTGTCCCAGTTCCTGCAGGAGACCTGCAAGTTTTTCAATGTTACCATATACACAGACCAGATTCATAAGACTGCTAGGATTGTGAGTAACGTTGGCCTGCCTAGTCGTACCATTGTCAACCTGGAACCCGTTGATGAATACTCGGTGGAAGTGGCAGAGGAAGATAATGGTTGCATAGCCAACGATACTCTTGAGTATCAATTGTCTGATAGCGAACATCATGAATATGACTGTATGGATGATGAACTGCGTACCACCATTAGCCACTTGGATTATGAAAATAAAACTGCGGCTCTGCAGGCCTGGCGTGGTATGTCTTCTGCCACTCGCGTTTTATCTGTGTTCAGAACATTATCGGATGGTGATTATGCTTCATGGACTCGTGAATTCAACTGGAAGGATGTGAATCCTCCCGTCGAAGAGTTTATCAAAATTGATATGTTCGCACCTCTAAGTAGGGGTGGTAATACTTCTGAGCTGAAAATTGTTCCTGTGGCTATTGGCTATATCTATGATGAATCCGAAAGAGATGCCACTACTTACAAAGACTGGTTGGTTATGCCTTCTATGGCCAATTCCTTCCCTACTGAGGGATACGGGCAGAGAATGGGTGGAAGAAGAGATTCTTCTTCAGGATCCTCTGATGATGATTCTTTATCGGTTCAAAGTTATATCGAGGGTGCAGAAGCTCCGGACAAATCTGAAAAAGAAGATCGTATGCAGGTGATGTTTGTTGACTCTGCTATTCAGACGTATGCTGCTCATTACAGTTCACTTAGGGGGTGGTCAGAGACTCAGGGCATTGTAGGTTTCACGGATCCTGTCCTGAAACCGCAGTTTGCAGGTGCTGGTCATCAATCCTGGTCATTGGCTCTCAGACCAACTTTGGCTACCAGCTTCCTTGGCCAGCTGCATGTTAATGGCTATTCGTTCATCACTAAGGCAAAGATCGCGATTAAGTTTATGGCAGAATTTATGCCTGATCCTACGGATGTTTTCATTATCAGAAATAAACGATATGGATGTGAGAAGATCGAGGCAAATATTACTGCAGATGGTTTCGATAGATTGATGACTGGCTATTTCTACGAGATGACATCATAGTCCCCCCTCGAAGTTCTTCACGCTGTCTGGTACCTTATATCCTTTCTTCAGATATCGGTTGGTGACAGCGATATCGGTATGTCCTGCCTGATCGCGGGCCACCACTATTCCCTCTGCATTGGCCAGGTCGCGTATGCCTGAGTCCTTCAGACTGTAGAACTGGTAACTGTCTGGCCAATGCAGATCCTTTCGCATCTTGTTCCATTCATATCTGAAACTGTTCAGATAGGTCATCTTCGGTCCTGGCTTCAGGTTCTCGCCGAACAGATAGTAATGCGACGGTGCATCGAATATCCTCAGCTCATTCATCAGATGGAGCAGCTTCTTATTAAGCCCCACACGGCGTTCCCTGTGGTTCTTCGATATCTCTGCAGGAACAGTCACTTCCTTGTCTGTGACAGAGACGTTACCGATCCTGATATGTCGCAGTTCATCTGGCCTGATGAAGGTATAGTATTCCATCATACACGCCAGCATAAAGTGTTTGTTGTTCTTATTTAGGTACTCGCGCATGCGCGTAAGGGCTGCCTCTGTCAGAGCGTCGCGTTTCTTTTCACTCTGCCTTAGCATGTGGATATCCTCGCAGAGGTTCCTTTCTATATACTTCCTTTCCACTAGCCAGCTGCATAGTGTCGATAGCCATGTGCGGTAGTTGTTGCGTGTAGTGGCGCTCACATCCTTGTCCAGAATGAGATAGTCCAGGAACTCGACTATGAATCCTCTATCAAACTGGTACATGAACCTGATGCCCACATGACACTCCTCAATATAACTCTCCAGTGCTCCTACTCTGGAGAGATAGTCGTATGCAGTTTTTGATTTCAGTGTCCCTTTCACCTCCATGGCCGACACATACTCGCGGTAGTTCTTCAGCACCTCACTGAACGGTGTAAGGTGCCTGGTGCTGTCGCTCTTGACAAACGGGTTCCATCCCTGGATCAGTCGCTGGGTTAGGTTTGTGATCAGCAGCGCGGCCAACTTCAGTTTGTCCGTTCTGCTCTTGGTCTTATCAAGCATGTATTTCTTGCGCTTCATCCCATTATAAACGGGGTCGTACGCCCAAAAATCCACGTACCAGCTCTTGCCGGTATGCAGCCTTGGCAGCGTGAAACCTATTATACTAGACGCGCAAAGAAAATTTTCTGTTAAAGCCATTTTTTTTGTTGGGGAGTATCCAGCGGATTCCCCAACAGGTACTACATTAATATCATTACTGTCCGAATACTGTCCGAGCTCTGTCGCATCGGAAATGAAAAAAGCCCCGTCTATACAGGGCTTCTCGGGCATTTTAGTTGCGGAGGCAGGATTCGAACGTGCGACCTCCAGGTTATGAGCCTGGCGAGCTACCAACTGCTCCACTCCGCGATGTTATTTTTCGCTGCATTTCAGGGCGTTTTCCTGATTTGCGGGTGCAAAGGTACGACTATTTTTTGAATTGACCAAATTTTTGGGCCATTTTTTTATAAATTTGTTGTTTTTGCGATATTTTTTCTCGTTTTTCTTGTCAGTTTCAAATAAAAGGCTTACTTTTGCACATTGTAGAATAGTGTGCAATTTTAAAATTTAGGAGGAAACAGACATGTCTATATCCAAGACAAGACAGAAATTGGTAGATGTAGCACGCCAGCTGTTCGCCAAGAACGGACTGGAAAATACCACGATGAACGATATTGCCCTGCAATCGGGTAAGGGTCGTCGTACGCTATATACCTATTTTAAGTCGAAAGAGGAAATCTACTACGCTGTTATTGAGAGCGAGTTGGAGCGATTGAGCGATAAACTCGACGAGGTGGCTGCCCGAAAAATCCGTCCACAGGACAAGATTATCGAGCTGATCTATACCCATCTCAGTATGATTCGCGAAACGGTGGTTCGTAATGGTAACTTGCGTGCCGAGTTCTTCCGTAACATCTGGATGGTAGAGAAAGTGCGTCGCCATTTCGACGATGCCGAGATTGAGTTGTTCCGCAAGGTTTATGCCGAGGGTAAGGACGATGGCGAGTTTGATATCGACAACGTGGACCTGGTGGCTGATATTACACACTATTGTATAAAGGGACTCGAAGTACCTTATATATATGGACGTATTGCCCATGGTATGAAGGAGGAGGATACCAAACCCCAGGTGGCTAAGGTGGTATATGGTGCGCTGGGTAAGATTCAGAAGAGATAAACAATATACATTATTAATAATAGAAAAGAATTATGGGATTATTAGAAGGTAAGACAGCGCTGATTACAGGTGCTGCACGCGGTATCGGAAAGGCTATCGCACTGAAGTATGCCCAGGAGGGCTGTAACATCGCATTCACCGATCTGCAGGTGAACGAGGAGACCGAGAAGGAAATTGCCGCTCTGGGTGTGAAGGCTAAGAGCTACGCCAGCAACGCTGCTGACTTTGCTCAGACCGAGGAGGTTGTTAAGGCTGTAAAGGAAGAGTTCGGATCAATCGATATTCTGGTTAACAATGCTGGTATCACAAAGGACGGACTGATGCTGCGTATGACTGAGCAGCAGTGGGATGCTGTTATCGCAGTAAACCTGAAGAGTGCCTTCAACTTCATCCACGCTTGTGTACCTGTAATGATGCGTCAGCGTGGTGGTTCTATCATCAACATGGCATCAGTAGTAGGTGTTCACGGTAACGCTGGTCAGGCTAACTATGCTGCCTCTAAGGCTGGTTTGATTGCTCTGGCTAAGAGTATCGGTCAGGAGATGGGTCCTAAGGGTATCCGTGCTAACGCCATCGCTCCTGGTTTCATCGATACAGCTATGACTCAGGCTCTGCCCGAAGATATCCGTAAGGAGTGGATCAACAAGATTCCTCTGCGTCGTGGTGGTCAGGTTGAGGATATCGCTAATGTTGCTACCTTCCTGGCTTCTGACCTCTCAAGCTATGTAAGCGGTCAGGTTATCCAGGTTGATGGTGGTATGAACATGTAATAGCTATGCAGGTAGTCTACGAGGACAACCATATCATCATAGTCAACAAACAGAGTGGGGAGATCGTACAGGGCGATAAGACTGGCGATCGCCCCCTTTCTGATTTGGTGAAAGACTACATCAAGGAAAAGTACGCCAAACCCGGTGCTGTTTTCTTGGGTGTGGTGCATCGCTTGGATCGTCCTGTTTCGGGATTGGTGATGTTTGCCCGCACCTCGAAAGCGCTCACCCGATTGAATAAGATGTTTGCCGAGGGACAGGTGCATAAAACCTATTGGGCCATTGTAAAAAATCGTCCAAAATCACCCGAAGGCACCTTAGAGCATTGGCTGGTGCGTAACGAGAAACAGAACAAGAGCTATGCCTACGATAAGGAGCGCCCCAATGCCAAGAAAGCTATCCTGAAATATCGTGTGATAGGACAGACGGATAACTATACGGTGCTCGAGGTAAACCTGATGACGGGTCGTCATCATCAGATTCGCTGTCAGTTGGCAGCCATGGGCTGTCCCATCAAGGGCGATCTGAAGTATGGTGCGCCTCGCAGCAATCCCGATGGTAGCATCTCGCTCATGTCGCGAAGGGTGGAGTTCGTACATCCTGTATCGAAAGAAACCATTATCTTAGAGGCACCCTTGCCCAACGATCCGTTGTGGCAGGCTGCATCAACCAGATAAATAAATGAAAAAAGTACTGAAGTGGTTGGGTGTAGCGGTCTCGATACCCATACTGCTCATAGTCATTCTAACCGCGCTACTTTATTTGCCGCCTGTACAGAACTGGGCGGTAAAGAAGGTGGCCGCCATCGCTTCGGAAAAAACAGGCATGGACATCACCGTTGAGCGTGTGTGTCTGGAGTTTCCACTCGATTTAGGCATCGAGGGCTTTCGTGCTTTACATCCGCGCTCGGCTTTGCCGCTTGGCTCGTCCAAGAATGATTCGATAGCTAACCAGACCGACACCATTGCCGATGTGCGCAAGATGGTGTGCGATGTGCGCTTGATACCCTTGTTTAGCAAGCGCGTGGTAATAGATGAGCTATCGCTTACCGATGCCAAGATTAATACCAACGGTTTTATTGACGACCTGCGTATCAAAGGTAATCTGCAGGAACTTTGGTTATCATCAAAAGGTATCGACCTCGACCAGGAAACTGTTGAGGTGAACGGTGCCCGACTTTCAGAAGCCCAGCTGGATATCGCCCTGAGCGATACAGCGGCTGTCGACACCACAGAATCGACACTTAAATGGATAGTGAATGCCGATTCGGTGAGTATCCTGAAGACCGACCTGATGGTTCACCTGCCAGGCGATACGCTGAATGCCCAAGCCTATATGGGTAGGGCAGTGGCACGCGAGGTACTGGCTGATTTGGGTAACAAGATTTATAAAGTGGGCAGTCTGGATTGGAACGAAGGACGCCTGAACTACGACAACCGCTATGAGCCAGAGGTAAGCGGACTGGATTATAACCATCTGGCACTCACAGATATCAACCTGCGTGTCGATTCGATAGAATACGTGGCCCCTAACACCTCTCTTATTATAAAGGACCTGAGGGCGAAGGAGAAAAGTGGTTTGCAGATTAACCACCTAATGGCGCGTGTGACGATGGACGACCAGCGTCTGACTATCCCCCAGCTAAGGTTGCAAACACCTGATACGGATATCGAGACTGAGCTGGCGATGGACTTTAACACCTTCGACACCCAGCAGCCTGGTGCCATGAAACTGCGCTTGAATGCCCAGATAGGTAAGCAGGATGTGATGCGATTTGCAGGTAATATGCCACAGGCTTTTGTGCGTAACTATCCTAACCATCCCATCAGCATCAAAGGCTCGGTAAATGGAAATATGCAGCACATGGCATTCTCGGGGCTCTATATCAATCTGCCCACAGCCTTCCGTATCACTGCCAGTGGTACTGCTGATAACGTAACCGATATCACCAAACTTAAGGCTGATATTGCTCTGAATGCCAAAACCGAGAATTTGAACTTTGCCTTGGCTTTGGCCGATCCGGCTTTGATGCGCAATTATCGTTTGCCAGGCATGGCGATAGATGGCACGCTGAAGGCTGATGGCACCCGCTATGCTACCAATCTTACCCTGCGCGAGGGGGCAGGCACGGTAAAACTTAAGGGTGGTGCCAGCATTCCAACCAATGCTAAGGGCGACTTGCTGATGGCTGCCATGAGCTACGATGCCGATGTGAATATCAACCGTCTGAATCTGCATCATTTTATGCCTCGCGACTCTATTTATACCCTTACAGCTGATGTCAAGGCCAAGGGCTATGGCACCGATTTCCTGTCAAGCAAGAGCAAGCTTACTGCCAGTGCCAAGGTTCATCAGTTGCAGTATGGCTGTTGGAACCTGAAGCAGATGACTGCTGATGCTACCTTGGCTAACGGACATGCATTAGCTTCTATCACCGGTCATAACGAACTGTTGCAAGGCACCATCGGTGTTGATGCCATGCTGAATACCAAGAAACTGATGGCCACCATCAATGCCGATTTGGATAAGGCCGATTTGTACCGCATGCGCCTGGTAGATATGCCTTTGGCGATCGGTATGTGCGGATCGGTTGATGTGGTATCGGATATGAAGCTCACGCATCGTGTAACAGGCCTGGTAGATGAGATTTATATCAAGGGCAAGAACGAAACCCTGCGCCCCGAATTTATCGGACTGCACATCAACACCACCGTTGATACGGTGATTGCCCGCATTCAGAGTGGCGACTTTATTGTTAAGCTCGATGCCCAGGGCAACTACGAGCGCCTGCTGAAAAAACTCAGCATCTTAGGCGACTCTGCGATGGCGCAGATTGATAAGCGCATTATCGACCAGCCTGCCATCAAGCGTCTGCTGCCCGAGATGAAACTGCATATAGAGAGTAAGCGCGATAACCCATTAACCAGTTTCCTGAAAGCACTCGACGTGCAGTTTAAGGAACTGATGCTGGATGTAAATACCTCGCCTGTAACTGGTATTAACGGTAAGAGCTATCTCTACTCGTTGGTTTACGATAGTACCCGTATTGATACCATCCGTTTGAACCTGACGCAGAAGGGCAATCGCCTTACCTACCAAGGTCAGGTGCGCAATAACAAGCGTAATCCGCAGTTTGTATTCAATGCCCTGCTTGATGGTACCGTTCACCAGCATGGTGCCTTGGTAGGCTTGCGCTATTTCGATCAGCACGATAAGATGGGCTTGCGTTTGGGCGTAACTGCCGAGATGGAGAACGATGGCATTCGCTTTAAGTTGTTACCCGAGCGCCCAACCATTGGTTATAAGGAGTTTAATCTGAACAAGGATAACTTCCTGTTCATGGGTCGCAACAAACGTTTGCAGGCCAAGGTCGATCTGATTGCTGATGATAAGACTGGTATCAAACTCTATACCGAGAATCAGGATTCTACCATGATGCAGGATATCACCCTGAGCGTGAATAGCTTTGATTTGGGCGAGCTCACCTCGGTTATCCCGTATCTGCCCCGCATTACGGGTAAGCTGAATGGCGATTACCATATCCTGCAGGATAAGAACGAGAATATATCGGTGGCCAGCGATATGGCTGTGCGCCAGATGACCTACGAGGGTTCGCCTATTGGTAATATCAGTACCGAGTTGGTTTACCTGATGAAGGAGGACGACACCCACGCTGTTGAGGCCCGATTGATGCTCGACGACGAGGAGTTCGGATTGCTGAGCGGTATCTACAAGAGTCAGGGCGAGGGCTTTATCGATGCCAACTTTACCATGAACCGTCTGCCTCTGTCGTTGGTTAACGGATTTGTGCCCGACCAGTTGGTTGGCTTAGAGGGCTATGGCGAGGGTAGTGTAACCATTCGTGGTACCACCAGTCATCCCGAGGTGAATGGCGAGATGTATGTCGATTCGGCTTATCTGGTCAGCATTCCTTATGGCATCCGCATGCGTTTCGATAACGACCCCGTGCGTATCGTAGGCTCTAAGCTCATGCTGGAGAACTTCGGACTCTACTCGAGTAATAACGACCTGCTGAACCTGATGGGTAACATCGACTTCTCGGATACCGAGCATATCATGATGGATATGCGTATGCGTGCCAACAACTTCCTGCTCATCAACTCTAAGCGTCAGGCCAAGAGTGTGGCATGGGGTAAGGCTTACGTTAATTTCTTCAGTCGTATGCAGGGGCCGCTCGAGGCGCTCAATATGCGTGGACGATTGGATGTGTTAGGCTCAACCGATATGACCTATCTGCTGCTCGATTCGCCACTCTCAACGGATAACCGTTTGGAAGAGTTGGTTAAGTTTACCGACTTTAGCGATTCTACCATTACGGTAGTTACCCGTCCTGCACCATCAGGCTTGAATGTTGATTTAACCATCAACGTATCGCAAGGTGCCCATGTGGTGTGCGACCTGAATGTGGATGAGAGCAACTATGTGGATTTGATGGGGGGTGGCGACTTGCGCATGAAGTATAACTCGGAGGGTATCAACCTTATCGGTCGCTATACCCTGTCGAGTGGCGAAATGAAATACTCGCTGCCTGTTATCCCGCTCAAAACGTTTACCGTTAAGGAGGGCAGCTATGTTGAGTTTACAGGCGACCCGATGAACCCCAAACTGAACATCACTGCTACCGAGCGCACCAAGGCTAATGTGGCCAACGAGTCGGGTGGCTCACGTTCGGTATTGTTTGATTGTGGTGTGGTTATCACCAAGACGCTGAACGATATGGGCCTGGAGTTTATCATCGATGCCCCCGAGGATCAGACCATCAGTGGCGAGCTGACCACGATGTCGAAGGAGGAGCGTGGAAAGATGGCTGTGGCCATGCTTACCACCGGTATGTATCTGGCTGATACCAATACCAGTGCCTTCTCTATGAACTCTGCCCTGAGCTCGTTCCTGCAGAGCGAGATAAACACCATAGCAGGTTCTGCCCTGAAGACCCTTGACCTGAGTTTGGGTATCGATAACTCAACCGATGCATCGGGTACCATGCATACCGACTACTCGTTTAAGTTTTCCAAGCGATTCTTTAATAATCGTCTGCGCATCGAGATTGGTGGTAAGGTATCGTCGGGTGCCAGCGATGCGATGGGCGGACAGAGCCAGTCGTTCTTCGATAATGTTACGATGGAGTATCGCCTGAATCAGGATGCCACCAAGAACCTGAAGCTGTTCTATAACCAGAATGTTTACGATTGGCTGGAGGGTTACACGGGCGAATATGGTGTAGGTTTTGTTTGGCGCAAAAAGCTTAACTCGCTTCTGGATGTGTTCAGTATCTGGAAGAAGGATCAGCCCATGCTGATGCCACGCACCACCACGCCTCGCGATACCATCCGCAGGGATAGTGTACCATCCACAAACAGAGAACGCCATGCTAAATAATATCAAGTATATACCCATAGTGCTTTGTCTGGCTTCGTGCTCTATGACAAAGAATATCCCTGAAGGCGAGCAGCTCTTTACGGGACTTACCAAGATTGCCTACGAAGATGCGAAGGAATACGATGTAGAGGCTTACGACACCCACCTTGAGAATACCAAGGTTGAACTCGAGGCTGCCTTGGCTACCGAGCCCAACGGATCGCTGTTTGGCAGTAGCTATTACACCGTGCCCTGGTCGTGGCACTTGTGGGTATATAATAAGTACGCGGGTAAGGATTCGGGCTTTGCACGCTGGATGACCAAAACGTTTGGTAAGCCACCAGTACTCATGAGTCAGGTTAACCCCGAGCTCCGCAGTAGTGTGGCCCGTTCGGTATTACGCAATAACGGTTATTTCCGTGGCGATGTAACTTACGAGTTGGTGCCACAGAAGAATCCCAAGAAGTGCAAGATTGGCTATACCATCCACCTCGACTCGCTGTTTACGCTCGACTCTGTGAGCTACGTCAACTTCCCTGCGCCCATTCAGGCTCTCATCGATTCAACACGCGACGAGAGTCTCATCAAGAGTCAGTCGCCCTTCAGTATCAACAATCTGGATAGCGAGCGTACACGTATCAGCACGCTGCTGCGCAACAATGGCTACTATTATTACAACTCCAGCTATGCCTCGTATCTGGCTGATACCTTTGCTGTAGATAATAAGGCACAGCTGCGATTCCAACTGGCACACGGACTGCCCGATGTGGCTCTGCGCAAGTGGTATATCGGTAAGTTGGATGTAAACTTCCGCAAGTCGGCCCGTGAGGTACTTACCGACTCCGTACAGCGTCGTTATCTTACCATCCATTTCAGTGGTAAAAAGTCGCCCATCATGCCTCGCGTGGTGCTGCGCAACCTCAGTCTGCGCCCACGTCAGGAGTATAGCTACGAGAAGTATATGGAGTCAGCCAGTAAGATTAATGCCACTGGCGTGTTCAGCAGTACCGACTTCCAGTTCACGCCCCGTCCCGATTCGGATACCCTCGACCTGCGCTTGAACTGTACCTTCGATAAGCCCTACGATTTCTATATCGAGTGTAATGCCATTGGTCGTACCAGTGGTCGTTACGGTCCTCAGGCCAGGATAGGTCTTACCCGTCGTAATGCCTTCCATGCTGGCGAGAAACTCGACTTGAACCTGCATGGCGCCTACGAGTGGCAGAAGGGGGGCGATGAGGATATGAACAGCTATCAGTACGGTGCCGACGCGTCGATAGAGTTCCCACGTATCATCGCACCTTTCTTTGGTAGCGAGCGTGTGCGTCGCGATAAGAATGGTCGTCCCATCCGTCGCCGTTTCTATTCTACACCTACCACCTATGTCAAGGTGTCGAGCGATGTTATTCGTCGCCCTGAGTATTACAAGATGCATATCGTAAGTGGCGAGTGGACCTATCGCTGGCAGTCGTCAGCCAATAGTCGCCACGAGTTCTCGCCCCTCACGCTCAAGTATCAGTACATCAACAACCATACCGATAAGTTCGACTCGCTGATTGTTGAGAACCCATACTTAGCAGCCTCGATGGAGGACTGTTTTATGCCTAAGATGCGTTATACCTATATGTACACCAGTCCGTCGTCGTTGCGCCATCCCATCCGTTGGGAGTTAACACTCGAGGAGTCGGGCAATCTCGTGTCGCTTTGGGATTACGTAGGTGGACACTCGTTCAGCGAGAAGAATAAGCAACTGTTCAAGAATCCCTATTCGCAGTTCCTGCGTTTCGAGGCCGATTTCACAAAAACGTGGAATCTCACCCCAACCTCGCAGCTGGTAGGCCATTTTAACGGTGGCGTATTGTATAGCTATGGTAACAGCAGCGAGGCTCCTTATAGCGAGTATTTCTACGTGGGTGGCGCCAATACCATCCGTGCCTTTAGCGTGCGTGCCATTGGTCCTGGTGCTTTTGATGGTCGTGGGTTAGGTCGCCAGTTCAACTATCTGACACAGAATGGCGAGACAAAGTTGGTGGGTAACTTAGAGTATCGCACCAAGCTGTTTGGCGATTTGAATGGCGCTGTGTTCCTGGATGCTGGTAACGTATGGGACTTTACCGACGAGTATGTCGAGGATGGCGGATTCCCCACATCGCTCAAGCAGTTGGTAAAAACTACAGCCCTTGGCACAGGTGTAGGCTTGCGCTACGATCTGGGTTTCCTGGTAATCCGTTTAGATTGGGGTGTGGCCATCCACTGTCCGTACGATACGGGTAAGTCGGGCTATTTCAACGTGCCCAGCTTTAGTGGTGCTCATACCTTACATTTTGCTGTGGGTTATCCGTTCTAAATCGTTTTTTTTCTATTCTTTTGTGTTGTAAGTCCAAAATATTTTGTACCTTTGCACCCAGAAAATTGATATAACTCAAAAAATATTAGAAAAATGAAACCTACTTTGTTTTTGCTCGCAGCTGGTATGGGTAGCCGTTATGGTGGCCTGAAGCAGCTCGACGGTCTGGGCCCCAATGGCGAGACCATCATGGATTATAGTATTTACGATGCCATTCAGGCAGGCTTTGGCAAGATTGTATGGGTTATCCGTAAGGATTTCGAGGAGCAGTTCCGCACCCAGATTCTGTCTAAGTACGAGGGTAAGGTAAAGTGCGAGCTTTGCTTCCAGGCACTCGACGCACTGCCCGAGGGCTTCAGCGTACCCGAAGGTCGTCAGAAGCCATGGGGTACAAACCATGCTGTTCTGATGGGTAAGGATGTAATCAAGGAGCCATTCTGCGTGATTAACTGCGACGACTTCTATAACCGCGATGCCTTTATGGTAATTGGTAAGTACCTGGCAAATCTGCCCGAGGGTGCTAAGAACCAGTATGCCATGGTAGGTTTCCGCGTAGGTAACACTCTCTCTGAGAATGGTACTGTTGCTCGTGGTGTATGCTCAAAGAACGAGAAGGGTCACCTTACAACCGTAGTTGAGCGTACCGAGATTGTACGTTGTGCCGAGGATGGTTCGAACGCAGGTGCTGCCAGCGAGCCTGTTCGTTATAAGGACGAGGATGGCAAGTGGATAGCTGTCGAGGACAACACACCTGTATCAATGAATATGTGGGGCTTCACTCCCGATTACTTCCAGTATTCTGAGGAGTACTTCAAGGAGTTCCTGAGCGATCCAAAGAACCTCGAGAACCTCAAGGCCGAGTTCTTTATCCCCCTCATGGTTAACAAGCTCATCAACGAGGGTACAGCTACTGTCGAGGTGCTCGATACCACCAGCAAGTGGTTCGGTGTAACCTACGCTGCCGATCGCGACGCTACCGTTGCTCGTATCAAGCAGCTGGTCGACGAGGGTGTATATCCTAACAAACTTTTCTAAATGAATATAAACATATTAGATAATGATCAGCTGGCCCTGATGGACCAGCTGATTTCTGATGCAAATACAGTACTTGTGGTATGCCACAAGAGTCCTGATGGCGATGCTATTGGCTCGTCGTTAGGCTGGGCCGAGTTTATGCGCCTGCGTGGTAAGGATGTTACCGTGATTGTACCCGATCAGTATCCCGACTTCCTGAAGTGGTTGCCTAATACCGATAAGATAGTACGTTACGATAAGCATACCGATAAGTGCGACATGCTGTTTAAGATTGCCGATCTGGTGTTCTGTCTCGATTTCAACACCCCAAGTCGTGTTGATGAGATGCAGCATGCCCTGGTAAACAGTCCTGCCAAGAAGGTGCTTATCGACCACCATCTTAAGCCCGATGTACCAGCTGATTTGGTAGTGTCGCAGCCCGAGGCTTCGAGCACTTGCGAGCTGGTGTTCCGCATTGTTTGGCAGATGGGCGCCTTTGCCGATTTGGGTAAACCCTTTGCTGTGCCCGTTTACTGTGGTATGATGACCGATACCGGTGGCTTTACCTTTAACAGCAACCGCCCCGAAATCTTCCAGATTATCAGCGAGCTGCTTACCAAGCACATCGATAAGGACCGTATCTACCGCAACGTGTTTCACAACTACTCCGAGAATCGTCTGCGCCTTACGGGTTATGTACTGTACGAAAAACTGGTTTACATGCCCGAGTATCATGCCGCTTACTATTCGCTCACACGCGACGAGCTCAAGCGCTTTAACTATATCAAGGGCGATACCGAGGGTTTGGTAAACATGCCCCAGCAGATTAAGGGTCTCAAGCTGTCGATCTCGTTGCGCGAGGACACCGAGAAAAACGTGGTTTGGGTAAGTCTGCGCTCAGTTGACGACTTCCCTTGCAATCAGATGGCCGATGAGTTCTTTAACGGTGGTGGACACCTGAATGCATCGGGTGGAAAGATAGAAGGAACCATCGAAGAGGCTATCGAAATCACAAAAAAAGCAATTTCTGCCTACGAAAACAAGTTAAAGTAGCCTAATATTGTTGGTGTTTCCGAAATTATTCGTATTTTTGCACCATCAAATTGTAATTAAAAGATGAAGAAGATACTGTTTATCATGATAGCCATGGCCGCTGTTCTCAGCAGTTGTAACGACTATGAGACCTACGGCGATAAAAAGGAAAAGGAACGTAATGCTATTGCAAAGTTCATTTCCGACCGCTCGATTGTTGTTATTAGCGAAGATCAGTTTAACCAGCAGGGTTACACCACCGATACTACGCTCAATCAGTATGTAAAGCTCGATAAGAGTGGCGTATATATGCAGATTGTGCGCCCAGGCTGTGGCACAGCAGTACAGGATGGTGAGAGCACAAACTTGGTATCACGATTCACTGAGTATGATATCCTCGAGGATACCCTCTCTATGAGCAACAACAACGCCAACTATTCGTATGGTGGTGTTTCGGTTGTAACCATGCCCGAGATTATTGCGGTAAAGCGTTCGGGTGCCTCTTTCACCGCCTCGTTTACCAGCGGTCTTATGCTCAAGGCTTATTCAAGTTCATCAGTACCTTCAGGCTGGTTGGTGCCCCTTACATATGTTAAGGTTGGTCGCCCACAGTCGCTTACCGAAGAGTGCGCTAAGGTGCGCCTCATTGTACCTCATTCACAGGGTCATGCTTATGCGTCAAGCAATGTAACGCCCTATTATTATGAGATCACCTTCCAACGTGAATCTTAATAGAAGTAAAAACATATTATGACATTAATCAAATCTATTTCCGGCATCCGCGGTACTATTGGCGGACGCACGGGTGACACGCTGAATCCTTTAGACATTGTTAAGTTTACCACTGCTTATGCCCAGTTTATTGGTGGCAAAAAGATTGTAGTGGGTCGCGATGGTCGTATTTCAGGTCTGATGGTTCGCAACGTAGTAGTTGGAACCTTGATGGGTATGGGCTACGATGTAATCGATATAGGTTATGCAACTACACCAACCACCGAGTTGGCTGTACGTATGGCAGGTGCCGATGGAGGTATCATCATCACCGCATCGCATAACCCCCGACAGTGGAATGCCCTGAAGCTGCTTAACAGCGAGGGCGAGTTCCTGACAGCTGCCGATGGTGCCGAGGTGCTCCGTCTGGCTGAGGCTGAGGACTTTAATTATGCTGAGGTTGATCAGCTGGGCACATGTACTATCGACGATAGCTACAACCAGCGTCATATCGACTCGGTTCTGGCACTGAAACTGGTCGACCGCGAGGCCATCAGCCAGCGTAAGTTCCGTGTATGTGTTGATACCATCAACTCTGTAGGTGGTATTATCCTGCCCGACCTGTTCAAGGCTTTGGGTGTAGATTATGAGATTCTGAATGGCGAGTGCACAGGCGACTTTGCCCACAACCCCGAGCCATTGGAGAAGAACCTGCATGGCATTATGGATAAGATGAAGCAGGGTGGTTTCGACCTGGGTATCGTAGTCGATCCTGATGTCGACCGTCTGGCCTTTATCTGTGAGGATGGCACCATGTTTGGCGAGGAGTACACACTCGTATCAGTTGCCGATTACGTGCTCAGTCACACTGCAGGTAATACCGTTAGCAACCTCTCATCAACCCGTGCTTTGCGCGATGTAACCGAGAAGCATGGTGGTCAGTACACCGCTGCCGCAGTAGGCGAGGTGAATGTAACTACTAAGATGAAGGAAGTTGGCGCTGTGATTGGTGGCGAGGGTAACGGTGGAGTTATCTATCCCGAGAGTCACTATGGTCGTGATGCCCTCGTAGGTATTGCCCTGTTCCTGTCAAGTCTGGCTCAGAAGGGTTGCAAGGTTAGCGAGCTTCGTGCCACCTTCCCCGACTATCAGATTGCCAAGAACCGCATCGACCTGACTCCTGAGACTGATGTTGATGCCATTCTGGTTAAGGTTAAGGAGATGTTTGCTAAGGATAGCAGCGCTGTGGTTAACGATATCGACGGTGTGAAGATCGACTTCCCTGATCGTTGGGTTCACCTGCGCAAATCTAACACCGAACCAATTATCCGCGTATATAGCGAAGCCCAGACCATGGAGCAGGCCGACGACCTCGGTAAGCAGCTCATGCAGGTGGTTTACGATATGCAGTAATACATTAATTATATGTCGAATCCTCGCCAGCGATTGGCGGGGATTCTTACTATAAAAACTATAAACGTTTATGGACCTAGTACTTTATCAAACTGTTCTTTACGCAGCATGCCTGGTTAATTTTTTGTTGGCACTCTTGCTACTGTTTAATAACTACGATTATCGTAAGTACGATATCTATCACCGTAGCTGTAAGATTACAGCCATCAACTATATCAATTTTGCCATAGGCTTTTTTATACATGGCTATTTTACGTTGCGTTTCCAGAATCCTGCAGCAGCTTCGGCCCTCAGCGTGTCGTATTTTCACGTTGGTGCCACCATGTTCAGCTGGAGCCACACCCCACTCATGTGTCCCAACTATCTTACCCGTAAGATTATGGTACGCGATTTCTCCATTATGGGTGTTGGCATAATCACCTATTGGTTGCCAGTGATCGTTCCATCGCTCACGCCTTATAGCGAGTGGCCTTTTGCCATCTTCTTCCTGCATGGCGTATATCTGTCGTATATGTTCCTGAGCAATTATTATAAAACGCAGAACAGCATTGAGCAGAGCGCTGTTGAGGGTAACGCTCCCAGTTGGTGGACACCCGAAACCAAGCGCCGTTTGCTTAGTAAGCACCACTCGTTTATCACAGGTTGCGTGCTCATCGTTATTTTTGGCTTGGGTAGCATTGCCATTACTGCCGCTTTCCCCGATAAAATCTGGCCTTACACGTTGCTGTCGGGTGGGGGCATGCTGGTGTTCTGGTTCCTCTACTATGCCGTTAGCGAGTATGGTGGTGTCATCGAGGTTGCCACCTATGCCATGCAGCTTAATAAATTGGATGGTTCCAGGGGGCGCAAATAGTCTGCCAATGTGTCATAATACTGATGTTTGGCACGGTTTTGGCAGCAATCCTGTCAGAAATTAAAGTTTAAACATAAAAATATAGAAGTATTATGAACATCAAACCATTAGCAGATCGTGTGTTGGTATTGCCAGCACCTGCAGAAGAGAAGATTGGCGGTATTATCATTCCTGACACCGCAAAAGAGAAGCCACTCCACGGAACCATCAAGGCCGTAGGTCAGGGCACCAAGGATGAGACTATGATCCTGAAAGAGGGCGACGAGGTTCTCTATGGTAAGTATAGTGGCACAGAGCTTGAGTTCGAGGGAACCAAGTATCTGATGATGCGCCAGAGCGACGTGCTCGCAGTGATTGAAAAATAAAAAATGTAAAAATGATAAAATGTAAAAATTGAATTGTTACATTTTTAAATTATTAAATTTTTAAATTTCTGAAAGTATTATGGCAAAAGATATCAAATTCAATATTGAGGCCCGCGATGCTATGAAGCAGGGTGTGGACCAGTTGGCAAATGCAGTAAAGGTAACACTTGGTCCTAAGGGCCGCAACGTAGTTATCGAGAAGAAGTTCGGTGCTCCTCAGATCACCAAGGATGGTGTATCTGTAGCAAAGGAGATTGAGCTCGAGGATAAGTTCGAGAACACTGGCGCTCAGCTGGTAAAGAGCGTAGCCTCAAAGACTGGCGACGATGCTGGTGACGGTACAACCACAGCTACCATCCTGGCTCAGGCCATCGTATCAGAGGGCTTGAAGAACGTTACCGCTGGTGCTAACCCCATGGACCTGAAGCGTGGTATCGATAAGGCTGTGAAGGCTGTGACCGAGCATATCGCTAAGAGCGCTGAGCTCGTTGGCGACAACTATGACAAGATCGAGCAGGTAGCTACCGTATCAGCCAACAACGATAAGGAGATTGGTGAGCTGCTGGCCGAGGCTATGCGTAAGGTATCAAAGGATGGTGTTATCACTATCGAGGAGAGCAAGAGCCGCGACACACACATTGGTGTTGTTGAGGGTATGCAGTTCGATCGTGGTTACCTCTCAGCTTACTTCATCACCGATAGCGAGAAGATGGAGTGCGTGATGGAGAACCCATACATCCTGATTTACGATAAGAAGATCTCTAACATCAAGGATTTCCTGCCTATTCTGCAGCCTGCTGCCGAGAGCGGACGCCCCTTGCTGGTAATCGCCGAGGATGTTGACTCTGAGGCTCTTACCACACTGGTAGTAAACCGTCTGCGTGGTGGTCTGAAGATCTGCGCTGTTAAGGCTCCTGGCTTTGGCGATCGTCGTAAGGCTATGCTCGAGGATATCGCTACACTTACTGGTGGCGTAGTTATCAGCGAGGAGAAGGGCCTGAAGCTTGAGCAGGCTACACTCGAGATGCTGGGTACTTGCGATAAGGTAACTGTATCAAAGGATAACACTACCATCGTAAACGGTGCTGGCGACAAGCAGGCCATCCAGGATCGTATCGCTCAGATTAAGAAGGAAATCGAGAATACTACCTCATCTTACGATAAGGAGAAGCTGCAGGAGCGCCTGGCTAAGTTGGCTGGTGGTGTAGCAGTACTCTACGTTGGTGCTAACAGCGAGGTTGAGATGAAGGAGAAGAAGGACCGTGTAGATGATGCTTTGTGCGCTACCCGTGCTGCCATCGAAGAGGGTGTTGTAGCAGGTGGTGGTACCACTTACATCCGCGCTCAGGAGGCTCTGGCCAACGTTAAGGGCGACAATGCTGATGAGCAGACAGGTATCAACATCATCTGCCGTGCTATCGAGGAGCCTCTGCGCCAGATTGTTACCAACGCTGGTGGCGAGGGTGCCGTAGTAGTACAGAAGGTTCGCGAGGGTAAGGGCGACTTTGGTTACAATGCCCGTCTCGACAAGTTCGAGGATCTGCGCGAGGCAGGAGTTATCGATCCAGCTAAGGTGGCTCGTGTAGCTCTGGAGAATGCCGCTTCAATCGCAGGCATGTTCCTCACCACCGAGTGCATTATTTGCGACAAGCCCGAGAAGGAGCCCGC
Source organism: uncultured Prevotellaceae bacterium (assembly GCA_902789415.1). Classification (GTDB taxonomy): domain Bacteria; phylum Bacteroidota; class Bacteroidia; order Bacteroidales; family Bacteroidaceae; genus Prevotella. The sequence continues at coordinate 47,535 of CADAOD010000014.1, forward strand.
TATGCCGATGGCAGGTGCACCAGGCATGGGTGGCATGATGTAATTTTGTAAACTTAGCATAACAAATTAGGGGATGGGTTTTATAATCCGTCCCCTTTTTTTGGTATTTTGGATAAAAAATATAGTTTTTACACTAAAAATTTTTGCGCATTACATAAAAACACGTTAATTTTGCAACCGCAAATAATAATTTTTTTGATTTGTTTTAGTAGATTAGTTTTTAAGTAGTTTGTTTTTCGAGAACCGGGTGTCGTGACGACAACCGGTTTTTTGTGTTATTTTTCGTTTATTTGTTGGCAGTGTGCAAAAAAGTTGTTACCTTTGCAAACTGTTACGTAACCAAAAAAAGCTATTTATGAAGCAATTCCTTAAAATGACATTGGCCACTATCTGTGGTATTGTTATCGTCAGTGTAGCCACTGGCCTGTTTTTCGTTATCTCTTTGGTAGGCATGGCTGCCAGCGAGTCGGCATCTACCAAGGTGAAAGAGAATTCTGTATTTGTACTTAAGCTCAGCGGCTCAGTTAACGAGCGTTCCGAGGAAGGTACACCGTTCGACGATCTGTTAGGTATGGGCGATACTGGCTCGATGGGTCTCGACGATCTGATTGCCTGCATCCGCAAGGCAAAGGATAATGAGGATATCAAGGGTATCTATATCGAGGGTGGTCAGGCCGCATTCGATAGTCCCGCCACAGCCCAGCAGCTGCGCGATGCCCTCAAGGATTTTAAAACCAGTGGTAAGTGGATTGTGGCTTATGCCAACACTTATGCCCAGGCTTCGTATTATGTAGCAACCGTAGCCGATAAGATTTATCTGAATGGCGAGGGTGCTGTAGATTTGCACGGACTTGGTGGCAAGAGCGAGTATTATAAAGGATTATACGATAAACTTGGCGTTAAGTATCTGTGTGCCAAGGTTGGTAAATATAAGAGCTATGTTGAGAGCAACACCCTTACTGGCATGAGCGATTACGATCGCGAGCAGCGCCAGGCTTACCTCAGTGGTATCTGGAACCACTGGGTAAAGGACATGGCCCAGGGGCGTAAGGTAAAGGTCGACGAGCTTAACAAACTGGTTAACGACAGCGTGATGATGTTTGCACCTGCCGAGTTGCTGGTTAAGGCCAAGCTGGTTGATAAGGTGATGTTCCCCGAGGAGGTAAAGGCTGAGATTAAGAACCGTCTGAAGTTGGATACCGACGATGAGGTTAACCAGCTTACCCTGAGCGACATGCTCAACGTAAAGAGCAAGAAGAAGGAGGATGGCGAGAAGATTGCTGTTTACTATGCCTATGGTAGCATTGTAGATAGCGAGGATATGAATATGCTGAATGGTGGTGGCCACTGCATTGTGGGCAAGACTGTGGCCGACGACCTGCGCAAACTGGCCGACGACGATGATGTGAAGGCTGTTGTGTTCCGTGTTAACTCTGGTGGTGGTAGCGCTGTAGCTTCCGAGTATATCCGTCATGCCGTTAAACTCATCAAGGCCAAGAAGCCAGTTGTAGTATCTATGGGTGGTGCAGCAGCATCGGGTGGTTACTGGATTAGCTCGCCTGCCAACTATATCATTGCCGAGCCTACCACTATCACCGGTAGTATTGGTATCTTTGGTTTGATTCCTAACCTCAGCGGATTGGTTACCGATAAGCTGGGTGTTACCTTCGATGGCGTTAAGACCCACCAGTTTGCCGATTACGAAACCGAACTGGTATTAGGTAAGGATAACGACGAGATTATGCGTCAGATGCAGAACTACATCAACCGTGGCTATCAGAACTTCCTGAATGTAGTAGCCGAGGGTCGTGGTCTTAAGCCCGAGCAGGTTAACGAGATTGCCCAGGGCCGTGTATGGCTGGCCAGCGATGCCATCAACATCAAGCTGGTTGATAAGTTGGGTAGCTTGGATGATGCTGTTAAGAAAGCTGCCGAGTTGGCTAAGCTTAAGGAGTATCACACCGCTACCTATCCTGCCGAGCCAGGCTGGTTCGAGAAGCTGATGAGCAACGATAACAAGGGCTCATATCTCGATGGCGAGATTCGTCAGCTGTTGGGCGATGCCTATCTGCCACTCATGCAGATTCGTAACGACCTTAAGAACAACAGTCGTATGCAGGCTCGCATGCTCGACGACATCCGTGTAAAATAAAGAAGAATATTTGTGGAAGGCGATTTCATCACAATCAATAAAAAGCTGTTAGGCTTAGCCTGGTTCTATGGCTTGGGCGTAGGCATCAGGAATCTGCTGTTCGAGATGGGTATCTTGAAGAGCCGTTCCTTTAGTACCCCAGTCATCTCTGTGGGCAATATCACCGTGGGTGGCACAGGCAAGACCCCTCACGTAGAGTATCTTATCCGTTTGCTTAAACCCAAGCACCATGTGGCTGTGCTCAGTCGTGGCTACAAGCGTAAAAGCTATGGGTTTGTGCTCTCCAATAAAAATACCCCCATGCCCATGATAGGCGATGAGCCTTTCCAGATGAAGCAGAAGTTCCCCGATATCACCGTGGCTGTTGATCGTAAGCGCACCCGTGGCATCAGCAAGCTTACTGCCGATGATAGCGATTTGGATATCGATGTGGTACTGCTCGACGATGCTTTCCAGCACCGTTACGTCAAGCCCGGCATCAATATCCTGCTGGTTGATTACCATCGCCTGGTTATCTACGATCGCCTGCTGCCTGCCGGTCGCCTGCGCGAACCCGTCAAGGCCAAGGACCGTGCCGATATCGTGATTATCACCAAGTGCCCCAAGGATCTTAAGCCCATGGAGTTCCGTGTCATCACCAAGGCCATGAATCTGTATCCTTATCAGCAGCTGTTCTTCTCAACCTTAGAGTACGATGCGCCCCGCCCCGTGTTTACAGATGAGCCCAATATGGCTACCTACGATAGTTTGGAGGCGCTTAAGAATAAGAATATATTGCTCCTTACAGGCATTGCCTCGCCCGAGCAGTTGATGCACGATCTGCAGCAGTATCAGTCGCAGATTACCCCTCTCACCTTTGGCGATCATCACAACTTTAAACGTAAGGATATCCTGGCCATCAACGAGGCTTTTGCCCAGTTGCCCGAGCCCCGCTTGGTGCTTACCACCGAGAAGGACGCTGCCCGCCTGATGGTGGTCGATGGATTGACCGACGAAGTGAAGCGCCATCTATATGCGTTACCGCTGCGTATTGCTATCATGCAGGACCAGCAAGAAGAGTTTAATCAAAAAATTTTAGGATATGTATACAAAAATTCAAGAAACAGCATCCTGGCTAAAAGAAAGGATGACCACAAGTCCCAAAACAGCGATAGTTCTGGGAACAGGCCTCGGACAATTAGCTTCAGAAATAACTGATACTTACGAGTTCCCTTACAAAGATATTCCCAACTTCCCCGTGTCAACCGTCGAGGGCCACAAGGGTAAGCTTATCTTTGGTAAGTTAGGCGGTGTTGATATCATGGCCATGCAGGGCCGTTTCCACTTCTACGAGGGTTACTCTATGAAGGATGTTACCTTCCCCGTACGTGTCATGTACGAGCTGGGCATCACCACCCTGTATGTATCAAATGCAGCAGGCGGTATGAACCCCCAGTTTAAGATTGGCGACCTGATGATTATCACCGATCATATCAACCTCTTCCCCGAGCATCCGCTCCGTGGCAAGAACTTCCCCACAGGTCCCCGATTCCCGGATATGCACGAGACCTACGATCACAACCTCATTGCCGAGGCTGATAGCATCGCTAAGGATTTCGACATCCCCGTACAGCACGGTGTGTATGTAGGCGTTCAGGGCCCAACCTTCGAGACCCCTGCCGAATATAAGATGTATCGCATTTTTGGTGGCGATGCCGTAGGTATGAGTACCGTACCCGAGGTAATCGTAGCCCATCACTGTGGCATCAAAACCTTTGGTATCTCAGTGATTACCGACCTGGGTGGTTTCGACGTGCCCGTTGAGGTTAGCCACGAGGAGGTGCAGGAGGCTGCCAACATGGCACAGCCTAAGATGACTGCCATTATGCGCGAGATGATTATCCGTGCCGAGCGTATCGAGGCTCATAACGAAGATAAGTTTAATACCGATCACCCAACTGAAGGATGGAAATAGCAAAATTAGGAGAATTTGGTCTTATCGACCGTTTAACAAAAGATATCGCAATCAAGAACGCCAGCACCGTAAAAGGTGTTGGCGATGATTGCGCCGTACTTAATTACCCCGACAAGCAGGTATTGGTAACCACCGATATGCTGATGGAGGGCGTACACTTCGACCTTACTTATATAGACTTGAAGCACCTGGGCTACAAGTCGGCCATGGTAAACATCAGCGATATCTTCGCCATGAACGGCACCCCTCGCCAGCTCACCGTTTCGCTCGCCATCAGCAAGCGTTTCTCGGTCGAGGATATCGAGGAGTTCTACAGCGGTCTGCGCCTGGCTTGCGAAAAATGGAATGTGGATGTAGTTGGTGGCGACACCACTTCATCTTATACCGGCATGGCCATCAGCATCACCTGTATTGGCGAGGCTGCCAAGGAGGATATCGTTTACCGCAATGGCGCCAAGGATACCGACCTGGTATGCGTAAGTGGCGACCTGGGTGCTGCCTACATGGGCCTGCAGCTCCTTGAGCGCGAAAAGAGCGTTTACTACCAGCAGGTAGAAGAGGCTCGTAAAAAGAACGATAAGCGCGCCCTCGAAGAGCTGGCGCACTTCCAGCCCGATTTTGTTGGTAAGGAGTATCTGTTGCAGCGCCAGTTGCAAACCGAGGCTCGTGGCGATATCATCCAGAAGCTGCGCGAGGCAGGCATCCGTCCTACTGCTATGATGGACATCAGCGATGGCCTCTCAAGCGAGCTCATGCACATCTGCAAGCAGAGTGGGGTAGGTTGCCGCATCTACGAAAAGAACATTCCTATCGATTATCAGACCGCAGTGATGGCCGAAGAAATGAACATGAACGTAACAACTTGCGCCCTGAATGGTGGCGAAGATTACGAATTGCTGTTCACCGTTCCCATCGGCGATCACGAGAAGATTGAGCAGATTGAGGGCATTAAGCTTATTGGCCACATTACCGACGCAAAATTCGGTCAGGTACTCGTAACCCGTGATAATCAGGAGTTTACGTTAAAAGCGCAAGGTTGGAACCCACTTTCTTAGAAAACTTTATTGTTAAAAAGTGTATAAAAGTTTGGCGGGTCCAAAAAATAGTCGTACCTTTGCACCCGCAAAACAACGAAAGGATGTTTGCAAAACGAATTTGAAATGTTGGTGCCTTAGCTCAGTTGGTAGAGCATCGGACTGAAAATCCGTGTGTCCCCGGTTCGATTCCTGGAGGTACCACTCCTCCTTTCATTAGTCTACAGCCGGGTTTTTTCGTATATATATTGCTTATGGGAATAGTTATTGGTATCGATGTTGGTATTTCAACTACAAAGATTGTTGGAATCAAGAATGGCAAGGTGTCAGCTCCAATCAGTATCACCGCTGCCGATCCAATCACGTCACTTTTCGGAGCCTTTGGCAAGTATCTGCACGATAATGATATAAACCTCGAGGATGTAGAGCAGGTAATGCTTACCGGTGTAGGCGCAGCTTATATCGATCAGCCCATCTACGGACTGCCCACCGCCAAGAGTCAGGAGTTCGTAGCCGATGGCTTAGGCGCCCGCTTCGAATCTAAGCTCGATCACACCATTGTAGTGTCGATGGGTACTGGTACCTCGTTTGTGCGCTGTGATGGCAACGAAATGCGCCATATAGGCGGTATTGGTGTGGGTGGTGGAACCTTGGCAGGCTTAGCCCGCATTATGCTTAACACCAGCGATATCAAGCAGGTGGCCACCATGGCCAAGCACGGCAATATTCGTAATATCGACTTGACGATTGGCGATATCAGTGCCATTCCTGTGCCAGGACTTACGATGGACACCACGGCCAGTAACTTTGCCAACGCCCAGAGCGATGCGTCAAAGGAGGATATTGCAGCAGGCTTGATTCACATGGTACTGCAGTCGATAGGTTCAGCCGCCTGGCTCGCCTCTATTGGCAGCGATATACGCGATTTCGTGCTCATAGGCAATCTCTCACTGCTTCCACAGTGTAAAGAGGTGTTCCCCGCCCTGGAAACGCTTTACAATATCCGTTTCCACATTCCCAAGTATTCGCAGTACTGCACCGCCATCGGCGCCGCCCTAGATTACACCACCAACCGTAATAAATAATATAAAGTATGGACAAGACAAAGATAAACGAGACGTTGCGCAGGAATGTGGCGCTGCTGTCGAAGCAATCGGAGCATGAGTTGGGCATGATGCCTGCCACGGTAGCACCGTTGCCATCGGTTGAGATGGTGAAGCGTATTGTGGCGCTGGTAAAGAACATCATCTTTCCGGATTACTTTGAGAAACGACAGCCCGACGAGGCGATACGTGCCTACCATATTGGTGTGGCCATGGAGGAGTTGACAACGCTGCTTACCAAGCAGATTGCTCACGGACTGCAATTCTGCGAGGACTGCGAGACTAACACCACCAAGGCGCAGGTGTATGCTGTAGCCGAGGAGAAGGCGCTGGAGTTTATTGATGCGCTGCCCGAGATAAAGCGACTGCTTTATACCGACATACAGGCGATGTTTGATAACGACCCTGCGGCACCTAACTTTGGCGAGGTGATATTCTGCTACCCATCGATGAACACGATGACGCACTACCGCATAGCGCATAAGCTGCACCAGTTGCAGGTGCCCGTTATCCCACGTATCATTACAGAGCTGGCGCACAGCAAAACGGGTATCGACATACACCCAGGAGCTACGATTGGCGAGTACTTTGCCATCGACCATGGTACGGGTGTGGTTATCGGCGAAACGGCTATCATTGGCAACCACGTAACGCTGTATCAGGGTGTAACGCTGGGTGCTAAGAGCTTTAAGTACGATGAGAATGGAAATATGCTGAACATACCACGACACCCTATTTTGGAGGACTATGTAACGGTATATTCGAATGCCTCAATCCTGGGACGTATCACTATCGGCCACCATTCGGTGATTGGAGGTAACATCTGGATAACGCACAGCGTGCCGCCTTACTCGCGCATCCAGCAGAGTAAAGCTGTGGATGTAGCTTTCCAAGACGGAGCCGGAATATAATCCGTGCCTAAAATTATTCTTTTTTCTTGCCGAATTCGGGATCGATTTTTAGTTGGCCCGAGACGATGTACGTCATCACGCAGCAGACTACTACGATGACGAAGAAGGCGCGATAACCTACTGCCTCCTGCAGGGCGCCGGCAAACAGTCCGGGTATCATCATCGACAGGGCCATGAAGGCGGTACACAGAGCGTAATGCGCCGTTTTGTGCTCGCCCTGACTATAATATATAAGGTATAGCATATAGGCCGAGAAACCAAAACCGTAACCAAACTGCTCTAAGAAAATGCAGATGTTGATGATGAGCAGACTGGTGGGCAGGGCGCACGAGAGATACACGTAAACCAAATCGGGGATGGTGATGGCCATTACCATAGGCCACAGCCAACGCTTAAGTCCGTCCTTGCTGGCAGCGATACCGCCCAGGATACCACCCAAAGTAAGACCGATAACACCTACGGTGCCCTGTACCATACCAAACTCTACATCGCTCAAACCAAGTCCGCCATTGGCCATCTTATCAACCAGGAACAGGGCCGAAACCTTAGCCAGCAATCCCTCAGGCATGCGATAAAACAGCATAAAGCAGATGCCAACCCATACCTGTGGTTTCTGGAAGAAGGTTACCAGGGTGTTCCAGAACTCGCTGATGATATCGGCAGCGGTCTTCTGTACACGATGGGCATCCTCGGTGGGGCGGGGAAGTGCCCAGCTGTGGTAGAGCCACAGGGCGATAAACAAGCCTGCAATGAGATAGAACACCAGGCTCCAGGCATAGCTGATGCTACGGGTGAGCACCTGCAGCACACCTGCCAAACCTACCAGCAGCCCCGAAGAGAAAATGGTGGCTATGCGATAGAACGTGGAGCGGATGCCCACAAAATAGGCCTGCTCGTGCTGCTCAAGTCCCAGCATGTAAAAACCATCGGCAGCAATATCGTGCGTGGCGCTGCTAAAGGCCAACAGCCAGAAGAAGCTGAGCGAGCCTTGCAGCCACAACGGGCCAGGGATGGTGAATGCTACACCTGCCAGGGCGGCAGCTATCAGCACCTGCATGGCTAATATCCACCAACGCTTGGTGCGCAGCATATCAACAAACGGACTCCACAGGGGTTTGATAACCCAAGGCAGATAGAGCCACGAGGTGTACAGGGTGATGTCGGTATTCGACAAACCAAGGCGCTTGTAGATGATAACCGAGATGGTCATCACAGCTACATAGGGAACGCCCTCTGCGAAATATAAGGTGGGCACCCAGGCCCAAGGGGAACGACTATTCATTGAACATTGAATATTGAACATTATTTTTTTTAATCGTAGAGGCGCTGGATTTGGGCGCCACGATAATAGAACAGTAGGATATCATCGTAGGGGTGGCCTTGCTCGCCCATTACAGCGGCACCAATCTGGCACAGACCAACACCGTGGCCCCAGCCCTTGCCGTGCAGTACGAATTTATCGCCGTCCTTCTCTACATCAAAGGCTGATGAGTAGAGGTGGCTCTCGCTGAGGGCGCGACGGATTTCCAACTCCTTACCGATGGTGAGGGTTTTCTTGGTACCTACAATCTTAAGTTTCCAGATACGACCGCTCTTACCACGCTCAACGGGGATGAGGTCGGTAATGGTACCAAAGTCGATCTTCAGCTTGCGGTTTACCAGCTCCGACAGCTCCTGCTGGGTGTAACTTACCGTCCAACGATAGAAATCGGGGGTTTCCTGATCGAAATCGTTGAGCACCTGCGAGAGAATGTGCTTATCGTTAGTGTTACAGTAAGGATCGTGGAACGATACCAGATAAGGCTTGGGAGTGTTCTCCCAGCAATACTGGAACTCCTCGGTCTCGCCTCCGCAGCACTTTGAGAAACGGGCATCGCAAATCTCATCGCCATACATCAGCACCTGTCCGCGAGTCTGACTGATAGCCTCCTCAACATGGGTGTTGTTGGCGCGGGTAATGCCCTGATAGCGCTGGCAGTGGTCGTCGGCACATACATCAAAGATAGTATGGTCCTCGCGATCGTACCAGCGGATAAACTCCTGATCGCTCTTGGTGAACGAGAAGAAGTTGTCGCCTCCGCTCTCGTGCTGCTTGCGCTTCTCGATTTGTGCCAACAGCCATGAACGCGAGATAACAGCGTGGGCCTTAAGGAACTCAACACTCGAGGTACTACTCATCTCGCTCGAAATCACGCTGGTAAGATATTTCTCTACGGGCAACTCGTTGATGGCCACAATCTTATCGGCCTCTACCACAATGCGCAGGGTGCCCTCGAAGGTCTGTGTTTCCTTGCGCTCCCAATGGAAGTTAACACCAATAGTTACATCGTTGAGCGAGAACGAAGCATCATCAGATTGTGGGGTGAACGTGAGGTTACGATACTGATTGCCACGCCACAGGATACCGCCATCGCAGAACTCTACCACCTGATCGCCGGTAATCACCTCGCCCTTAGCCATGTAAGGCTTGTTAAGGCTGAACGAAATCTTCTCGCCGCTCACGATACCTACGGTAACGTTGGGCTCTTTCTTCATTGAACATTGACCATTGACCATTGAATTTTGGGCGGCCTGCAGCTTGTTGATGACCTGCTGGAGGGCATCGGGGTTGAGCGATACCTCGTTAAGGATGCCCAAGGCAATCTCGGGGGTGATGCGCTCGAAATCCTCCTTGCGTGGGGTTACAATAAAGCCAGCCATATCAAGTGCGCCTGGCGATATGATGTACTGCTCGCAGCCCTCCTTGTAATAACAGTCGGGGCGATGCTTTTCGCGGGGGAATACTACCGAATAGTAGTCGGCATCGTGGCGCCAGCTTACGATGTTGAGCATGGGCTCGGGCTCGCCTTCCTGTAAGGGCAGAGCCTCGTACAGGCGACGGAACAACTGCTCGTCGCCATACTGTGTTTTGCTGTGGATGAGCAGGGCGGGGCAGGGATACTCCTCGATGAGCGAGATGCTCTCCTCGTCGTTCAGGTTAACGATGGGCTTGAGGTTGCGCGACAGACGGCCCCATGCCATCTGTAGGGGCAGTACGCCCGATGTGCCTGCCTGGAAGTGGGCATGATCGGGAGCCGAGGCGCCACATTTTGGTCCGTTATAGAATACCATCATCTGTGGATACTCGGTAAGCAGCTTATGAATTTCGCCATAGGCATGACGGATGAGCTGTGGCTCGTGTTTTACCGATGGGATGGTAAAGTGGATGGGCAGGATGGGGAAGGGGTTGACCAGCAGATCGTACTGACCGTCGATAGATTTCTTGACCTGCTCCTTGGGGCGATTCTGCTCGCACAGGAAACAGGGGCGCTCGGCCAGTGTTTTCTTGTCAATCTTAGCACCTGTTGATACGATGCGGGCAGGGTTAAACTGCACCTTCATGGTTGAGGTGCCTACTGCCAACTCGCGGGTTTTTACGTTGCGCAGGTCGTGGTAGCGCTTGCGGGCATCGTCCCACTTCTCCAACTGGCGGTTAAAGAATCGCATCAGGGGCGAGTCGTTCAGCAACTCCTGCTTGCCCAGCAGCATCTGCTGGCGCGCCATAATCTCAAGCGAGCGCAACTGATCCTTATACAGGTTGTTGGCGTTAATCTTATCGATTGAGAGGGCTGCATCGCTATTGCCACCCCAGCGGCGACAGAGATAAAGCTCAGTGAAGATACGACCAATGCGGTAGTGGCGCGAGAAGATAAGGCCCAACGCATAATCCTCGCCATACGAGGTGTTGGGGAATCCTACCTGGCGCAGCAGTGGGGTAAAGAAGGCGCGTGGAGCACCCAGACCATTGATGCGCAGCGCATTGTTGGCACCATTCTCATCGGTCCACTCAGCGTGGTCGATAAGTCCTGGTGGCAGGGTGTTCAGGTCGAAGTCGCACATGCGATACGAACCAATCACCATGGCTGCGTTCTGCTTGTAGAAGGTATCTACAATCTGCTGCAAGGTTTTGGGCGACGAGTACAGGTCGTCGCTATCCAGCTGCACAGCAAAGCGTCCGCAACGGTCGTCGTGTATAGCCTCGTTCCAGCAGCCGCCAATACCCAAATCGTTACGCTCGGGTATGATGTGGATGAGTCGTTCGTCGTGGAAACCACGCAGCAGCTCGGTGGTCTTATCGGTAGAGTGGTTGTCAACCACAATCACATTATATTTAAACTTGGTTTTCTGGTTCAGAGCGCTGTTAACGGCATCGCAAATGGTTTTCTCGCGATTGTAAACAGGGATAACCACAGATGCCTCAACATCAAACTCCTGCTCGTTAAAGTCGGGTGTGCGATAGAACGTGGGGTCGATCTTGGCGCCGATGGCAGCCAGATGGTCGGTAGCAGCGTGTTCCATCTCAATCTGCACCTCGCGATTGCGTGGGTTTACGTAATCAAACTGTTTCTCGCCCGAGGCGCGGGTGTCGGTCTCCTGCTCGGTATAAAGCTTCTCGTTAATATGGAAGATGCGACCTTTGCGACTGAGGAACAGGCGCAGGGCGTAAACAGCGGCAAACTGGTAGGTGTGCAGGTTAGGCTGCGCGGCAAACTGGTGCAGCAAGCTGTTTTTTACCAGGATGAGCGAACCCAGATCGAAATCGTCGCGAACGCTACCTATCTGATAATCGATAACAGGGTGGGGCTGCAGCTTGCCTTCAATCAGGTCGTAGTGGTCGGCATAAATCATCGCTGCATCCGAATCTGATGCGATGCGCAGCATGCGGTCGAGTGTGCCCTTGGGCATCTGTATCTGTCGTGGACGTATCTGCAGCAGGGCATATTCGGCCTTGGCATGCTGGGCAATGACCGATACGGTAGCGCTGCTGGTTAAATCGTTTACTACTATTTGCTCGCAGTCTTTCAGGGCCTCGTCGTCGGCCTCGAAGGGTTGGCTTACCAGCAAACAGATATGTTGGATAGTCTTGCTACCCCTGATTTGCGCTACCACATCGCGCGCTGTATCAAGGTCGTTGCAAGGCAAAAAACAATCAATTTTTTCTCTCATTACGTGATATTAGTGATTTATTAAAGCGCAAAATTCGTAATATTTTCCGAGAAAACCAAATAATTTGAGGAAATTTTTCTAACTTTGCACCCAAAAAGTAAAGATGTACGACGAAAAGAAGGTATTATTAGGCATGCAACCTGGCGAATTGCAGCAAGTGGTGGCCGAACTGGGAATGCCCAAGTTTACCGCCGCTCAGATAGCCAAGTGGCTCTACCAGCAGCATGTTGGTAGCATTGCCGATATGACCAACCTGTCGAAGGCTAACCGTGAAAAACTGGCCGAGCAGTACGAGGTGGGCACTATGGCGCCTATCGACTGTCAGCGTTCGGTAGATGGAACCATCAAATATCTGTTCCCTACCCGTAGTGGCAAGTTTGTTGAGACGGTGTATATACCAGACGGTGACAGAGCCACGCTGTGCGTATCGTGCCAGGTGGGTTGTAAAATGAATTGCTTGTTCTGTCAGACTGGTAAACAGGGTTTTGAGGGCAGTTTGACTGCTGCCGATATCCTGAACCAGATATACTCGCTGCCCGAGCGCGACGAACTTACAAACATTGTGTTTATGGGTCAGGGCGAGCCGATGGATAACTTGGACGCTATCCTGCAGGCCACCCAGGTGCTTACTGCCGATTGGGGCTACGCCTGGAGTCCGCGACGCATCACCGTATCGAGCGTGGGTGTGAAGAACAAGCTGAAGCGATTCCTGGACGAGAGTGAGTGCCACGTGGCTATATCGATGCACTCGCCACTGCCCGAACAGCGCAAGATGCTGATGCCTGCCGAGAAACAGATGTCGATTACCGAGGTGGTCGATCTGCTGAAGCAGTACGACTTCTCGCACCAGCGCCGTTGCTCGTTTGAGTACATCTGCTTTGCCGGACTGAACGACACCACCATGCATGCCCGTGAGATAGTAAAACTGGTGCGTGGATTGGACTGTCGTGTAAACTTAATTCGATTCCACGAGATACCTGGTGTGGATTTGCCTGGAGCTGACGAGAAGCGCATGGAAGCCCTGCGCGACTATCTGACTGCCCATGGCGTGTTTACCACCATCCGTGCCAGTCGTGGTCAAGATATTTTTGCCGCTTGCGGCCTGTTATCAACAGCAAAAAAACAACAAGAAAATGGATAAGAAAATTCGCGTGGCAATCACGCATGGCGACACCAACGGCATTGGTTATGAGGTGATACTTCGTGCATTCGAAGACCCCATGATGCTGGATATGTGTACACCTATCATTTATGGTTCGCCCAAAGCCGCAGCCTTTCACCGTAAGGCTATGGAGATAGAAACCCAGTATAGCATTATTAACGACGCTGCCGATGCCAAGGACGGGCGTGTGAACCTGTTGGCTGCCTACGACGAGGAGGTGAAGGTAGAGTTCGGACAGCCCACCGACGAGTCGGATAAGGCTGCCAAGGCTGTGATGCAGCGCGTAAAAGAGGATATGCCTAAGCACCTGTTTGATGTGCTGGTGTTGGGCCCCGTGGTGCCAAACGCCAATCCTAATCGCGACGAAAAGCCCCTTACCATCATGCTCAGCGAGCGTATCCGTATCGGACTGCTTACCAACCATCTGCCTATCAAGGAGGTGGCTCAGAGCATCAGCTCCGAGAAGATTGTTGAGAAGGGTAGCATCTTCTTTAAGAGCTTGAAGCGCGATTTCCGTGTAAACAATCCCCGTGTGGCTGTGCTGGCGCTGAACCCACAGCCTGGTACCGAGGAGGAGCAGATCATAGCTCCTGCCATTGCCGAGCTGGAGAAGCAGGGCATGATGGCCTTTGGTCCCTATGCTGCCGAGGAGTTTTTTGCCAACAACCAGTACGAGCAGTTTGATGGTGTGCTGGCTATGTACGACGATCAGGGCACACTGCCATTCAATGCCCTTTCGACCGAATATGGTGTAAAGCTGAAGGCTGGTATGACAGCTATCTGCACCACACCTGTCCACGGTCCTGAGTTCGAAATGGCAGGCAAAGGCTTAGCCGATGCCACATCGTTGCGCCACGCCATTTATACAGCAGTAGATATGTATCGCCATCGTATCGCTTACGATGAGCCATTGGCTAATCCGCTGCCAAAACTGTATCACGAGAAGCGTGAGGATGGCGACAAGGCTCGTTTCCAGATGCCTCGTGCCAAGGATATCTTTAAGTAACGCTTGTAATGAATAAGAAATACCAGAACGGTTTTTTTATATTTGGCATCTTGGTGCTTATCATCATGGCCTCGCAGCTCGACTTCGGTCAGGCTTGGCAAGGCATACAGCATGCCGGCTATTGGTTCGTAGCTGTACTTGTGCTATGGGCTTTTCTTTATATAATGAACACCGCCTCGTGGTATCTCATTATCAATACCATCGGTAACGAGATAGGTGTGTGCCGTAAGTGTAAGGTGGGCTTCTGGTGGCTCTATAAGATTACCATCTCGGCCTTTGCACTCAACTATGCCACGCCTGGCGGACTGATGGGTGGTGAGCCCTATCGCATCATGTCGCTGTCGCCAAAGTTGGGCACCCAGCGCGCCTCATCGTCGGTCATCCTGTATGTGATGACCCATATCTATAGTCACTTCTGGTTCTGGTTGCTCAGCGTACCTCTTTATATTATTACACAGAAGATGACGCCGCTGACCTACATCCTGCTGCCTATTATTGCAGGTGTGGCTTCGTTGACCATCTGGTTCTTCTTGCGTGGCTACAAGCGCGGTATTGCCATGACGGGTATGAACATCCTGAGTCATTTCCCGATGGTGAAGAAGTGGGCAGGTCCCTTTATCGAGCGCAACCATGAGAAATTGGCCGAGGTGGACGAGCAGATAGCTGCCCTGCACAACCAGAACCCACGTACGTTTAAGTTGGCGGTGGTGCTCGAACTGCTGTGCCGTTTGGCCTCTACGTTCGAAATCTATTTTATCCTGCTGGTAATCATGCCTGGGGTAACCATTCCGCAGTGCATCCTCATCTACGCATTCACCACGTTGTTTGCCAATATGCTGTTCTTTATGCCCCTGCAACTGGGTGGTCGCGAGGGTGGATTCCTGATGAGTACCGAGGGCTTGAGCATGACGGCTAATGCTGGTATTTTCGTTGCCCTGCTGGTGCGCCTGCGCGAACTGATATGGACGGCTATCGGACTGCTTTTAATCAAGTTGGACAAAAAAGAAAAGTAATAAGCGTTAAAATTCTGCCAAAATTGCAGATGTTTCAGAAAAAATATGTAATTTTGTCAGCTCAATGAAGACATCAGAACTTCAAAACATCAAACAGCGGTACAATATCGTTGGCAATTGCGACGCATTGAACCATGTGCTCGACGTAGCCTTACAGGTTGCGCCCACCGACCTTAGTGTGTTGATTGTAGGCGAGAGCGGAGTGGGTAAGGAGATCATTCCAAGGGTGATTCACGACAACTCACCACGCCGTCGCGAAAAGTATTTTGCCATCAACTGTGGCTCTATCCCCGAGGGTACTATCGACTCAGAGCTCTTTGGACATGTAAAGGGTTCTTATACGGGTGCCATCAACGATTCGCCAGGTTACTTTGGTGTGGCTAACAAGGGTACGCTCTTCCTCGACGAGGTGGGCGAACTGCCTTTGGCTACCCAGGCGCGATTGCTGCGTGTGCTCGAGACAGGCGAGTATATACCTGTGGGAGGCACCGAGATTCGTAAAACCGATGTACGTATTGTGGCTGCTACCAATGTGAATATCCGTCAGGCCATCAGCGAGGGTCGCTTCCGCGAGGACCTCTACTATCGCCTGAACTCGATACCCATCCAGATGCCACCCCTGCGTGAGCGTGGCGAGGATATCATCCTGTTGTTCCGCTTGTTTGCCTTGCAGATGGCCGAGAAATACAAGATGGACCGTGTAGTGCTTGACGAGGGCGCCAAGCAGTTGCTGATGCACTACAAGTGGCCCGGCAACGTGCGCCAGTTGAAGAATATTACCGAGCAGATTAGCGTACTCTCGCCCGAGCGAAACATTACCGCCCAGGTGCTCAGTCAGTTTATTCCGCACGATAACGAAAGCACGCAGTTGGCGCCTATCCATCGCGAAGGCAGCAGCGATCATAGCTTTGAGAACGAACGTGAGATTCTGTATAAGATTCTGTTCGAGCTCCGTGGCAACGTGAACGATATGCGTCGCGAGATGAGTGCGCTGAAAAAGCAGCTCGACGATGTGCAGACGGCCAAGCCTACCACCGTAGAGCCCCTGTCTGCACCTGCCACCACATATCCTGCCCCCATCACTCAGCATCCCGCACCCGTAGCATCGGTAGAAGATGCCATCGCCGAGGAGTATATCGAGCCAGAGCTTGAGAGCTTGAACCTGAACGATATGGGTAAGCAGATGTTGGAGAAGGCATTGGAGCGCAACCATGGCAATCGCAAGAAAGCCGCCCAGGAGCTGGGTATTAGTGATAGAACCCTTTATCGTAGATTAAAACAGTATGGCTTGGATTAATAAGATAAAAACAATCGTTTTTGTTGCTGTCATCGCAGTAGTAACAAGCTGCTCCGTGAGCTATAAGTTCAACGGTGCCAGCATCGACTATTCGCAAACCAAGACCATCACGATAGCCGAGTTCCCCATCCGCAGTAATTATGTGTGGGGACCAATGGGGCCGCTGTTTAACAATCAGCTCAAGGATCAGTTTGCCAACCACACCCGTCTGGAGCAGGTGAAGCGTAATGGCGACCTGAAGATTGAGGGTGAGATTATACGCTACGAGCAGCGTAACAAGAGCGTAAGTGCCGAGGGTTATTCGGCAATGACCGAGCTCAGCATGACAGTGAACGTACGATTTACGAATAATAAGAACCACAACGAAGATTTTGAGCAGCAGTTTACTGCCACACAGAGTTACGAAACCACTCAGAGCCTGAACTCGGTTCAGGAGGAGCTGGTCACACAGATGGTGAAGGACCTGTGCGACCAAATCTTTAACCGTACCGTAGCCAACTGGTAATTTAAAAGTAACATTAAAGCGTAATGGAGATTACAGAACTCATTAAGCATCCCGAACAGATGGACCGCGAGACGCTCTACGAGCTGCGCTCGCTGCTGGCTCTGTATCCCTATTTCCAGACGGCCCGCCTGTTGATGCTGCAGAATCTGTATCTGTTGCACGACCCTACATTCGACGAGGAGCTTCGCCGTGCATCGGCCTATATCACCGATCGCCGCGTGCTGTTCCAGATGATTGAGGGCCGCCACTACGAGTACCACCCTGTGGCTAAGCCAGCTGCCAAGCCAGTACAGCAGCAGCCAGCTGAGCCTACCGAAGATCGTACCATCTCGCTCATTGATAACTTCCTGGATAGTATCCCCGAGGAGGCCAAGACCGACACGCGTAAGCCAAAGCGCAAACCAACGCCTGCCGATGCCGCTGTTGACTATGTGTCCTACCTGATGGATATCGAGCCCGACGGTGGTCAGGAGATGCCTGGCGAGATGCCAAAAATGTTTGGTCAGGACCTGATAGATTCGTTCATAAATGATGACAAAGGTGGGTTCCAGTTGCGCGAGGTGCCCGAGTACCATCCTGAACCCCAACCAGAGCCCGAAAAGAGCGAAAATGGGGTTGAAAGTGAGTACTTTACCGAAACTTTGGCACGAATTTACATCAAACAAGGAAGATATTCGAAAGCATTAGAAATAATTCAGCGATTAAGTTTGCAAATTCCGAAAAAAAATGCTTACTTTGCAGATCAGATACGTTTCTTAGAGAAATTAATAGTAAATAGTAATAAAAATAATAAGTAAAAAAATGTACACATTATTTGTAATTCTCATTGTGGTTGCAGCACTGCTTATGATCGGCATTGTGCTCATCCAGGAGTCAAAGGGAGGCGGTCTGGCTTCTCAGTTCTCAGGTTATAACCAGATTGGTGGTGTTCGTAAAACTACCGACTTTATCGAGAAGGCCACATGGTTCCTCGCTGGTTTTATGGTACTCGTTAGCGTTTGCTGCGCTTACGTTGCTCCACAGGCTGGTGGCGACACCTCTGTGATGGAGAACTATCAGGCTCCTGCTACCAATCCTAACAACCTGCCTGGTTTCGGTGCTAGTCAGCAGAAGGACGCAGCTGCTCCTGCAGCTCCCGCTACTGAGGCTCCCGCTGCCAAGACTCCTGCCGAGAATAAGTAATTTACTGCTTCTCGCCTAACAAAAACTATGGAGAGTTTGCCCATGCAAGCTCTCCATTATTGTTTTTTTTAGCCGATTATGCATTATTTCGCAAATTTCTTGCCCGAAAATTTGCACAGCTCAAAAAATCTTAGTACCTTTGCACCCGCATTTGAGCGATGGGTGTTTTCCAGAGTGGCCAAATGGGGCAGACTGTAAATCTGCTGTCTTTCGACTTCGGTGGTTCGAATCCATCAGCACCCACAAAAAAAGAGATCTGCAACGCAGGTCTCTTTTTTGTTATTAATACTCTGTTTTATCAGTCTTCTCACTCCACAGGCGGAAGGTGTGTAGCGCCTCGTCGCGCAGCAGTGGCACAATGGGCACCGTACGCTTATCCATTGGGCGCTCCAGCTCCTCGTAGATGAAATCATCAGCAAACTGAATGTCGCGGGCATCCTTACGGGTGTTGCCGTAGAATATCTTGCTGATACGAGCCCAATAGATGGCGCCTAAGCACATAGGGCAGGGCTCGCACGAGGTGTAGATGGTACAACCCGAAAGGTCGAACGTGCGCAGTTTAAAGCATGCCTTTCGGATGGTATTTACCTCAGCATGAGCCGTTGGGTCGTTATCAATAGTTACACTGTTGCTGCTACCAGCAATTATCTCGCCGTCCTTTACAATGACAGCCCCAAAGGGACCACCGCCTCGCTCAACGCTTTCGTTGGCGAGGCGGATGGCTTCCCTCATAAAATTCTTATCTTGTTCTGTTATCATCCGCAGTTATTGTTTATTTTCAGCATCAATAGCCTTGATCTTCTCACGAATCAGGTTCATATCGTCCTTCAGCTTCTGCACCTTGCGGTTCATCTCGTCAATCAGGCTGTTACCCTTCTTTGAGCTGGCATTCAGGAATCCGAGGTTGTTCTCGTAAGTCTGAATCTCCGACTTCAGGTTCTCGTACTGGCGGAACAGGCGTGTGCGCTCGTTGTCAAGAGCATTCTCGCCGCGCTCAGCTACGTTCTTCAGGTTCTGCTTAAAGTTGTTCAGCTTGCGCTTGGCAACGCTGATGTTCAAATCCTTATACAGCTTGTCCAGAATAGCGTGGTACTCCTTATACAGCTTGTCCTTCTCTTTATAAGGTACGTGACCTACGGCATTGTACTCCTCAACCAGCTTCTGTACCTTATCGGCAACCTCTTCGCCAGTCTCGGTGGCCAGTGCCTTCAGCTGCTCAATAATACCCAACTTCTTCTCTAAGTTCTCGTGCTCCTCGCCACGTGCACCGACACCTGCGGCATTACGAGCCTCGAAGAAGGTGTTGCAGGCTGTCAGGAACTCCTCCCACAGCTGGTCGCCCAACTTCTTAGGCACCATACCAATGGTCTTCCACTCCTTCTGCAGGGCGATGAACTTATCGCTGGTTGATTTCCACTCGGTTGATGACTGCAGCTCCTTAGCCTTAGCAATCAGGGCGCGCTTCTTGTCGGCATTCTCCTTGAAGGTCTCTTTCAGGCCCTTGAAGTAGGCGGCCTTACGACCAAAGAAATCGTCGCAAGCGGCACGGAAACGCTCAAATATCTTCACGTTCATCTTCTGAGGTGCAAAACCAATGGTCTTCCACTCAGCCTGGATGTCGATAATCTGCTTGGTGTGCTTCTCCCAATCGCCGCTGCCCTTGTTTTCCTCAGCTGCGATGGCTTCTACCTTCTCGCAGAGTACGGTCTTACGGGCCAGGTTATCTTCCTCCTTGGCACGTACACCCTCAAAGTGCTGCTGGTGGCGCTTGTTGATAACGCTCGATGCAGCCTTGAAGCGGTTCCAGATTTCCTCGCGCTGCTCCTTGGCTACAGGACCGATTTCGCGATACTCCTGATGCAACTTCTGCAACTGGTGGAAAGCACTGATCACATCCTCCTCGTCGGCCAGCTTTTCAGCAGCCTCGCAAAGAGCGGTCTTCAGCTCCAGGTTCTTCTTAAAGTCGTACTCGCGTGCTTCGCTGTTCAGGCGGAGCATATCGTAGAACTGCTCTACGTACAGCTGATAGTTACGCCACAGCTCGTTGGCCTTATCAGCTGGCACATTCTTAATTTCGCGCCACTGTTCCTGCAGGCTCTTGAACTCCTTGTAGTTCTTGTTGGCCTCGTCGGGTGTAGTTACCATGGCCTTAATGCGGTCGATGATAGCCAGTTTCTTGGTCAGGTTCTCCTGCTTTTCAGCCTCCTGCTCCTTGAAAATCTTGGCGCGCTTCTCCTTGATGATGCCCATCTCGGCCTTGAAAGCCTCTTCCTGCTCATCGGGCGTGTACTGATACTGCTCAGGATCGCCACCTGCATCGAGATAAGCTTTAAGCTTGGCCTCGCGCTCAGCTACGTGCAACTTGTAGAACGACGACTTGAGATACTCAACTTCGTCCTTCTGTGGCACTTCCTCGCCATGAGCAATGTCCTGCAAACGGCGCAGCACATCAGCTTTGGTTTCGTAAACCACACGAGTAATCTCCTCGGCCTGCTCAGCTGCTGGCTCCGAGTTTTCGGTTGTTTCTACTTGAGAGGTAACCTCTTCGTTAACTACTTCTTCCTTTTTACCCAATTCGAGGGTATTCTCTTGAGAGTCCATCATTTAACTATTAAATTATTACTAAATGATGCTTAGCATCATCACATTTGGGGTCAAAATTAAGCATTATTATTTAATTATCCTAATTTTTTGGCGTTTTTTTGCGTTTTTGAGGCCTAAACCAGTCGTTTATGACGGAAAATACCCCATGCAATCGCCGAAACGGCCACAGAAATGATGACTGCTAAGATGAATCCCCATGGTTTGGATTCCATGCCGTTAATTAGGTTCATACCGAACATCGACGTCACCAGTGTAGGTATCATCATCAGGATGGTTACCGTAGTAAGTGTACGCATCACGGTGTTCATATTGTTATTGATAATACTCTGATAAGTGTCCATGGTCGACTCGAGAATGTTCGAGTAAATCATGGTGGTTTCGCGTGCCTGCGTCATCTCGATGGTCACGTCCTCAATCAAGTCGGCATCCAGCTCGTCAATCTGCAGCTTGAACTTCAGTTTCGACAGCAGGGTCTCGTTACCACGGATAGAGGTCTGGAAGTAGGTGAGCGAATCCTGCAGTCGGCTCAAGCCAATTAAGCTCTCGTTGTTCACCTCTTTATCCAGGTTGCGCTTAGCCTTATCTACCAGCATCGATATCTGCTTGAGTCGCTTCAGGTACCAAACAGCACTCGAAAGGAACAGGCGGAAAATCATATCTACGTGGTCGGTAAAGCCCTCGCCACGCTTCTGCTGGAAACTCACGAAATCAATCATTACGTTTGTCTCGTAAAAACAAACGGTAATCGTTACATCGCGCTTATGTATAATTCCCAAGGGCACGGTGGTATATGGCGTACGCGATCGTATCTCCTTAACATATGGTATACGCAGAATGATGAGCATCCATCCGTCATCATACTCGTAACGGGCACGCTCATCGGTATCGCTGATGTCCGACATGAAATAGTCGGGAATATTAAATTTCTCTTCGAGTTCGCGCTGGTCGTCTTCGGTGGGGCATGTCACCTGTATCCAGCAATTGGGCTGCCAGTCCTTTATCTGGTTCAGTCCGCCTTGGGTATTCCAGAATGTCTTCATTTTGCTAATCCTTTAAATACAGTTTAGCGGCAAGAGGATTAGCGGTCTTGCCTGCCACCCTCCAGCCTAACAGTTGTTACTATTCGCCGGGTAATCGTCCATAATGTTTGTTATTAAATTGATTTATCGTGTGCAAAGGTAAAAAGAAAAATTGAAAAAACAAATTTTTAAGGCACGAATTACGCGAATTACACGTAAGTTTTCGATTGTGTATAAAAATAATCCGTGTTAATTCGTGTAATCCGTGCCAAAAAACTACTTCTCAGGAATAACCTCGAGAGTGTGCTTCAGCAGAGTCCAGAATGGCTCTACGGTAGCAATCAGTGCACGCTCGGTAGTGGTGTGAGGCGACTTCATGGTGGGGCCGAAGCTTACTACATCCAGGTTAGGATACTTACCTAAGATGATAGAGCACTCCAGTCCGGCATGGTCAACCTGGATAATGCCATCCTGTCCGAACAGAGCCTTGTACTCCTTGCAGAGCAGGTTCAGAATCTCGCTCTCGGGGTTGGGATCCCAGCCACCGTAGCTACCAGCAGTCTCAACCTTCATGCCTGCCATGCTAAAGCAGCTCTCCAGCGTCTTAACAATGTAATCCTTCATATCCTCGCGACTTGAACGAGCTAAGATCTTGAGCGATGCCTTGCCCTCGCCAATGTTGATGATGGCCAGGTTGCTTGATGTCTCAACTACGTTAGGATAGCTTGGAATCATACGGATCACACCATCGTGACAGCCATAGATAGCGTTAATCAGGTTGTCCTGAATCTCGACAGGAACCTCCATCTTTGGTGTCTCTACATCCTCGCAGATTACCTCGATGCCGCTCTCAATGCCTTTGTACTCGTCCTGGAAATCGTCCTGCCAGTCAGCAGCCAACTCCTTCAGGGCAGCTACATTCTCCTTAGGCAATGTGAGCACAGCCTCGGCCTTGAATGGGATAGCGTTACGCATGTTACCACCCTGCCAGCTGGCCAAACGGGCCTCGCACTCCTCGATAGCCTCGCGAACCAATCGAACCAGCAGCTTGTTGGCATTACCACGACCCTCGTGAATCTCCAGGCCTGAGTGTCCACCACGCAGGCCCTTTATGGTTACCTTCACAGCGGCATCGTCGGCCTCGGTCTCTACCTCTTTATAATCCAGCGTAGCGGTAACATCAATACCACCAGCGCTACCAATCACAAACTTACCCCAGCACTCAGAGTCCAGGTTCAGCAGGATATCGCCATTCAGCTCGCCTGCGGGCAGAGCGTTGGCACCAAACATACCTGTCTCCTCATCAGCAGTAATCAGCGCCTCGATAGGACCGTGCTTCAAGGTCTTATCCTCCATTACAGCCATGATGGCAGCTACACCTAAGCCGTTATCAGCACCAAGAGTAGTGCCCTTAGCCTTTACCCACTCGCCATCAATCCATGGCTCGATAGGATCGGTCTCAAAGTTATGCTTGCTCTCAGGAGTCTTCTGGGGTACCATATCCATGTGTGCCTGCAGAATCACACCCTTCTTCTTCTCCATACCTGGCGAAGCGGGCTTGCGCATCACAATGTTATCAGCGGGGTCCTTAAAGGCCTCTACACCTGCCTGCTTGGCAAAATCAAGCAAGAACTGCTGTACTTTCTCCAAATGTCCAGAAGGACGTGGAACCTGTGTGAGTGCATAGAAATTCTTCCAAATGCACACTGGGTTCAGATTTTTAATCTCACTCATAGTTTATTCTTTAATTGGGTTATTACGTTTCGTAAACAGTAAGGCTGCCCAGGCGTATATGCCCAGGACAATCACCAGCATCGTCTGCACGGTATGTACTATCAGCACAAACCACAAAGCCTGCTCATCAGCCACACCATATAGTATCAGCATGGTTTTGATGGCAAAATGCCACGGACCGGCACCATTAGGCGTAGGCACGATAACGGCAAAGTTGGCTACCACAAACGATACCAATGCACAGCCAACACCTAAGTTCTCGGTAAAGTCGAAGCAGAAAAAGGTAAGGTAGTAATGCAGAAAGTACATCACCCAGATGCCTATCGAGAAAAACAGATAGAGTGGCAGGTTGCGTACACCCTTCAGCGAGAGCACACCCTCCCAGATGCCACCTAACGTCATTTTCACCTTATTATATATAGAGAAGTTTTTCAGCAGGAGGTGCAGCAGTATCAATACTGCCACAGCACAGATGGCTGTTACCACCCATCCCGTTACCGAGAAACCACCTAATATCCTATCTAATGATGTACCCGTTTTGCGGAAGAAGGTGCCAAACACGCTCATCTCTACCAGCAGGATAATACCCGAGTATATCAATACTATTAATGTATCTACCGCACGCTCGGTAACCACTGTACCTAAAGCTTTCGAGAATGATATGCCATCATAACGCTTAAGGATAGCGCATCGCGAAAACTCTCCGATACGTGGAATAACCAAACTGGCTGCATATGATATAAACACTGCGTGATGGCAGACCGACGAACGTGGGTGCTCGCCCATGGGCTCAAGCGTTTGTTTCCAACGCCAGCCACGAAACATCTGAGCCAATATACCAAAAGGGAATGATAGCAACATCCAAGTCCAGTTCATTTCGTCTTTCAGCACATGACTGATGCTTGAGAAATCCTCACCACGATACATCCACCACAAAATGGCGCCGCCAAGTATAAATGGCAGCACCACTTTAGCCACGCTACTGATGATGTTTTTTAATTCCATGGGGGCAAAGGTACGAATAAGTGAGCGAAATACAAAATAAATCCCAATTTATTTTTTTTCCGAGCGGAAGTACCTTCGGGGAAGCCAAAGTACGAATAATAATTGATACTAATCAAAGAAAGCACTTTTTTGGGGTGTTTTTCTACTTTTTTCTTGGCTGTGTGCGATAACAGTCGTACCTTTGCACCAGTTTTAAGGATAACAAATAAATAAAAGATTAGAGAAAGGAATTAATTATGGTAACTTTAGAGACAAGTTTTTTGTTAATGACCATGGCAGCCTTCGCATTAGCTGTATCACTGGTAGTAACCGTTGCTGTTAATGTTGACAACAATAAGTAATTGAACAAAAATTGAAAAATGGGGTCGCAGATTTTCTAATCTGCGATTTTTTTTGTATATTTGCACCCATGAAACAAGTTCGACCCAAGAAAAATCTCGGTCAGCACTTTCTGACCGACCTGAATATCGCCAAGCGTATTGCCGATACCGTTGATGCCTGTCCCGACATTCCTGTACTGGAGGTTGGCCCTGGCATGGGTGTGATGACTCAATATCTCGTAGAGAAGCCCCGTCCTTTCAAGGTGGTAGAGATCGACCGTGAGAGTGTGGCCTATCTGCAGGAGAATTTTCCACGTCTCAATGATAATATTATTGGTGGCGATTTTCTACGTATGGACCTTCGTGAGGTGTTCGATGGTCAGCAGTTTGTGCTCACCGGCAACTATCCTTACGATATCTCATCGCAGATTTTCTTCAAGATGCTCGACAATAAGGATCTGATTCCCTGTTGCACAGGTATGATTCAGCACGAGGTGGCAGTTCGCATGGCTTCGCAGCCAGGCAACAAGCAGTATGGTATCCTGTCGGTACTTATTCAGGCTTGGTATAATGTAGAGTACTTGTTTACGGTAGAGCCCGGTGTGTTTAATCCGCCTCCCAAGGTGCAGAGTGCCGTTATCCGCATGACGCGTAACGAGGTGACCGATCTGGGTTGCGACGAACAGTTGTTCCGTCGTGTGGTAAAAACCACTTTCAACCAGCGTCGCAAAATGCTCCGTGTATCCCTCCGTCAGATATTCGACGCCAACCACCCAGCCCCCGCCGGCTTCTTCGACGACGAGATGATGACCCTCCGCCCCGAGCAACTCTCCATCCCCCAGTTCATCGCCCTCACCAACAAAGTCGCAAGTGCTTTAAAATAGATGAATATAAACTTGCAAGGATGACAACGGCAACCCATAATCAAATCTTGAATGCTATAAGAGACAAGGCTAGTCAGATTGTGCCAAAGGGTACTACAGTTATTCTCTTTGGCTCAAGAGCACGTGGTGATGCTCGTGAAGATTCTGATTGGGATGTGCTTATCCTGCTTGATAAAGATCACATAACCTCTCAGGATATTGATGATTATTCTTATCCATTACGCGAATTGGGTTGGGACTATAATCAGTGCATTAATGCGATCTTATATACAAAACGTGATTGGGATAGCAGTATTATCAGTCCTTTCCGCGAAAACGTAACTGAAGATGGAATAATATTATTGGGTTAAGTGGTACTTAAGCTATTTAGCCCCCCGCTCGCATAAAGCTCGCTCCACCCGCCCTCGCTCTTTGGGGGTAGCGTGCCCCCAGCCGCGCGGCATTCCCCGCGGTGTTTTAGCATGGTATTAGATATGTTCAATAATGTCGCGGTTGAAACTACGGAGTGATTTCAACTCGTCAACAAATTCATCATCTGTCATACTATCATCACCCCATATGCCATAATATTTCTTAGCTGACACACGCTTTGGAGTTTTCTCCTTTAGCGATTTTTTCATTGTAATCATAAATTATTTATTTAATACTTCCTGTCTTTAATTCACTTTCCAGGAAACTATATACATATCGAGGACTCTGATAATATAGACGAGTCGACAGTATCATACCAGTTGTCCTCCTTTCCTGTGGCAGTATTCTGCAATATCAGCAATCATAGATTGAAACGACTGTGTATGCACATAATCATAATGCTGCTCAATAAACTCAATCCCCTTGTATTGTTTCAGATAATTAAAGGCTTGTTTGAGTGTCAAACCATAACGCCGCCCAAATTCTAAAGAGAAAATGAGTATCCATTCCAATTTATCGTGATTGCTATATTCCATTAATCGATAGAATATTGTTAGTTCATAACAACATCACATAGTTAGCCTTTAAGCCTGTACGCTCTTCGTAGGCCTGTTTCATTTCCTGCTCAGGAGCAGTTACAGCATCAAATTTAGTTAGCTTAGCTGCTTTGAAACGTTTTAAAGCTTCTTCTCTTGTCATATGTGTTCATCCGAGCTTACGCATTAATTCAAGGAAAGCCTCTGGTTTAAAATCAATATGACTCTCACCTAATCTTTCACCATTAACCTTTGCAAAATAAGAATACTCATAAGCTCCAAGACTGATTACAGCTCCAGTTTTTTCCGACTCCAAATCAATCGTAGCGTTAGTATCAGGAGCTATCATCCAATGTTCCCAATCAGAATTCTGAGAAATCATCAGAACACTCTTTATATTCTTGAGTACTCGAAATGATATAGGGAGAGCTCCGTGCCCATCCCAATCTTTTGCCAGTGTGCTCAGATGATCAATACGATCATAGGCCTCAGCCAAAGCTGGTTGAGTTACCTCAACTGTAAGACGCTGAGCCACTTTTTCCTTGTCTTCACGTGATATATGGATAGAGTGAATATACAAACTTGCAAGTTTTTTGAAAAGAAGATGAATAAATTAATGCTTTCAGGTATTTGATTAAGACTTCTTTCTTTGAATGATGCTATAAAGAATAAATAAGGAACTCCTTCTGCTATGAATCAAGCCTAGAGGAGTTTTTTTTATTCTTTATTGCACTTTTATTTGGCTATTTCAGGGGGGCGTGCCATGGCAATGATGGCAAGCCCCCAACTCAACTAAATATGGACTTTAAATCTTGGAAAAATGTCATTTTTATGCCATTATTGCCTTGGAAAAGTGTAAGAAAACCAAAATATATTCATTGGAAAAGTGTTATTTATTTACTATTTATGCTTGTATATTCGCCTATATTATCGGAGGAATGCCAGCGGCTGTTCAAAAGTACCTTGACACCAACAACCTCCGCCGAGTGTATGAAGAACAACGCGGAATCATTCGTACTTATAAGAGAGACATCACCCAGTATGACCATGACCATAAGTTGCAGATAGAAGAAATCTACGACCTTATACCCTCTGAGCTTAACGCCAAAAATAAACGTTATATTCTCAAAGAGCTAAACGAAAAAGCACGATTCAGTAAATATGAGGACAGTTTCTTGTGGCTAAGGGATGCTGGAGTAGCTATTCCTACATACAATATTGAGGAGCCACGAGTTCCTCTGCTGTTGAACAAACAGCGAAACCTGTTCAAACTTTTCCTCAACGATGTAGGGTTGCTTGCTGCCATGTATGGAGGAAATATTCAGGCCAGATTGCTCAGCACTAATCCAAACATCAACTTTGGCTCAGTTTATGAAAACCTTGTTGCCCAAGAACTTTATGCACATGGTTTCTCTGAAGCCGGACAACATTCTCTATACTATTTCAACAACAAGAAGCAAGGAGAGTTGGACTTTGTGGTTGAGTATGCTGGCAACATGCTGCCGATAGAAGTTAAGTCAGGTAAAGACTATGAACGGCACAATGCACTTTCCAATGTGATGGAGAATGAAGACTATGCCGTACCTATGGCTTATGTGTTCTGTCAAGAGAATGTCCAGACAAAGGGGAGGGTTATTTACTATCCCATTTACATGATAACCTTTTTCGAACAAATACAGGCAGAAGAAAAAGTATATAAGTTTGATCTAACAGGACTTTAAGGCATGATGACCATATAATAACGATAAACTACACTTTTAAAATTGTGGCGTTATTATGTAAAATATCGTATTCTGAAACGTTATTTCTTGTAAAATATCGTATTCTGATGCTATGTTTTTATGTAAAATATCGCGTTTTACGTTTTTTTCTTCGTATCTTTGCACCCAAAATATCATCGTCTTTCCTGTTTTCTTCACTTAACCCCATAATCTGATTCCATCTTCAGTTACGTTTTCGCGGAAAGGACTGCTAATACTGCTATCCCAATCATGTTTGGTGTATAAGATAGCATTGATGCACTGATTATAGTCCCACCCCAATTCACGCAATGGATAAGAATAATCATCAATATCCTGAGAGGTTATGCGATCTTTATCAAGCAGGATAAGCACATCCCAATCAGAGTCTTCACGAGCATCACCACGTGCTCTTGAGCCAAAGAGAATAACTGTAGCTCCCTTTGGTACTATCTGACTAGCCTTACCTCTTATGGCATTCACGATTTGATTATGCGTTGCCGTTGTCATCTTATGCTATATTATATCCGCCGCAAAGATAAGATATATTTTTGAAACTTGCAAGTTTTTTTTGAAAAGAAGACTCAAAACTACACTTTTAAAATTGTGGCGTTATTATGTAAAATATCGCGTTCTGAAACGTTATTTCTTGTAAAATATCGTATTCTGATGCTATGTTTTTATGTAAAATATCGCGTTTTACGTTTTTTCTTCGTATCTTTGTACCCAAAATAGGTTTCATAGATTGATAAATCAAGGAACATGGCAAGACTTATAGTTAGAAATGTAGGACCAATAAAGGATGTGGATATTGAGCTAAGGAAGGTCAATGTC
>CADAOD010000015.1 GCA_902789415.1 uncultured Prevotellaceae bacterium
AAGTACGGTCCAAAGCCAATGGCTAACATAATGCCGGCAACGACGGCAAGAATCGTGTTTCGTTTCATAAATAGTCTGTTATTTGTCTTTACCGAAAAAGCGCTGTAGGCGCCATTCAATCTCTTTCCTCTCTTTTAACCATCTTTTGGCGGTTGATTCTCCGAATTCTAACTTTGCGTTTCTTAAGTGTGTTCTGAAGGCCTGTTTTGCCTCGTCACTCCATTCTATCTTAACCATGGAAATTCCTCAAAAAGCTGTCTATCAAACTCCTCGGAAGAAGTCCAATGTACCTGTCCGTTTCTTAAATTCTCTTCAAACTTATCTATACTTTCAATAGCCTCTTTTTCTGATGAAGGGCCAATGATGGGATACTTTTCCCAGTTCAGATCGTCAATCCAGTCGTGGACGGCAGTAATGCCATCTACCGAGTTCGAAGCAACGCTTGCTGCTGCAGCTGTAGGTTCGCATGCCATGTTGGTATTGCTTTCCTCTTCGATTTGTGGATATCTTTTTTCTTTCATTGCGCTTTGTTTTATGGCGCAAAGATAAAAAGATTATTTGAACTTTGCAAGATTTTTTAGAAAAACTTCTTATTAATAAAATACCCTCAGGTTTCAAATCGAAGCCTGAGTTTTTTTATATGAAATCAGGGAGTACATAACTGCACTCCCTGACTTGTATTTGTATATAGGATTAAGTTTAATCCTGGAAATAAACGCGTTTTACGCGGTTGCTGATGCCGGTGAGGACCTCGTAGGGGATGGTATCGAGCACATCGCTGAGAACAGTTACGGGCAGGTGCTCGCCGAAGATCTCTACCTGGTCGCCCTCCTTACAGGGGATGTCGGTAACATCGATGAGGGCTACGTCCATACAGATATTACCAACGTATTCGGCTTTCTGACCGTTGACGAGGCAGTAGCAGTGGCGATTGCCCAGGTGACGGTTCAAACCATCGGCATAGCCAATAGGAATGGCGGCAATCACTGAATCGCGATCGAGCTTACCCTTGCGGCTGTAACCTACGGTCTCGCTCTTAGGCACGTGGCGCATCTGCAGGATGGTGGTCTTGAGGGTGCTGACGGTATTGAGGATGCGGTTGTCGCGCGAGTCGATACCATACAGACCCAAGCCCAAACGGCACATATCCAACTGGCGATCGGGGAAATGCTCGATACCAGCAGAGTTGTCGATATGGCGCAGAATCTTATGCGAGAAGGCAGCCTGGAGTTTCTTGCTACCCTCGTCGAACTTGAGGAACTGCAGCTTTGAGAAGTTATCGAAATCATCACTATCAGAGCCTACGAAATGACTGAATACGGAACGGGGAATCACAGCCTGCTGATGGGTGAGGCGATCGATGAGCTCGTCCATATCCTGCTCGGGATCGAAACCTAAGCGGTGCATACCGGTATCGAGTTTGATATGCACAGGCCAGCCGGTGATACCCTCCTTGCGCGCTGCCTTGATGAGGGCATCGAGCAAACGGAAGCTATATACCTCGGGCTCCAGGTCGTAATCGAACATGGTCTTGAAGGCGGTCATCTCGGGGTTCATAATCATGATATTAGCGGTGATGCCTGCCTTACGCAGGGTAACACCCTCGTCGGCCACTGCCACTGCCAGGTAATCAACACGGTGGTCCTGCAGGGTCTTGGCAATCTCAACGGCACCTGCACCATAGGCATCGGCCTTAATCATGCACACCATCTTGGTTTCGGGCTTCATGAACGAGCGATAGAAGTTGAGGTTCTCGACCACGGCATTGAGGTTAACCTCGAGGATGGTCTCGTGCACCTTCTGCTCTAACTGCTCGGTAATTTGATCGAAACCGAAAGGACGGGCGCCCTTAAGCAGAATCATCTCATCGCGCAAACCAGCAAAGGCATCGCTACCCAGGAAATGGTTTACATCGGCAAAGAACTGCTTATCGGCAATCTGAATTTTATCGGCCTGGGCACTGAGCTGGGCACCAATACCAATAAACTTGGTGATGCCACGCTTAACAGCCAACTCGGATACCTGGGCGTAGAGTTTTTCGGGCGAAAGTCCCGACTGGTACATATCACTCAGTATAAGCGTACGCTTACCCAGTTGAGAGTTGACAGTTGATAGTTGAGAGTTGCGGCGATTCATGAAATCGAGCGCGATATCGAGTGAGTTGATATCGGAGTTGTACGAGTCGTTAATCAGGATACAACCACGCTGACCCTCTTTTACCTCGAGGCGCATGGCCACGGGCTCGAGCTTAGGCATACGCTCGGCCAAGTCGGCTGGGGTTAATCCCAGGCGCAGGGCTACGGCTGCACAGGTGATACAATCCTCGATTGAGGCCTCGTCGATAAATGGGATATCGAAACAATTCTCCTCGTCCTTATATATATAAGTAATGTGTGAGTTCTCGACGCTCTTTACGAAGAAGGCGGCCTGCTGGTCGCAGGTGCTCCACGAGATTTTCTCGCCTTTATAATTCATGCGACGGATGCAACGGCTCACGATATCGTTATCGGAGCAATACACCATGGCCTCGGTATCGTGCATGAGTTCGAGTTTCTCCATGCACTTCTCTTCCATCGAACGGAAGTTTTCCTGATGGGCGGCACCTAACGAGGTGAGCACGCCGATGGTGGGCTGGATGATATCGCGCAGGGCCATCATCTCGCCAGGCTGCGAAATACCAGCTTCGAAGATACCAATCTCGGTCTGCTCGTTGAGCAACCATACCGAGAGGGGCACACCTATCTGCGAGTTGTAGCTGCGAGGCGAGCGCACAATGCGCTGCGAGGGCAACAGCAACTGGTAGAGCCACTCCTTAACCATGGTTTTACCGTTGGAGCCGGTGATACCCACGATGGGCAGCGAGAACTCGTCGCGATGGCGCTCGGCCAAACGCTGCAGGGCTGCCAATGTGTGGGGCACTCGCAAAAAATTGGCCTGCGGATAAAGGGTTTCGTAAGCCTCGGGCACCTGCTCTACTACGAACTGGCGCACACCACGGTTATACAAGTCCTGAATGTAACGATGACCATCGTTACGCTGTGTTTTCAGGGCAAAAAACAATGTTTCTTCGGGGAAACAAAGACTACGGCTATCGGTGAGCAACCAGCTTACCTGAGCCTCGGCATTACCATATCTTCGCGCTCCTATGAGCGTGGTTACTTTTTCTATACTGTATTTCATACTGCAAAGTTAGGATATTTTTTTTGCAACTCGGCTATTTTTAACATTGTTTTATCCATAAATAGGCGATATTCTTCCGAATCGGGATTAAACGGCTTGTGATTAAGCGCTGCCTTGAGGGGTTGCCACTCCTTGATGAAGGCCTTGGCCTCGGCACTGAGATACACCTCTGAGAAGCGCTGCCAGATATACTCAACAGCCTGCGATGAGGGGTGCAGCATATCGTCGGCATAAAAGCGGTAATCGCGCAACTCATCGTTGATGATTTCGTAGGCGGGAAAGTAGGTGGCGCCAGCCACCTTGTTGACAGCCAATAACAATGTAGCTTTGGAGAGTTGGGAGCCGTGGTAGCCGTATTTGCGATAGCGGATGGGACTAACGGTGAGCACGATGCGCATATCGGGATTGGCTGCATGCAGAATATCGATGGTCTGTTGCAGATAATCGGCACACTCATCTACCGTAAGTTCCTTCTCGGTAAAGAGCGATTGCGGGCGCTTTTGGCAGTTATCTACTATCTCGCCTGTTTCCTTGAGGATGTAAACGTGGTTGGTGCCAAGAGTCAAGAACGCAGTCTTGATAGTTGATAGTTGACAATTCTTGCCTTGCAAGCCAGCAGAGCTGGAGCGGACAGTTGACAGTTTCTGGATGGTATGGAGGATGGAGGCGGGATTGTACATCACGCCAAAGGGATTAACGATGGTGCGGAACTTCTCATCGGTAAAGCGTGCGCCAATCTTATCGGCAAAGCACGACCCTACGAAGAGCATCTCCTCGCAAGCCCCAATCCTAACCCCAGGGTCCTCAACATCAACAACAGTCCTAAACTCCATTCAATCTTCAATTTTCAATCAGCTTCTACTTATTTGCAAGCCTGTGGTAGAAAGACTCATATCAACAAATCTTGCGTTCTTACGAATGCTATTTTCGGTAAGAATCTGCTTGATACGTGCGGCGGCCTCGGGATCCTTAGCTATCATGTACAGATAGCCGCCACCACCTGCACCAGGCAGTTTATAACCTAAGCACAGGTCATCAACCAGGCTGGTGAGCTTAGCTACATCGGCAGGATTGGTACCAGCATCGAGCAGTTGATTCTGTTTCCATGTCTTGCGTACCAACAGGCCCATACGTTCAAAGTCGTTCTGTTGGATGGCCTCGTACATGTCGAGGGTATGCTGTTTCATCTGGCGCAACAGGCGCAGCTCGCCACCATGGTTCAAGAACATACGGCGCACAATCTCGGCCAGGATGCTCTTAGCCGTGCGCGTAATGCCTGTATAATATAATAGGTGACAGGGGCGATATTCGGGTTGTGTCCATAGATCGGTGGGCAACCAGCGCACCTGTGGGTTCTGGGCAAAGCCCCTACCCGTTTGCAACAGTTTTACGCCACCCAGCACACCACCAAACTGATCCTGCCAACCACCACCTGTGGTGAGCATCTGTTCGAGCATGAGCGTGCGATGACCTATCTCGTTCTTATCCCAACCCAGTCCACAGAAATCGTTGAGCGCACCCAGCACGGTAGCAGCTAAGATACTGCTGGTGCCTAAGCCACTGCCTGCGGGGATGGCCGAAAGCAATGTGAGCTCGATACCTGCGCCAAAGGCAGTCAACTCGTCCTTAAGCGAACGCTGACCGAAGCCTGCCAATACCAGGGCGGCCTTGGGGATTGAGAAAGGCGAGCCTACGTGCATGAAATCGTGCAACTGCTCGGAAGTCTCGACCACCTCCATAGCACCCAGGTCGATACTACGCAGCACGATACGGGGCTCCTGACAGGGGCGCACATAGGTTTGCAACGGGGGCTGACCATTGAGTTCGATGGCCAGATTGATAACATTACCACCCTCCATCAGACAGTAAGGCGGCGTATCAGTCCAACCACCTGCGATATCGATACGCACGGGTGAACGGCCCCAGACTATCTGATCGTCGGCGACGCTCAATTGTGGTATTTGCTGATGGTCGTCGACATCGAGCAAGCCCTCGCGCAGAAGCGCAAAGGCCTTGTCGCTCTCGCCACGGAACATGGCATCGTGGATGCGCGTCATCAGGGGTGCATCCTCGTCGAGTGCGGGAGGCATGGGGATTTGCTGCTCGTCGAACTCGCGCTTGGCATCGGCCAGGTCGAGCTGGTAGAACACACTGTGGTGCCAGTTCTCGGCCAAGGCACTCCAGTTTTGTTTGCGGTAAGCCTTGCGCTGGGCAAACAAGCGGTGCAGATTGGCCTCGGTACTAATCTCCTCGGCCGAAATCATACGGGTGGCAACCTCTGCCACGCCATCCAGTGTTTCTAACTTGCTCAGGGCCTCTAAATCGGGCACTACGGGGAATATGCGTGCCTGCTGTTCGGCACCAGCAAACTTATCGTCGATATGATACAAGCGCACAGCGTATTCGGTATCGCCAATGGGCACTACATCTATACACTGGCCTGGAGCCAGGTTCACCTTCCAATGGTTCTGGGGCACACCTGTTATAATATTGTCGTGGCTCAGGGTCCAGCCTTCGCTCACGTTACTGTTCTCAATCCAGATATTGGTATTATCCTGGGTAAACTTATATTGGCAAACAGCATTCTGCACAAACAGGCTGGGGTGCGGTTTGCGATCGTGGTGCATAATCTCGCGCTGATCGTTTACCAGGTTCTGAATGCGGAGGGTAGATGAAATCATCTCGCGCGAAGTACCGAAATGGTAGAACTCGCCACCCTGCAAGGGCACGATGGCAACCTTAAGGTCCTTCAGATCGTCGTCGGGCATCGAAGGGTTGGTACCCAAGGCACAGCCGAACTCGGAATACATATCATACTCTTTGAGTTGACAGTTGACAGTTGATAGCGGACAGTTACTATCAGCCATTGATTTTTTTGCCAATAGTTCAACGGCCTTGTCGCTCAGCATCCAGATGCCGATATCGGTAAGGTAATAATGATCTTTCTGCAACTCGTTCAGTGTCTCAACGCTGGGCTTTTGCAGCATATGCTTGAGCACCTGGGGTGTTTTGCGTGAGCTTACGAATACACCGTGGTTCTTGGCCACTGAAGCATCGAGCCACAAGCCATAGCACACTACATCGGCATCGGGGATGGGTTGCAGGGGCTGTGAGGTGCGCACCAGTACATCGCCACTTACCACCATAGTGTGGATACCCTCGGGGGCCATATCCATCATCTGCTCGTAAAGGGGCAGTTGCAGACTGAGCAAATCCTGCGAGAGGCGCTGTCCACGCTCCCAACGGAACACGGGCACAGGGGTGAGGATTTTGCCTGATGGGGCATACGAGGGCAAGCGACGACTCTGTCCGCCGGCATGCAGCAAGATACGCTTTTCGCGGGGCAACCACTCAGAGAGCGAGTTGCCATCCTCGGTAGTCATACAGGCCTGTAACAGCCAGGTGGTTCCACCACCACTACCCAACTTATGACCTACTGGGTCGTTGGTGCAGAAATACTCCTCGCGACTCAGTCCTGTTACATCGTGGAAACTGTCCACCAAGTTTGGTGGCAATGAGAGCAACTTTTTCATTGAACATTGAACATTATTTCTGTTTGCGGCGGTAGGCCATGAATGCGGCTCCTGCCAATACCAACAGCAGAATGGCATACGCTGTATAAGCGATAGTCTCGGTAGTATCCACCGACTTGGGGAAGAAGCTGAGCACTACCTCGTGTTTACCAGGCTTTACGCTCAGGGCACGCAAAATATAATCTACCCTACCCAACTCGGCAGGCTCGCCATCGATAGTGGCTGTCCAGCCTGGGTAGTAAACCTCAGAGAATACCAATACGCCACCCTTACCCGAGTTAACCTGATAGGTAAGCTGGTTGGGCTCGTAGCTCTTAATCTCAACCGTGCTGGTGGTATCCTGTGCCACTGCATCGCCTAACTGTGCCTGGAACTTGGCATCGGCCACAGCCTCGTGGCGCAGGTCAATCTGTCCCACCTTGGCAATCTCGTCGTTGGCATTCTGGGCATAGGTAATCTTATCAACAAACCACGCATTACCCAAAGCATAAGGGTTCTGGATGGGCACAGTTTGTCCATCCTGCAGTGGGAAGATAAAGTAGCGGGTGTTGAGCATATTGATAACGGGACAGATACTGTCGCCCTTAACCTGAGTCATGTCGCCACCAGCCTCGGCCACGGCATTCATCAGCTTCTGCATCTCGGGCGAGATGTACTGCTCTATCATTTCCTGATAACGGCGCAGTTTGGCGGCATGGTAACCACCAATACTCTTATGGTAGTAAGAGGTCTCGTTCTCGTTAAAGGTGTTTGATGCGAGGTTGAGCACACGGTAATCCAAAGTCTTATCGCGCAGGATGAGCTCATCAGTCTGCGACATCTGTTGTGGAGCCTCGCGCTCGCTCTCGGGCACAAACATCTCATCGTTCAGGTATCGCTTGTTTACCTGCCAGAGGTCGACCAGGCAGAGCACCAGAATAGCGGCGATGGTATATTCGGCCTTGAGTTTGCGATACTTATAAGCCATGAGCAATACCATACCCACCACGATAATCCAGAACGAGCGCCAGCAATCGGCAGTAAACACGGCTGTACGCATATCAACCAGGTTGCTGATAAGTGGCTGGATGTGCTCCTGTGGCAAGGTACTGAGGGCACGCATCTCGCTGGATGAGATAAAGCCACTGAAGAATGTGGTTGGCATGAGGGCAAACAGCAAGCAGAAGCCTGCGGTAACACCAAAGCTGATGTAGAGGGGCTTGCTATACTTGGTAAAGCTATCGGGCTCGTCGAACAGCTTTTTCAATGCCATCATGGCCAGCAAGGGAATGGTAAATTCGGCGATGACCAAGATAGAGGCCACGGTACGGAACTTGGCGTACATGGGCACGTAATCGAGGAAGAAATCGGTAAAGCCCATAAAGTTGCGACCCCACGACAGGAGTACCGACAGGATGGTAGCGGCCAGCAAAGCCCACTTCATGGGGCCCTTAACAATGAGCAAGCCCAACACAAAGAGCATCATAACGAAGGCACCTACATATACAGGACCGCTGGTACCAGGCTGTTCGCCCCAGTACTGACCTATCTGCTGGTAGATGCTCTCGTAGGTAGGATCGGCTTTCTCCATGGCAATCTTACTCTCGCTCATGGGTACCGAGGCACCACCCTTGGCGTTAGGAATAAGCAGGGTCCAGGTCTCGTCGATACCATAGCTCCACTGTGTGATATAATCGCGCTCCAAACCACTGTTGGTCTGGTTGGCTGAGTTCTTCTTTACCAGTTCGCTCTTACCACGCATCGACTCCTGACCGTACTGCCAGGTGTGATACAGGTTTGAGAGGTTGATGCACACACCAATGGCGGCACCAGCGATACAAACACCAGTGGCCTTGGCAAACTGCACGTAGGTTTTATGGCGGATGGCATCAACCAGCCAGGCAATTACCATGGCCAAGATGATGAACAGATAATAATACGTCATCTGTACGTGGTTGGCATTAATCTCGAAAGCCGTAAAGATGGCTGTGAGCACAAAGCCCCACAGGTATTTGCCACGATAGGCCAGCACTATACCCGCAATCAGTGGTGGCAGATAAGCCAGGGCCCACACCTTCCAGATGTGACCTGCGGCAATGATAATGAGGAAATAGGTGCTGAAGGCCCATACGATAGAGCCTAAGGCTGCAAGGTGCTGACGGAAGTCGAACGCACGAAGCAGAATATAGAATCCTAACAGATAAGCAAACACATACCACACATTCTCGGGCAAGAACAGGTGATAGATCTTGGTCATTGTACTGAGTTTATCGGTAGAATGATACGAGGGTGCCATCTGGTAGGTAGGCATACCGCCAAACAAGGCGTTGGTCCAACGACTGCGCTCGCCTGTCTTCTGCAGATACTCAACACCCTCCTGACCAGCACCACGGCCTGCTGAGGCATCGTGACGGTACAGAATGCGACCCTCGATATCGGCAGGGAAGAAATAAGCAAAGGCCAGAACGGCAAATAACAACACTGCCAACATATCGGGCAGCCATTTTTTCAGTAATGTCATAACTTGCAAATTATTTAATTTGCCTGCAAAGGTATTAAATTTTTGGCACGGATTACACGGATTTCACGGATTTTTTATAATTTTGCAGCAAAATATGGAAGAAACAATCATTACAAGCGTACAAAACGCCAAGATTAAGCACGTAGTAGCCCTGCAACAAAAGTCGTCGCTCCGCCGTGAGGAGGGACTGTTTGTGGTTGAGGGCCAGCGTGAGATAGAACACTGCAAAGCCTGTGGCTACGAGGTGGTTGAGGAGTACATCCGCGACAAGAACGTTTCGCCGCAGGTATACGAAAAAATGGCCTATCGTGGCAGTACCGAAGGCCATATAGCCGTGGTGCGATGCAAGGAGCACACACTGTCAACTATCAACTATCAACTATCAACTAAGAACAACCCTCTTGTGGTTGTTCTCGAGAGTGTTGAGAAGCCTGGCAACTTAGGTGCTATATTGCGTAGTGCTGAGGCCGCTGGCATAGATGCCCTGATAGTGTGCGACCCACTGACGGATATGTACAACCCCAACGTGATTCGTGCCAGCATTGGTGGTGTGTTCTGCGTGCCTACAGCTGTTTGCTCGTCGCAGGAGTGTATCGCTTTTCTCAAGGAGCATGGCATCAAAATCCTTACCGCCCAGTTGCAGGATTCGTATGAGTATTACGATTACGACATGACACAGGGCACAGCCATTGTGATGGGCACCGAGAGTACAGGTCTTACCAACCAGTGGCGCGAGGCCGCCGATGCCCATATACGCATACCCATGCTGGGCCGCTTAGACTCGCTGAACGTGAGCGTATCAGCCGCCATTCTGATGTACGAAGCCGTACGGCAGAGAAGAGTTAAGAGTTAAGAATTAAGAGTTAAGAGTATGAAAATAGGAATGATAGTAGCGATGGACAAGGAACTGAAGCAGCTCCGTCCATTATTTCCCGAAGATAAAGTGATTTTGCAGAAGAGTGGTATTGCTACCGTAAATGCCGCTATCCAGGCAGTAGAGATGATTCGCCAGTACAAGCCCGACGTGATTATATCGAGTGGTTGCGCTGGTGGTAATGGCGACGATATCAACCTGCAGGATGTGGTGGTAAGCTCAGAACTCACCTACCACGATGTGTATTGTGGCTATGCCATCGACGAGAACACCATTTATGGTCAGGTGCAGGGTTTGCCAGCCCGCTATCAGGCCGACCCATACTTGCTGGAGAAAGCCAAGCTGACAGGCGCCAAGCCTGGACTGATCGTCACTGGCGACTGGTTTGTGGATACGAAAGAAAAAATGCGCGAGATAGTAGGTCACTTCCCCGAGGCCAAGGCCGTGGATATGGAGAGCTGTGCCATTGCGCAGGTGTGCCATATCTATAAGGTGCCATTCATCTCGTTCCGACTGATTAGTGATATCCCCTTGCGCGACACCGATGCCTCGCAGTACCATAACTTCTGGGACACCGTGGCCGAGAAATCATTCCACACCACCAAGACTTTCATCGAGAGTCTGTAATAATTGAAAAATGAAAAAATGGAAGTAATACAGAGTTTTACGATTGACCACACGCACCTGAAGCCAGGTATATACGTATCGCGTGTGGATAAAGGTTTTACGACCTTTGATTTGCGCATTACCGAACCTAATAAAGAACCCGCTGTTGCCCCAGCAGCTATCCACAGCATTGAGCACCTGATGGCCACCTGGTTCCGCAATAGTCGCGCCAAAGAGGATGTGGTTTATGTAGGGCCGATGGGCTGCTTAACTGGTATGTACATCATTATGCTGGGCAACTACACCGTTGAGGATATGCGCCAGTTGACCATCGAGTGTTTGGAGTGGATTCTGACACAAGACGAGGTGCCTGCCACCCGCCCCGAGGCTTGTGGCAACTATCTGCTGCACGATCTGCCCATGTGCAAATGGGAGTGCGCCCGCTATCTGGACCGTCTGAAGAACGATTTCCACTGCGAGTACACCAAACTGCAGATTACACTCGAAGATGGTAAGGTGTTTGCCGATGCCTGATCGATAGAATACAAAAAAGTAATCCCCACCTCGATTGAGATGGGGATTTTTCTTTTCTTGGTTGTAAGCAACGTATTACTTACGGAGACCCAGAGCCTTGATGATTGCACGATAGCGATTGATATCGGTATTGTACAGATGCTTAAGGAGCTTACGACGCTTACCTACCAGCATGGTGAGTGAACGTGCAGTGTTGTGGTCCTTGTGATTCTTCTTCAGGTGCTCTGTCAGGTGAGAGATACGGTAGCTGAAGAGAGCGATCTGAGCCTCTGCAGAACCTGTATCAGTAGTGCTCTTACCATACTGACCGAAGATCTCCTGCTTCTTTGCTTTGTCTAAATACATAATTTTTAATGTGATTAAATAATTGTTGCAATAACATTTTTCAAACGCGATTCCCGCCTAATCACCAGTGGGTTTACGTCGTCAAATGCTCCGGATTTTCCGAAATGCGGCTGCAAAGGTACAACATTTTATTCATTCCTCCAAATTTTTTGGCACGGATTTCACGGATTAGCGCTGATTTTTGATACTTTTTTATGCTAATTATAAAAAAATCCGTGTAATCCGTGTAATCCGTGCCTATTTTTTTGTAACTTTGCACCCGCAAAACAATTTAATATAGTATGCAGGATATCAGAAACATTGCAATTATTGCTCATGTTGACCATGGTAAGACAACACTTGTGGACAAGATGATGCTGGCTGGACACCTGTTCCGTGACGGACAGAATCTCAGCAATCAGGTACTGGATGCCAACGACTTGGAGCGCGAGCGTGGTATCACTCGGATTTCGGTGGCGAGGTAGAGCGTGTGCTCAACATGGCCGATGGCTGTCTGCTGTTGGTCGATGCTTTCGAAGGTCCTATGCCTCAGACACGATTCGTACTGCAGAAGGCACTCGAAATCGGACTGAAGCCTATCGTTGTAGTTAACAAGGTAGATAAACCAAACTGCCGCCCTGAGGAGGTTTACGAGATGGTATTCGATCTGATGTTCTCGCTCAATGCCACCGAGGAGCAGTTGGATTTCCCCGTGGTTTATGGTTCGGCTAAGAATGGCTGGATGAGCGAGGATTGGCAGAAGCCTACCGACAATATCACCTATCTGCTCGATAAGATAATCGAGGTGATCCCCGCCCCAAAGAAGGAAGAGGGAACACCTCAGATGCTCATCACATCGCTCGACTATTCGAGCTATCAGGGACGTATCGCTGTAGGTCGTGTGCACCGTGGCACCCTGAAGGATGGTATGCAGGTAACCATTGCACACCGTGATGGCACCATGGAGAAGACTAAGATTAAGGAGCTGCACACCTTTGAGG
This sequence comes from uncultured Prevotellaceae bacterium, assembly GCA_902789415.1. Taxonomy (GTDB): domain Bacteria; phylum Bacteroidota; class Bacteroidia; order Bacteroidales; family Bacteroidaceae; genus Prevotella. The sequence continues at coordinate 12,553 of CADAOD010000015.1, forward strand.
GTATGGGACACGTACATACCGAACAGGTGGAGTGTGGCGACATCTGCGCTGTGATCGGACTGGAGAAGTTTGAGATTGGCGATACCATCTGCGACCTTGAGAACCCAGAGCCCCTGCCACCTATCGCTATTGATGAGCCAACCATGTCGATGCTCTTTATGATCAACGACTCACCTTTCTTTGGTAAGGAGGGTAAGTTTGTGACATCACGCCACATCAACGACCGTTTGGAGAAGGAGCTGGAGAAGAACCTGGCCCTGCGCGTGGCACCTTTCGAGGATAGCACCGATAAGTGGATTGTATCAGGACGTGGTGTGCTGCACCTCTCAGTGCTGGTTGAGACCATGCGCCGCGAGGGCTACGAGCTTCAGGTTGGTCAGCCTCAGGTAATCTACAAGGAGATCGACGGTGTGAAGCACGAGCCTGTAGAGGAGCTCACCATCAACGTGCCCGAGGAATTCTCGTCGAAGATGATTGATATGGTAACCCGTCGTAAGGGTGAGATGACATCGATGGAGAGTCAGGGCGAGCGTGTCAACATTGAGTTTGATATCCCATCACGTGGTATCATCGGACTGCGTACCAATGTACTCACAGCCAGTCAGGGCGAGGCTATCATGGCCCACCGCTTTAAGGAGTATCAGCCTTATAAGGGCGAGATTGAGCGCCGTGTTAATGGTTCGATGATCTCGATGGATACAGGTAACGCTTTTGCTTATGCTATCGATAAGCTGCAGGACCGTGGTAAGTTCTTCATCGATCCAGGTGAGGATGTTTACATGGGTCAGGTAGTGGGCGAGCATGTGCACGACAACGATCTGGTGGTCAACGTATGTAAGGCTAAGCAGCTTACTAACGTACGTGCATCGGGTACCGATGATAAGGCTCGCATTATTCCAAAGACCGTAATGAGTCTTGAGGAGTGCCTGGAGTACATCAAGAGCGATGAGCTGGTAGAGGTAACACCAAAGTCGATGCGTATGCGCAAGATCATCCTGGATCACGACCAGCGTAAGAAGGCTGCGAAACAGTGAGCGTAATGATGCTTGCATCGATTACCGAATGCAAGCAGGCTCGACCGTAGGTCAAGGCCAATAAGGTTTAAGAGATTTTTCTTAACAGATACAATAATCCCCGCTTCCTGTACTGGAGGCGGGGATTTCTGTATCTTAGAAGTGGATGTTTACATCCAGTCCAAGTTGGATGGGGTTTGCCTTCTGAGCGAAGTAGTGGGTTCCACCTACTGCACTCGAAGCTACGGCAAACGTATTGTAGTGAGTGTTGGTCAAGTTGCGTCCCCAGAGCGATACCAGCACTGGACCGAAGTCATAGTCGGCATGTGCACCAGCCACAGCATAGAACTTCTGGGCATAGGTGTTAGCCTCGTCCCACCAAATCTTACCCTGACCATTCATGTTGGCACCAATGGTGAACTTGCCAATGTGCCAGTCAACCATAGCGCTCAGAGTGTGCTGAGGTACGAAGGGTACATAGTTATCTTTATAATCATCATACTCATCAAAGATGGCACGAGTGTAAGCATAAGTTACAGCCCAGTCGAGCGCATTGTCAATAGCCTTACCACGCAGAGTAGCCTCAAGTCCGCATGAGTGACTTTTACCAGCATTAACCATGATACGACCATAGTTGCTGTTTGGCTCCATGATCGACAACTGCTGATTGCGAATCTGCATGTAGTAGAGAGCCAGGTCGAAGTGAGTGCTACCACCAAACAGGTTGAGGTGTGTACCAATCTCATAGTTCCAACTCTCCTCGGGCTTGTAGGCGATAGCCTCATCGATAGCATCGTAATCTGCTGTGGTGTGCTCTACATCATAGTCGCCACGCATAGCGTCCTGCTGATGAGCTGTCAACTCAGTCTGCAGCACATCGCTGAACATCTGGAAGTTATATCCACCAGCGCGATAGCCCTTTGATACCAGTGCGTAGATGTTACCAATATTCTCGTCGAAGGTATAGGTAAGACCTATCTTTGGCAAAAGCTGGGTGTAGGTCTTAGAGCGACTGTCCTGTACGTGCGATGTGAGGTGATAGGTAGCAGTAGCATTAGCTGTACCACCAGTCATGTTCATATAGGCCAGCGCATCGTACTCAATCTTCACCTTATCTATATTAAAGCGCAAACCAAGAGTAAGTTTCCAATTGTCGCCAAACAGAATGTTACTCTCGTGGAAAGCGGCAAAGTTCCAACTTGGAGTTTTGTACTCGCCTGGCACAGCCATCTCGGCAGTCATGTTTACACCCATCTTATCCACAGCGGCCTGTGCAGCAGTCTGGGCAGCCTGGGCACTCATACCCTGAGCCATATAGCGACCAATCATAGCCTGAAGCATAGAGTTCTTCATGGCAGTAGCAATAGCATTGCCGATAGGACCTGTGATACCATCGCCAAAGAGTACAGGCGCATTGGTGTTAAGCCACTGGTACGATCCAAACAAACCAGTTGCATGCTGCCAACGGCTGTTATCGTGGTTACGCAGCACAAACTCCTGAGTGATGGCGTTCATCTTCTGAGCCTGATTAAGCTGCAGATAATCGCCTGTCATATAGTCCTGGTCCATCAGCATCAGATCGTTCAGGTACTGATAGCTGGTGGTAGAGGTAAAGAGGAACTTCTCTGTCTCGTAACCAATGTTCAAACCTGTGGTAAACATGTTACGCTTGTAACCATTCATAATGGTAGTAGCAGGATCCTGCACCTTATTAGTATTAATATCCAGCTCGCCATAACCAAAACCATTCTGGTTTACGTACTGGTAATCGGCGGTCCAGTCGAACTTCAACTGATTGTTGGGAGCATAAATCAGGCGCACCTTACCACCAGCCTCGTTAGTGAGGTCGTTCTTCTTATCAAAATTCTGATTATTAACAAAACCCTTCAGTCCGCTGTAGAATCCGGCCACGCTGAAAGCCAACTTCTCGGATGGACGATGGTAGTGGGCCACCTCTACATTGCTATACAGACCTATGCCGATACCCAACTTGATATCAGTGCCCTGATAGTTCATAGGGTTCTTAGAGTACATACGTACCAAGCCACCCTCGGTGTTCATACCATAGAGCGAACCCTGAGGACCACGCAGCACATCTACACGATCCAACATATAGAAATGGTTGTTGAATGCCGACTTAGACATCAGTGGGATGTTATCGTAATACACACCTACAGCAGGGTTGTTGATACGCGAACCAATACCACGGATATACATAGACGAGGTGAGGCGCGAACCATACGATGGCATTACAAACGAAGGAACATACTGCGAAAGCTGACTCAAGTCGTGAACATGCAACTGCTGTAACTGCTCGCTACCAAACACGTTACTACTAACTGGCTGTAAGCGCAGGCGCACCTGCTCCTTAGGTTGCGATACTACCACAACCTCATCCAGGTCAATTACTTTACTTGAATCGCTAAGGGCCTCAGTATCGAGGCTCTTGAGAGGGGTGGCAACTGCGGCCAGCTGGCCACCCAGTGCTAAGAGCACGAAAACAATCTTCTTATTCATCAATTTTACAACTTATGTTCACTTATATAGCGCATTTTCCCGAAATGCGCTGCAAAGGTACACACTTTTTTACATTTGGGCAATCCCTATTTATATGGATTTTAACTATCAGATATGACAAATAGACATAAATCAATGCCATTTTGTCAGAAATTAATCATCGGCACGGAGATTGAACATTGAACATTGAAAATTGATAATTAAAAAGAAAGGAGTTAGATATGACATTCGACAAGTTTACAATTAAAGCACAAGAGGCCATTCAGCAGGCAGTGAATACGGCCCAGATGAACGGTCAGCAGGTGATAGAACCTGTACACATACTGAAAGGTGTGATAGAGAAGGCGAAGGATGTAACCACCTTCATCTTCCAGAAGTTGGGTGTAAATGCCCAACAGATAGAGATGTTGGTTGATCAGGAGATACAGCATCTGCCCAAAGTACAGGGCGCTGGACAGCCTTACCTCTCAGGTGATAGTAATAATGTACTCGTGCGCGCGCAAGAGGTGGCCCAGAAGGGTGGCGACGAGTTTGTATCGGTAGAGCCTATCCTACTCGCCCTGCTCAAGGTTAACTCTACTGCCTCGCGCATCATGAAGGATGCAGGCTGTACCGAGAAGGAGATGCAGGCCGCTATCCAGGAGCTGCGCCAAGGCCAGAAGGTACAATCGCAGAGTGCCGACGATAACTACCAGAGCTTGGAGAAATACGCTAAGAACCTGGTGGATTTGGCCCGCCAAGGCAAATTAGACCCAGTGATTGGTCGCGACGATGAGATCCGTCGTGTACTGCAGATACTGAGTCGACGCACCAAGAACAACCCTATATTAATAGGTGAACCTGGTACGGGTAAGACCGCCATTGTTGAAGGACTGGCAGGACGTATCGTACGTGGCGATGTGCCCGAGAACCTGAAGGACAAGCAACTCTACTCGCTGGATATGGGTGCGCTGGTAGCAGGTGCCAAATATAAGGGTGAGTTTGAAGAGCGCTTGAAGAGCGTAATCAATGAGGTGACCAAGGCCGAGGGCCGCATCATCCTGTTTATCGATGAGATCCACACCTTGGTAGGTGCAGGTGGTGGCGAGGGCGCCATGGATGCCGCCAACATTCTGAAACCAGCCCTGGCACGTGGCGAACTGCGTGCTATTGGTGCCACCACACTGAACGAGTATCAGAAATACTTTGAGAAGGACAAGGCCCTGGAGCGCCGATTCCAGACGGTGATGGTGGACGAGCCCGACGAGCTGAGTGCCATCAGTATTCTGCGTGGTCTGAAGGAGCGTTACGAAAACCACCACAAGGTGCGTATCCAGGACGATGCTTGTATCGCCGCAGTACAACTCTCTGAGCGATACATCAGCGAGCGATTCCTGCCTGACAAGGCTATCGACCTGATGGACGAGGCCGCAGCAAAACTGCGTATGGAGCGCGACTCGGTACCTGAGGAACTGGATGAGATTACCCGTCGTTTGGCTCAGCTCGAAATCGAGCGCGAGGCTATCAAACGCGAGGGCGATACCCAGAAGATATCACAACTGGATAAGGACATCGCTGAACTGAAGGAGCAGGAAACCCAATTCCGTGCCAAGTGGGAAGGCGAGCGCCAGTTGATTAACAAGATACAGCAGGACAAGCAGGAAATTGAGAACCTGAAGCTGGAGGCTGAGCGTGCCGAGCGCGAGGGCGACTATGGTAAGGTGGCCGAGATTCGCTACTCGAAGCTGAAGGCCCTTGAGGATGACATAGAAGTGAATAGTGAAAAGTTAAAAGTGAATAGTGACAGTAATCGCCTCGTTCGCGAGGAGGTGACTGCCGATGATATCGCCGAGGTGGTAAGTCGTTGGACAGGTATCCCTGTTACCAAGATGATGCAGAGCGAGCGCGAAAAGCTGTTGCACTTAGAGGATGAGTTGCACAAGCGTGTGATTGGACAGGACGAGGCTATCGTAGCCGTATCTGATGCCGTTCGCCGGAGTCGTGCAGGCTTGCAGGATCCTAAACGTCCTATTGCCAGCTTCATCTTCTTAGGAACCACTGGTGTAGGTAAAACAGAGCTTGCAAAAACCCTGGCCGACTATCTGTTTAACGACGAGACCATGATGACGCGTATCGATATGAGCGAGTATCAGGAGAAATACAGCGTGAGTCGACTGATTGGTGCGCCTCCAGGATACGTAGGTTACGACGAAGGTGGACAGTTGACTGAAGCCGTTCGCCGCAAGCCCTACTCGGTAGTGCTGTTTGATGAGATAGAGAAGGCCCATCCGGACGTGTTCAACATCCTGTTGCAGGTGCTGGATGATGGACGTTTGACGGATAACAAGGGCCGTACAGCCAACTTCAAGAACACCATCATCATCATGACTTCGAATGCCACCCGAGAGCAGCTCAGAGCCACCATGCGTCCTGAGTTCCTGAACCGTATTGATGAGATTATCACCTTTACGCCACTCACCAAGGATCAGATTGCCGATGTGGTTCGTTTGCAGATGAAGAAGGTTACTGATATGTTGGCACCTCAGGGTATCACCTTGGAGTGCACACCACAGGCCATCGATTATCTGGCTGAGCAGGGCTACGATCCCGACTATGGTGCACGTCCTGTAAAGCGTGCCATCCAACAGTTCGTGCTCAACGACCTCTCTAAGAAAATCCTGTCAGATGAGGTGGATCGCACCAAACCCATCATCATCGATGAATATGGCGAAGGACTGATTTTTAGAAATTGATAGTTGACAGTTGATAGTTGACAGTTGATAGTTGACAGTTAAAAAGGGTTGCTCGAGTTATCGGGCAACCTTTTTTCTGTTATGGATATAAAAACCTTTCTGACGTGGTTCGCCTTGTAGCTGGCGCCCTTGCAGGTCGTACCAACGATTATCAGTATCCGTTACCTCGATAATCGGTTGGATGCCCGATGTACCTCCCATAAAATCAAACGAGATGGTGCCATCATCAGCCACACGGATGTTGCTAATAGCCTTCGACATCAGCAAGGCACCTTCAGCATTTTTATTAAACACTGTAGATGCGGGTGTACTCTCATCATTCAGCACATCGTTGATTAACTGCGTTTCGGGATTGGTATAAGGATAAGGCGACGTACTCAGGTATCTGTTACGCAACCAGTCATCCATTGTGTATTTACCCTTATCCTCACCATTATTAGCAGGGTCCCATGTTTTGTAGTCCTTACTATCTGCATGGAACAAATCGTAACGGGGATGGCTATCAGAGACGTTCACTTCATTGCTGCCCCACTTATCTTTGTCGTAATTAACATGGAAAATAGCCAATCCCTCGCCAGGAGCGCCATAATCCCACTTGGTCTGCTGACGATTCTCTAACAGATAGTACTCATTAGTATAACCTGAGTTACGAATCAGATAGGTCGCCCCTCCCTCACTCACAGGTTTCATGCCCGTGATAGTAGTAGGTTCGGTGAGTTCAGTAGGTGTAGCCCACCCCAAGAGCATTTTCTCTAAAGCCGAGAAGTTGGGTGGACACCAGCCTTTATTGGTATAGTTGCCACCATCCATCAAATCCCATTCGTCGACCACCGAGAAAGTTGAACCTTGAGTAGGATAGATATCTGGCAGACCAAGACAATGAGCAAATTCGTGGCAAATGGTACCGATACCACAACGGGCACTGTTTTCCCACAACTCACAACTGATGGTATTCATCCGTATTATCTTATCACCAGGCGCCTTTGCCGCCACATATTGTGTATTAGGCCAGATATAACCTGTAACTTGATTTCCTGTAAAGCCAGCTGCAACGAAAACCACCTGTTCCACCTCGCCATTCCCATCCCAATCATAAACAGAGAAATCTTGAGTGGTCAAGGTACTCAATGTTTCCAAGGCTTGTTTCACAGCATTGTCGCCATAGTTATTGTCAGAACCTTTTGCATTGATGCTCACTTTGACAGGGCCATAGATATCAAACTGAAGGTTAAACAATCCGCCTGACTGATCACGAAAATAATCAGCCACACAGCCTTGTCCTAAACCTTCATTATATCCCTTTTCGTTAAATAATCGATTGTAATAGGTGGCAGGATCGTCCATCGAAAAATCCGTATCGGCAAAGCTAATCAGCACTACTGCCTGGCGATACACTTTTTGAGGATTCCAATCTTGAACGGGATAGCCAAGAAAACCACGGGTCTTGGCATTATCTGTGGGGATGTTTCGTAAACAAGGCTTTCGCTGTTGTGCGCTGGTGGCAATTGCCACCAGCAACACAAATGCGAACAGTGTTATTTTGCGCAAGGTGTCCATGGCTTCAGGGTCTTGAAGAAGTCATTACCCTTATCGTCAACCAGGATGAATGCGGGGAAGTCCTCAACCTCAATCTTCCATACAGCCTCCATACCCAGTTCTGGATATTCTACGCACTCAATACTCTTGATAGAGCTCTTAGAAAGAACAGCGGCTACACCACCGATGGTTCCAAGGTAGAAACCACCATGCTTCTTACAAGCCTCGGTCACAACGTCTGAGCGGTTACCCTTGGCAATCATCACGAGTGATGCACCGTTGGCCTGGAACTCATCAACGTATGGGTCCATACGGTTAGCAGTTGTTGGGCCCATCGAACCACAAGGATAGCCTTCTGGAGTCTTAGCTGGTCCAGCATACAGCACAGGATACTTCTTGAAGTAGTCGGGCATACCCTCACCGGCATCCAGACGAGCCTTGAGCTTAGCGTGAGCGATATCACGAGCCACAATGATGGTACCCTTCAGGTTCACACGGGTAGAAACCGGATACTTAGAAAGCTCCTTGCGTACGGCATCGATACCCTCGTTCAGGTCGATCTCGATACCCTTGCCACCCTCACCTGGCTTGCGCAGCTCCTCAGGAATCAGCTCTGTTGGGTTGCTATCCATCTTCTCCAACCAGATACCATCGGCATTAATCTTAGCCTTGATGTTACGATCGGCAGAACAACTAACACCCATACCGATAGGACAGCTGGCACCATGACGAGGCAGACGGATCACGCGGATATCGTGAGCCAGGTACTTACCACCGAACTGGGCACCCAGACCAATCTTTTGAGCCTCCTTAATCAGCTTCTGTTCCAGGTCGATATCACGGAAAGCACGACCAGTCTCATCACCTGTTGTGGGCAGACCATCGTAGAACTTAATAGAAGCCAACTTAACAGTGAGCAGGTTCTTCTCGGCTGATGTACCACCGATTACGAATGCGATGTGGTATGGAGGACAAGCAGCAGTACCCAGACTCTTCATCTTCTCTACCAGGAATGGGATGAGTGTACCCTCGTTCTGGATAGTAGCCTTGGTCATGGGATAGAAGTAGGTCTTGTTGGCCGAGCCACCACCCTTAGCTACCATCACAAACTTATACTCAGCACCCTCTGTTGCCTCGATATCAATCTGTGCAGGCAGGTTACAACGGGTGTTCACCTCGTCGTACATGTTCAGAGGAGCGTTCTGCGAGTAACGCAAGTTGTCCTGAGTAAAGGTATTGAACACACCAAGGCTCAGAGCCTCTTCGTCCTCGAAACCAGTCCAAATCTGCTGTCCCTTCTCACCATGGATGATAGCTGTACCAGTATCCTGACAGAAAGGCAGGATACCCTTGCAAGCCACCTCGGCATTGCGCAGGAACTGCAGGGCTACATACTTATCGTTCTCAGATGCCTCAGGATCGGTGAGGATCTTTGCTACCTGTTCGTTATGCTCACGGCGAAGCATAAACTCCACATCGTGGAATGCCTGCTGGGCCAAGAGAGTGAGGGCTTCTTTGCTAACCTTCACGATCTGCTTACCTTCAAACTCGGCGGTGCTTACGCCTTCTTTTGTCAACAGACGATATTCCGTCTTGTCCTCGCCCACCTGGAACATGGGCGCGTACTTAAATTCAACTGTCTTAGCCATAATCACAAAATATAAATTTATCTCTTAATCTTTAGTATCCAAAAACTTCTTCGGTAGTCAGTCTCTTCACAGGACCGATCTTCTCGAGTGCCTTCATGTCGAGTTCCTTCTCATCGCCCAGAATAATGTAGCGATAGGTTTTATTGGCCATAGTCTTCTTCTCGAAGTTCACCATATCCTGCAGTGTCACCTTGTCCAGATCCTGATAAATCTTCTGGTTCAGATCGTAGTCCAGACCCAGCTCCTTCATAGCGTTCCACTTATTGATAATACTCATCTTTGTGGTGCGCAGGCTGGCCAACTGCTTGGTCAATCCCTCCTTAGCAATCTTAAATGCAGTCTCGCTGGCAGGCATCTCATTCAGAATCTTATGGAAGTGGTTGATACAATCCATCATCTTATCGTTCTGAGTGATGATGTGGGTAAAATAGCTCTCCTTATCACTCTTCTTACCAGGACGTGCATAGTAGGCCGCAGCGTTATAAGCCAAACCACGCGCCTCACGCATCTCCTGGAATACGATACCGTTCATACCGCCACCAAAGTACTCGTTGAATACACTAACTACAGCAGCCTCATCGATATTCCAGTCGCGGTGCTCGTCGTGATACATACGCATGTAGATATTCTTAGCGTCGAATGGAGCAATCCATACCTCGTTGGTTGGTGTCTGCATGCGCTCGTACTCCTTGTTCTGTGGTACAGGCATCAGTTTCTTAGGCATCTTATGAGTCTTGCTCACGATGTCAGAAACCTCCTTCACGCTCATTGGTCCATAATACTCCACGCTGTGCTCATAGCTGCTCAGATTCTTCAGCAGATCCACAAACACCTGTGGGTCGGTATTCTTAAGCTGCTCCTCAGTCATGATATCTCTGCTGTAGTTGCGCTTGCCAAACACACCATAGTTATACAGCCAGTTGAAGTATCCACGCTGGTTCTTCTTGGCATCACTACGACGCTTCAGTATCTGACCCACCATCTTGTCGTAAGCCTCTTTATCAACCTTAGCGTTCTGCAGCAAATCCTCGCCCAGAGCCAGGGCAGCCTGCATGTTCTCGCTCAGACCCATCAGGCGCACGTTGATAGCATCGCTACCCTCGCCAATATATACGTCGCAACCAAGCTCATAGAACTTCTGCTTCAACTCAGCGGCGGTATATTTGTCGGTACCCAGATAGTCGATATAGTCTGTAGCAATATCGTAACGATTGTCAGCCTTGCGACCGAACTCAAAGCGCAGGTTCATTTGGAACAGACCGTTCTCGGTATTCTTGACATACAGCAGTGGCAATCCCTTCTTGGTCTTTGCCATTGTCATATCCTTCTTAAAGTCAACAAATCGTGGCTGGATAGGCTCTACCTTGGTATTCTGCACATCCTTCACAAACTGGCTCATCATGTCGCGGTTGGTGGGGATAGCTGTGATGGCAGGCTTGTCTATCTTTTTCTGTGTTTCGTCCACGCCCTGCTTCTTGAATACAGTTACATAACCATCTGTAAAGAACTTGTTGGCAAAAGCCACCAGCTCCTGCTTGGTAATCTTCGAGATACGGTCGATGCTCTCTACCTCCTGTTTCCAATCAATCTCGTTGATAAAGGCGTCTACAAACATATCAGCACGGCCCTCGTTGCTCTCCATCAACTGATAGCGATTGCGCTTGTAGTTGTTGATGATGCTTGGCAACAGGCTCTCAGGGAAGTCGCCCTTCTTCAGCTTATCAATCTCAGCCAGCATCAGACTACGAACCTCCTCCAGGCTCTGGCCCTGCTTAGGCGAACCCAACAGCAGGAATCCACTATGATCGCGCATCAACTCAGCACCCGCGCCAGCACTCTGCACCTTCATGGTCTGGTTCAAATCCAAATCAAACAATCCTGCACGACCATTGCTCAGCACACTCGACAGCAGGTTCAAGGTATCTGCCTGCAAACTGTTGGCCTGCTCAGCACGCCAAGCCATCCATACACGCTCGGCCTCAGGGCCAACAACGGTTGTATCCTTAGGCTGTGTAAGAGCTGGCAGTGGGGCAAAGGTAGGCTGTTTAACATCAGCACCTGGTTTCCAACTGCTAAAATACTTATCGATAATGGCAATGGTCTTATCAGGATCAAAATCACCAGCCATACAGATAGCCACGTTATTGGGGCGATACCACTTATTAAAGTAGTTCTTAATATTGGTGATCGAGGGGTTCTTCAGGTGCTCCTGAGTACCGATAGTAGTCTGTGTTCCATAAGGATGGTTAGGCCACAACATCTTGCACAGGGTAGCGAACAGCTTACGTGTATCACTGGTCAGTCCGATGTTATACTCCTCGTACACAGCCTCCAACTCGGTGTGGAAACCACGAATCACCATATTCTGGAAACGATCGGCCTGAATCTTGGCCCAGTTATCAATCTCGTTAGATGGGATATTCTCAGTATAACAAGTTACATCATTAGATGTATAGGCGTTGGTACCCTCAGCACCAATAGCAGCCATCAGCTTGTCGTACTCGTTAGGAATAAAGTACTTAGCAGCCACCTGACTCACTGAGTCAATCTCGTGATAAGCCTTTTTACGAGCCTCTGGGTCGGTCAGCTTACGATAAGCCTCGTAGCGCTGCTCAATCTCAGCCAGTAATGGAGCCTCAGCCTCTGCATTGTTAGTACCAAACTGCTTAGTGCCCTTAAACATCAGGTGCTCCAGATAGTGAGCCAAGCCAGTTGTTTCTGCGGGATCATTCTTCGAACCTGTACGCACGGCTATGTAAGTCTGGATACGTGGCTTCTCAGGGTTCACACTCAGGTACACCTTCAATCCGTTATCCAATGTGTACATACGGGTTTGCATCATGTCACCAGGAACGGTAACATACTTAAAATCCTTAGCCTGAGCACTCATACCAAGTGCCATGGCTACGATAGTCAGTAAAAATTTAGTTTTCATTAATAATAAAATTGATAATAATTATTTCAGGCGCAAAGATAGTTACTTTTTGCGACATTTGCAAATAAAAAGGAGCATTTCTTAATAAAAATGCTCCTTTTTGTTATTTAATAATCAAACCACCATTTGGCTGTATCACAACTTTCACCTTTCCTTTCTTATCTTTCTTCAATGCGGTCTGTACAGGTTGCATCTTCTTATCGTCGACCAGCAACTTAGTCATATCGCCATAAACTTTCAAATCAAGGGTCAGCGAAAGTGGCTCTTTCTGGGCATTCAAACCGGCAATATACCACTTGCCATTGGTAGCCTTGCGGGCCATCACTACATACTTGCCGGGATAGCCGTCAATAAAGCGCGTCTCCGCCCAAGTAGTGGGCAGTTCACGCAAAAAGTCCATCTCAAACTGTGGCAGTTCCTGCAGGTTGTTGGGCTGCATGGCTACGCACTGTACCGATGTCTGCATGGTGATACCCGAGGCCAGCTCGAAGATATCGGTAGTCTTACGAGAGTGACGACTCTTATTATCTGTCGACATGAACTTGTTCATGATAATGCCGCCCCAGTCCATCGAGGCAGTAGCATTACGACAGAAGGGATGCAGGGTGAGATCAAAGCTCTCGCTGATGGTAGCGCCCTCGCCAAAGAACAGGTTCTCCGAAGCCAGTACAGCCTCCGAAGCCACAAAGTTAGGATACATACGCTCCCAGCCACGAGGCACTGTACAACCATGGAACACCACCTGCAAACCATGACGATTGGCATCGCTCAGGATGTCCTCGTACAGTTGCATGGTTTCCTGCTTGTCGCCACCAAAAAAGTCTACCTTGATACCCTTCACACCTATGCTCTCCAACCAGCTCATTTCCTTTTCGCGGGCAATGGCGGTGTTCATACAGTTACGTGGGGTTTGTGGAGCATCGTTCCAGAAACCGTTACTGTTATACCACATCAGCAGGTGTACACCCTTACTCTGGGCATATTTCGAAAGTTCAGCAATACGCTCACGTCCTATATTCTGGTCCCACCAGTTGTCCACCAAGCAGTACTCAAAACCCATAGCCGAAGCCAAGTCGATAAAACGCACCTGATCGTCGTAATTGATTGAGTTATCCTGTCCAATCAGCCAACTCCAAGTATAACGTCCTGGTTTGTAATCAGTCGAAGCCTTAAAACGGGGCTCTACCACATCATAACTGATGGTAGTCTCCATGATAGGCTTCAAGGTATTACCCACCGTAATGGTGCGCCAAGGTGTTTCGCCAGGCAGGGGGATTGCAGCATGATCGATACCAAAGCCATTGTTCTCACCATTGTCTGGATATGCCACAGTATAACCGCTACCAGCCTGATAATCAGAAAGATGACTACCGCAATAGCCACCAGTTACACCTGTTTCGCTAACCAGTGCCCAACCGTTTGGCAGATGGAACAGCGCTGGGAAAATGTAGCCATGACCATACCGCGAAGCCTTAGCCATGGGGGCATCGTTAGAGTAAGCCTCCTCGTACGAAGGTTTAGTCTGCTCCCAACCAGTTTCAGGACCAATCTGTGGCGAGATAAACGTGGTAGTACCATCTGGGAAGTTAAAGCCACTCACCTCTGAGAGGATACGTACACGCTTATATTCGCACCCCTTGATGGTCTGGCGAGTCATCATATAGCGGTAAGCGATATCATTATCGGATACCTGGAACAGCACTCTAAACTTAACACCATCCCTGTTACGCACTTTCAGCAATACTGCATTAGCGTTATAAGATGTAGAGGAAGCTTTGGTTCCTCGCATCTGATACTGGTTGTTGATGGTAGATGCTTGACTTTCGTAGATAGACAGATCCTTAGTCAGATCGCCCAAACTAGTTTTCAAACCTAAGGCCGAAGGCGCCAACATCTGCTTACCATCCAGGGTAGCTGTATAACTCAGGCGTCCGCCAGCATCACTCAAAGTCACCACCAAACTCCCGTTAGGTGATGAAACACGAACGTCATCAGCCCAACAAAGGGCTGATGACGCCAGCATTATAGATAAAAATAATTTCTTCACAATATTCAATGTTCAATTTTACAAAAGCTGATCGCTTTCAATATCCTTAAAATACTTATAGGTGCTAACCTTCAGCTCATCAGCTGCCTCCTCATCACTTACAATTATTCCGTGCTCATGCATCTGCAGGGCCGAGATGGTCCACATGTGGTTAACAGCACCCTCAATAGCAGCCTGCATAGCGCGCGCCTTACCATGACCATTTACCAGAATCATCACCTCGCGAGCATCCATCACGGTGCCAACACCAACGGTCAGCGCATGTGCGGGTACATTCTCGGGCTTACCACCAAAGAAACGGCTGTTAGCAATGCGAGTATCAGTAGTCAGAGTCTTCATACGAGTGCGGCTACGCAACGACGATCCAGGCTCGTTAAAGGCAATATGACCATCAGGACCAATACCACCAATAAACAGGTCGATACCACCAGCCTCCTTAATCATCTCCTCGTAGTGCTTGCACTCAGCCTGCAAATCAGCAGCATTACCATTCAGAATGTGGATATTCTCCTTGGGACAGTCGATATGGTCGAACAGGTTGCGGGCCATAAAGGCATGATAGCTCTCAGGATGAGTCTCGGGCAATCCCACATACTCGTCCATGTTAAAGGTAATCACATTCTTAAACGAAACCTTACCAGCACGGTTTGCCTCAACCAACGCATTATACATTCCTACTGGAGATGAACCGGTAGGCAATCCCAGTACAAACTTGTGGTCGGGAGTTGGGTTAAATGCGTTGATACGCTCGATAACGTGGTTTGCGGCCCACTGTGACATTTTCTGATAGTCACTCTGAATAATTACTCTCATACACTATTTGTTTTTAAGTTTATTTCTATTTCCGTGCAAAAATACAACGAAATATTCTTTTTAGGTGCAGATTAACACGGATTAACACGGAATTTTAGTGTTTTTTCTCACTTATTCGTAACTTTGTGCCCAATATGAAAGAATTTGTAATATCAGAAGCTAAAGCCGAGACTGCCGTGCTGGTAGGACTCATCACCAAAGAGCAGAACGAGGCTAAAACCAAGGAATATCTCGACGAACTCGAGTTCCTGGCCGATACAGCCGGAGCAGTAACTGTAAAGCGTTTCACCCAGAAAGTGGGTGGACCCAGTCAGACCACTTATGTGGGTAGCGGTAAACTGCTTGAAATCAAAGAATATATCAAGCAATGCCAGGATGCCTACGACGAGTGGCTTGACGAGCAGGATGCCTCGCTATTTGCCGAGGGTTTGCTCGACGAGACGAATGCACCACAGCCTGTAGGTATGGTTATCTTCGATGATGAGCTGAGCGCCAAGCAGATGCGCAATATCGAAAAGGAGTTACAGGTTAAGATTCTGGATCGTACCTCGCTTATTCTCGACATCTTCGCTATGCGCGCCCAGACTGCCGAAGCCAAGGCTCAGGTAGAACTGGCACAGCATCGTTATATGCTGCCCCGCTTGCAGCGCCTTTGGACCCACTTGGAGCGCCAGGGCGGTGGCTCAGGTTCGGGTGGCGGAAAAGGTTCGGTAGGACTGCGTGGACCTGGTGAAACCCAGTTGGAGATGGACCGTCGTATCATTCTGCAGCGTATCACCCTGCTGAAACAGCGTCTGGCTGAGATCGACAAGCAGAAAACCACCCAGCGCAAGAATCGTGGTCGACTTATCCGTGTGGCTCTCGTGGGTTACACCAACGTAGGTAAGAGCACCATGATGAACCTGCTGGCCAAGAGTGAGGTGTTTGCCGAGAACAAGCTTTTTGCCACACTCGATACTACCGTACGTAAGATGACCATCGATAACCTGCCTTTCCTACTGGCCGATACCGTTGGTTTCATTCGTAAGTTGCCATCTGATCTGGTTGAATCGTTCAAGAGTACTCTCGACGAGGTGCGCGAGGCCGACCTGCTGGTACATGTGGTTGATATCTCCCACCCCGACTTCGAGGATCAGATACGTGTAGTAGAAGAAACTTTGAAGGAGTTGGGCTGTGCCGATAAGCCTGCGATGTTGGTATTCAACAAGATTGATGCTTATACCTGGGTTGAGAAAGAGGAAGACGACCTGACACCTGCCACTAAGGAGAACATGACACTCGACGACCTCGAGAAAACCTGGATGGCTCGCACTGGCGAGAACCAGCACTACTTAGAGTGCCTGTTCATCTCGGCCAAACAAAAGGATAATATTGATGCACTGCGCGACATTCTGTATAAACGAGTGCGCGAGCTGCATGTACAGAAATACCCCTATAACGATTTTTTATATCAAGATTATGAGTAATTACAGACAACTAACCCAGAACGAGATCGACGTTTTGGAGAACAACGTTTGCTGGGCAGAGAACTGGCAACGTGTATTAGTCGACGAGAACTTTAAACCCTACAACTTCCATCGTGTAATGTTCTATGGCGACATCCGCTTAGGCGCATTCAACAAGATGGTCGAGGTAAGCAAAGGCTTTACCAAGCACTCTGGTATCAACGATGCCACCCTGCGCAATGTAACGGTGGGTAACGACTGCTTGATTGAGAAGATTGGTAACTATATCAATAACTACACCATTGGTAACGACTGTTACATATCTAATATATGTACGCTCGAGACTACCGATGATGCCACTTACGGCGAGGGTTCGGTCATCTCGGTACTCAACGAGATGGGCGATGGCAATGTAACCATCTTCCGCGAGTTAAACTCACAGTTGGCATCGTTCATGGTCAAGCATCATAACGACAAGAATCTGAAGCAGACCCTGCAACAGATGATTGAGGACGAGCTACGTGTTTCGCGCCCCGACCGCGGTTATATCGGTAACAACGTAAAAATCATCAATGCCAAGGATATCACCAACACCATCATCAAAGGCGACTGCGAGATTAGTGGTGCAGCACGACTTTCAGAGTGTACAGTGATGAGTTCGATGGATGCCCCTGTGTTTATCGGCACAGGTGTTATCTGCGAGAATTCGATTATCTGCGATGGTTGCTCGATTAACAACTCGGTAAAAATGCAGGATTGCTTTGTGGGCGAGGCCTGTCAGATTACCAACGGCTTTACCGCCGAGGCCAGCCTGTTCTTTGCCAATTCATTTATGGCTAATGGCGAGGCTTGTGCTGCTTTCTGCGGACCGTTCTCAGCCTCTCACCATAAGAGTTCACTGCTGATTGGCGGCGAGTTCTCGTTCTATAACGCAGGCTCGAACACAAACTTCTCAAACCACGCTTATAAGATGGGCCCCATGCACTATGGTACACTTGAGCGCGGCACCAAGACCGCATCAGGTGCTTATGTGCTGATGCCTGCCACTATCGGTGCTTTCTCAGTTTGTTTCGGTAAGCTGATGCACCACCCCGACACCCGCAATCTGCCATTCAGCTACCTGTTGGCATACGGCGACGATTGCTATCTGGTGCCAGGTCGTAACATCACCACCGTGGGCTTGTATCGTGATATCAAGAAATGGCCAAAGCGCGATAAGCGCTCTAAGCAGTCGCGTAAGAGTATCATCAACTTCGACTGGCTCTCACCTTTCACCGTAGGTGAGATTATGCAAGGCATACAGATTCTGAAGGACCTGCGCCACGCCTCAGGTGATAATGTAACCACCTATAACTTCCACGAGTACGTAATTAATGCCAGCTCGCTACGTAAAGGCTTAAAGTACTACGATATTGCCCTGCGTATCTACATGGGTGCCGTACTGAAGCGCCAGCAGAAGATATCCCCCTCATCCCTGCTCACCCCTCCCACCTCGACAGTTGGTCAGGGCCGCTGGATAGACATGAGCGGTCTGTTGCTGCCCGAGAGCGAGGAGCAGTGCCTGGTGGATGACATCAAGAGTGGTGCTATCGACAATATCCAGCAAGTGCTGGACCGCTTTGTCGAGATCCATAATAACTATACCGACTACCGTTGGGCATGGAGCTACCAGATGATTCTGGACTACTACCAATTGGAGAAACTCGACGAAGCCGCCTGCGAGCGCATTCGCGAGGACTACGTAAGAGCCCGCCGTGCCTGGATTGCCGAAATCCGCAAGGATGCCGAAAAAGAATTCCAGATGGGCGACGTCGAGCAGGACGTTTACGAAGATTTCCTCTCCAAACTCGATCACGAGATTGATTACGAAAACTAAAAAAAATGCCTCGCAACATTGCGAGGCGTTTTTTATGTTACTACTTATCTAATTCTTCGTAAACCGAATTGTTCGATTTATATTCGGGAACGATTTCTTTCATCTTCTTCACAGTAGCCATATCATCAAAGCGCCCGGCTATCGCTACCAGATCATCGATATCATGACACACCTGATCATAGTCGTACTCTCGCACCTCGGCTATACGTATCTTCTCATGGAAGGTAGGCTTGGTGTTTTCCTGATCATTCAGTACCTCTTCATAGAGTTTCTCACCAGGACGCAAACCTGTGTACTTAATCTCTACGCCCTTCACATGCGACAGATTAATCATACGTTTAGCCAAGTCGGCAATCTTCACTGGCTGTCCCATATCAAACACAAATATCTCACCGCCATTACCCTTGGTACCAGCCTCAAGCACCAACTTACAAGCCTCTGGTATCAGCATAAAGTAGCGCACAATATTCTCATCGGTAACAGTTACAGGACCACCCTCCATAATCTGCTTACGGAACAGTGGTATCACACTTCCGTTCGAGCCCAGCACATTACCAAATCGGGTTGTCACAAACTGAGTCTTCGTATAGCTACGATCCAACTTATGGTGCGTCTGCAGATGTTCCAATTTCAGTTTACGGTCTAAGCTCTGTACATATATCTCGCAGATACGCTTTGAGCAGCCCATCACATTGGTAGGATTAACAGCCTTATCGGTAGATACCATCACAAACTTCTTAACCCCGTACTTCACACTCAGGTCGGCAATCACCTTTGTACCATAGATATTGTTATGCACCGCCTCGCTGGGGTTATTCTCCATCATCGGCACATGCTTATAGGCCGCAGCATGGAATACATAGTCGGGCTTAAACCGCTCAAAAATAGCCTCCATACGTGGCTGGTTGCAAATGCTTGTAACGATAGTCTCAGTAGGGATATCCGGATAATTCTTTGCCATCATCAGGCGGATATCATGCTCAGGAGTCTCAGCCTGGTCAATCAGCATCAATGCAGCAGGCTTAAACGTCGCCACCTGGTTCACTATCTCTGCACCAATCGAACCTGCACTACCAGTAATAAGCACACGCTTTCCTTTCAGTAGTTCCTCAACCGATTTTAAATCTACACGAATTTCCATGCGTGGCAACAATTCCTCAACGCTCACCTCGCGCATCTGCAAACCGGCATCAAAGTTCTCTTCGCCATTCTGCTGGGCATCATCACTCATCTCCACAGCATTCTGCGCCATCAGGATCTTAGCACCCGCACCGATAATCTGATCCTGTACTTTCTGATCATTTCGGAAATCCTCCACACGATAAGGCGACACCAATACGGCATCAATATCCTTTTTATGGATAATATCGGCCAAGTCTTCGCAAACAGAGTACACAGGTTCACCTAATATTTCTTTATGTCTTCCTCTCTTTACATGCGAGATAAAACCTTTTACGATGTATTTACGTGGACGTTGATTGCGGATACTCTTAGCCAGACCTACGCCTCCCTGCATAGCACCATATATCAGGATACGCATCGCTCTGGTATCCGAGAATGCGGCATCATAAAGTGTCTTCACAAACACACGTGTGGCCCACATCATCAATGTAGCCAACAAGAATATCAGGAATATCGCCGACAACTTAAAGTGTACAAACCACTCGGTGGGCAAAAGATAGGTAACCGATTGAGCCAATAGCACCAAACCTAACGACAACAAGTTGCCATACACTACACGCATCAGGTCAACAAAACCCGCAAAACGCATATAGCCCGCATAAGTATGGAACAAGCGGAAACCTGGCATACTAAGTAGCGTAAAACACACCATGGTGTTAAACACTCTCAATGTATCGTCATATAGCGTTTGTGTATTGGTAAACAGCCAGTAGGTAAATACGCCACTAAACATCACGGTAGCGCAATCTATCAAAAAAATGCACCAATATGGCAATGCATTTTTTGTAAAATACCAGTTTAGTATTTTATCAAACTGATTTCTCATACTTGAATATTTTAGTTTAGACTGCAAAAGTACACATTATTCCCGAACTACGCAAAAAAAAAGCAACTTTTTATAAAAATCAGGCGAGACATCCCCCAAAATCGGAGAATATCTCGCCAAATAATTTATGCTAAATATATGTGAGTTAATTCAAAACCCCTTCTGAATTAATTCATAGCCCTTTCTGAATTAACTCACGTATTTGTTAGATTAAACTGCTGATAATCGTCTCTACGATATACTTCACATCCTCATCGCTTACATACGGGCCAGCAGGGAGGCACATACCAATTTTAAAGATTTCCTCGCTCACGCCATTCAGATAGGCAGGCGCATTACGATATACAGGTTGCTTGTGCATGGGTTTCCATACAGGACGGGCCTCGATACCAGCCAGATCCAGAGCCACACGCATTGCCTCAACATTATCATTGGGCTGACAGTCTGTTACGGCAGAAGACGCTGCATGAATCACACCTGCAGCGCCACCTACTGCACCAGTAACAATAGTTTTGTAGGCATCCTCCTGTCCTTTTACCTTCAACGCTGGATCAAGTGTAATCGTGCAAAGCCAGTAGTTGCTGTCGTAATCGCTATTAGCAGGCTGACGATGCACAGTCACACCCTCAACACCTGCCAACAACTCCTCATAGAGTTTCTGCACATGCTGGTGATGCTTAATATGATCATCTGCTACTGTCATTTGACCACGACCGATACCTGCACAAATATTACTCATGCGATAGTTGTAGCCAATCTTCTCATGCTGATAGTAAGGATAGCTTTCACGATACTGGGTGGCATACATCATAATCTCACGCCAAGCATCCTCATCGGGTGTAATCAGGGCACCACCACCACTGGTTGTTATCATCTTATTTCCATTAAAGCTAAGCACACCATACTTACCGAATGTACCCAACATCTGCCCCTTATACTTCGAGCCGAATCCTTCAGCCGAATCCTCAACAACAGGGATCTCATAGCGATCAGCAATCTCCATGATACGGTCAATCTGGTAAGGCATACCATACAGCGCCACTGGTACAATAGCCTTTGGCTTCTTACCCGTCTTAGCGATACGGTCTTTGATAGCCTCCTCTAACAAACCGGGATCCATATTCCAGGTGTCACGTTCCGAATCTACAAACACAGGTGTAGCACCCAGATATGTGATTGGGTGCGACGAAGCACAGAATGTAAAGCTTTGAACAATCACCTCATCGCCTGGTCCAACACCACAAGCTATTAGTGCCAAATGCACAGCCGCAGTACCAGCACTCAATGCCACCACACGCTTATTCTCGCCGACATAGCTTTCCAAATCCTTTTCAAACCCATTTACATTGGGTCCTAGGGGTACTACCCAATTAGTATCAAAGGCCTCCTTGATATACTTCTGTTCTAATCCCGCCTCGCTCATATGAGCCAGACAAAGATATATTCTTTTATTTGCCATTTTATATGAGTTCATTATTATACACCATTTTCTTACCTAACACCGTACAAAGAATCATCTGGATATCCTTCACAAACGAATAGTGATTCAGGTAATACAGATTAATTCGTACTTTATCGGGATATATCACAGTGTCATTATATTCTATTGGATTCTCCACCTTGGCCAGCAGTTCTTCCTCATCACGATATTTCAACGAAGCTGGGCCCGTAATGCCAGGGCGAAGTTCTAAAACTCTGCGATCTTCCCCCTTCAATTGGTCAGCATAACCAGGTACATCGGGTCTTGGGCCCACAAAACTCATATTACCGATGAGCACATCCCACAATTCAGGAAGTTCGTCCAATTTATATCTGCGGAGTATAGCTCCTAAAGGTGTTATACGGGCCTCACCTGCTACAGAAACCGACGAACCGCTATGCGATACAGTCATCGAACGGAACTTATGCATCGTAAACAGCTTACCATGTCGTCCAACTCGTTTCTGAGTAAACAACGCAGGTCCACCAGGCATCTTTATCTTAATCAGAATAGCCACCACTATCAGCACAGGCCATAGGCACAATAAACCAATGAATGATACTATTCTATCAAAAATGTATTTTATAATCATCACTATGGATTTAGTTTACCATTCTTAACAAGTTTCTCAAAATAATAAAGCATTTCACCTAAAATTGCCTTCTTATCGTCACAGTAGAAATCATCAAATCCGTCAAAACCTTTAAAAGAAAAAACTTGCTTCATTTCCGACTTTGACAATTTAAGAGAGAGTATTCTACCTACCAAAGTAATGACATCACCCAAAATCCATTTAGTTTTTGTTCCAACCTTTATTTGGATTACTTCATCATATCTTCCATCGGTTGACAATTTATATAATACCCAAGGAATATCAAATCCTGCCTTTATTGGGGTTGCCAAACCACCTGTAAAGCGAGCATTTGTTTCTATATAAGCTATTCTTCCTGTATCTTTATCATATCTAAAATCCAAGCCACACACACCTTGATAATCCACATAGTCAAGTAGACGCTTTGCATACATCTCCAATTCTGGAACATTCACTATCTCCCGCTGGGTTGTAGTGCCACCACCCTCAGTTTTAGTAACCAAAGCACGATAAACTGACGATTTCCAGAAGCCCCTCCAACGAACACAATCTACACTATAATCTGTTCCACCAATCTGTTCCTCTATTAATACCTTTTCTCCTCGATAAGAATCTATCAATTTCTCTAACTCCTCTCTATTAGAAGGGAAGAAAACACCCTTTGCAGAATTACCAATAGCTGTTTTAAATACCACTGGATATGATTTAACCTTATTGACATCATGATATATTTCCGGAATGGGGACTCCTGCTTCTTGTGCAATTTGAGTAGATTCCTTTTTATCAGTCAACCTCAAAAGCAACTTTTCATCCACATATGGAATTACTAAATCATTAGGAAATCTGTGGCGATTACGCATAATAATTACACTCTCATCATGCGTCGGCAATAGCATTTTAGGTTGCAGTTCTTCTACTTTCTTAACTAGGCACTCAATAAAAGCATCCTCAGCTGTAAATGGGTCAGGATAGACGAAGTAACCAGAATTATACTTCGACATACTACATATATTCTTCGCAGAAGTATCAGCAACAACAACCCTCAAGCCATGTGATGACAGACTTCTTAGAATATTATAACCAACTCGATTCCAACAGTATGTTATAATTACATCACAACTCATAGATAATGTTTCTTCACAATGATTAAGTCATTTCTCGCTAGACTTGAAACATATAAACTCTTCGTAATCTCTAATGTAATCAGCAGCATCATAAACCTCACTTGCCAACACCATACATACTGCGCCAGAAGAGAAATCTCCCAAATCGCGCCATAACCCAGGTTTCACAAACAATCCCTGATAAGGACGATTCAAGAAAAATGTTCTCTTATTGTGACCATCATCAAGAGTCACAGTAAAAGAACCAGATGCAGCGATTATCAGTTGTTCCAGTTCTCTATGTGCATGAGCACCACGTGACTCGCCGCCAGGCACATCATATAGATAGTATACACGTTTTACATCAAAAGGTAAAGTAGCACCATTTTCGACTACAGTCAAGTTACCCTTTCGGTCACTATGGTGTTTGTCTAGTTCTACTATCGTACAATCAAAAACACTATAATTGGCCATTATGTTTCAGTTTTAAAAAATCCTCATAATCACGTATATAATCTTCCTTGCGGTATGAAATAGAGCCAAATTCCAACGCAAACGAGTTTGTTGAAAAATTCTCCATTGTTCTCCATAATCCTTGAGGAATATAGAGACCATAATAGGAGCGATCCATCCTAAAGATTTTCTTATTCACGCCATCATCAACAATCACATCGAACGCACCAGAAAGCGCTATTACCACCTCCTGATTTTCCAAGAATGCATGGCCTCCACGATCTTCGCCGCCTGGTACATCATATATCCAATAGGTTCGTTTTATTTCAAACGGGATCTGCTTGTAGTTTTCTGCAAAAGAAAGATTCCCACGCGCATCCAGGAACTTAGGAAGCTCGATAATCTTTACATCATTAATTGTAGTCATAATTAATATTGATTTATGAAGCTAGTGCAGCCTCTATTACCTTAATTTCTTCTGCTGCAAGATTCTTATAATCAAAACGTTCTGCAACCTTACGAACTCGTTCACACATCGCCAGATATTGCTCTCGGGGTTGTTCAGTACACAGACGGATAGCATCAGCAAACTCTTCTGGGGTAAACATATCATGTGCAACGCCTAAGTTATTATCTGTTATAACATCATCATAAGCAATATTAATATTGCAAACAATGGGTTTTCCAGCAGCTAAATATTGCCACATCTTTCCTGAGCTCACTCCTAAATGTCCAAAACCCTTCTCATAATTCATCACATTAACTGTTGCTTGAGAAACTACCCATGCCACCTCATGGAATGGTATACGACGCTCTTTGAAATGAACATTCTGAATTGCATTCTCATTTACATACTTTTCCAGATCATCACGATAAGCCCCATCACCATAAATAAAGAACTGATATCTGTTATCAGATTGTAACATAGCGGCAGCATCTATCAAAGATTTAACATGATTAGCCAGATTAACCGAACCCATGTAGACAATCTTAAAGATATCTTTCTGATTCATATCTTCATCTTTCCGAGGGAACGCAATGCAATTCTTATCAAATTGTTCTAAATTTACGCCACAATTAATGTAATGGACACGCGACATATCTATCTTACCGCCACACTCTTTTACCCAGCCTTTGCGCTTCAGATAATCGAATGCTCCCAGGAAAGTAAAGACCAACTGATCAGAATGATAATAGAGTTGTTTCTCAACCCAATAAAAGAGATGTAATGCAGGATTATTTCTTGATACCAAGCCAAATGTCACAAAATCTTCAGGCCACAAGTCCCACGCCTCCGCAATATACTTGGCTTTAAGTTTCTTCGCTATCCAAACTATCGGATAATCGAATGGTGTATGGATATTATGAAGAATGACATCAGGCTTTTCAAATTCACGACAATGCTTATAAAGTCTCCATGCAAAAGCCCAAATAGAAAACATTCGTTTTAGACCATTACCTACATAACGAGGACATTTAACATGAATAAAACGATACTCGCCATATTGATGCTCTTCAAAAACCCCATCGCCTTCTATCAAATCCTTAGGGTCGCCAGGACAATATGAAGCATTAAATGTGATCACATCATATCCTGCTTTGCGGAAATGATGAGCAAACTGAAGATAGCGTGGATTTGCTGCTGTATCTGGTGTGCCTGTATAATAGTTAACAATCCAAATCCTTTTACCCATTTTCAGAATTGGTTGATCAGTTTTACAACTTCTGCGACTTCTTCTATTGTAATAGTTGGACCTATTGGTAGGCTCAATTCCTCCTCAGCCAATTTCTCTGTTATTGGCAGATTCAACTGAGGCATGTTCCACTCCTCTTTTGCATAACATTCCTGTTTATGAGGCGCAATAGGATAATGACACACAGTTCCTACTCCTTTCTTTTCCAAATAATCATGCAAAGCATCACGCTTACCATCAGTTAATAAGATGGGAAACAAGTGATAGGCATTCTGCTCATCAGGCAACAAATCGGGAAGTGTAATCTGTGGATTATTGATATGATTATAGTAATAATGAGCCACCTCTTTACGATGTTGGTTATCCTCTACCAGATACTTTAGTTTCACATCAAGAACCGCAGCCTGAATTTCATCCAAACGACTATTACGGCCTGCATATTTAAATACATACTTTTTCTGAGAGCCATAATTTGCCAATGCACGTACAGCAGCCGCCAACTCTGGATCATTTGTAGTTACAGCACCGGCATCACCAAGCGCTCCAAGGTTCTTACCAGGATAAAAACTGTGACCTGCAGCATCACCAATAGAACCTGTTACTCGACCATCCGTAAACTTACAACCATGAGCCTGCGCATTGTCCTCTATCAGTTTCAGATTATACCTTTTACAAAGCTCACCTATTTTCTCTGTATAAGCGATACGCCCATACAGGTGAACTATTGCAATAGCCTTTGTCTTAGGAGTAATCAATTCTTCAATCAGACTATCATCCATCTCCAATGTATTTACCTTGGGCTCACAAAGCACAGGCTTTAAACCATTCTCAGTAATAGCCAAAATGGTTGCAATATATGTATTAGCCGGAACTATTACTTCGTCGCCGGGCTGCATCACACCCATTTCGATGTAAGCACGGAATATCCATATTAATGCATCCAATCCATTGGCACACCCAATGGTATATTTCGTACCAATGAATTCAGAATAATGCTTTTCGAATAGTTCGTTTTCCTTACCTTGGAGATACCATCCTCCATTAACTACTCTTGATACTGCTTCATTAATTTCATTTCCATGCAAAGCAGTAACATCTTTAAGACTTAAAAAAGGAATATTCATATTATCGATTATTTTCTACCGAGAAATTTATCCAAGAACATCTCATTTGATTTTTGAACACTCTCGTATGTCATCACATCACGAGGTCCGCAAAGAATTGCATAGCCAAACTTATCACGATCACCATCATTAATATAATCACCATAATGCTCATTAACCTTCAAGCCATCGTGGTTTTCATAGAGCACAGTAATACGAGGATCCAGGAATTCTGTAATATTTGTTTCCGCAACACTATATGAATTGGAAGGAATGTCATAACCAAACCACATGGAGGCATTTTCACCATTCATGTAGTTACCTGGTTCTATCTTTTCACCATGCAACATACGTACATAATCGCCTAAATAATCATGACCGGAAGCTTTCCATACAGTATGACTACAAATGAAGCCACTACTTCGTGCTCCCATCTCAACGGGTGTAAACGAGCCATCCTCCTTCATGATAATTTCCAGATGACCAAACATTGAATGAAGTCCAAGAGCCTTATAGCACTCAATTCCAAAATTAGCAATACGTACCCATGTTGCATCATCATATTTACGTGAGTTCCAATGATGAATCACTGTTACGTGGTTTTTTAACGCATATAGCGAGTGATGCTGGATGGAGCTACCATAACAGTTCACATTACCATAAGCATCACCCAGCATATCTACTGTAAACTCTTCGCCCTCAACAAATTCCTCTATCAAACATTTTCCATTAAAGGACGTATCTTTAGCTTTATTAAGAGCCTCTTTTAACGCCTCACGTGTCTGACCTCTATCAAGAATAGTTATACCGCGAGAACTGGCTGCTACGTCAGGCTTACAAATCAGTTTCATCTTTTGAGACAACTCATACAATTCATCGAAACTGATTTCATCATCCATCTTAGAAATACGATTGAACACACCTGCCGCCATCCAAGCATCGCGCATTTCGTTCTTTGAGAGCACCTTATTAAACTTTTCTGGCATGGTTTTATTGCCACACCAACCATTAATTGCATTAACCGTTGGAGCAGCCAAATCTATACTTGACAAGGCACCATATACTTGACCTTTCAAACCCTGTCTTTCCAATTCGGCAATGATTCCCTCAGCATCCTTGATATCCTTTTGAATATACATATCACCTTCAATACGAGGTTTCTCATTCCATGCCACAAGAATTACTTTATAGCCTAATTCACGCAAGTGGCATACTTGCCCCCATAAAAGAGGGTTCTCGCCTAACAATACAAAATATTTATTCATTGCAAAATATAGTTACTCAAAATTCAATTACAGTCTCACAACAATCTCATTGACATATCTTTCTGCAGCCTTCTCGTCCGTAAGCGATTTTGCAGTCTTAATAGCCTCTTGGGATACACACGCTCTCTCTTCGGTAGGCATTGCATTTATTTTCATGATCTTCACAGCTAAATCATCTGCATCACCAGCCTCACAAAGAAAGCCATTTATACCATCGATTATTACGCCATCAAATCCCTCACCGATAGAAGCAATTGTCAGACAACCGCGCGCCATGGCTTCAAGATAAACTAAACCATAAGCTTCACCTTTACTTATCATAATCAAACAATCTGCTTTGTCATATTCCTCAATAATTTGATCACGAGGTATCCATCCCAATAGTTTAACCTGGTTTTGAAGATTATACTCTTTTATTTTCAACTTGACAATATCCAATTGGCTACCAGCTCCCACATAATGCAATTCAAAATCTTTTTGAGGGTAAATCTTAACCAATGCATCTATAATCTTCTCAGGGTATTTTCTCTCAATCATCTCGCCAACATACAGAAATCGATGTAATGGCGTTTCATATTGGTGAGTATTATTCTTTGTTACGTACTTTGAAGGTATTCCAGAATAACAAATGAACGGATTTTTCACCTCGCCCACAGTTGTATTATATTCATTTATCAATGCTTTACAACGAAATCCCCACATGTCTATGCCATTTAACAACTCATGCAGTTTATTACCATATACTTTCTTCATGATTTCTATCTCACCATGTAGCACAATACAAGTCTTAGGATAAACATATGCAGCTTTCAACCTATTAAGAAGCTCTATTTGCGGATTGGCGAAATGGCCAATAATTACATCGGGTGTAAAATTTGTATTTTGGTTATTTCTTAATATTTCATTAACAGCTTTTATAATTGCTCCTTTTGAAAATTTACCGTGAGGGATTGGCTTAAATACAGGAATCCGGATAATCGGAACATTATCAATTACGTATCTTATAACAAAGTTATCTCGGTGTGTATATACCACTGCCCCGGTTTTAGCAGCAATTCTATTTCTAAGTAATCGAGCTATCCAATACAAGACGATAGGATATACAGCTTGTATATGAACGACTCTGACATTGTAGCCCATTCTAATCCATTCACGGGTAAAAAAATGGCACACTGACGTTCCTCTATTTCCCTCAGGAACCGGATATATCGTCGATATTAGTAAAATATTTTTCATACTAAAATTCATTGACAATAGATGGTATTACAAAACATCTCCTTAGAATGGCTTTCGAGATAGCTGTTCCCTTGTGTATTACATATAGGATCATCTAAAACACATTTTATGCAATGACAAATACACACAGCAGAAGGATTTTCAAGCAGATTCCCTAAATGCCATCTTCGAACCATTTTACCTATAACGCCACCATGTACCGCGATTACTGGTTTCCCATAATATGCTGCATGCCCAACGATACCACTACTCTGAGACTTTACTTTATATGGAACTAAAACATAATCGCATGTAGCAAACAAATCTGCCATTTTTTCAAATGTCAAGTATCCATCAAAAAGAAACGCCTGGACTCGACTAGAAACCTTTGAATAAAGAGAATCAAATTCTTCTTTAATATCCTTACTTACCTGTCCTGCAAAAATAACAACAATATCCTTACAGGATTTATCATCAAGCAGCATAAGCGCTTTCAGTATGCCAACAGTATTCTTATAACTATTCATACTCCCCGGATGGAGGAAACATATCTTTTCTTTTGAAATTCCCAATTCATTCCTTAAATCTTGACCAACATAACTTTGGAGAGAAGATACAGGGTCAGGCATCATCTGGAATTTATTTGTTTTATATAATCGGTTTAGGCATTGAGCCGAAGCAGAGTCATTACAAATAAAGGTTCTATGAAACACCCTAAATTTACTTATAATCCAATATTTCAGAACGTCTTGCAAACGCATCGACCATGACTCTTCAGTCCACTCATACAAATAAATTCGGTATACTATTCCCGAGAAACGAACGTTCCTTACAAGAAATGGAAGGTATGGAAGATACTCCATTACAGATATCGTAATAACATCAGTGGCATGATATTTATTACAATAATTACGAATGGTTCTTGAATTTATCCAGCCTTTTTTCAATAGACCACAATCAAGAGGAGGTTCTTCGCCATCCTTCATGACATCAACGACAATATGGTCAGCAACTGGCCAAACCAAACGACAGGAGTCATCTTTAAATCGCTGAGGGACAACAAAAACAAAAGAATCATCAGTTTTACCTAACGCCCCCATATAAAGATGATGAAGATACTCCAACTGATGCCCACCTATCGTCTGTGTATGAATCAAATAAGTTCTCATTCTTGTTGATAATCCAAAAAACGATAATTATATATGTACGAAAAAGAGAACCAAAAGAACGGTTCGAACATATATGAAGCAGAGAATAGAAGTTCTGTAATCGTAAAGATTATAAAAGGCGCCAACCATATTTGTTTTTCATCATCATAGCACATTATGCTATATTTACTAGAAAGTCGGACAAAATAGACGATGTATATCGATAATAGTACTAGTCCACCCTGAAGAAGAATCTCAAGCACGATATTGTGAGGGTGCATATTCATTACTGCGAGATAAGAATAAATACCATAACCGAAAACTGGACGATCAACTATATGGTGAAATGCTTCAAGCCAGATATCATCTCTGCCAGATGAAGCACTAGTATCCAAACCTCCATCAGCAATCACAGAAAAAATTCTTCCAAAATTATCATTTAACAAAGCAGCATATTCTTCATCAATATTTCCAAGTACAAATAACATGACTAATACTAGGGCAATAAATCCAAAAAGTCCTTTTATTACAAATCTTGGATTAATTGCTCTTAATTTGCCTAAACCTACAACAGCCAGCCCAATTAAAACGGTTACAAATGCACCTCTTCCTCCACCAAAAAAAATCATAATAAGAAAGTATGGTAACATTAATATCTTTAACGTCCTATACCATTTCTTGTCAAGGAAAGAAAACTTTGGATATGACTTATTATGGCTCAACAAGAAAATATCAACCAAGAAACAATATGCAATCATATACGACGCATTCTGATCGTATGCAGTAGGATCTTCCATCTTCGCAATAAAGATATTTCTTATCATAAAGATAAATGCGAAACTAAAGAACAAAAGGAGTAGATCCATCCATTTCATAACAATAGCCAAATCATCACGACCATCCATGTTTAGTGCTATACATACAGCGGGAAACGAGAAACATACCATCTGTAAATATACAGGATTATTGGCATATCCTTGTATTATTCCGACTACTGCGTAAAAAAACAAAATAAACAATGGCAAAATTTCAGCCACAGTATATTCCCCTCGCTGCACAAATCCTCGCCACCACGAATACAGTCCTATTAACAGTAGCGACACCATATATATTTTATAACTTATGCCAGCACCTGATTCCGGATCAGCTCTAAAACCAAGAATTGCACTAATACTAAAATATAGCAAAGGACCATTTAGCACAAAGATGTTAATCAGTTCTTTTTCGTTTATCATCGCTTTCATTAAAGAGCTGCATTAATTTCCTTCAAAATTTTACATGGATTCCCTCCTGCAATCACATCAGCGGGAATATCTTTTGTAACTACACTACCTGCACCAATAATTGTTCGAGCACCAATATGGACGCCTTTCAGAATTATTGAACCAGCACCAATGAAACAATCATCATCAATAACAACTGGTGCACATTTACGATTTGCCGTATCATATTCTGATTCACGTCTATCTTCGTAATGCAAACTATGGAAATCTGTAGTATACACCTTAACCCCACCACCAATTTTTACATTACAACCGATGGTTATATTAACATTCTTTGCCACCAAAGTTGTTTGAGACATACCAACATTCTTCCCAATTAGAATAGAACCATTTTCTGCTCTAAGGATACACGGATTATTATATCCTATCTGATTATCCAGCATTCCATTATTCATCTGAAGATTATCTCCCAAAACAATCCTACCATTTCCACTGATTTCAATAATAGGAGTGCCAACAATTCTGTAATTGGCATATTGTACTGAATTTCCAATTAAACGCCATTTTGTATGAAGGATACCAAATACTCTTTTGGCGCGATAAACAGTCATATGTAACAAATGATATAAAAGGCAAATCATATCAGTCTTGGCATTTATCAATTTCTGTTCTTAAAAAAGATATATACTCCTTACCAAATTTTAGATCAGGTTCCAAATAATTACCCTCCCCCCATTCATTCCAAGCCTTAATGAAAACTAGGTTTTCCTCATGAGGCCTTGTTGAACACATTTCAAAGACCTTTGAACAAAGGCCCCCCCACTTTTGAGGAGTTGAATTATTTAGAATAAAACCGCGATTACCACTTCGAGGCGAATGGTCGAAATTTGGAACTATACAAGGATATACTTTTTTATTCAAATCAAAATTCTGCAATACATGATTAACATACGACTGGTAATCATAAACTTTGTTGGGACGATTTGTTATACTTCGACAAAGTCTTTTAACAACATTCATTGCAAAACTTGTATCATGAAGCATCTCCTTAGTATAATCGATGGTAACAGAATTGAATCCCTTATCAACTATAGAGTCATACTTATCTGCTTCAAATGTAAAACCAAAAAATTCAAAACCTCCTAAGCCATGTTCACAAGCTAAACGGTTCCATGTTGACGAAAAAACGTCAAACTGTTCGTTACTAATATCTACAGCTGAGAAAAATCCAAAAAGAAGTTTTCCATTCACCCTAATATATCTCTTATCTTTAAAGGCAGGAAGCATTGCATTGAAATGGTCAATGTAATCCTGTTCACCAGGATATGTCTGCTCTATCAATAACTTATCCGGTTTCGTTGGGTCCCATGTCTTCTGATACCAACTATGATTAGCCCAACACAGACAGAACGGGAAATCAGGTTTTCCACTTTCTACAACTTCACGAAAAACACGGTCTAACAGCCGTTTACCATTAAACCAATAATGCCAATAACAAAAGCCTTCTATACCAGCCTCACGAGCCATCTGAGCCTGTTGTTCCCTAACTTCAGGTACTCGCAAATCATAATACCCCAAATCAGCAGGCACTCGTGGCTGATAATGCCCACGGAACAAAGGTTTGGCATTGCCTACATTCGTCCATTCTGTAAACCCTTTCTGCCACCATTCATCATTCTCCTTAGTAGGATAAAACTGTGGAAGATAGAATGCTATTAATCTTGGTTTTGACATTTTTATTTTAATGCTTTAATAATTCTTGCTGGCGTACCAGCAACCATTGTATTTGCAGGAACATCTTTGGTAACAACTGAATTTGCACCAACTATAACATTGTCCCCAATATGGACACCTGACAGAATTGTTGCTTTGTCGCCAATCCAAACATTATTCCCAATTTTCACTTCTCCTTTTGACCGCAATGTTCGCTTAATAGGCCGTATATTTGCCTCTTCATAGGACAATCCTCCATGAGCATTATCACCAATATATACAAAACGTCCCGTCAGAAGACCATTACCTATGGTAATCTTATCAATTGCAGAGATGTGCATATATTCACCAATATTACAATTATCACCGATGATTATTGATGGAGTATAAAACTGATCTGCATACTTAACCCAACATCCCAAAATACAATGCGCTTGAATAATTGTATTTTTACCTATTTGAATATTCTTATTTCCTCCTCCCCAAAATCGGCAAGGAGAGAGTATTAAAGATCCATCTCCCAAATCACCAACGAAGTTTCGAATCCATAAAGTATATAGAATAGTCCTATAGCCCTTTAGGATTTGGCCAAGCTCAAGAGGAGTTATCTTACTAAGAAACTTCATCAAGATACTGAGCAGAATTTTAACAACTTTTTTCATACGATAAGCAACATCTATTTCAACTTATCTCATATTAATGAATTCGTTTGACGATAGCATCTCTCACGATTTCTATCCAACACTTAAGCAGTTGCATTCTATAACCACCAATTCTGACAAACAATAACAGATTGCTTTCTAAAAGCAGACTTCGAGTTGCCATATTATTTCCAGTGTTCTCTAATTCCAAATAATGCTCTGAGAAATCATCATAAGATACAGCATCACGCTCCCATTTCAATGCATTATTATGACCTTCTGACATCAACAAAGCAAATGATTCAAAAAATCTTTCAGGAGTCATCATATTCTGTTTTAGCAATTCGCCTTCGTTATTTCTAAAGTCTTCATCAGTTATGAGAGCTTTGGCATAAGCAATCATTTCATTAAGATCAGTATACGTTCGGAATGTGGTTCCAAAATGGTTAACCATTTCCTCAACAGCATTCTCCATATCAGATTTATCACGATATGCTAATATCGGTTTTCCATATTTTGCAGCATACTGACACATAAGTCCACCACTTGTTGGATATGTGCTTAAAAACAAATCACAATTTTGAAATACAGCATCTATATCATCTCGAACACCAATAAGAAATACCCGCTCATGTCCCACAATTCGCGAACATTTCTCTTCAAATATCTTATCAGAGCTAAAGCCTGCAACAAATATATACACGTTGGGAGCAATTGAGAGTAATAATTCCATCATACGGAAAAATATATCATCCTTTCCCAACATCTTATATACAGCCCCACCTGTCAGAATCTTGACAGAACCTTTCGTAACTGGAGGTAACCCTCTGAAAGGATGACCAATCGGTTCAACAGGATAAAAGGGCAACCCCAATAATTGATCTTTTTTTAAGCCACGTTTTTCAATAGAGACTGTCATACCATATGGTCGAAATTCCATATTGTAATCTATCAGCGAAGCCCCCATCCAATAAGCATGATCTGTTAGATTTATGTTATAGATTGTCGGTCCTTTTATAGCGGCACAAGCTATTAATGCAGCAACATCCCATGGTGCTATATGCAGAAAAATATGAGCAGGGGAATAACTGACAACAGCCTCAACTATAGAATTTGCAATCCTAACTGCATCTGGAGTATCGTCAGTAAATAATAAAATCTGCGCATGAGGATAATCTGTCAACTCACGAATGATATCCCCTCCGCGATCTATTTTGTTTGCTGTACAAATATATAGAATGTCAAATTCATTATGAATCATCGCCCGCAAGTACTGTTGAGTTAACCCGCGGTTATCGAAACAAAAAGAATCAATTAGTACATACTTCCCCTTTAATGTTGAGGGCAACTCTATTGGCTTAACGACATTTTCAGAAATGAACTTTATCAAAGATTCTGCTTCATCATCTGTATAGAAGTAATTAAACTGATATGCCCATTTTGCAGCCAATGAGAGATAATCAACTCCCTTCTTCCACTTCTTTTTTCTTGAATATTTAGTGGCAATTCCCATAATTTTATTATAGATTGCCAGGATATCTCCTTTTTGGTATGTAATCATCATTTCAATTTTAACATGACCAACATCTCGTCATCCACTATTTTTAATTTATAGCAACATATGACGTATACCACAAGACCAACTATACCACCAAAGAATAACTGAATCCAAACAGTCTCTACAAAATGTAAGAAAAGTAAAACAGATGCAGTCATAACTGCAACAGACAAGAAAATATATCGCCAATCATAAAGCTGTTTCAGACCTCCATAACCTAACAAACGCCCTGGGAGATAAGCATTTATAAAAAAGCAAATTAAAGAATTTACAAAGCTACCTATTGTAATTGCTTCTACACCAATTGGAACTGTTATCACAAGAATTACTATATCCAAAGGAATCTTAGAGAAATCCAATTTCATATATAAGTCCGAACGTCCTATAGCATTTAATACATTCATATTAATTGCCGATACAGGAAGGAACATTCTTGCCAAGAGAAGCCATTGCATCAAAGCTACACATGGCAACCATTTATCAGTTAGTAAAAACAGAACTATTGGTTTTGCCAACAATGTTGTTAAAATCATTATCGGGAACATAATCACAGCTGTGAAGAAAAGAGATTTCTTATAAACCTGTATTAATCTTTCTCTTTCATTTTGGAGTCCACTTAATACTGGGAAAGTAACGTTACCCAACACCTCAAAGACCGTAAAAGATATCAACTCCGAAAAACTAGATGCTCGTGTATAATAACCTAACTGATGACTCTTATAATATCTACCTATACATAATGTACTGATATTATTAATTATCGTAGACATCACACCGGTAATCATTAGTTTCGATCCAAAGCCGAATAAATGATTAAAAGAATCTTTTGAGAATTTCAACGACGGTCTCCACTTTGAATAGAGTGGAAAGAGTGCCATCAAAACGATTGTAGAACCAATCGACTGGCCTACAAGAGCCCACACGCCAAATCCCATGTAGGCCATGCCAATACCGATTCCTCCACTAATAATCGTCGAAGCAACATTTATCTGGGCCAATGACTTAAAATCCACATTAGCCATCAACCTTGCCCTTTGTACAATATTAAATGATCCTAATACAAAATTCAGTCCGAGAACTCTCGTAAGATCAGTCAATATTGGCTCATCATAAAAATCTGCAATCCATGGTGAACAGAAAAAAAGCAATAGATAAATACAAACAGCCATTACGACATTTGCAACAAATGCCGTGGAATAATCGATGTCTTGGCAATTCTGACGTTGTATTAGAGCTTTAGCAAGCCCACCTTCAATAAAGACATTGGAAATAGCTATAAAAACAGCGAGCATTCCAATGAGTCCATAGTCTGATGGAGACAACAAG
This sequence comes from uncultured Prevotellaceae bacterium, assembly GCA_902789415.1. Taxonomy (GTDB): domain Bacteria; phylum Bacteroidota; class Bacteroidia; order Bacteroidales; family Bacteroidaceae; genus Prevotella. The sequence continues at coordinate 49,638 of CADAOD010000015.1, forward strand.
CGAGCAAGTATTATACCAATAACGAAAGAAGCACTTCGTATCAGTACCTTCTCAACAAAATTCCAAACAACTCCTTTGAGGAGTAGAGACCTAACAGATTGAGGCATTAATTTCTGTAGAGTATTTGGTTATCAATACTATCAAGAATATCATTTATTATATTCTGAGATGGGGAGCCTTTGGGCATTAGAACATCATTCACAAATTTTGTGCGCTGTTCCTTCAATGGATCTATATCATTAATAACATCCTGAATAAAATGCTCTATATCCTTCTCATTATAGGCCAAATAGTGATTTGCAATACACTCCATTGCAAATCCATTCATTTTCTCAGACTCGTCAATTTCATTAAGAGTTCTCATTACTGGCTTATTCACATACAAATACTCGCTAATAAAAGAACCGCTATCATGAATCATTGCATCACTACTCAAAAATAAATCCTCATAATCCCCATCATTTAGATTTGTATTGGGTAAAGATTCCCATTTTGCATAATACGCATCTGTTTTTTCCTTTCCCCATTTTAAATATAACTTATTTTTAAGCAATGGATGAGGCTTGAAAACAAATTGAGCCTTATCTTTATACCGAATTGCCATATCCAGCATAAAGTCACAATAACGAATGAAACAGGAATAATACACGATACCTACAGGCTCTATTGTGTGATGAGGCGCCCAAATAATTTTCTTTATCCTCTTGTCATTTAGTTTCCAGTCCTCGCAACTATATGAATGTCCATTAATAAGAGATTCAATACCAGGATATCCTGAAACAACAGAATTAACACCTTTGTTACGAGCATATCGGACGGAATAATCTAAATGGAAGTTTGTTGGAAGATAATGTCTCCAGAGTAAATTGTATAAAATAAGATTATAGTTAGCCTCAAAAGCACTACTATTATTTATCGAATAAGGCACATAAACGGTTAAAACATCCCTAAAATTATTTATAAAATAACGTTTATCAATTAGTGTTCCATATGGATTCGTATAGAAAATTATATCTGGATTCAGTTCTTTTTTCACATCAATATAAGTATCGTTTTCTTCATCGTAGGATTTAATGACATTGTACCCCTTTTGCTTATAAAACTCATAAGCCTCATTCATCCTAAGAATCATATTCTCTTTTCCATAATTTACAATTGGACAAACAAGAATAATTGGCTCAAAACGCAAATGATTATCCATAATACGATACACATTATCGTATTTCCATACCGAATCAAATAAAGCAAAAAAAACACAATTTATTTTATCCTTTTTTTTAAGTCTACGTAATGCTTTTTTATGTTTAATTTGAATGGTAGCTAAATACACTAATTCCTTCAACTTTTCATAACGAGAACCAAGCTGAAAAATTTTCTTCAGTTTTAATGGAACTATATCTCTATATAATTTGATTAGAAACATAACTATTATATATTATCAATAATTGAGTTAGCGAGTACTTCCAAACTGTCTACATATCTTACTCGATTATCATGCAAAGAAAACACGTTCCTTATATCTGTACATCCGGCAACTATACAATCCACCTTTTTGTCCTCAATTAAATGATTACAAACTTTTGAGAAGCAATTATAAGGATGATCATTTTTTTCTTCAACATCCTCAAACCTAATACTATTTTTGGCATTACAGATACCCAAGGTAACTAACTTCTGAAAAGAATCATCCGGATACACCAAATTAATCCCAGAATCAACCTGCATAAACTGTTTGTCGTAAAGACCGACCTTCCTAAGACCATCAGAACACATCATTCCAACTCTCTTAGCACCACTCTCGTAACAACATAATGCTACTTCATATAATAGATTTATGAAAGGAACCTGTATAATATCTTGTAATTCGTTTATGGCATAATGGGCAGTATTGCAACACATACACAGTTTAGTGCAACCACAATCTTTCAACTTCTTACCGATATTAATATAGTCCTCAATCCATGAAGGGCCCTTACCTTCTAAAAACATACTCCTAGAAGGTGCCTGAGTAGCTTGCCAAATAATCATCTCCGGATGATGAGCATCTCGAAATGCTCCATTTCTCGTTACTTTCTCCTCAATGAGTTGGCACAACTTGTTTGTAGCAGCTACACCATTTCCACCTATTACGCCTATCATACTATCCAATCTTTTGTTATTTCAGAAACTCTTATATAATCATTGTATGTATCTATATCATACGCCCTGACCTTAATTCCCCGCATTGGACATAGAGGTTCAAACATATTAAATACATTATTTGAATTATATGTCAAATTCCGTTTGGCCATACACGCAGGACCAGTCCACTCATAGTCGCCACTCTCTCTACTAAAACTAAGGACTTCTCCTTTATCATTTGTTCTAACGAAAACAGTTTCCTCACTTGTTTTATCACCATAACAAATATATTCTCCCTTAGTATCAAGAAGCATTTTCACATCCTCTGGATGTACAAGTAAATCCCCATCCCATTCGATTATTTCACTATTTGCATGTCTAGCTCCTAAGTAAAAACTGGCGCCGGTCTTCGTTTCAAAGTACCTATGGTTATAACAAAAAATAACATCTTGGCGATATTTTCTAACTTCTTCGATTATTTCACCACCTTGAAATCCTATGACTATACGCAAGTCCTTTACATCCTTAAACAACTTTAATTGCCACGAAATCAAAGAATTACCATTAATTTGCACCAAAGCTTTTGTCAATCCCAAACCAAGTCTGGAACCTATCCCTGCACAACTTATAACTACGGATTTACCCTCATAATAGTCACCTGCAAGCTGGTTCAGTTGGCGACAAAGAGCGCGTTCATCATAGATAACATAATCTGTAATTGCCAATAAACTTTGTGCTGGATTATGAGTCAATCCAACAGAGATAGAGATGTTAGCATGACGCATTGCTTCCAAATCATTATTGCCATCACCGATAAAAACGACTGTCTCACCGAGAGCTTTATAAAGATCAACAATCTGCTCTTTACGAAGGATAGACTTGAGTTTTACAACTTTATCACCTTCACATTCAGCTTCGCTTCCGTAACACTGGCATCCAATTTTCTTAAACAAATCATCACACCAACATGTAAGATTACCTGTGACTATCACACAATCTTCCCTATGGGAATCAATGAATCTCTTTACTCCGTCATAGAGAGGAACTTGAGCCAGCAAATGAGATGTTTCACTTACAGAATACTTTCCCAAAAGATTCACTCTACGAATAAAGCTCTCAACGAAAGGAATGTTTCCATGAACTGTACGTTTTGTAAGTTCTGCTATTTCTTCTTTACATTCAAAATGTTCTGCAATAATAGGTAACGTTTCTGCAGATGTAACAGTACCATCTAAGTCGAATAAAAATTTCATTATATCGAAAGATTGATTAAATCCAATTAAAATATATGAAAGGCAAATACCACAGTCATGCTCTTAAAGATGCGTATCAAACAAGTAAATACTCAAAAGGACTTTCAAAATCCTTAAGCAAAGGATGTTTTGTATCCTTTTCGCTTAATATCGCTTTATCCTTGATATGCCAGTCAATACCAAGTGAATCATCCTGAATACTTATTCCACCATCAGCCTCTGGATGGTAAAACTCATCACACTTATATTGGAACACAGCCGTTTCGCTCAATACAGCAAAACCGTGGGCAAAGCCCTTGGGGATGAAGAACTGACGATGATTATCCTCTGTGAGTTCAACAGCCACATGTTGGCCATAGGTGGGGCTGCCTTTGCGGATATCGACAGCTACATCAAGTACTGCACCTTTGACACAGCGAACCAATTTGCTTTGAGTAAAAGGAGGACGCTGGAAATGCAAGCCTCGCATTACGCCATAGCTTGACTTTGACTCATTGTCCTGAACGAAATTGATTGGACCGACTTTTTCTTCGAACTCTCGTTGAGAGAAAGATTCGAAGAAATAGCCACGACTATCTTCGAAGATACGCGGTTCTATAATGAGCACGCCGTCGATTGATGTTTTTTTAACTTCCATAACTATAATATTTACGGCAAGGCGCAAAGAATACATTCCGGACTGACGGGTATAAAGCGTTATAGGTCAGTACGTTATCGAGTTTTTTATTTTTGTTAACTATACGGTAATGGGGAGTTGATGAAATCGATTTCCCTTTTCCGCTTGCAAAGATAAAGGAATTTTATGATACCACCAAAGAAAAAAGCGGAAAATGACGATTTATCATATAATTATTCGTCACGTTCCGCCTTTAGTTTTTTTAGACTATTATGCCAAGCCTAACAACGACTTTAATTGTTTCTCTTTATATAATATCCAAATTGTAGTGAATAATGCCGCCAAGAACAAAAATACAGACAGAATCTGAGAACGCTTTGGTCCAGCAGGTCCAAGAGGAACAGTGGCTCGTTGCAGAGTTGTAAAAGCAGGAGTAGCTTCTTGAACTTTAGCCTTATAAGCCAACACCTGGGCACTTAACGTGTTATAGTTGTTATACTGCAACTGCAAATCGTTCTCTAAATCGGTTTGCATCTGACGAATACTTTCTAAAACAACATCTTGGTTAGCATCAACAAACTCTACATATTTTTGGCGGGCACGCTCGTAATCTTTCTTAGACTGATGCAACAGCATTTCGGCATATTCCAAATCATGGCGAGACTTCTGGGTACGATAATCAGTCAGAAATTCCTGCAGACGATTTTTAATTGAATCGGCAAGCAATGCTGCAACATAAGGTTCTTGAGTAGTAACATCAATTGTAATCAGGCTAGTTTTCTTATCAATCTTACAAACCACATTCTTATTTATCATGCCTGCTATACGTGACTGTTCTCCTGTCAGCTCAAAGTTGTTAACCAAAGTATCTTGCTGCTTCTCTGGTGCCATCAAACCAAAAAAATCCTCCCACCAAGGTTCTTTCCATTCATTCTTGAGATAATCATAATAAGACATGATTTTTTTATCATTCTTTTTATGAACCTTAATAGGAAACAAAGATGTCTTGAAGTCGGTACTTTTTATCAAATCAGGGTAAAGTGAAGGAGTAATAGCATCACCACTAGCATTACCACCACCAAGACTCACACCGAAAGAACTCGCCAAAGAAGCCAACTGGCTCGCACTACCGCCACCTGCACCCGACTCTGGTGCCAATATCACCTCGCACTTATAATAAGTAGGAATAGACTTTGCTATAACCACAGCAATAACCAAGGTAATAGGCAATACTATATAATATAGTTTTCTATTGTTCTTAATAGCCTGCCAAATGGCACCGAAATCAACGGGCTGAGGCTTGCGAACCTTAGTATTTATTTGATTCTGCTCCATATACGTTAGAATGTCTTTATCAGGTTTGTAACTGTGGCCAGCATGGTAACCATGGTGGCGAGAGATGTGCCAAGGTTAGCAATCATGCTAATCTTATCGTTAGCAGAGCGAGTTTTGCTAGGTACGAAGATTTCGCAACCTGGCTCAATCTTAGCACCACTGGCCTTCTTAACGGCACCATTCTGATAGAGAATAAATGCACGCGACTTTTTGGCACCCATGCCAAAACCACCGGCCTGGTTGCGTACATACCACTTATAACTCTTGCCTGCACTGTAGCTGGCTGTATTAGGATACATCACATTACCATCAATCTTAACGGTACCACTGAACTCGGGTACGATAATACGGTCGCCCTCGCGCAATACCACGTCGTCATCTGAACCAGGATTAGCCAAAGCCTTATCCAACTCGATAGCTACATAGTAAACGCTATCCTGATCGACTTTATTAGAATCGAAACCGGCACCTGACTGAACCTTTGCCAACTGGAGGATACGATTGAGACGGAATTTCTCGTCGTCGTTCATAGGACGCTCGATACGGGCACCACGGATATATGCCTCCTTAGTAACACCACCGGCAGCCTTAATCACCTCGCTGAGGCGCTGGTTTTTATGGGCCAAAGGATAAGTACCTGCAAAGAGCACCTCGCCCTCGACTGTTACATTGCGCTGGGGCATATAGCCAGGACTCTTACGTACATACACCTCGTCGTAAGGCTGCAGCACGAAATCCTTAGAGCCATCAACCACAAAACCATCCTTCAAGGTGAAAGAGAATGTCTGAGCAACCTCGCGAGAATCCTCGGTAGCCTTTGGATCAATCATACGACGTGATACATCGACCTTGACGGTAGAAGCGGCATCGGTAAGTCCACCAGCTTGGATAATCAGGTCTTCGATTGACTCATCGTCGGCATATTCGTAAGTGGCAGGAAACATCACCTCGCCAAAGATGGTTACGGTGCGCTCGTTCATTTTCTCCTGCTTGGCTGCAATGGTAAGCACATCCTCGTTTTCCAAAGGAACATCGGCAACGGTACCATTGAGAATGCCCTGAATATCGAGTGAGATAACACGACGGGTGCGATCTTCCTTCATACGATGCAGAACGCCACGACCAGCAAAAGCATCCTCGGTGAGGCCATCGGCCTGCTCAATCAAACTCTTAACGGTAGTAACATTGCCACCCAAGCTATACTGACCAGGGCGGAACACTGCACCTGCAATCTCAACCATATTCTCGTAACGTGGCAAGTTGGCACCAACGGTAACCGAGTCGCCATCCTGCACACGGAAGCTACTCATATCAAACTCGTTGACGTTATAAACAGAGTATTTCTCGCCAGCGGTACGGTTTACTCGAACGGCCTTTTTATAAGCATCGCCTGTAAAACCACCTGCATACTTAATCAGGGTTGCAATACTCTCGTTCTTCTTCATCTCGTAAGCCATGGGGCGCTTTACATTACCTGTAACATCAACGATATTCTGGTAAGGACCTACCATGATGACATCGTTCTCGGCTAAACGAATATTACCTGAGAGTTTGCCATTAAGGATATAATCGTAGATATCGACTGAAGCAATCTGACGACCACCACGGAACACCTTGATATCACGGAGTGTACCCAAGCTATTAACACCACCGGCCATATACAGTGCATGGAACACACTGGCAAAGGCCGAGAGGGTATAAGTACCAGGTGCCATCACCTCGCCCATCACATTGACCATGATAGTACGGGTCTGGCCCAACGTCATACGAATCTTAGAACTGCTGTAACGCTTACCAAGGGTCTGCTTAATCTTGGCATTGGCTGCTGCTACAGAGAGACCAGCGATATGGATAGGACCATAACCGGTAACCACGATAGAGCCATCGGGGCCGACCTCCATCTGCTCCGACTTCTGAGAACCGCCATAGACATCGACGAACACCTTATCGCCAGGACCAACAATATAGGAAGTTGGGGTGGCGATATTCATATTGGGTTCGAACGAAAGGGCTTTCTGATTGAAGATATCACGGCCAAACACACGTTTGCCGTTGATGGTATTCACTGAATCAGGGATATATACCTTCTGACGATCGCTCAAGGTAGAATTCTCGAGCATATCCTCGTCGGTATTGCTACTACCAACCTTCTGCACATACAGTTCGTTACCCTCAGCATCGACACGCACGGCGCCATTGCTCTCGCGCATGCGGCTATCGGCAGTGAGCTGATCGGTAGTAGAACCAGATGAACGCACAGCTGAGGTGCCATTCAACTTTTCGTACTGACTGCGCACACGCTGCAACTGCTGCATGGTAACACCTTTTTGCATGAGTTTAGTAGCAATCTGCGACTGAGATGAACCATTCTTCATCTCGCGCTGAACATACTGCATAACCTGAATGTCGCTCATCTGAGCCTGTGTCAAAAGGGTGGTGAGCAACAGTGATAATACCAATAGAGTTCTCTTCATTTCAAAAAAATTATCTATTTTAAAACGGGTGCAAAGATACTTAATATATTTTAATCATGCAACTTTTTTACCTATTTTATGTTAATAGACAAAGATTTTGTAATCCTTGATGCTACCAGGAGCACCTTCCTCGACACGGGGCAGATAATCGAAACCTGTAATAGTCTGTTCGCTTCCCAAGTCGATAACCATCAGATGTGGCAGAGCTACGCCCTTCTCGGAACGCCAGTAAGTTGACTCTTGCAAATCGAAAGATTTTTCAGCAGTATTATTACCACGCTTAGTTTCCTCACTATCAGCATATTTCACGGTCCAAGACTCACGACCAAGGCGAGCGCCAACGGCATTGATAGCATAAAGCTCAGCTACCGACACCACATCCTTACCCTCGTGGGTTGACAAAGCCTGGATAGCCAAATAACGTCCGGTTTTTGGTGCGTCAAAACGTACCATCTGCCAACCATTACCTGCATTCAACTGACCTACATGAGCAGGTGTAGCAGAGTTCAGGTCGGGTTTATCTCCAGGATTGTTATGTGTACGAGATTTTTCAATATTCAACTTATCGAGTTCGGGTTTATTCTGAGCAAAGAGCCAAGGCGAGAAACGCTTCTTATCCTTACTCATATAGAAGGCCTTGGCAGAAGGACCTACCACATCGAGCACAACCACCTCGTTCTTACCCTTCTTAAGCCAACAGCCTGGTACATAGAGGGTTTGCTGAGGACCAATAGACCAGAAGCGACCAACGGCATGACCATTAACATAAACCTGTCCCTTGCCCCAGTTCTCCATATTCAGGAAGGTATCGCCTACCCTCTTGAGGTTGAAATAGCCGCGATAATAACCTGACCCCTTGAACATCATCTTGGTAAGTTCATCGCGCTTAGCAGTATCAAGTGCCTTCTTGGCAGCAGCATAGCTATCGGGAATGGTAAAGATATCCCAACGCTTCAGACTCCAAGTAAGCTCGTGACCATCCTTATCGGCTGACAAGGTAACGCTCTCGGTGATGCCCTTATAATCCTTGATGGCACGTCCAAAGTTAATACGCCCCATTGCCTCGATGAGGATCTTGAGTTCCTGACCTTTCTTAACGGCAGGCAACAGCAGGCTCTTTTCGTTGCGAACACGGTCGATCTTACCAATATAGGTACTATCGATGAACACCTGTGCAAAGTCGTGACCATCGTTGAGAGTAAGTACACTGGGAGTATCGATATCAGGCAGCGCGGTGATATACACCATCGAGCCCCAACCCTGATTAAGCTCCTCCATGGTGCGCAGCGGACTGTTCATCACCAGGCTATCGGCACCCAGCAGGATATCGGCATGCTCCTTCATTTCGAAAGCAGGGATATTTATCATATTTGCAGGGCGTGCAGGGATTGCAGGTAGTGGCTTTTTGCTGTACTTCTGCATCATTTTGCGCAGCTGGAAGAACTTCTCGGTGGTGCCACCATACTCGTTGATAGGTGCATCATAATCGTAGCTGGTTACATCGGGAGCAAAACCTGGAGAGTTTGCACCTGCCCAATGACCAAACGAAGTACCTCCGTGAGTCATATAGAGCGAGAACGAGATATTCTTCGACAGCATCTCGTCCATACCATCAACCATATCCTTGGCAGGACGTGTTTCGTGATTAGCACCCCACTTATCGAACCAACCACTCCAGAACTCTGAGCACATCAGCGGAGCATTGGGGCGCAACTGTTTGAGGCGAGCAAACTCATGATCGATATTGGCACCAGTACCGAAGTTCATGGTCCACACGAGATCATCAAGACCATTCTTCTCGAAATTTGAGCTCCAGTCGCACTGGAACAATGTCAGCTTATCGCCATAAATACCACGCAGACAATCACGAATCTCAGAGATATAGGGCTTATCCTCGCCATACGATCCATACTCGTTCTCTACCTGTACCATGATGATAGGACCACCATTCTGGATGGTAAGGGGAGCTAACTGTTCGCCCACCTTCTGCTCGAAGATTTTTACACGCTCCATAAAATAAGGATCGCGTTCGCGCAGACGGATATCTTTCTTTTTGAGCAGCCACCAAGGCAGACCGCCCATCTCCCACTCGGCACATACGTATGGACCAGGACGTACGATGACATACATACCGTTTTTCTGGGCAAGTCGGCAGAACTCTGCCACATCGTTATTATCGGTAAAATCGAACTGTCCTTCACGCTGCTCATGGATATTCCAGAACACATAGATGCAGAGGGTGTTCATTCCCAAAGCCTTGCACATTTTGATGCGATGCTCCCAATAAGGGCGGGGAATACGTGGATAGTGAACTTCGGCCGCTTTAACCACAAAAGGCTGACCATTTAACAGGAACGTCTGGTTGCCTACAGTAAAATCACCGGCATGTACCAGCATCGGAAAAAATAGCAATAAAGCAGTAATCAGTAGTTGAATCTTTTTCATTTTGTATCTTTAATTTTATTATTTGGTGCAAAGATACGAAATAATTGATAATTGACAATTGATAATTGATAATTATTTCGTATTTTTGCCGAAAATTTTCAATTATGTGTATGAAGAAACTAACATTACTCTTAATGGCAATGGTCTTTGCTGGGATGGCAAAGGCTGAAGACGGTCACCAGTTGTGGCTGAGGTACCAACCTATTAACAAAGCAACGATTACAGGACCTGAGTGCATAGCCGCCCAGGAACTGAAAGCGTACAGTAAGCAGAATGTAACCCTGAAGTTGGATGCGAACATGGAGCAGGATGCGTACAGCATCAACAACGGTGTTATTACCGCGAAAAACGAGATTGGATTATTGTATGGTGCGTATGCGCTGCTGCGTGGCGAGACCGCCGGCAGTAAGCCTTTCTACAAGCTGCGCATATTGAACCACTGGGACAACCTGAACGGTAGCATTGAGCGTGGCTATGCCGGATTAAGCATCTTCTGGAAAGGAAAAGCTGGCGAAAGAAAAATCCATGGTCGCAGCATCTTTGTTGAGGATCCCGAACAACCAATCGATACAGAACTCATTAAGGAGTATGCACGTGCCAATGCATCAATCGGCATTAACGGTACGGTACTGAATAATGTGAATGCATCGCCCAAGATGCTGTCGGCTACATATATTAATAAGGTAAAAGAGATTGCCGATATCTTGCGCCCTTACGGCATCAAAGTATACCTATCGGTAAACTTCGCTTCGCCCATGAGCATTCCTGCCAAAGGATTTAATGGTGGCAAGCCCCTTAAGACAGCCGACCCACTGAATAATAAAGTAAAAGCTTGGTGGAAAGCCAAGGCCAAAGAGATTTACGCCCAGATTCCTGATTTTGGTGGATTCTTGGTAAAAGCCAACTCGGAAGGACAGCCTGGTCCATTTGACTACAAGCGCACACATGCTGATGGTGCTAACATGCTGGCCGATGCCGTGAAACCTTATGGCGGTATTATTATGTGGCGAAGCTTTGTATATGGTGCAGCCCATAGTGGTGAGGACCGTGTAAAACAGGCCGTAAGCGAGTTTAAGAATCTGGACGGAAAGTTTCGCGACAACGTGATTCTTCAATCAAAGAATGGTCCATTGGACTTCCAGCCTCGTGAGCCCTACGCCCCAATCTTCGACAACATCAAACAAACCAAGCAGATGGCTGAACTACAGATTACCCAGGAGTACTTGGGACAGTCACGCCACCTGGTTTACCTTGCCCCAATGTGGCGCGAGTTCTTCGGCTTTGTGGCTCCAGAAAAGCTGGTTGGTATTGCTGGTGTAGCTAACATCGGACTTGACAGAAACTGGTGCGGTCACCATTTCTCGCAGGCCAACTGGTATGCCTTTGGTCGTCTGGCATGGAATCCAAACATGACCTCAGAGGATATCGCACAGGAATGGCTGGCTCAGACATTTAATGCTAAGAATAACGAAGCATTAGAATCGATGATGCTGCGTAGCCGCGAAGCTTGCGTAGATTACATGATGCCTATCGGACTACACCATATCTTCAAGTTCGACCACCACTATGGTCCTGAGCCTGATGGCTACAACCCACACATGCCTTTTGAGTGGTGCCCAGTTTACTATCATCAGGCTAATAACGACAGCATTGGTTTCGACCGTACACATACAGGTTCGAATGCCACCGCACAGTATCGCGAGCCTTACTGCACACTGTACGATAACATTAACACCTGCCCGGAACGCTACCTATTGTGGTTCCACCGTGTACCATGGAGCTACCGATTGAAGAGCGGTCGCACAGTACTTGAAGAGATGGATTACCATTACTCACGTGGTGTAAAAGAGGTTGAGGACTTTATCCGCATCTGGAACGAGGCCAAGCCCAATATCGACGACCAGCGCTGGCAGGAAGTTGATGCCCGCCTGCAGCACCAACTCGAAAACGCCAAGGAATGGCAAAAAGTCTGTATGGATTACTTTAGTAGTTTTACAAAGAAATAAACACAACAAATCCCTCGCCGATTAGCGAGGGATTTGTTGTTATATTGTGATTTCACCTGAACCTAAACAACGATGATGTTCGGCATCATAAACCACACAGAACTGACCAGGTGCCACACCATGAATCTTGTCCTTAGAGTGCACAATGAACTCCATGGGACTAGTCCACTCCAATGTGGCAGGGTGATATTCTGGTGTATGACGAATCTTAAAGGTTACCTCCGTTGGCTGCAACTGCTTAGTGAGATAGTGGAAGTCGTGCACAGGGAAATCTGCCTTATAGGCCGTTTCTGGGTCGTATCCGTGCGATACATATAATATATTGTGGGGTACATCCTTCTTAACCACAAACCAAGGACCACCACCAAAGCCCATGCCCTTACGCTGACCAATGGTATGGAACCAAAGTCCCTTATGTTCACCAATGCGCTTGCCTGTTTCCAGCTCAATTACATCACCAGGATGTTCGCCAAGATACCTGCGGATATAGTCGTTATAATTAATTTTGCCTAAGAAACAAATACCCTGCGAGTCCTTTCGCTTGGCATTTACCAAATGCTCTCGCTCCGCAATCACACGCACCTCGTCTTTTACATAGTGTCCTATTGGGAACAGGGCCTTCTTCAGCTGCCAGTCGGCTATCTGTGCCAGGAAATCAGTCTGGTCCTTCACAGGGTCAGGACTGGTGCAGAGCCACTTGTCACCATTCTCGTCTGTTTCTGTCATAGCATAGTGACCTGTTGCAATCAAGTCGTAGTCGTGACCACGCTTCTCGTCAAAGGCTCCAAACTTAATCAGACGGTTGCACATTACATCGGGATTAGGTGTTAATCCTGCGCGCACTTTGTCCATGGTGTACTTAGTAACCTGGTCCCAATACTCCTTATGACAATCGATAACCTCCAACTTGCACCCAAACTTATGCGATACAGCAGTAGCCATCTCCAAGTCCTCCTCGCTCGAGCAGTCCCACTCCTGCTGCTCCTCAGGACCTATCTTGATATAGAAGCAGTCAGGGTGCAGCCCCAGCTGGGCAAACTCGTGCACCACCACACTGCTGTCCACTCCGCCTGAGAGCAGCACAGCTATACGCTTATTTTCTAACTCCTTGATATTCATGGGTGCAAAGGTACGATTTTTAGTTGATAGTTGACAGTTGATAGTTGATAGTTATTGTTAAATGTTGCTAATATTTTCGACAAATTCATTGTCTGTTCAAAAATAGTTCATATCTTTGCGATATCAAAATGATATCAAATTTTAAAATCAATAACCAATTAAACTTTAAGATTATGGAGACAAAAGAGTTTGAGTTCAGAGGATCGGTAATGAATGGATTCCTGATGTTGTTTATAAACATCGCAGTTCTAATTCTGACGATTGTTGGTATCGTTGAGAGCATTATTATGCTCGATGCTACCGACGGTGCGCAGGGTGGTTGGCTGCTTGGACTGTGTGGACTGATGATTATCGTTAATATCATCATGTGGTGTGGCCACATGCAGCTGGAACCCAACGAGGCACGTGTAACCACATGGTTTGGTAAGTACGCTGGCACATTCGCTCAGACAGGTTTCTTCTGGATTAACCCATTCTATGGCACCAAGAAGGTTAGTCTGCGCGCTCGCAATCTGGACGCTGAGCCTATCAAGGTGAACGATAAGACAGGTAATCCAGTGATGATTGGTCTGGTGCTGGTTTGGAAGCTGAAGGACACCTACAAAGCACTGTTCGAGGTTGATACACAAACCATGGCTTCGAACCCCAACGCCGTTGGCAGCGACACCAAGGGACTGATGAACGCACTCGAGAATTTTGTACGTGTACAGAGTGACGCAGCCCTTCGCCAGGTGGCTGGACAGTATGCCTACGACGACGAGGACACCAAGACTGGCGAGCCCACCCTGCGTTCGAGTGCCGACGAGATAAACGAGCAGCTTGAGCAGAAGTTGGATGAGCGTTTGGCTCTGGCTGGTATCGAGGTGGTTGAGGCTCGTATCAACTATCTGGCCTATGCTCCTGAGATTGCTGCTGTAATGCTGCGTCGCCAGCAGGCAAGTGCCATCATCACTGCTCGCGAGAAGATAGTAGAGGGTGCTGTATCGATGGTAAAGATGGCACTTGATAAACTCTCGAGCGAGGAGATTGTAGAGCTCGACGACGACAAGAAGGCTGCCATGGTTAGCAACCTGCTCGTTGTGCTCTGTGGCGATGATAATGCTCAGCCAGTAGTAAATACTGGTACACTGAATCATTAAAAGGTGAAAATGGCAGAGAAGAAATCCACTAAGAGTTTTATCCTGCGTGTCGATGCTGACACGATGGACGCGATAGAGGCTTGGGCTGCGGACGAGTTCCGCAGCACCAATGGCCAGCTGCAGTGGATCATTACAGAGGCCCTGCGCAAAGCCAAGAAAAAACTCAAAAACGAAGAAAACAATGATGAATAGAAAGAAGGCTTTAGTTATGCTACTTGGTCTACAGTCGATGCTGCTGGCCCTGCTTATAGCGCTGTTTATATCCAATGTTATTAGTTTCACAGTGTTTGTTCCGTTAATTATATTTGTGGGTGTCGTCTTTTCTGCACTCACCGTTGTAGCTGTACGTAAATTGCCATTAGAATAAGTATGAACGAACAATTTGACATAAAAAAAGTAAAAGTATATCGCACGCTTGAGGGCACCATTTTTGAGGCAGCAGCTCTCATCATATTGCTGAGCGCATGGATTGTGTCTATAATCGCTCAAAGACTGGATACTACCGACGATTGGATTGGTATGGGCGTTTTTTCCATTGTCATCATCGTTTGTTTGCTATGTGCCTACTCGCCGAGCCATATCAACCTTTTTAACATTCCCTTGCGAAATATCCGTCAGGTAGAACTGTCTATTCGTATGGTTCGTATCCTTTCTGTCGGATTGGCCTTAATGAGCCTCGCAATAGCTATTGTTGGTCCCAACTCGCCCCTGATGAAAGTGTTGAGTATAGGCATTGTGGCAGTAGTTGGCATCATTGGTTTTGTATTCATCTATCTCATCCAGAAAGCAAAATGAAAAAACTCTTCTTCACCCTTGCCGTAGGCTGTATAGGCCTATCAGCTACTGCACAGGAGGTGCGCAGAAGTTGGAGTGGCGATTTGGAAGCTATGGGGCAGAAGTTGCCCATCATATTGAATCTTGCCAATGGAAAATGTATACTCGACAGTCCTGCGCAAGGCGCAACAGGAATACCCGCCACCATCGATCTGCTCACAAAAGACTCAATAAAGGTCAGCATCAAATCGCTTGGCGCCACATACGCTGCGCGTTATGTCGACGGTCGTTTGGAGGGTACTTTCGCACAGGCAGGCATGAAGTTGCCACTTAACATGAAGGAGACTTCGCCCGATGGTCCCAACCGCCCACAAACGCCCAGGGCGCCATTCCCATACACTACTGAGGAGGTAACATTTACCAACGCCAAGGCAGGTGCCACTCTGGCAGGCACGCTAACCGTACCCAAAGGCGGAGCTAAGTGTGTGATGATTATGGTAACTGGCAGTGGACCTGAAAATCGCGACGAAGAAATCTATGCCCACAAACCCTTTGCAGTGATAGCCGACCGACTGGCACGCGCTGGCATAGCCACACTGCGCTATGACGATCGCGCCACTGGTCAGTCGGTGGGTGGCGATATGAAGAACGCTACATCGGCCGATTTGGCAGAAGATGCAGCAGCAGGCATAGAGTGGTTGCGTGCGCAGAAGCGATTTAAGAAGGTGGGACTGCTGGGCCACAGCGAGGGCGGACTGATTGCTTTTATATTAGGTGCTCAACGAAAGGTTGATTTTATTGTATCGTTAGCAGGTCCAGCCGTCAAGGGTGACAGTATCCTGCTGTATCAGAGCAGAAATAGTGGCAGTCCATTTGCCAAAGGCATCACTATGGAGTATCTGCGAAACTTGCTTAAGGGTAACAAGTGGACAGAGTGGTTTATGGACTACGACCCCACAGAGAACATCGCCAACACCAAGTGCCCTGTGCTGGCACTCAACGGCACTAAGGATTGTCAGGTGCCCGCTGCACAGAACATCCCAGTACTACGTCGCTTGCTGCCAAAGAACAAGAAAACGATGATAAAAGAGTGCGAGGGATTGAATCATCTGTTCCAACACTGCACAACGGGGCGCCCTGATGAGTACTACGCTATCGAAGAAACGTTTTCAGAAGAGGTTCTCGAAGATATTATCAATTGGATTAAGAAACTCTAACAACAACAAATCCCTCGCTAATCGGCGAGGGATTTGTTGTATTATTAAAGATGCTTTTTGGGATAGAGAGCATCCCACCAAGTGGGATCGTCCTTGAGCCACTTCTGGAACCAAGCCATCTGAGTGGCCAACCACTTTTCTTTCTTATTATAGTCGAGGATATGGTGATTCTCGCCTTCAACTTCGACGAGCGAAACTTCGCGACCTAAGAGCTTCAGGGCAGTAAACATCTGCAAACTCTCAATCAAAGGCACATTGGTATCAGCATTACCATGAAGCAACAGCAGTGGTGTATGAATCTTGTCGGCATTGAACAGCGGACTCTGATCGACATACAATCGACGATGACTCCAAGGATAGCTATTGGCCATCGACACTTCGCTATAGTTATATCCCCAATAGCCCTCACCCCAGTAGCTGGTGTGATTAGCAATACCAGCATGCGAAACAGCAGCAGCAAAGATATCGGTCTGCGTTTGCAAATACTGGGTCATAAAGCCACCATACGAAGCACCCATACAACCTATCTTATCCTTATTAATATAGGGATGAGCCTCGCAGATTTTCTTGGTACCCTCGATGATATCCTCGGCTGGACCATGACCTGCAGTATTCACATGGCGCGAAGCCCACTCCTGACCAAAACCAGTGGCACCACTTGGCTGCAGGATATATGCCACATAACCCAGCGAGTTCCAATACTGAGGTGCATAAGGTGACTCGAAATATCGTGACACTGGCGAGCAACCACCATAGTAGTACACAATCATAGGATATTTCTTGTTGGCGTCGAAGTCTTTAGGAAGATACAAACGACCATATACCTTATCGCCCTTAGAATTGATAAAGTTCCAATCCTGACAAGTACCAATTTCAGCATCGCCCAAAGCCTCAGCACCAGCAAAGAATGTCTGCAATTTCTTACTCTTCAGGTCGAAGACATAAGCCGAAGCAGGCTCCATAGTCTTATACGACAGATAAGCCAACATGGGGGCGTGAGCAGCGATGTTGAAACGGTAGGCGTAGTCGCCCTGCAATGGCAACTTAGCAATCTTACCAGTCTTTGAATTTAACACAAATACATTTACATAATCCTTATCCTCGGCCGAGAAATACACTTGTCCATCTGCCCACGACCAATCAACACTCTCGATGCTGGGATTGAAATCCTTAGTAAGCGGTGTTACTTGCTTAGAGGCGATATCATACAAGAACAACTCGTTCTCGGTCATGCTGGGTGTTAAACTTGCTGGCAACTGACAGCCGATGCGATCGAATGCCTCTGGGTTACCGGTAAAAAGTATCTGCTTTCCATCGGGCGAGAACGAACCGTTACCCAAGAACTCGGCACCACAGAACAGAGTATCTACCTTCAGTGTCTTAGCGTCCATCATAAACACATCAGAAACCATTGTGGGGCGCTTAGCAAGTCGCGAACGATTACTAATAATCAGCAGTTTGCCACCATCCTGCGAGATATCAGAGAGGTATTCGCCCTTGTTACCAAAGGTAATACGCTGACTGATACCAGTCTTCACGTCGTACTTAACCAAATAGCTACGCTTGCGCCAACCAGGCTGACGGTCGTCCATCTCAAGCACCTCAAATACTTCCTTATCCTCCTTTGGGCCTTCTTCTTCCTTGGTGATAATCAGATAGTCCTCGGTGGGCGCCAAGGTATAACTACCTTCGGGTACATCGAAAGCAAAGCGGGTGCGCACACCCGAACGGGGATCGACACGATACAACACACGCTTCTCGCCCTCCTTCTCTTCCTCAATCCAAGCACTGGTCTTAGGCATCCAATGGGGATTACGCGAAGGCTGAGAAATCAGTTTGCCAGTCTTAACTTCACGCAACTCGTAGTTCCAACGACTATTACCTCCACGAGCTGTAGTCTGATACGACACACATACCAGCTGACCATCAGGCGATATGTTGATACCACGAACACGTCGGCCATCCGTCAGGTCATGCACCATATAGGGATGGCGAGCATCTGTTGACAATTGATAATTGACAGTTGACAGTTCTGATTCAATAACCACCTGGATAGAATCGGTATCCTTAGGTTCGGCCAGATACTGAATGGAAAAGGTGTGATGTTCGGGAGCAAGCTTTAACTCGCCACCAGCCTCAACACCATCGATAAAAAGCTTAGAGTGCTTGGGACCCTTCACCTCAATCTTACCCTTCAGATAGCTACTGTTATTTACATAGAAACTCAGCAATCCCACACTCTTACTATCGGGTAACGATGGGAGTACCTTTCCGGAGAACTTGCCTGTAGACTGAGAGGTTAAAGCAATGGAACCCAACATCGAATTGGGATCGAATTTCTTACCTTGCACATCAACGGTATCGATGGCAAAAGGGGCATTAACTGCATAAGGTCCAGCGAGATTAAACTCGACAACAGGCGTCTTAACCTGGGCTGCCGCCATCATGCCAATGGCCAGCAGCATTTGTGTTGTAATAAGTCTTTTCATTTATGTTTGTTTAATAAGCTGCTCTGTATTTGCCTTCGTCTTTATCCTCGAGCATAGAAAGATACGACTGATAGCGACTTTCGGCAATATAATGGTCTTCGAGTGCCTTAAGCACAGCACAACCTGGTTCGTGGGTATGGGTACAATTAGAGAATTTACATTCTTGCGAGAAATGGAATATCTCCTTGAAATAGCTGGTAAGCTCTTCTGGCTCCATATCAAACGTACCAAAGCCCTTAATACCCGGTGTATCGATGAGCCATCCTTCATCCAAACGAATCATCTCTGAGAATGTGGTGGTATGCTGACCCGTGTTATGTGCATCGCTGATTTCGGCGGTACGCTGACTGGCCCCTGGCACTAAACGATTAATGAGCGTTGATTTTCCTACACCGCTATTACCACTCAGCAAGGTTATCTTATCCTTCAGCAAGGGTAGCAAAGCGTCTACACCAGCACCTGTTTCGGCAGATATCTGGTGGCACACATAGCCAACAGTCTGATACAGATGTACCATCGCCTCCTGATAGCGTAGGGCATCCTCATCGAGCAAATCGGTTTTATTGAACACCAGAATAACCGGCACACGATAAGCCTCGGCCGAAGCCAGGAAACGATCGATAAAAGTAGTAGAGGTTTGCGGATTAACCACCGTAACCACCAGGATGGCCTGATCGACATTAGCCGCCAAGATATGACTCTGCTTAGAGAGGTTGATACTTTTTCGGATAATATAATTACGGCGATCCTCAATCTCTGTAATAAAAGCCGTACCCTCGTTATTAGGCACAATCTCTACCCTATCGCCCACAGCTACAGGGTTGGTACTACGGATACCTTTCAACCGAAAGTTACCCTTTATCTTACACTCAATCAGCTGGCCATCGTCTGTTAAGACGGTGTACCAGCTGCCTGTATTCTTAATAACAAGTCCGCGCATTTATACGGTCATAATTTCCTTGTTCTTGGCCGTAATCAGCTCGTCGATCTTCTTGATATACTTGTCGTGCAACTTCTGGAGTTCGTTCTCAGCATCCTTCTCCAAGTCCTCTGACAAACCATCCTTAATTGCTTTCTTCAGTTTATCCTTGATATCGCCACGCACATTACGCACCTCAACCTTAGCCTTCTCGGCAATCTTATTACACTGCTTAGTAAGATCGCGACGACGCTCCTCAGTAGGCTGAGGAATGTTCAATCGGATAATCTCACCATTATTCTCAGGAGTGATACCTACATCGCTATCCATAATAGCCTTTTCGATGTTACGGATCTCCTTGCGATCCCAAGGCTTGATAGCAATGGTACGAGGATCGGGCACGCTTACATTAGCCACCTGATTGAGGGGCACCTTGCTGCCATACACCTCTACACGAACGCCATCGAGAATAGCCACATTGGCACGACCTGCACGGATGCGATTCAACTCATCCTCGAGGTACATCGCAGCCATCTCCATGCGCTCTTCGCTCTTACTTAAAATTTCCTTTACGTCAACCATATTTTTGTACTTTTAGTCATTTTCTGATGACAAAAGTAACGTTTTTCTGTGAAACTTCCAAATAATTGCCATTTTTTCGTTCAAAAATTTTGTTATTTGCGCAAAATCAGCTATCTTTGCGGGTAGTTTACTACCGTACTTATAGACAATTTATGCTTTTAGACAGCAATCATATATATGTTCTCCTGATAGCGGTTTTCTTTTTTTCCGTTATTAGCATGGTAGTATATAATCGTCTCATCTATTATAGCGAGCGCAAAATCACCAAGAAGGTTCAACGGCTGAATAAGCAGTTGACACTAATTATGGACGCCAACAAAACCAACACCTGGACCTACAAACCCAAAAGAAACATGTATCGGGTGATATCTAAACAGGATTTGACCGAAACCTTCTATACACCTTTAGATTTCTCGCAGTTTTACGACCGCGACGATTTTAAGCGCATACAAAAAGTGATAACCAGCCTACTGAACCGCGACACCCTTTCGGACACACTGACCGTAAAGGGAGCACCAACCCAGGACGGCTCGGTAAAATACTACGAGATAACACTCTCGGTACTACACCGGGACCGCCACGACATGCCAAGCGAGATTTTAGGCACCCAGCGCAACATTACCTTGGAACAGCAAAGGGCTGAGAATACCAGGAAACTGATGCTGAGATATCACACGGTGTTTAACTCGTCGCTGGTTGACATGATATACTACAATGCCGATGGTTATCTGGCCGATATGAACGACAAAGCCTGCGAGACTTTTGGTGTAAAAGACCTGCAAGCCCTACTGAATCGCCAGATGAAGATGACCGACATACCATCGTACAGAGAGATGGACATACGCTCCATCGAGCACACCCAACTATCGTCGATTACCGATATTAGCAAAACTAAAGCTACCGATGAACGTGTACCCGAGGTAACACGCCAAGGCAAGATATACTACGAGGTGATGTTAGGGCCTATCCGTAATGAGGACAATCAGCTTTATGGTGTGATTGCAGCAGGTAGAGACATTACCGAAATGGTAGAATCAACCCACAAACAGAAAGAGGCCAGCAGACTGATTGAGAAGCGTACCAAAGAGATACAGCAATACATCAGAGATATCAACTACTCGCTGAGAATTAGTGAGGCTCGTTTGGTAAACTATTACCCCGACACCCATGAGCTGGAGATTCTGAGCGACTTGAGCGAAACAGGTAAACGTATAGCACAGCTACATGCGGTGGCACTGATACATAACGACGACCGTTATAAAGCCAAGCACCTGATTCTGCATATGGACAGACGTCGTTTGGGTACGATATCAGAAACACTGCGTACCAAACTACCCGACAAACAGGGACGCGACATTTACTTGAACTTTAATCTGATGCCCATCACCAACCACGATGGAATAGTAACGCACTACTTCGGTCTGCTACGAAACGACACAGAGATGTCGTACACAGAAATGCGACTGCAGGAAGAAACAGCCAAAGCCCAGGAAGAGGAACAGCTGAAGAACGCCTTCCTGCTGAACATGAGCTATGAGCTGCGAGTGCCCTTACACGCAGTGATTGGTTTTGCCGACCTGTTTAAGACAGAGCACAGCTTGGAAGACGAGCCGATATTTGCCAACGAAATCAAGAAGAATACAGATGTGCTTTTGAACCTGATTAACGACATCCTGTTCATCTCACGTCTGGATGCCCACATGATAGAATACAATTACGAGGTGCACGACTTTGCCACCTTGTTCGACAGTTGGTGCCAGCATGGTTGGAGCGAGACGAGCAATGATGCCAGAAAGATCATCAACAACTCCTATAAATCACTTCGCGTGAAAATAGATAAGCACAACTTGGGTATTGCCATCGAGAAGTTGTGTAACTATGTAGGTTTGAGTACCAACGAGGGACTTATCAAATCAAGATACGAATACCTGCACGACGAGCTGATTGTGATTGTTGACAGCACAGATGGCGGTATGGACCTGGAAGATGCCACCAAGATGTTCGACCGCTTTGTAAGCGATGGCAAGAACAAGCGCGTTGGTACAGGTTTGGACCTGCCCATCGTGAAAGAGATGATAGAACAGATGGGTGGCACTATCGACGTGCTCTCGGAGCCCAACAAGGGCAGCTCGTTCTTTATTGCCCTGCCCTGCGAGATGATTGACTTTGAAAGAAAAATAGTGATATAGTATGCAGATACTGATAGTTATATTAACCCTGGTGGTGATTATCATAGGCATGATATTGAACCGCATTACACTCTACAGCATTCGAAAGAATACCTGGAGAGCCAAGGATATGGCTACCATCATGCAACGCACGCTGAACGATAATAACTACGTGCTCCGTCTGAATCTGCAAAACCACCTGGCCTATAACCTGTATGGCGATTTCCTGCCTGCAGATGGTATGACCTACGAACAGAGTCTGGAATACATACATCCCGACGACCGCCATCTCTACACCGAATTCATGATCCGACTGGTAAAAGGTGCCGAATCGTCAGAATGTGTTTTCAGATGGGACAAGAGTTTGGACAAGCACGAACACAACTGGCGCTACATGCACGATGTAGGTATTGTGGAATACGATAGCGCCGACAATAAAACGCCTACCAACTTTTACTGTACACTGAGCGACCAGACAGAACAGATTCTGACTGAGAAAGAAGAGCGCGAACTAACCGACCGCTATCGCAATTTGTTTGAACAGAGTATCGTTGGGCAGGCATTCTATGACAAAGACGGCAACCTGCTGACAGCAAACCAGAAACTGCGCGAGATTCTGAAGTTTAAGACAAAGGACGATCCGTTCTACTTCCGCTACAGTCTCTTTGATTTGCCTACATTCCGCTTTATCCTACGTAAAGACCTTACCGACGATCTCTACTTCTGTACCAAGACGGTATTGTTTGAGCGTGGTGTGAACTGCTATTCGGAAATCAGAATACACCCCATCCTCAACGACGACAACCAGTTGGAGTTCTTCACACTGTACATACGAGATGTTACCCAGGAACGTGAGCTTTACAAGCAAGAAAAGGAGAACGAAGTTTCGCTTCAGCACACAAATCAGACCATTGAGCAGTACGAAACAGAGCTCAAATACCTGATGGAGAATGTTGACATGCACTTTTTCCGCACATCATTCGAGCAGCGCGAGGTAACCTTCTATCGTGAAATGAACGTTATTGAGAGTAAAATGGGATTCGACGAGCTGATAACTCACTTTATCGACGATCCATTTGCTGAGGGATTACGCCATCCTTACGAATTCTTTAACGAACCAAAGTCGACTTTGACCCACATGCGTTCGTTCTTCCACGACAGTAACGAACTGGAATGGACCTTTATCGACAGTATCCCCTATTACGATAAGGACGGAAAGCAGACAGGAACCTATGGTGTGGTGAGAAACGTAACTGCCCTGATTAACAAACAGGAACAGCTGAAGGAGGAGACCGAACGCGCCAACCAGTCGGGTTTGCGCAAGAGTACCTTCCTGGCCAGCATGAGTCATGAGATACGCACCCCACTTAATGCCATCGTAGGCTTCTCGGATGTACTGGCCACCATGAGTACCCCCGAAGAACGCGAGGGTATTATACAAGTGATTTCAAACAACTGCGACATGTTGTTACGCCTGGTAAACGATATCCTGGCACTCTCATCGTTAGAGAGTGGCGATATTGTTATCAAACCTACAAGAACCGACTTTGCCAAGTGCTTTAACAGTGTAGCCACATCGTTGGCACAGCGTGTCAGCAACCCCAAGGTTGAATTCATGGTAGAGAGTCCCTACCCCACCTATATTACCACTATTGATGGCGGACGTACACAACAGATTATAACCAATTTTGTAACCAACGCCATCAAATATACCCACGAGGGGCATATTAAGATTGGTTACGAACAGCAGATGCGCCAAAATAAGGAAGGCATATACATCTACTGCGAAGATACCGGTGCTGGAATCCCCAAGGAACACCAAGGGAAAGTGTTCGACCGCTTTGTAAAACTGAACGATTTTGTACAGGGTACAGGTCTGGGCCTGAGCATCTGCAAGATCATCGCCGACAACAGCGGCGGCGAGATTGGTGTTACATCCGAAGGCAAGGGATATGGTTCAACCTTCTGGGTATGGCTCCCGTGTAAACAAGAAATTACAGCATAAATATGAATAGATATAGAATATTTGCACTACTTTTGGCATGCCATCTATCATTCGGCATTGCATACGCCCAAAAAGACAGCGTGATTGTATACAGCGAACAACGACCGCTGGTATACGAAGATGCCTGGGACTTGTGGCCCTACGTTTTCCTGAATGAGAACGGCGAACCTGATGGCTATAACATCGACCTGCTAAAGATGATATTCAAGGAACTCGACATCCCCTACATCATCAAACTACGTCCCACCTTGGAGGCTCAAAAAGACCTGAAAGAACATAAGTCGGACCTGATGTTGAGAATGGATGCCGACTTTGCGCGTAACAACTCATCGTATGGAAAAACCATTGTACAGATATTCACCCACAGCCTGGTATCGCCCAAAAACCAAACTATCCATGCCCAGAAGGGTAAGGATTTGGTAAACTATCCCGTGATTGTTCATGAAGGCAGTTTCAGTCACCATAAACTGATTGATAACGGATGGGCCAAGGAAGTCATTCCCTTCGACGACATGAAGGAAGCTATACAAACGGTAAGTTCTGAAAACAAGGGTGTGATACTCTGGAACTCCATGTCGCTGAAGTGGCTGATGATGAAGTACCATACCGATAACCTGGAACTCACTCCATTCGACTTCCCATACGGCGAATATAAGTTCTTTGCCAACGACCACCATCTGTTGGAACAGCTGGATAGCGTTTACTCGAAACTGCGCGCCAACGACCAGCTGACTGCAATCCAGAACAAGTGGTTCTACCCAGAGCGCCAGGAATCGGGTATCCCATCATGGATCTGGGATTGGATCAAGTTCTTTGCCATTCTGGCTTTGGCCGTTATCATGTACTACGCCTTCTTCAAGATTCGCGAACGCCAGATGACAAAGAAAATCTTGAAGGAAAATGAACGTCTGTCGTTGGTAATGCGTACCAGTAACGTTAAGTTCTGTACTTACGATGTTGCCTCACAGAATTTTGTGATGATGGATTCGGCAGGTTATCCCGAGCGCAACTACTCGCTACTGGAGTTCTCACACCGATTTGATCCTAACGACTTTACCCAACTTACCGAAGGTTTGCGCATGGTTATCGAGGAGAAAGTACCTACCTGTACCCTGCAGCTCAAGGAATACGAGAACGACCTGATTCATAGCAACAACTACACAGCAACCCTATCGGTATTGCGACGCGATAAGCACAAAAAGCCATCAATCATCATCTGTTCGAAAACCGATACTACACAGGAGCGCATGCGCCAGCAGCTCATCAAGGAGTCGATGCTACGCTATCAATCGCTGTTTAACTCGGCTATGGTTGATATGGTGTACTATGATGCCGATGGCTATATCACCGATATGAACTCCAAATCACTTGCTGTAGTAGGAGTTGACATAGAAACAATCAGGAAACTGCACATCTCGCTATCCGATGTGCTGGGTATAGAAGATTTGGATCTCGACGACTTCGAAATCTTCTATGCCACACAGATTTACAACGGACCTGACGATGGGCGTACACTGAACAATCTGTTGAAACGCGACAAGTTATACTACGAGCTGCAGGTAATGCCTATCCGCGATAAGAATGGTAAGCGCATCGGGTTCTTCGGTTCAGGACGTAACGTAACCGAGGTTGCCCACTCGTACCGACAGCTGCAGGAGAACACCAATGAGCTGCAAAAGGCCCAAGACGAGGTAACCAGCTATGTACACAATATCGACTATGTACTTACAGCAGGCGGTATAAGTCTGGCCAAATACCATCTCGACACCCACACACTAACAGTATTCAGCGAAATCAATCACGAGAAATACTCGCTTACCCAAACCAGGGCATTGGCATTCATCGCTCCCTCGTCGGAGAAACAGGCACTGCGCATACTGAATAAGATGGATAATAAGCAGCCTGGCAGTCTGCGAGCAGAAATCAAAACCTGCATCAGGCGCAAGGACCGCGTTACCCTTCACCTGCAGTTTAACTTTGTGCCCACCTACAAGGATGGACAGATAGTAGAATACTTCGGACTGATTCGTGACATCAGTGATATCAAGGCTGTAGAGGAGAAACTAGCATTGGAGTCGGTTCGTGCCCAAGAGGTTGAGACGGTTAAAAATGCCTTCTTACACAACATGAGCCACGAGATACGTACACCATTGAATACAGTAGTAGGATTCTCCGAATTGTTTGAGATGGATCACTCGCCTGAAGACGAGGCTGTATTTATCAATGAGATTAAGGAGAACTCGGCCTCGCTGCTCAAACTGATCAACGACATTCTGTTCCTGTCGCGACTGGATGCCGGCATGATTACCATCTCGCCTCAGCCCATCGATCTGGCCAGCATTTTCGAGGGCCGTTGCTCATCTGTATGGGACAACCACAGGCAACCAGGCGTAGAGTATATTGCACAGAATCCGTTTAAGCGATTGATAGTTGAAATTGATGAGCCCAATGCATCGATGATTCTCAACAAGATACTCACTAATGCCATACAACACACCACCTCGGGATCGGTATTGGCACGCTACGAGTTTATTGCCGACCGCCTGATTGTATCGGTAGAAGATACCGGATGTGGCATTAAGCAAGAAGACATCGAGCACATATTCGACCGATTTGTAACCGGTGCCAACAATGGCGCAGGCTTGGGTCTCAGTATCTGCCATGAGTTGGTAGAGTATATGGGCGGACAGATAGAGCTTAAATCTACCGAAGGCAAGGGCACCATGGTATGGTTCTCGATACCTTGTAAGCTGATTGAAATGGAACGTTGTTAAATCCGAAACTTGATGATCATGACAAAAAAGATATTCATACTTGCTATTACCAGTTTGCTTGCCTTGTGCCACGTACAGCAAGCAGCGGCCAAATATATACGTGAATACACCACCGAAAAACCGCTGATTATTGTGAGCGACTGGGAGTTTCCGCCTTATGAGTTCAGAAACGACATGGGCGAACCCGATGGCTATAATGTTGAGGTACTGAACCTGATATTAGACAAACTGGGTATTCCGCACAAGTTCATCATGAAAGAGTGGTACCAGTGTACAGAGACTTTCGACAGGCACGAGGCCGACCTTATCCACTGTCTGAAGTTTAAATACGACCGTCCCCCATTCGAGTACACCCAGAACATGATTACCTATTATAATGTAAGGGCTGTACGACTGAAGGGGACCCGTCCGCTCCGACGCATCAGTCAGCTTACTAAGAACGATACACTGACAGTGAAGAAAAACGACTATGTTGACTTGAAGGTAACCGAACAGAAGAGCAAGCCGTTTAGGGTAGAATACCATTCACCCCGCGAGGCCCTGATGGGTATCCGAAGTGGCAAGTACAAGTACTACATGTGGGGCGAACAGCCACTGATGATGAAGGTTAAGGAGCTGAACATTGATGGCATTGAGTTTGACGAGACCGACATCCCTGCTGGCGAGTTGCGTATCATCGGTTACGATAAGGATCTGATTCACGCCATCGACGATACGTTTGCACGTATGGAGCAGTCGGGCGATATCGAAAGGATATACGACAGGTGGTTCCATCCCGAGAATGTACACAACGATGCATCGCCCATGACACTCATTCTGCTGGTTGTCATCATCGCAGCAGCCATCATCTTCCTGCTGTTCAGTCAGGTGATGCGTACCCGCGTTCGAAAGGCTGTTGAGAAATCGGTTGACCTGAACGAGATGATGCAGAAAGCACTGAGTTCAGGTAAATACTATGTGATAGAGTTCGACATCCAGACACAATGGTTGAAAAACAGATATGGCGACATGCTACCTGAAGAAGGTATGAGTCACGCCGTGTTTATGGAACGCCTCCCCGAAGAAGATAAGGGTAAATTCAGCGAAGCCATGCGCTTAATGAGTCAAGGTCATAAGGATCTGGGCTATCTGAAGCGTCGTTATAACAGAGGAACGATAGAAAAGCCCGACTGGCATTGGATTGAGGGACATGCCGTAGTAGAATACGACGAAGACAAGCCACGTTACATCATTACCTCGTTCAGGGATTACACCAACGAGGTACAAGAGGAGCGCATGAACGAAGAGATAGCCAGCAAATACCAGAACATGTTCGAATATGGCTTGATAGCCATGTCGTTCTATGACAAGGATGGTAAACTGATTGACGTGAACCGTCGTATGGCCGACCTCTGCGAGTTTGACAAGGATGGCGAGGAGTTCTTCCGCCAGATGAACCTGTTCGAAGTTCCCCTGGTAAAAGGTCTGTACCACAAAGGCGACAAAGAGAACTTCCACGTTTGTCAGCGCATGTTCTATCCCGAGATAGGCATCTACAAGTATATCGAGATTAAGGTGCGCCCAACATTCGATGAGAATGGCGAGATGCAGTTCTACGTGGTAACGGCCCGCGATATGACTGCCGAACGACACCTATATCTGGAACAGCATAGGCACGATACCGAGATTCGTAAAGCCACCGAAGATATCAAGACCTACGAGAACCAGCTGGGTTACCTGCTGATGAACAGTAACATGTTCGTATGGAGCTTCTATACCAACGAGGGCATCATCCACTTTAGTCGAAGCGGCCAAAAATCCGACTACACCGAAACCATCGAGGAATTCTTTGCTGGTGCTACCGAAGAATATCGCGAATCCGGTATCCGCAAGGTATATGAAACTATGCGCCAAGGCAAACCATATAATACAACCATTCATTTCAACCACACACCAAGCGAAACAAAACCCGTATGGTATGCCATCAGCGGCATCCCAAGCTTCGATAGCTCCGGGCATGTTTGTAAGTACTTTGGTGTGGCTCGTAACATCGACACCCTGATGGAAGCCCAGCAGAAGCTGAAGGACGAGACCCTGCGCGCTGAGGAATCAGGTAAGATGAAGGCTGCCTTCCTGGCCAATATGACCCACGAGATACGTACCCCACTGAATGCCATTGTGGGCTTTAGCGACCTGCTGCCTGTGGTGGAGGATCATAGCGAACGTATGGAGTTCATACGCATTATCCGCAACAACTGCGACATGCTGATGCGTCTTATCAACGATATTCTCGAAGCCTCGAATGTTGGTCAGGCTCTGGCCATTCAGCCCGAGCAGGTCGACTTTGCCAAGGTGTTCGACGATATCTGTCAGACGCTGGCTCAGCGTGTAGATGAGGCTGGCGTACAGTTTATCAAGGATAATCCATACGACACCTTCCCTGCCACACTCGACAAGGGGCGCATACAACAGGTACTTACCAACTTTACCACCAATGCCATCAAGTACACCCACGAAGGTCATATCAAGGTGGGCTATCGCGAGCAGGATGGTGGCATCTACTTCTACTGCGAAGATACGGGTGCTGGTATCCCCAAGGACAAGCAGGCAGCTGTGTTTGAGCGTTTTGTAAAGCTGAACGACTTTGTACAGGGTACAGGTTTAGGATTGAGTATCTGTAAGGCTATAGCCGAACGATGCGAAGGAAAGATTGGTGTTGAATCAGAAGGTGAAGGTCATGGTTCTACCTTCTGGATGTGGATACCAAGGAAATAAAAACAATAAAGCCCTCGCCATTTAGCGAGGGCTTATTATTTAGAAGAACAATGCTCTTTCAACCCAGTAAGTAAGAATACCTGCCAGATAGCCCACAAAAGCCACCCAGGTAATCTTCTTCATATACCAGCCAAAGGTAATCTTCTCCAGACCCATTACAACCACACCAGCGGCCGATCCGATGATAAGCATCGAACCACCCACACCAGCACAATAAGCCAGCAGCTGCCAGAAGATACCATCGATAGCCATATCGCCTGTAGGTGCTACAGGATACATACCCATACATCCGGCAACCAAAGGCACATTATCAACAATCGACGAGAGCACACCGATAATACCTGTTACCAGGAAGTGATTACCCTCGAAGGTAGTATCAAGCACACCACCCAGCAAGGTAAGTACGCCAACCTCCTGCAGTACGGCAACTGCCATCAGGATGCCTAAGAAGAACATAATGGTCGACAAGTCGATACGCGACAGCAGATCGCTTACGCGCTTAGCCATTGTATCCTCGTCAGACGAACCGTAGTGGAAGATCTCTGTAACTGTCCAAAGCAGACCCAGAACAAGCAGGATACCCATGAATGGAGGCAGATGAGTAATCGTCTTGAAGATGGGCACAAAGCACAGACCGCCTACACCCAGCCAGAAGATGATGTCGCGCTGCGACTTGGTAAAGGTACTGACATCGGCCTTTGGCAGATTCTGCTCCTTATCAAACTTGCCTTCCAACTGATACTGCAGGATAAAGGCAGGTACCAGCATAGAAATCAACGATGGGATAAATATTTCGGTCAGCACACCCTGAGTAGTAATAACGCCCTTAATCCAAAGCATGATGGTGGTTACATCGCCAATAGGCGAGAATGCGCCTCCCGAGTTAGCCGAGATAACAACCAGAGCTGCATAGATCAATCTGTCGTTACGACTCTGAACCAGCTTACGCAGCACCATAATCATCACGATAGATGTTGTTAGGTTATCAAGAATAGCCGAGAGGAAGAAGGTCATAAAGGCCATTCGCCACATCAGCTTACGCTTAGAGCGCGTCTTCAGGGTATCGCGTACAAAGTTGAAACCACCATTCGAGTCAACAATCTCAACAATAGTCATAGCACCCATCAGGAAGAACAGGGTACCAGCGGCATCGCCCAAATGGTGTTCGATAACTTCGGATATGTGGTGTATCACATCACTACCCAGCAAACTGGGATAATACGACATAGGATCAAGCATCAGCAGGGTCCAGCACAGCACACACATCAGCAGCGCAATAGCTGCCTTATTAACTTTTGTCAGGCTCTCAAGAGCTATACAAAGATAGCCTATACAGAACACTGCGACTATCAGAATTGTTAATGTAGACATTTTGTTTAGAATACTTTTTAATTATTGTTTTTAAATTTGGCTGCAAAGGTACGAATAAGTGAGAAGAAAACCAAATATTATTTGAGTTTTCTCGAACGGAAGTACCTTAGAGCGAAGCTCAGAGGTAATAATAAGTGAGAAGAAAACCAAATAAAACACGAAAAGTTTGTTGCTTAGCGAAAAATTGTGTATATTTGCACTCCATATGAACAACGAACTGAATAATGAAGTAAAGTGGAGTGACAACGTGGTACTGGTAGATGCAGACTACGTTGACACTGTGGCTTTTAATCTGATTGTGAACTTCGAACGCATGATTGGCAGGCGCATTCCACAGGCAGATATCGCCAAGTGGCTCGACTGCGTTGCTCTGGATGGCGGCGTGCGCGAAGGCGAGAACGAGATACAGGTAATACTGATTCACCATAAGGATAAGCAGCAGATGGACAACTTTGTACCAGGCAACTATGCTAACGACTTAAGCGAGAAGGCATTCAAAGACCACCTGGGCGAGTTTACCATCAATGCCTATCAGGCCGAAGGGTTTGCCAAGACAGGCGATTTCTTTGGCGAGGTGCTCGAACTGGTTTGTGCCCAGAAGAACATTAAGCGCCTGATGGTGATTCCTAACGCCGAGGATGCTTCTATATATAATAAGGTACGCGAGACGTTGCGCCGTGCCGACGATGACGACAAGCGCATTACCGTGTTCAGCATGCAGCCACAAACTGGCGGCAACTTCCGTCAGGAAATCTTAGGCTACTCGCTGATGTCAGCATTAGGCATTAAGGCCGATGAAATAAAGGATTAAAGATTAAGGATTAAAAATTATAGGACTATGGCAAAAGTATTAATGATTGGCGCTGGTGGCGTGGCTACCGTTGCAGCGTTTAAGATTGCTCAGAACGCTGATGTGTTTACAGAGTTTATGATTGCTAGTCGCCGCAAGGCTAAGTGCGATAAGATTGTGGAGGATATCCACAAGGCTGGATATAACATGGATATTAAGACCGCTCAGGTTGATGCCGATGATGTAGAGCAGCTCAAGGTGCTGTTCAACGATTTCAAGCCCGAGTTGGTTATCAACCTGGCCCTGCCCTATCAGGACCTGACTATTATGGATGCCTGTCTGGCTTGCGGTTGCAACTATCTGGATACCGCCAACTACGAGCCTAAGGACGAGGCTCACTTTGAGTACTCATGGCAGTGGGCTTATCGCGAGCGCTTTGAGAAGGCCGGACTGACCGCTATCCTTGGTTGCGGTTTCGACCCAGGTGTTACCTCTATCTACACCGCTTACGCTGCTAAGCACCACTTCAAGGAGATTCAGTATCTGGATATTGTTGACTGCAACGCTGGCGATCACCACAAGGCTTTCGCTACCAACTTCAACCCAGAGATCAACATCCGCGAGATTACCCAGAAAGGACTATACTGGGAAGATGGCAAGTGGGTTGAGACCGAGCCTCTGGAGATTCACAAGGATCTTACCTATCCAGAGATTGGTCCTCGCGACAGCTACCTGCTGCACCACGAGGAGATCGAGAGTCTGGTTATCAACTACCCCACCATCAAGCGTGCCCGTTTCTGGATGACCTTTGGTCAGCAGTATCTGAAGCACCTCGAGGTTATTCAGAACATTGGCATGAGCCGTATCGACGAGGTAGAGTACGAGGCTCCATTGGCCGATGGTACTGGTACTGCAAAAGTAAAGATTGTTCCTCTGCAGTTCCTGAAGGCTGTACTGCCTAACCCACAGGATCTGGGCGAGAACTACGAGGGTCAGACTTCAATCGGCTGCCGTATTCGTGGTATTGGCAACGATGGCAAGGAACACACCTATTATGTATATAACAACTGCAGTCACCGTGCCGCTTACGAGGAGACTGGTATGCAGGGGGTTAGCTACACCACAGGTGTACCAGCAATGATTGGTGCCATGATGTTCTGCAAGGGTCTGTGGAACACTCCAGGCGTTCACAACGTAGAGGAGTTCGATCCCGATCCATTCATGGAGCAGCTCAACAAACAGGGTCTGCCTTGGCACGAGATTCACGATGGCGACTTGGAATTATAATCAATTATAAATAATAACTTGTAAAATAGTAAAACTAACTATGGCAAAAGAAAAAGAAGAGGCCTTGTCGCCTCAGCAGGAAAAGTTGAAAGCGCTTCAGGCTGCCATGTCGAAGATTGAGAAAGACTATGGCAAAGGCTCGATTATGCGCATGGGTGACGAGCAGATTGATAATGTAGAGGTTATACCTACAGGTTCAATCAGTTTGAATGCTGCCTTAGGTGTTGGCGGCTACCCCAAGGGTCGTATCATCGAGATATATGGTCCTGAGTCATCAGGTAAAACCACTTTGGCCATCCACGCCATTGCCGAGTGCCAGAAAGCTGGTGGTATCGCTGCCTTCATCGATGCCGAGCATGCGTTCGACCGTTTCTATGCTGCCAACCTGGGTGTTGATGTCGACAACCTCTACATCTCACAGCCCGATAATGGTGAGCAGGCATTGGAGATTGCCGACCAGCTGATTCGCTCAAGCGCTATCGACATCATCGTTATCGACTCAGTTGCTGCTCTGACTCCTAAGAAGGAGATTGAGGGCGACATGGGTGATTCGGCTGTTGGTTTGCAAGCCCGACTGATGAGCCAGGCGCTGCGCAAGCTTACCTCGACCATCTCGAAAACCAACACTACCTGTATCTTCATCAACCAGCTTCGCGAAAAAATTGGTGTGATGTTTGGTAACCCCGAAACCACCACAGGTGGTAACGCCCTGAAGTTCTACGCTTCAGTACGTCTGGATATCCGTAAGGTTACTGCCATTAAGGATGGCGACAACATCATTGGAAACCAGGTACGTGTAAAGGTTATTAAGAACAAGGTGGCTCCCCCATTCCGCAAGGCCGAATTCGAGATTACCTTTGGCGAGGGAATCTCAAAGATTGGCGAGATTGTAGATCTGGGTGTTGAGTACGAGATTATCAAGAAGAGTGGCTCATGGTTCAGCTACGGCGACTCTAAGCTGGCTCAGGGCCGCGATGCAGTAAAAGCGCTGCTCAAGGATAACCCAGAGCTTTGCGAGGAACTCGAAGCAAAGATTATGGAAGCTATCGCTGATAAGAAATAATAACAATAACAAACAGAAATCCCAGCCGCTTGGCTGGGATTATTGTTTTTAGTCGGCTAACGGATCGGCTTTGCCTCCCATCCATCCCTTTACAGGCTGAGGCTTCTTCTTCTTTTTCTTACCGCCGCCTTCGTTCATATCCTTAACGCTGGTCTTCTTAACCATACCCGAACCATCAAACTCTACATACAGCAGCTTGTCGTTCGAGCGCTTAAAAATCCAGAAGTACTGTCCACCTTGACCGGTCTCTACCTTATCAGGCTCGCCAGCTGCCATCTGCACCTCGTCCTCGCTCATACCAATACCTACGTGTCCGCCACGAATCATGGCACGAGTAGCCTCGGTGGTAACCACCTTCTTACCTGCTCCAGGAGCAAATATCAAACCAAAGAACTTCTCGGGATGAGCCTCGGCCTTATACTGATCAAGGTAGCAGTCAGCAAAGAAGAATGTACCAAGCGTGGTGTTCTTCAGCTTAACAGTAGCCATATCATCGCCCTTATGGGGTGTAATCGATTCAATCTTGTACTCAGCCAAACGTGGGATAGCCTGCTGCTTGTTGGTAACCTCGTTCAGCATTTTTACTGGTATCTTGGTGTGAACAACCTTGCCAATAAACACCTTGTAGTTGCGACTGCTTATCGACATGATGTCGTCCTGCAACTCGAACGAGTTATTAAACAAGAATCGAGCCTCATCGCCCTCAAACTCATCGTCGCGTGTGCCACAATTGGTTCTCGACATAGTCACGTTCTGGTAAAACTGGTTGCCAGCATTATCCTCTACAACTATTTTTACAGGATAGTTACGTGTGCCAACACCTACGGCCACCACTTTTACTACCATATCCTGATCTACCAGCACCTCCTGATAGCCCTCGCCATCATACTCTGTATCCATACGATAAAGCTTGCTCTTGGTGTAAACCACCTTATCCATCAGCTTCTCTCTGGCAATATCTACATCACCCAGATAAGCCAATGTGGGCACGCCCGTTCTCTGGTAGCAGTAGTCCTCAAAGGTTTCATGATCTATTACATAATAATAGTATTTGCCGTCATCCTGACACATAAAGTTAATCTGTGCTCTACCGTCCTTACCCTCAGAATGGCCTTTGTAAATCATGATTTTATACTTCAGCTTCAGGTTGCTTACGTTCTTACCTGTGGCAGCATCAGTAAAGGTTTTCACCACCAGGTCAAGCTTCTCGGGCATCACCATAAACTTCATGCCCTCTTCCCAGTCGCACAAACTGTGATAGCGGAAGTTCTGACTGATGAAGTCCTTCGAACTCTCCTCATCCTCCTCCTTCGCTTCGGCAATCACGTCTGCCATGTGATTCTGAGCACTCTTTGTGGCACCCTTAGTCTTCACGATATAAGAGTTGGTCTGAGCCGAGCCTGCCAGAAAGGCAAACGACATACAGGCAGTAAAAAACAGTTTTTTCATCATGACCGATTGTTTTATTATATAATTCTGTGTGCAAAGATAGACTTTTTCGGATGAATATCCAAATATTTTGTGCCAAAATGACGTAATAAAAAACATTTTTATCATAAAAGGACATTTTGGCACATGCTTTGCACTCCCGATTGTGTCAAATTGAGTATAAATTAAAAAATATAAGATTATGGGAAAGATTATTGGAATCGATTTAGGAACTACCAACAGCTGTGTTGCCGTATTCGAGGGTAACGAGCCAGTAGTAATTGCCAACAGCGAGGGTAAGCGTACAACACCTTCAGTAGTTGGTTTTGTTGACAACGGTGAGCGTAAGATCGGTGACCCTGCAAAGCGTCAGGCCATCACTAATCCTAAGAACACTGTTTACTCTATCAAGCGTTTCATGGGTGAGAACTGGCAGCAGACCGAGAAGGAGATTGGTCGCGTACCATATAGCGTAGTTAACGAGGGTGGTTACCCACGTGTTGACATCAACGGTCGTAAGTACACTCCACAGGAGATTTCTGCTATGATTCTCCAGAAGATGAAAAAGACCGCTGAGGACTACCTTGGTCAGGAGGTTACCGAGGCTGTTATCACCGTACCTGCTTACTTCTCTGATTCTCAGCGTCAGGCCACTAAGGAGGCTGGTCAGATTGCTGGTCTCGACGTAAAGCGTATTGTAAACGAGCCTACAGCCGCAGCTCTGGCTTACGGTGTTGATAAGGCTAACAAGGATATGAAGATTGCCGTATTCGACCTGGGTGGTGGTACATTCGATATCTCTATTCTGGAGTTCGGTGGCGGCGTATTCGAGGTACTCTCTACCAATGGTGATACCCACCTGGGTGGTGACGACTTCGACCAGGTTATCATCGACTGGCTGGTACAGGAGTTCAAGAACGACGAGGGTGCCGACCTGAAGAGCGATCCTATGGCTTACAAGCACCGAGATTAACCTGCCTTACATCATGCCTGTAGCAGGTGTACCTAAGCACTTGGTTAAGACTCTTACCCGTGCTAAGTTCGAGCAGCTGGCTCACGACCTCATCCAGGCTTGTCTGGCTCCATGTCAGAAGGCTATGGCCGATGCCAAGCTGAACACAGCTGATATCGACGAGGTAATCCTGGTAGGTGGTTCAAGCCGTATCCCAGCTGTTCAGACTCTGGTTAAGAACTACTTCGGTAAGGAGCCTTCAAAGGGTGTTAACCCCGACGAGGTTGTTGCTGTAGGTGCTTCAATCCAGGGTGCTATCCTGAACAAGGAAGGTGGCGTAGGCGACATCGTACTGCTCGACGTTACTCCTCTTACACTGGGTATCGAGACCATGGGTGGTGTTATGACCAAGCTGATTGAGGCTAACACTACTATCCCATGCAAGAAGAGCGAGACATTCTCTACTGCAGCTGATAATCAGACCGAGGTTACTATCCATGTACTGCAGGGTGAGCGTCCAATGGCTTCACAGAACAAGTCAATCGGTCAGTTCAACCTCACAGGTATCGCTCCAGCACGTCGTGGTATTCCTCAGATCGAGGTAACCTTCGATATCGATGCCAACGGTATCCTCAAGGTATCTGCCAAAGATAAGGCTACAGGTAAGGAGCAGGCCATCCGCATCGAGGCTTCATCTGGTCTGTCACAGGACGAGATCAACCGCATGAAGGCCGAGGCTGAACAGAATGCCGAGAACGATAAGAAGGAGCGCGAGCGCATTGACAAGCTGAACCAGGCCGACTCAATGATTTTCCAGACCGAGAATCAGTTGAAGGAACTTGGCGATAAGATCCCCGCACAGCACAAGCCAGCTATCGAGCAGGCTCTGCAGCAGCTTAAGGATGCCCACAAGGCAGGCGACGTAGCTGCTATCGACACAGCCATTGCAGCTCTGAACACAGCTTGGCAGACTGCTTCACAGCAGATGTACCAGCAGAGCGGTGCAGCCGGTCAGCCTGGTGGCGATCAGTTCCAGGGCGGTCAGCAGCAGGCTCAGCAGGAGGGTCCAAAGGCTGAGGACATCCAGGACGCCGACTTCGAGGAGGTGAAGTAAGTTTGATAAGCAACAATAAGATATTCATAAGAAAGTGGCGTACCCCAATTGGTTACGCCACTTTTTATTGTCTCTTCGCAATCAGAACGAAGAAATCATGTCTTTCATAAAGTCTTGTCATGGAGTGTTCCTGTCGCCCAAGGTATTCTGGTGGTGGGCTGGCATCTCATACGCCACTTCGCTGTATTCACTCTGGTGCCTGTTGCAAATAACCCTTCAGTGGCTGAAGTACTGATTGAATCTTATAAGGAGTGAAACGGAAAGTCTCTATTCAAAAGCGCAACTATAGGAAAAATGTCATCTATAGTTGCCTTTTATTGTTAATTCTGCAAAAAATACTATAGTTTTTCACATAACATTGCAGCTTTTACATTATTTATTATTATCTTTGTATCCAAAATTTGACAATTCAGAATAAGAAAATTCGCAGATATTAAAATATACTTAGAAATAATGAATAGTTAATGCAAATACCGACGTCTGACATACTTACCACGAACCGGCTTGGGAAGATTTTCTCAAATACGGTTGCAACATACAAATTCTTCTGGTTTGTATCGCACTATTTCCGCCTGTCCTTTGGTAAGAGCGATTCTCTATTTGATATTGTGATGGATTTACAGCACATCACACAGATTCCCATTGATGCCAATTCTCAGATAATCATTGAAGGCTTGAAAAGCAGATTAGAGGACAAACAGATAAAGCGACTATTAAACACACTTACACTGAATGTTCCCTATCGTTTCCTACGCCCATGGATTGACACCTCTGATGACAAGGAGATGATCAAACGTTCCCAAACATTGGAGAATGGAAGTCTTTATGCTTTATATAAAGATGGCACAGATTTCTATATCGTCCTCAATAAAGCTTGGAATACTTACCTGCATACACATTACAATATTTTAATAGATTTTGCTTATTGGAATCTTACATTGTTCCTGCAAACAAGGAATCCAAATGTGCCTGCCATCTCTAGCAAATTGATTCGTCCTGAAGTTAGAAATTCACTTGCAAGGCAGCATAATTATTGGGATATGGTGATGGAAATAGGAGGTCCTATTCATTGCATCTATACAGACAAGGAACTTCACCCGAAAGATTATGATCTTGATCATTTTATCCCATGGAGTTTTGTTTCTCATGATTTGTTATGGAACCTGATTCCTTCTGACGGCAGCATCAATTCTTCAAAGAGTAATAATCTCCCAGACTTGAACGTTTACTTGCCTAAATTGGCGGTTATGGAGGATTTCATTTCTCTCGGTTATACGGCAAGAGAACTGGCGGACATGGACGGTGTTCATTTCCGCGAATTATACGAAAAAACGTTTAATCCAATCAACCAAATTGCCCTGAATATGGGTTTTGAGGTCTGGAAATACTAAAATGATTATGGAACCAGAGAAAATAAATCATCCCTACCTCACAGCAATCAAACGCACAGACTTTTCTGTGCCGACAAGATACCTCTTGCAACATCAACTGTTGAAAGGAAAGATTCTTGACTTCGGCTGCGGTTTTGGATATGATACTGATGAGTTGAAGCGTCAGGGCTATAACATCGTGGGCTATGATTATTATTATCGTCCTGACTATCCCGAAGGTAAGTTTGATACTATTATATGCAACTATGTGCTGAATGTGCTGGAACCTTATGCACAAGCAGAAGTGATGATGAACGTTACCAATCTGCTTTCGCCTAAAGGAACAGCATACTTTGCTGTGCGCAGGGACCTTACGGAAGAAGGATTTAGGCTTCATGCCATTCACAAGCAATACACCTATCAATGCAACGTAAAACTGCCATATAAGAGTCTAGTAGCCAACAAGAGTTATGAACTCTATCAATATCAGCACTTCAACAAGTTGCCTCGTAAGGAAGGCGAAACATGCCCTTTCTGCCAATTGTCTCGAAGAGTGGAAATCATTTGTGAGACAGCCACTTGTGTCGCTTTTTATGATGGATATCCTGTCTCACCTGGGCATGCCCTGATTATTCCCAAACGCCATGTTGCTAATTACTTTGACCTTACCAATCATGAGCGTGAGGCAATGAACGTCGTGCTGCAATATGTGAAGCAAAAGGTTTCCGAGCGTTTTCACCCTGACGGCTACAATGTGGGTATCAATGTTGGTGAGTATGCTGGCCAGTCTGTCTTTCATTGTCATATGCACCTGATTCCTAGATATAAGGGCGACGTTCCTAATCCGAAGGGCGGTGTGAGGGGCGTGATTCCGAGAAAACAAAAGTATTAATATATAATCTCAATTACAATTATGAGTAATATTGAAGTTGGTCTTTTTGACAGTATTAATTCAAGTAAAGAAAAAGAAGCCAAAGATTGGTTTAAGAAATTAATCCAACCTGAGCAATATGTTGGTGAATTGTATTCTATTAACTATGAAACCGCAAAAGTTATAATACACAACTTTTACAGGCAAAAAGTTGGCGGTATTGCTAGTTTGAGTTTTCTTATTGCAACAAGAATTAATCCTAATGGAGAATCAGAAATAAAATTTACAGAAGAAGACTCTTCTATTATTTTATTGAGAGTAATGGATAGTACTTCTTTACCACAGGATATAGAAGCAGAAAGGATAAGAGTAGAAACTGCTCAACGTGTAAGTGGAGAAGATGACAAATTATGGGATGTAACAGCAATGGATGCTAGAACCAAGAACCTCTTTGATTTCGCAGGCCTTCAATGTCGAATAATAGGCACTTTCTTCCTCGATGAGGATTCGCAAAATTCAGAAGCTCCACTTTCTCTAAGATTTGGAAGTGATATATCTAACTATTATCCCAACCGAGGTCTAAAAGTATATAAGCCGACGTCAGAAGCATTAGAAGCAATAATTAACTATTGTGATCCAACAAACATTCGTGATCAGAAGAAAAGATTCAATAATGTTAAGCGAGTAAAACTTGGGAACGTGAGATATGCTTCGACAAATCGCAGATTTCAGCATGTAGATGATGTTCCTGTATTCATTTATCCATCAGATCTACTCAGTCAAAAATCGGCTTTATTTGGTATGACGCGAACAGGTAAGTCAAATACGACTAAAATTA
Organism: uncultured Prevotellaceae bacterium; assembly: GCA_902789415.1. Lineage (GTDB taxonomy): Bacteria > Bacteroidota > Bacteroidia > Bacteroidales > Bacteroidaceae > Prevotella. Next base: position 90,912 of record CADAOD010000015.1, read on the forward strand.
TTGCAAAATCTGTATATGAACTGCGCATGCCATCATCTGTAGATGAAATGCCTCTTAGAATAGGTCAACTTATATTTGATCCTAATGGAGAGTATGCAAATGAGAATGTTCAAGATAATAATAATGCTCTTAAAAATGTGTATAAATTAAATATAGGGTCACACAAAAATGATGAAGTTGTAACCTATGGCATAACAAACCATCCTAATGACACGGATCGTAGACTAATGCTACTTAATTTCTATTTGGATGATAATCTTCAAATCGGAAAGGATATTATAGATCGTCTATTAGAGGATGATGGAACAAACTACATTAAAGCTTTTTGTCAAGTGGCTTTTGAAAAACCAGATGAAAGTGATAGAGGAGCATTAACGAGATATAAACGTTCTGTTCTAGTATATAGAGCAATCCTTGCTCGAGCTGGATTTGCTATCCCTAACAATTTTCGTATAGTAACAAGAGGCTTATTTAATCAAGATTTATTGACTGCGATGAGAAACAGCCAATCAAATTCTGCCTCAGATTATATTTCGGCAGCGTCAATCTTAGCAGAAGAAAATCCTTCTTTAAATCAATTAGCTAATGCATTTGAAAGTTTAGACAAATTTATTAGAACTGAGAATGATTATAGAGATTTTGAAAGACAATATATTGCCAGAAGCAGCTCTGGGGAGCCATGGGCTGATTCAAATTTAAAGAATTTGTTGGGTGTGTTCCAATATCAAAATGGAGCAAAGAAGATAGGACGTGCAAAGGATTTACACAGCTCAATTACTTCATCTGATTTTGCTGCAGACATTTATGAACAACTCAAAAGAGGTAAGTTGGTAATTGTAGATCAATCATGTGGCGCTCCTGAAATAAACAAATCATCGGCAAAACGTATAATGAAAAAAATATTTGATGAGAACCAAAAATTGTTTATCAAGGGAGAAGAAAACATTCCAGAGATATTAATATATATCGAGGAAGCTCATAATATTTTGCCTGCAGGTAATGATTTAGATTTATCTGATGTTTGGGTAAGAACGGCCAAAGAGGGCGCGAAATACAAAATAGGCATGGTCTATGCAACTCAAGAGGTAAGTAGTATTCAGAAGAATATTTTAAGAAATACATCTAATTGGTTCATTGCCCATCTAAATAATACAGACGAAACAAAGGAATTGTGTAAATATTACGATTTTAAAGATTTTGAGCCCTCAATACGTAGAGCACAAGACAAAGGCTTTTTACGAGTCAAAACATTAAGTAATCCATTTGTTATTCCTGTTCAAGTAGATAAATTTGAAATATAAATATGAGTTTTGAAGGTGAATTTGCCTCATACGAACCGTTGAGGAGAATTATTGAAAGCCAGAGAATAAATGAGCGCTTACAGGAATTACATGTAAAAAAAGTAAGTCCTAGTGCAAATTCTATTTCTCATAATAATTTAGTGTCAAAAGCAAGTCTATCACAAACAGGACGACAACCTGATTTAGTTCTTGCGATTGATGGTAGTTATCAAGCCGCACCAGTAAAAAATGGTTTCCCTTGTGCGGAATGTGGCTATGTCACAGTTGCTTCAGTCCTTTTAGATTTGAAAAAAGCGAAAGAATTAGAGAAAAATGAATTTATTGATCCAAAAAGATTTAGAGAGACCGAAAAATCATCTTCTTTTGAAGCAGTCTTTCCTGGATGTAATATAATTGTAGGGAATGAGCCTGATGCAAAATCATCATTAAGGAAAGTGCTATATGAGGAAATGAATAATTGCCATGTTTTTGAAGATGGTGAAACATTGTTGGATACATACGAGGCATTATTGAAAATTAAAATGGAGAGAACTTCTAACGTTCGTCCTCCAATGAGTCCTATTGAGGGTAATGAGCATGAGATGACATATGGTTATGGTATTTATGAATGTCCACAGACACATCGGCCTCTTTATTCTACAGATGCGCTTAGACTGCATGAACTTATGAATCCGAGTTCTACTTGTGGAGAAATGTATGGACAAATAATGTCTACCATAGAGAAACTATGGCTTATTCATATTTTAAGGTCTTTTGAGAAAAATAAGTGGTTAGCGACTTTAAGAAGGGTTGCGTTTGTTATAGATGGTCCTTTAGCAGTGTTTAGTACTGCATCTTGGTTAACAAATGCGATTAAAGAAGAGATTAGAAGAATTAATGATGAGCAAAAGAAAATAAACGGGACCGATATGATGATTATCGGATTGGAAAAGTCTGGGACCTTTTTTAATCATTTTATTTCAATAGATACAGATTCTAATGGAGTGCCTGGAAATTTCCCCACTCAAAGTGCTTTTTTATTGACTGATGAATATATTAAAAAGAACATTATATACTCAGATAGTGCGAAACCTTTTGGTCAAGATACATATTTTGGAAGAAAGTTCTTTTATAAAGCGAAGTCTGGACAATTATTGGTACCTGTTGATGTGTGTTATACTGATTATCAATTCAATTTAAATACAGCCAATCCCGATCAATATTCAAGGTTAGCAGATGCTATGGAATTACTGGATCATATGGCATCAAGCAGATATCCAAATTCTGTAACACCTCTCATCTCTGCACATGCAGAAGCAGCAATTCCATTGAATTTGGGAAGAAGGTTGTTTGAATCAATTGCAAATGATATCATAAATCAAAATAATAATGATTAGCATTAAGGACTTGACTCGTAAGAATAAAACAGCAGAATCTATATGGGCTCATTTTGGTCCATATTATGCGATGTTTCCCCTCTCTTTTGCCTTTAACATAGTAAATAAATACTCCAAAGAAGGTGATATTGTCTTAGATCCTTTTGCAGGAAGATTCACTAGTATCTATGCTGGCGGTGTCCTGAATAGGAAAGGTATCGGAATTGAGATCAATCCTGTTGGCTGGTTATTTGGACATGCGAAATTACATCCCGCAGAAAAAGATAGTGTTATCATGAGGTTGGAAGAGGTTTATCGTAAACGAAATTATTATAAGAAAAAGGCAGAGAATATGCCAGAATTTTATCATTTTTGCTTTTGTAATGAAGTGCTTAAATTCTTGTTGTCAGCAAGGAAGAATCTTGACTGGAGAAATAATCAGGTGGATGCTACTTTGATGGCTTTTTTACTTGTATATCTGCATGGAAAGAAAGGACAATCCTTGTCCAATCAAATGAGAATTACCAAATCAATGGGTATGGATTATTCAATAGCATGGTGGAAAAAAAATGGGATGGAAGAACCTCCTTTGATTAACCCTTATGACTATATATTAGGCAGAATAAATTGGAGATATAGAAAAGGAATTCCTAATGTTGTGGCTAATTCCATTTTCTTAGGTGATAGTACAATCGAGCTTAACAATGTATCGAATATGCTAAAAGAAAACGACGAAAAAGTTTCGTTGCTATTTACTTCTCCTCCTTATTGTGCTATAACAGATTATTACGCAGATCAATGGCTAAGATTATGGCTCCTTGGTGGAAGCGAAAAACTTGTCTATTCAAAAGAAAAGTATAAAGGGCGTTTTGAAAAACAAGATGAATATTATGACTTGTTGGATACCGTCTTCTCAAAGTGTGCAAAACTAATGAGTGATGATGCAACTATTTGCGTGAGAACAGATGCGAGGAAATTCACATTAGATACTACACTAGAAGTGTTGAGAAAAAATTTCCCTGATTATTCTCTTTCTAAAAGGGTGAGTAAATTAAAAAAAGACTCAATGTCACAAACTGTTTTATATGGAAATAAGTCTTCTAAGCCTGCAGAAGTAGATATAATAATGAAGAGAATAAAGAAATGAAACATGGAAAAGAACTTTCAATTTCTTCAACATACTAAATAAAACTAACATAATTCGGAAAGTAAATATGATAGGAAATATCGACATACTAGTAAAAGAACTCTGCAAACTTCCCAAGGAGGTTGGTTGGGTTGAGTTCAAACATAACAATTGCGAGCCGACAATGGTTGGTGAGGATATTAGTGCTCTTGCTAATAGTGCTACTTTGAACGATCGTGATTATGCCTATATGATTTGGGGCGTGGATGATGGTACTCATGAGATTATTGGTACTAAGGTGCGTCTTCAGCTTGAAAAGAAAGGTGAACAGGAGTTGGAGAACTGGCTTCGTTACCTTCTTTCCAAAAATGCTGATTTCGAATTCTATGGTGCAGACATAGACGGCAAGCATGTTGAGCTGATTCGTATTCATAAGGCACTCAATGAACCTGTTTCATTCCAGAAGATAGACTATATTCGTAGTGGCAGCTACACCAAGAAGTTGCCCGAGTTTCCTGTATTTCGTGCTCAGTTATGGGACAAGCTACGTCATGCCCAGTTTGAGGATGTATGCGTCAAGACTGACCAAAGGTATGAGGATATTATCAGATTGCTCCAAGTGGATGCATACTTTACCTTGTTGAGGATACCACAGCCAGCAGAGAAGGAGGCTGTTGTGCATTATTTGAACGAGGACGAAATTATCCAGAAGCAGGACAATGGTCTTTATTCGATAACAAACTTAGGTGCTCTGCTATTTGCAAAAGACTTGAATGAGTTTGCAAGGTTAGGACGTAAAGCTATGCGTGTGGTTCAGTATAAGGGTATCAACCGCTTGCTGATTCAGAAAGAAGAAACATTTGTACAGGGCTATGCTGTTTGCTTCGAGAATATCGTGCGTTATGTGCTCTATTGCCAAGTAACGAGGATGTCAATGCTGTCCAACTGTCAACAACAAGCAAGTTCCCGTTGCCATCGGTAAGAGAAGCCATCGCAAATAGTCTTATTCATCAAGACCTGTACATAACAGGGGCTGCTCCTGTAGTTGAGATATTCGACAATCGTATTGAGGTGACGAATCCTGGTACTCCATTGGTAGATGTACTTCGTATCATTGATAACCCTCCGAAGTCACGAAACGAGAAACTTGCTTCTCTCATGCGTCGATTGAAAATGTGTGAAGAACTTGGTCGAGGTTGGGATAGAATGGTGCTGGCATGTGAAGCTCAATATCTTCCAGCTCCTCGCATTGAAGTTTTCCAAGATAGCACCAAGGTTACTCTTTTCTCTGAAATGGAGTTTAGCAATATTCCGATGGAGGACAAACTGTGGTCATGCTATCTACATGCTTGTCTAATGTATATACAAGGTGATGCTTTGACAAACAAGTCGCTTAGAGACAGGTTTGGCATTCCTGAAACATCATCCAGCAGTTCTTCTAGATTAATCAAGGAAGCGATTGGGAAGAACTTAATAAAAGTACTTGACCCCAATACAGCTCCTCGTTATATGAAGTATATCCCAATTTGGGCATAGATTTAACTTGCCGGTAACTTGCTGGCAACTTGCCGAAACACCAATAATAAAGTTCGTAATATTGCCAAATTGCTGATATTAAGGAAGATAAATAATTAAGTTTAACTTGCCGGTAACTTGCTGGTAACTTGCTGAAGGACTAAAAATAGATATAAACATGTTATTCGGAGATAAGATTAAAGAGCTCAGAGAAGAGCAAGGTTTGCTACAACGCCAGTTGGCTGCATTCCTAGAGATTGACACCCCAATGTTCAGTAAGATTGAACGTGGTGACAGAAGAGCAAAGCGTGAGCAGGTCATTAAGCTTGCGGAGTATCTTCATCAGGATGAAAAGGAAATGCTTACCTTGTGGTTAGCAGACAAGTTCATTGATGCTGTTGAAGATGAGCAGGAACGGGACTTGTGCAACGATGCTATTATCGTTGCACAGGAGAAAATAAAGACTTTGTAATTATGGAGATAGACATCTTTCCCGTTCCATCTGCAAAAGGAGTGCATCGCTATATTGGCACGTCATTCTTAGGGCTGATTATCATTACCTACATAGTTGGCGCTTACAAAATTGCTCAACAACTGATAGGCGAGGACAAGGAACTGCTTTGTTTTCTTGTCACTATACCTATATTTATAGGAGGATATGCGGTATTCGTATTGTTGCTTCATAGCATCAAACAATGTATCTATGCTTACTTCAAAAGCAACAGAAAGGAGTTGAACAATCGAGCAGACCAAGAGAACATGGATGCTTGCATCATAAAGCATCTGGAGGACATTCAAAAGAAGCTGGAAACAAAGCCTGCGGTAGAAACACCACCATGTGATGTGGTTCCACAGCCAGTACAACAAGAGCCTCAGACATCGGAAGAGGTAAATGATTTGAAGCTACAGATTATATCAGAACTCGAAGAGACGCTGAAAAACGCACAGCGAGATTTGGCTCCGTTCATTCAGCAACTGCACATTGACCGTACCCAAATGGCAGAAGCGAAAGAAAGACAAGAGAAGGACAAACTTGATAAAATCCTTAGATATACTCGTCTTGTTTTCCTTCCACACGGATTCAGTGATGAAGAGCTTTTCCAGATTGAGGAAGCCGTTAAGCTACTTGTACAGTACAATGGCATTGTGAATTGTGTATGGTGAAGATTGAAAAGAAGAAACTGAAGCAGACCGATCTGAAGAACTTTGCTTGGAACATCGGACATCAATACAACATAGACTCCGAAGTGCTCGCTATGTTTGTAGTCAATCTGTTCCATTCTTGGTTCAAGAATACCGAGAAGGGCACGATACAAAAGACGCTCCATAACACAACAGGTACATACTCAATTAAAATTGACGAGAATATCTTAGAGCATCTGCCAGAGTTAGAGGAAAAGGTGCTTGGCAAGAAACATAAATAAAAGCAATCTGCAAATAACATTGATATTATTTTCACTCTCGATAAAACTTGTACAGCTAATACTAGTCGGTATAGTAGAAACAGGACGAACATGAAACAAAATAGATACAATGAATTATATAAAGAGCTGAATCCTTCCCTTAAAATGAAGTTGAATGCTATACGTATGAACTTACATGAGGGAAAAGCTTCTTGTTTAGTTGGTGCAGGCTTTAGCAAGAATGCCGAAATGGATGATGCCACTCATATGAAAGATTGGTTCGAGCTTGCAGATGACTTCTATGAGACTCTATATGGAGAAAAGCCAGACGATAAGAATGTAAGATACAAGAATGTTCTTAGGTTGGCATCTCAAGTAGAGGCATCAAAAGGAAGAGGGGAGCTAGAATCTTTGATTCAAAATTCTCTGCCTGATGAGCGTGTATATCCGGGACGCTTGCATATCGAACTAATGAAATTGCCATGGTCTGATGTTTTTACTACAAATTATGACACACTGTTAGAAAAGGCTTTTATAGAAGCTGATAGGTATTACTACAAGGTAACAAATAAGGAAACATTATTGTACACGCCTCATCCAAGGTTGATTAAGTTGCATGGCAGTTTTCCCGATATACGTCCATTTATTATAACCGAAGAAGACTATCGCACTTATCCACAACGATTTCCAGAATTCGTAAATACAGTGCGACAGTCTCTAATAGAAAATGTTCTTTGCCTTATTGGGTTCTCTGGTGATGATCCAAATTTTCTCAGTTGGATAGGCTGGTTGCGTGATGTTATGGGAGAACAGGCCTCTCCTGTGTATCAGATCACGTATAACAACCAAATGCACGATTCTAATATTCATCTATCGCACGACCTTGGAATCGATGTCATCAACCTTGCAGACATAAAAAAAGTTAGTGGTTTCTCGGAAGCGTTGGATTTTTTCTTGATGTATATAGGCAAGGAATATAAAACGGATTGGTCGGGAGAGTTAAAAAATGCCCATACATCAATACACATCGGAGAAAATTACGACGTCGATGCTCTTATAAAAGAAATGAGGATGATACGCGAATCGTATCCAGGATGGATTGTATTGCCAGCATCTCATATGCGTGAATTTTCCGACACGAAGGAATATATACCTTTCTGGACCAACATATATGCGAAGTGTGCTAATGATGTTATAAAGCAAGTGAATTTCTTGTTCGAAGTAAATTGGCGTATTGAAACTGCATTGGCATCTCCTGATATTGAATGGTATCTACAAGCTTTAAAACAATTGCCTTCAGAAGATGCAAATGGTTTGGACAATGCTACATATCAGAAGCTATTGGGATTAAAGCTTTCTCTTCTCAACACCTATCGTTTCAAAGGTGCAGATGATGATTATGTTCATCTGTTAGAAAACATTGAGACTCACATTTCTCAACTCACTTACGAGCATAAACGGCAGTTGAATTATATAAAATGTCTATATGCCATCTCGACATTGAATTATTCCAACGTTCAACAAGTTGTTGATGACTGGAACCTCCGCTCATTTGATTATCAAGGCCACTTGTGGAAAGCCGGGATGCTGATAGAGATGGGGCAGTTGCGAGAATCCCAAGTAATGCTTCGTGACTTATTGAAGTCAGTGAAAAGGAATATTCTAACATCAAAATACTCCGCACAGTTGTCTTCTGTTCGCTCTGCCATAGAACTCTTCCTATGGAGGATGGATTATATGTATTCCATGGATAAATCTAACTCAGATTTCGACTTTGCTGAGATTGCGAGAACTTGTCGCGACATGATTGTTAAAGAAGAAAACAAACCATCGCATCACCAAATAACACATGGCTTCAATCTATTAGACACTGGTCAACAATGGAATTTTGGCGGAAGTGGATTTAGAGGAGATTATTATGGGGCGATTCGTTATTTTCGACTATATGAAAAGTTAGGATTCCCATTTGGTATGCCTGTAGGTTTTTCTTCGGAAGTTGAGACTAAGACTTTTATGATAGAGCGATTAATGCGTTATTATCCGAAGTATGCATTACAATGGATCGTTAGATGTTGTGAGACAAAAACCACAAATGCATTAAACCGTGAAACATTATTACATATTAGGCGAGAAGATGCTTGTGCGTTTTTTGACAAGTCGATTGCATCTTGCGAAATAGGTCTTGACCAGTATGCAGGAAGAATCCTACAGAAACGAGTTTTGACTTGTCTGTTGCCCATACTGGTAAAACTTTCAGTTTTGCTTACGCAGGAAAGAATGGAACGTGTATTTAATGCGCTTTGTATCGTATATCGTCAACATTCACGAAAGTATGATGGAAAACAAGTCCAAACTTTATACGACAACTTGTCTGGAGAATCGTTGAAACGCTGCCAGAAAAAAGCTTTGGAACAACCAATTTTGCAATCAGGCGTTAGAGAAGAAGATTTTAAAATGCCCAATTTGTTGAAAGATGAAATTGATTATTCTATAGAGGCTGGTAACATCGCCATGACAGGTTTATCGTCTGATGTAATTAAAGAGCAACAAGCAGCTTACAAAAGACTCAGAATTTTAAAACGGACAAAGAAAGATGATTTAACTTCTTCTGTTTTAGATACGTGCATTAATGTATGGAGAACAATACCGCCTTTATCTGATGATAAATTAGAATCTTTTTATGAGTTTCCTGCAGAGGAAAATACGATGAAATCCATAGCGGCTTCTGAGTTAGATTCGTTTTTGGCTACAGACTTCACAAATGAGAATTCTTCTGCCTTCATAGATAAAATCTCGAATAAATTATTCCGTCTTCAAATAGGCTTCCCTCGTTTTACAGAGGAACAACACTCGCTATTCTTGAACAAAGTAATAAAAATTCTTACAGAAAATGAAGATGCATTCAAAAAGGATGATTCAGACAGCTTCTTTGGTGGTTTTCGTCCTCACGTAGAGAAAATATTCTCATTTTTAAATTATTATAGTCAAATAGAGGGACTTCCTTCAAAAGACAATGATGGATGGCAATCGTTTAAAGGTGTAATAGAAAGATATCGTAAGCATGGATATCCGGTATTAACAATTATGACTCATTTATCATATTGGGGTGTATGGAAGACGGGGACAATCAAGGACTACGTGAAAAATGCCCTATTCTCAGATTCTATTTCGTTAGTACGTGATGCAGGTCAAGCTTTGGTTTACATGGCTTATAAACAAGGTTCAAGAGTTAACCAAACTATAATTAACAACATCATAAGCAAGGTGTCTTATGTCTTTAATGAAGATTCTCATACATATCTCCATATTATAAGGGGTGTTTTATTGAATAAGGGAGTAAGTAAAGAAGCACGTGTCATGTTAGAAGATTGGATGAGACATCTGCCTGACCGAATAGAACGTTGTTTGGTATCAGAAGAGATAAAAGACGATATTAGATATTATGCAAATCAAATCGCAGGAATCATGACGATCATTTGGCCCGACTGGACAGGTTTGAGTGCTTGGCAAACTTATATGGAAAAAGAACATATAAAGAATGATGTCAGAAACGGCTTTGAAATAGGAGTCCGTCTTGCTAATAGGAGTTAGAAGAAAAGGTGCCCGGCAAGAAACACAAATAACTAAGTTGTGGATTTCTATATTTGTTTGGCTTAACAGCCACTTTTACATTCTCTTATCGTTCACGTGTGTTTGTAAATATCTGATACACAATAGTGTTTAGATTTGAGGAGGTGAAGTAAATTATTGATTTACTATCATACAGCAAAGAGGTGCAGATATTGAATCTGCACCTCTTATTTTGTCAGGAAACTTTGCCTAAAAACAGCACTTTAAAATTAAACAATCTAGAAAGACAGAAGGCCCTAAAGGGGTCCAAAAAGTCTTTCTGTAACTTCTTTAAACGTGCGTTTTTGTTTCCCAACTAGGAAAAATTTGCGCCCTCACTAGGAAGAAATTGTTTTCTAACTAGGAAAAAATAACTTCCCAACTTATAAAAGACAGCTTTCCAACTTACAAAAAGCTACTTTCTAACGCATTTTCAAGACATTTCCAAGCATCAACAAAATATAAATTCTCGTTAACCATCAGATATTCAACAAGTTACAAAAATGACCATAATTTACGCATTTACGTCCCATCAACCTATTAATTAATTCTACGCAAGATATGCGCATTGATTTGTCCGAAAATATCATTATAAAACAAGGTTACAAGCCATCATTTATTTTAATTTTCGTATTTCAGTTTGGGAAAAAAATAGTACCTTTGCCGACGGTTCTTGCTGAAGCAAGCATCCATATACAGATCGATAAAAACTGAATAGAAGATAGTTATTATGAATAGAACCATTACAAAAGCAACCCCGCAGCAGGTTGATGACATTATGAATGTTATTGCAGCTGCCAAGCAGATTATGCGTCAGTCGGGTAACTTGCACCAATGGGCTGATAGTTACCCTTCAGCGGATGTGATTCTACACGACATTGAGGTAGGTGGCGGTTACGTGGTGGTAGATGATGGCACCATCGTGGGCTATTTTGCATTTCTGCCAAGTCCGGAGCCAACATATGCCAAAATCTACGAGGGCAGGTGGATAGAGGACACTCTACCCTATCACGTAGTGCATCGCATTGCCAGCTATCCTGATGCACATGGCATTTTTAAGAGCATCATGGACTTCTGCTTTGCTCACGACAGCAACATCCGCATAGACACCCATCGCGACAACAAGATTATGCAGCGCGTCATCCTGAAACACGGCTTTACCTACTGTGGCATCATCTACCTACTCTCTGGCGACGAACGTCTGGCTTATCAAAGAACAGAACAAATACACACTTTTTACCGATAATATAGATTATTTTATTGCCCAATATTACAATTATGTGCAGTGATTAAACTTTATTAACCATTATCTACACACAACCAATCTGTTTTTTTTGTATATTTGCGCAGAATATATCTTACCGATTTTATATAATTACTAATTTAACTTATTACAATTATGAAAAAGAATAGTTATTTCGTGCTGATTGCGCTTGTAGCCATCATATTGGGTACAATGGCACTCTCATCGTGCAGCCATGATGAATATTACTACAATGAGGAGAAAGTAGAACAGAGTATAAACGAAAAGTATGCCATTGCTTTCGAGAAAGCATTTGGCAAAGTTGCTCCCAACGTAGATTGGGGATTTAGCAGCAAGCATGCCAATACTCGTGCCTTTACCCGTGCCGTGGGCACTTATGCTAACTACAAAGGTAGCTTGCAGCCCACTGTTACATTCCCAACAGACTGCGATGCCAGCAACTTCCTGGATGCTGTACCTGCAGGCGTTAACAAGTTGCCTACTTGGGGAGCTGGAGTTGGTTCTTATTACATCGACTCTGAAACCCAATCCGTTTCTACATGGTCGGGCGCCAGCAAGATTTATGTAACAGGTACCGTTGATTTATCAGCTGGCGACACAGATGTCAATGCCCCAAGATTTGCCCCAGATAATCGATCGGAAATCTATCTGCTCAGGGGCGCGACCTTAAAGTTAGCCGATCTTAGCGCCAATTTGTTCAATGTTGCAGCTATTTATATTCAAGAAGGAGCAACGCTTGAGACTGCAAACCTGCTTAAGGCCAACAATAACACAAAGGTATACAATCACGGAACCATCAAAGTTGGCACTTTCGAAGTTAACATGTCGAGCTTCCTCTATAACACCGGTAAGCTTGAAGTTGGAAGCGTGAATGTCGAAGGTGAAAATACCAGAATTGTAAACGATGGCAACGTCACTTCGGCTACCGTTACAATAAATGCGGGTGCTGTACAGAACAATGCCGAGTGGCGTGCTTCGACTGCAACCAATGTATATGGCAATAATTCTGGCTGGGTAAACAATGGCCATTGGACAACTTATGACTATGCTTACGTAGGCGGAAGCGACAATGTAATCAACAACTGTTTCCTTGAGGTTACTCACGACTTTGAAATGAACATTTCGTCGGCCCAAGGAGCATTTAAGATTGATGCAGGTTGTGGTGTGTTGGCTGAGAATTTCTATGGAGGCAGGGATTCAAGAACAAGCGCTGTATCAGGTCCGTTTAAAATCTTGATGGGACAGGATGCCGTGTTTGTAGTTGAGAAAACCGCTCAGTTTGAATGTGGACAAACAGGTGATGCTGGCTATGGTATCTATGGCATCTCGCCAGATGGATATGCTGTATTCCAGGCAAAGGATATTGTGAGAGACTCACAACTTGCAAGCATCAGCAGTCATGGTGCCATAACCTATGGCGGCAACCTATACGTTTCGGCCGAGACACATTTCGCACAGGGCACCGATGGTAGCAGCAATAAGTTTATTTACGAGAGCGATGGTTTCAGTATTGCAAACAACATATATGCCGCAGGTTTCAAGTCGGGCAAACCCAATATCACCATTGCAGCAACACCATGCAACCCAGGCTTTACTGGTGGCAGTCCACTTTATCGCGTGATTGCTGAGGATTTGTCGGCATCGGAAGCCAGCGATTTCGACTTTAACGATGTAGTTTTCGACATCGTAAAGGCCGAAGGCGGCAAAACTACACTACGACTGATTTGTGCAGGCGGTACGCTTCCGCTAAGAGTTATGGGTACTGAGGTACATGGCTTATTTGGCGAAACAACTCCAAACAGCAATGGTATATATAATATGTATAACACTGGCGCTGGTCCTAATGTAGATCCTGTGGAATTCGAAGTTAATGGCGTGTACACCACTCCCGAACAGATTAAGAATATAAAAATAGAGGTATATAAGAACGATTCGTGGATGGAGCTTAAAGCCACTACAGGCGAAGCCGCATGTAAGATTTTGGTAGACGACACGTTCACACCTGTACAAGAAAGAAGCAATATTGCTAACGAGAACAAGAAGTTTACCAGCTATGTGCAAGGTACATTCGTAGATGACTTCTGGTGGAAATAATATCGATTGTCTAATTGTAGTTTTGGCAAAATTTTTGTATCTTTGCAAACAAAAATACAAAGATTATGGATACAAAACGAATTTTAGACTATCTGAAACAGTTGATGGCGAACAACAACCGCGAGTGGTATTGGGAGCATAAGGCTGAGTACGATGCCGTAAGGGCGGATTTTGAAGAGGGAATAGCAATGGCAATTAACAGGATTGCCAGCTTCGACCCTTCGATTGCGCACCTTACGGTGAAGGATTGTACGTACCGATTTAATCGCGACACCCGTTTCTCGCCAGATAAATCGCCCTACAAGAACCACTTTGGCGGCTATATTGCGGCCCATGGCAAGAAGGCGCTGCATGGCGGATACTACCTGCACCTGGAGCCAGGACATTGTATGGTGGCATGCGGCAACTACTGGCTGCCTACCAACATACTTACATCGTGCCGCAACGAGATGATGGGCAACACAGCCGAATGGCTGAAGTGCGTAGAGAACAAAGATTTTAAGAAATACTATGGCAGCGCTGTGGCCAGCAGTTTCTCGGCACCTACCGATGTATCGAGTTGGGACCAGCCCCAAGGCTTCGGATTAGAGAAACTGAAGAAATGTCCCGTAGGATTCCCCAAAGACTGGCCTCACGTAGAGTACCTGCGCATGAAGGACTACTGCTGCTGGCACCAGGTAGCCGACGATTTTTACGAAGGCGATAAGTGGCTTGATGAGATAGAACGCATGTTCCGTGCCGCCAAGCCTATGATGGACTTTATCAACTCGGTAATCGACGATTACGAATAGGCGTGAATCAATAAATTACACCTTATTATATATAATATAGCCATTTTTAAAAGCAGTTTCTTGGTTGATTAAAAAAAATACTTTAACTTTGCATCCCGTAAAGTACATAAACAATAACAATGAAGAGACAATGATTTGGAATGAGACAATGGAGTGCATGGATCGCGAACAGCTTCGCGAAATCCAGAGCCAACGCTTAGTAAAAATGGCTGAGTATGTGTATTACAACACCCCCTTCTACCGCAAGAAGTTTCAGGAGATGGGATTGGAACCTGGCGATATCAAGAGTATCGACGACATTACCAAGCTGCCATTTACTAACAAGCTCGACCTCCGCGACAACTATCCCTTTGGACTGGCTGCCGTGCCCATGAGTCAGATTGTACGTATACACGCCTCATCGGGAACCACCGGCAAACCAGTTGTAGTACTTTACACCCGCAAAGACCTCGCCATGTGGAGCGAAGCCATCAGTCGTGCCTTTACCGCCTATGGAGCTGGTAAGGACGACATCTTTCAGGTAGCTTATGGCTACGGATTGTTTACCGGAGGTCTTGGCGCTCACGACGGAGCTACCAACATCGGCGCATCGGTAATCCCCATCTCATCAGGTAACACCCAGAAGCAGATGACCCTGATGCACGACTTTGGCACCACCATCCTGTGCTGTACCCCCAGCTACGCCATGTTCCTGGGCGAGGCCATGAAGGAGTGCCCATGGACCCGCGATGAGTTTAAACTGAAGGTAGGCGTGTTTGGCGCTGAGCCTTGGACCGAGAAGATGCGCCAGAAGCTGGAAGAGAGTCTGGGTATTAAGGCTTACGACATTTACGGACTGAGCGAAATTGCTGGTCCTGGTGTAGGCTACGAGTGCGAGCACCAGTGCGGCACCCACCTGAACGAGGACTTGTTCTACCCAGAGATTCTGGACCCAAAGACTGGCGAGCCAATGCCTGAGGGTCAACTGGGCGAACTGACCTTTACACACCTGACCAAGGAGGGCATGCCATTGCTGCGCTATCGCACACATGACCTGACCGCCCTGCACTACGACAAATGTAAGTGCGGACGCACGTTGGTACGTATGGACCGTATCCTGGGTCGCTGCGACGATATGTTGATTATCCGTGGTGTGAACGTATTCCCATCGCAGATTGAGGATGTGATCTTGAAGCTGCCTGAGTACGAGCCTCACTTCCTGCTGACTGTCGACCGTGTGAACAACACCGACACCAGCGAGCTGAAGGTAGAAGTAAAGGAGGAGTACTTTACCGACGATATGGCCACGATGGTTGGACTGCAGAAAAAGCTGGAAGGCGAGCTGCGTAGCGTCATCGGACTGGGATTCAAGGTTAAGCTGGTTGAGCCTAAGGGCATTGAGCGCTCGGAGGGTAAGGCCAAGCGCGTAATTGACAAGCGTAATATTTAAAACAATAATCTTATGAAAACAAAACAACTTTCAATTTTCCTTGAGAACAAGTCAGGCCGCCTGACTGAGGTGACCGAAGTGCTTGGTGCTGCCGGCATCAACCTTTCGGCCATGAGTATTGCCGATAACAGCGACTTTGGTATTCTGCGTTGCATTGTTTCCGATCCCGACAAGGCCTATCAGGTACTGAAGGAGGCACATTTTGCCGTGAAGATTACTGATGTTATCGGATTTGTATGCCCCAACACCAGCGGTTCGCTGGCCATCGTGCTGAAGCACCTCTCAGAAAACGGTGTTTTCATCGAGTACATGTATTCGTTTGCTAATGGCGATGTGGCCACTGTGGTAATTCGACCCACCGATTTGGATGCCTGCGAGAAGATACTTTCGGACAAAAAAGTGGAGCTGATGGCCGCAAACGACCTCTATCAGCTATAAATTTACAAGAAACTGCAAGATTTTCGCCCGAAAATTTTGCAGTTTCAATTTTTCTTTGTACCTTTGCACCCGCAAACAACAAACAAGGGCGTTTAGCTCAGCTGGTTTAGAGCATCTGCCTTACAAGCAGAGGGTCGGCGGTTCGAATCCGTCAACGCCCACAACACAAAAAATCCGCTTTCCGCAGCCGATGAGGTTGCGGTTTTGGGTTAAGAAAGGATATAGAACGTTTAGAAATTATCGATAATTACAGGAATTAATTTAAAACATGGATTTAAGTTTATTGACAGCCATCTCGCCTATTGATGGCCGTTACAGAAGTAAGACCGAACCATTGGCAGAATACTTTTCAGAGTATGCCTTGATACGTTACAGGGTACGCGTTGAAATAGAGTATTTTATTGCCTTGTGTGAATTGCCATTACCTCAACTTCAGGGTATCAACCACTCAACATTCGATCAACTTCGTGACATCTACCGTAAGTTCACACCCGCTAATGCACAGCGTGTGAAGGACATTGAATCGATTACCAACCACGACGTTAAGGCCGTAGAGTACTTTATCAAGGAGCAGCTCGACGCCATGGGTGGTTTCGAGAGTTACAAGGAGTTTATCCACTTCGGACTCACATCGCAGGACATTAACAACACCAGCGTACCTCTTTCTATTAAAGAGGCTCTGGAGCAGGTTTACTATCCTATGATTGAGGAGCTGATTGAGCAGCTGCACGATTATGCCGAGCAGTGGAAGAACATTCCTATGCTGGCCAAGACCCACGGACAGCCTGCATCGCCTACCCGTCTGGGCAAGGAGGTGATGGTTTACGTGTACCGCTTGGAAGAGCAGCTGCGCGGTCTGAAGGCTACCCCAATCACCGCCAAGTTCGGTGGTGCTACAGGTAACTACAATGCCCACCACGTGGCTTATCCACAGTACGACTGGCGTGAGTTTGGTAACACATTCGTTAGCGAGAAGTTAGGTTTGGAGCGCGAGCAGTACACCACTCAGATTTCGAACTACGACTGGCTGGGTGCTATCTTCGACGCTATGCGTCGTATCAACACCATCGTTATCGACTTGGATCGCGACTTCTGGATGTACATCTCTATGGACTACTTCAAGCAGAAGATCAAGAAGGGCGAGGTTGGTTCGAGTGCTATGCCACATAAGGTGAACCCCATCGACTACGAGAACTCTGAGGGTAACCTGGGTATTGCCAACGCCATTCTGCAGTTCCTGGCAGCTAAGCTGCCCGTAAGCCGCTTGCAGCGCGACCTTACCGACTCTACAGTTCTGCGTAACGTAGGTGTACCTATGGGCCATGCTGTAATTGCATTCCAGAGCACACTGAAGGGCTTGCGCAAGCTTATCCTGAACGAGGAAAAGCTGCAGGAGGATCTCGACAACACATGGGCTGTAGTAGCCGAGGCTATCCAGACCATTCTGCGTCGTGAGGCCTACCCCAACCCATACGAGACCCTGAAGGCGCTGACTCGTACCAACGAGAAGCTGACTGGCGAAAAGATCAAGAACTTCATTGAGACACTCGAGGTGAGTGAGGATGTAAAAGAAGAACTTCGTGCCATTACCCCATCAACCTATACAGGCATTTAATTACACATTAGTATATTTATAGAAATTAGTAACATTTTAAAGAATAACAAGTCATGGATTTCGAAAACAACGAGAAAAAACAGGAAGAGACTGCACAGGACGGATATCAGAAGGAGTATCGTCCAGGTCGTTCACCACGTCCACGCATTCATACCGCTGCACGCCCAGTATATGAGCGTCCCAGCTATCGCAATAACAACGACGAAGGCGAGTTCCGCCCAGAGGGATTCGGCGCAGGTTTGCAGAGCAATGCACCTCAGCGTCCTCAGGGAGGCTATCGCCCACGTAACAACTACAATAACGATGGTGGCTACGGCCAGCAGCGTCAGGGTGGTTACGGCCAGCGCCCACAGGGTGGCTACGGTCGTCCTCAGCAGGGTGGTTACGGTCGTCCACAGCAGGGTGGCTATGGCCAGCGTCCACAGGGTGGCGGTTATGGCCAGCGTCCTCAGCAGGGCGGTTACGGCCAGCGCCAGCAGGGCGGTTACGGTCGTCCACAGCAGGGTGGTTACGGTCGTCCTCAGCAGGGTGGCTACGGTCGTCCTCAGCAGGGTGGCTATGGCAAGCCTTACGGAGCAGCTCCTTACAAGAAGGGTCCACGTCAGCGTACAGCCGACTACGATCCAAATGCAAAGTACTCAATGAAGAAGCGTATTGAGTACAAGGAGATTAACTACGATCCAAACGAGCCACTGCGTTTGAACAAGTACCTGGCTAATGCCGGTGTTTGCAGCCGTCGCGAGGCCGATGAGTTCATCCAGGCTGGTGTTGTATCGGTTAACGGCGAGATTGTAACCGAGCTGGGAACAAAGATTCTGCGTACCGATGTAGTTAAGTTCCACGATCAGCCCGTAACCATCGAGAAGAAGGTTTACGTACTGCTCAACAAGCCAAAGGATTACGTTACTACCAGCGATGATCCACAGCAGCGTAAGACCGTTATGGACCTGGTTAAGAACGCTTGTCCTGAGCGCATCTACCCTGTAGGTCGTCTCGACCGCAACACAACTGGTGTGCTGCTGCTCACCAACGATGGCGATCTGGCTTCGAAGCTTACACATCCTAAGTACCTGAAGAAGAAGATTTATCACGTATATCTGGATAAGAACGTAACAGCTCACGACCTGGCTCAGATTGCCGAGGGTATCCAGCTGGAGGACGGCGAGATTAAGGCCGACGACGTTCAGTATGCACATCCTACCGACAAGAAGCAGGTTGGCATCGAGATTCACTCAGGTAAGAACCGTATCGTTCGCCGTATCTTCGAGAGCCTGGGCTACCGCGTTCAGAAGCTCGACCGCGTACAGTTCGCTGGTTTGACCAAGAAGAACCTGAAGCGTGGCGACTGGCGCTACCTGACCGAGGAGGAGGTTGACCGCCTGCGTATGGGTGCTTACGAGTAAAGTTCAATGTTCAAAGATCAAAGTTCAATGAAACGTACAAAGATTATTGATGTGCTGAAGAGCACTGAATATGGCAAGGAGGTTTGCGTAAAGGGTTGGGTGCGCACGCACCGCAGCTCTAAGGCAGTTGACTTCATTGCCCTCAACGACGGTTCTACCATCAAGAATGTGCAGATTGTTGTTGATCCTACTAAGTTCGACGAGCAGGTATTGAAGGATATCACCACAGGTGCCTGCATCAGCGCCGAGGGTGTGCTGGTAGAGAGTCAGGGTGCCGGTCAGAGCAGCGAAATCCAGGCTACCAAGCTTGAGGTTTACGGTCTGTGCGGCAACGACTACCCCATGCAGAAGAAGGGTCAGAGTTTCGAGGTAATGCGTAAGAACGCTCACATGCGTCTGCGTACCAATACCTTCGGAGCTGTGATGCGCATCCGCCACAATATGGCAATGGCCATCCACACTTACTTCCACGAGCATGGATTCTTCTACTTCCACACTCCACTCATCACAGCCAGCGACTGTGAGGGCGCAGGTAACATGTTCCAGGTAACTACCAAGAACCTGTACGACCTGAAGAAGGACGAGAACGGCAAGATTATCTACGACGATGATTTCTTTGGCGAGCAGACTTCGCTGACTGTATCTGGTCAGCTGGAGGGTGAGTTGGGTGCTACCGCACTGGGTTCAATCTACACCTTCGGTCCTACTTTCCGCGCCGAGAACAGTAATACCCCACGCCACTTGGCCGAGTTCTGGATGGTTGAGCCTGAGGTTGCGTTCCTGGATCAGGAAGAGCTGATGGACCTTGAAGAGGACTTCATCAAGTACTGCGTACGTTGGGCTCTCGACAACTGTAAGGACGATCTGGAGTTCCTGAACAAGATGATTGATAAGACCCTGATTGAGCGTCTGGAGGGTGTATTGAAGGAGACCTTCGTTCGCCTGCCTTACACCGAGGGTATCAACATCCTGCAGGAGGCTATCAAGAACGGTAAGAAGTTTGAGTTCCCCTGCAACTGGGGCGACGACCTGGCCAGCGAGCACGAGCGCTACCTGGTTGAGGAGCACTTCAAGAAGCCTGTTATCATGACCGACTACCCACGTGCATTCAAGTCGTTCTACATGAAGCAGAACCAGGATACTGCCGATGGCGGTTCAGTAGGTTACAAGGGCGCTGTTGCCCCTGGTCCTACCATGCAGGGTACCGATGTACTCTTCCCACAGATTGGTGAGATTATCGGTGGTAGTGTTCGTGAAGAGAGCTACGACAAGTTGATGGGCGAGATTAATCGCCGCCAGATGGACCAGACCCACCTTTGGTGGTACATCGACACCCGCAAGTGGGGTTCATGCCCTCACGCAGGTTTCGGTCTTGGTTTCGAGCGTCTTATCCTGTTCGTAACAGGTATGCAGAACATTCGCGACGTGATTCCTTTCCCACGTACTCCGAAATCAGCAGAGTTCTAAATACACAAAAAAAGCCTCGCCAATCGGCGAGGTTTTTTATTGAAATTATTTCTCTTACTTTACTAATCGGATACCATCCTCTTCGATGGTTATCAAGCGGCGTTTATAAAGGTCGCCGATAGCTTTCTTGTAGGCTTTCTTTGATACCTGAAAGCGGTCGTAAATCAACTCTGCAGGCGACTTATCACCTAAGTTGCAATAGCCATCATTCTCGTAGAGGTAACGCAGAAGAGCCTCAGCAAAGTCGAGCGTTTGCTGTCTGCCTGTCTGCTGTAGCACAATATCTATCTTACCATCCTGTCGCACGTGGTCCACGTACGCCTTCAGCTTCATACCGCTATGCAGGGATTGGAAAATCTGATTCTCGAAAATCAGACCTTGGAACTTATTATTCACAATAACCTTGAATCCAAGATCGGTCTTCTGCCACACCAAGATATCCACCTCGGCACCATGCTGCAACGATGGCAAATCGGTAATAATAGGCGTGGTGAGATACTTCTCTACCTTAGCCGTTGCCATCAGGCGATAGCTATCCTCATCTACCTTAATATATACAATATGGCGCTGACCTTGCTCCATGCGCTTTTTCTGCTCACGGAAGGGACAGAAGATATCCTTCATCAAGCCCCAGTTAAGGAAGGCACCAAACTGGTTAACCCATGCCACCTCCAAACTTACAAACTCGCCCACCTTGGCGTAAGGTGTTTCGGTAGTGGCCACAGGGCGCTCCTCCTGGTCGAGGTAGATAAACACAGTAACCTCGTTACCAATCTTCATATCTTTAGTTACATAACGCTGTGGAAGCAGGATTTCGCCCTCTTCGCCACCATCGAGATAAAGTCCGAAGTCGACCGACTTCACGATTTTCAAGGTATTGTAATCTCCTAATTTTATCATATTTCCTCTGTTATTTCAATGTTTTCCGTAGGCAATATCAAACCATCTTTCAAGTGGATAGTGCGATCAGTGATCGAGGCGAGCCCTTCGTCGTGAGTCACAATCACGAAGGTTTGACCAAACTTATCACGAAGGTCGAAGAACAGCTGGTGTAGTTCTTCCTTGTTCTTGGTGTCGAGCGAGCCCGATGGCTCGTCAGCCAAAATCACAGCAGGATTGTTTACCAATGCACGCGCCACAGCTACACGCTGCTTTTCGCCACCCGACAGTTCGTTGGGTTTGTGTGTAGCGCGATCAGCCAGGCCCATAAACTCGAGCAGCTCTTTAGCACGCTGCTTGGCCTTGCTCTGCGATGTACCAGCAATATAGGCTGGTATCATGATATTCTCGATAGCGGTAAACTCGGGCAACAGCTGATGGAACTGGAACACAAAGCCCAGATGGCGGTTGCGGAAATCAGCCAGATGCTTGGCTGAAAGCGTGGTGGTGTCGACACCATCTACCACAACACTACCCGTATCAGGACGGTCGAGTGTACCGATAATCTGCAACAACGTGGTTTTACCAGCGCCGCTGGGACCCACAATGCTCACCACCTCGCCTTTGTTAATATGGAGGTCGATGCCTTTCAGCACCTGTAACGAGCCAAAGCTCTTGGTTATATTCTTTATATCAATCATCTCTTAATTCTAAAATCTTAATTCTTAATTCTCTTCTCATGTATCCAACGCAGGATAGTATCGTAGATACTCTTCTCCTCGTGGTGCTGAGCCTCAGTAAAGCTCATACGTTCATCCTTAGTATCACCATGCTGATCGGGGAAGATAATCATAAGGTTCTTACCCGAGAAGTGCTTCTGCAACTCATCAGGCAGTCGCTCCAACGCTGTTTTATACGAGATAGTACCCTTACGGGCTGTTACTACCACAAAAAGATGGTCGTCGGCAATACCCGCAGCCAACTGAGGCAGCTCGTTCCAATGGGCCATATAGGTATACTCGGCGCGCACATTGGGATGGCGATTGTTGATATACTCCTTGATGAGTGCCAGACTCTCATTGCGACCATGGAACTGAATGCGGCAATCCAACTGACCAGCCAATCTACTCAACCTTTCGAGCCAACGATGGAAACCGGGTTCGAACTCTGCTCGCGAAGGCACAGCCACTCGGATACGGCGCAGTGTGCTCATGGGCTGAACGAAACGTACCAGCAGAATCTGACGGTTTAAACCGTTGTATAGACTCTGAATAAACTCTCCCCAGAACCTGGGGTTGATATCGGTATGCACGTGCATACCCATCACAATCTCAGAGCAGCCAAACTCACGGAAGGCGTGCTTAATACCATTGGCGATATTGGTAGCCAGGCGCACCTGCGTTTGCACTTTTACCTCGCTGGCACTGGCTGTTTGCTGCAGTAGCTCCAACAATCTGATACCCTCTTCGCGAGCAGCATTGCTACGCTCATCGTCGTAAACTACATTCAGCGCCACCAAGTCGCGGTTCAGGCGCTGGTTGCGCATAAACATCGACATGTACAGCAAATGTGGTGCAATCTCGGGATATTTTACGCACAACAAAATCTTCTCGTCATCGTCCTTCGTATCATTTTGCTCGTTCCACTTGCCTCGTTCCTCTATCACTATCTTCTTGGCGGCATGCTCGGTCATCATAGTACTGATAATACAGGTAAACAGTATCATCATAATGATACCATTCAACATATCATCGCTCACCAGATACTCGCCGGGAGCAACCTCTAAGCGGATACCCACCATCACCATAGCGATGGCACCTGCTGCATGGGCCGAGGTAAGTCCAAACATCATATGACCATCGGCTTTCGACAAGCGGAACAGCAGACTACAGATATAAGCAGCTACAGCTTTACCAAAGGTTCCAAAGAATACGATGAGCACCACAATCCACACCATATCTACACTCGAGAACAGTGTGCCCAGATTGATGAGCATGCCCACGCCAATCAGAAAATAAGGAATGAACAGCGCGTTACCGATAAACTCGATGCGATTCATGAGTGGCGACACGCGTGGTATATACCTATTTAGTATAAGACCCGAATAGAATGCTCCAAACACACCCTCGATACCAATGAGCGACGAAAGTGCTGCACTCAGGAACATCACAGCCATCACAAACGTGTACTGCATCACAGCATCGCTGTATCGGCGCAGGAAGTAGCGTGTCATCTTAGGTATCAGTATCACGCTACCCACACAGAAGGCTGCAAACTTTACCACAAACAGCACCCAGAACAGCCAACCGCTATCCTTACTGAACGAGCCCGAAATGGCTGCCAGCATGACCAGTGCCAGGAATAGCGATATCATAGACGAGCCCACGCTGAGTGCCACACTCTGGTGTTTCTGCAAACCATATCGTCCCACAATAGGATAAGCTATCAGCGTGTTCGACGCCATGATACAGCCTAACAGGAACGAGGCAGCTGGCGAGTAGTCGAGTATAGTTATCGACATCACGTAGGTAAGTATCAACGGCACAAAGCATGTTAACAATCCGAACAGCAGGAAACGGCGCGAGTGTTTCTTCACACCCTCCATATCCATCTCCAGTCCGGCCAGGAACATGATGTAGTAAAGACCTACACGTCCGAAGAGTTCAAACGAGTTGTCGCGTACCAGAATATTAAAACCATATTGCCCGATGGCGATACCAGCCAGCACCATGCCGATGATATGCGGAATTCTGAGTTTACTCATAACGATAGGAGCAAACAAAATGATTATCAGCACCACAAAAAAGATAAAAGTTGGGTCTGTAATCGGCAAATATGATAATAATACTGTCATTTTGGCTACAAAGGTACTCATTTTTTTGGTAAAATGAAAAAAAAAACATAAATTTGCGGCCAAATTGTAACCAGTTAAAGGATAAACAAGATGAAAGTAGCAATTGTAGGTGCGAGTGGAGCCGTAGGACAAGAGTTTCTGCGCATCCTCGCTGAGAGAAATTTCCCAATGGACGAACTGGTACTGTTTGGCTCAGAGCGCAGTGCCGGAACGAAGTACAATTTTAAAGGTAAGGAGATTGAGGTTAAACTGCTTCAGCACAACGACGATTTTAAGGATGTCGATATCGCCTTCACCTCGGCAGGTGCAGGTACCTCGAAGGAGTTTGCCGAGACCATCACCAAGTATGGTGCTGTGATGATTGATAACTCGAGTGCATTCCGTATGGACGACGATGTGCCCTTGGTAGTACCCGAGTGCAACGCTGAGGATGCCCTGAACCGTCCTCGTGGTATCATCGCCAACCCAAACTGCACCACCATCATGATGGTAGTAGTTCTCCAGCCTCTGGAAAAGCTTTCTCATATAAAGCGCATCCATGTTGCTTCGTATCAGAGCGCCTCGGGTGCCGGTGCCGCCGCTATGGCCGAGCTGCAGCAGCAGTACAAGGAGATGGTAGAGGATGGTGAGGTTAAGACCGTAAAGAAGTTTGCCCACCAGCTGGCTTATAATGTGATTCCCCAGATTGATGTATTCCAGCCCAACGGCTACACCAAGGAGGAGATGAAGATGTTTAACGAGACACGTAAGATTATGCACACCGATGCCAAGTGCTCGGCCATGTGTGTACGTGTAAGTTCACTGCGCTCGCACTCAGAGAGTGTTTGGATTGAGACTGAGAAGCCCATCAGCGTTGAGGAGGCTCAGAAGGCTATCGCCGCTGCTCCTGGTTGTACACTGAAGGACGATCCCGCTACACTTACCTACCCCATGCCTCTGGAAACTGCTGGCAAGGACGATGTTTACGTAGGACGTGTACGCAAGGATATCAGCGATGAGAACGGCTTGACTTTCTGGCTCAGTGGCGACCAGATTCGTAAGGGTGCTGCCCTGAATGCTGTTCAGATTGCAGAATACTTAGTAAAGGTAGGAAATGTTAAGTAAGCTATTATACAGGGCAGCCATGGTGGCTGCCCTGGTATTATTGACCGCTTGCGGTGGTGGTGACGACGATGGTCGCCGCTTGGGCGAAATGATTGTTGGCACCTGGCAACGCGGCTGGGGCGAGGGCGATGTTGTGATTGAAGGCGACACCGACTTGGAACCCGACAACTTTACGTACGATCAGTTTGTTTTCCGTGGCGATGGTAATTTCAACGGCATGGTGCGAAAAGGTACCTTTACCGCCTACGACACGGAGGGTGAGGTGATTTACGAAGGCGACTACCAGTGCGACAATAATAACCTGAAGCTTACATACCTTGATGACAGCGGCGCCAAGCGTTCGCTCCTGGCACAGGTGGTTTCGTTTACCGAAAACTCCATAGTTATCAGGTACGACTACGAGCAAAAAGGCATCAACGTAACGTTCATTATTCGCAAACTGAATAACGCAACTAACGGCTATTCGTCGTCTTCAGTTACATCGCTGTAATAAAAATCGCGATAATACACTATCTCGCTGTGGGCTGAAAAATAGCCCAGACAGCCACCTGTAAAGTTATCAATGGGATTGGTAGCTGTGCTAGACATTTGCTGCATCGAGTACAGGTAATCGTAAGCACGCTGGTCGATGGCACGAATCACAATTTTCAGTTCGTCGTCATCCTGCAGCACATCATTATCTTTCTGACCATCGCGGAAGAACGAGAACAGCTGTTGCAGTTCCTTATTAGGATTCTTATCATCCTTCATCACCGCCCAACGATAGCCCACTCCATTACGGTAAATATGCATAAAATACCAATTGCTCTCGTTGGGTATATCCTGCAATCTCAGGTCGCCAAACAGATAGCGCTCCGTCAGCATCTTCTTCCAAACCAGTCTAAATTCATTCATCTTAGGGCGGCTCTGCATGGTAGAGGTCGAGGTAAAATGCTGTCCATCAACCTCAACATCCAACTTGTAAACAGTGCCGGCAACACCAGCAAACTTTGAGCGGTAGTAGCCGTTACTCTTAAAAGGAATGGTGGCTGTGGTACCATCGTCGCCTGTTATCGTAACTGTTGCATTATCAATGTCGCTGCCTATGGCGTTATTCTCCATGGCATTGGTTTGACTCACACGGACCTCGGTGCCATCGTTATCAATAGAACCCTCAACCACATAGCGTGTATCGTGCCCGTGATAGTCGATGCTAATCTCCTTGGTACACGACACCAAACCTATTATACCTATTATATATAGCAATTTACGCATAGTTATCAGAAATTAACGTTAAACGATACCGATGGCACAATACCGAACAGTGAATACTGCTTGGCCTTGGTGCCTGCACCATAATCGCCATCCTCGAAATTGATGAGGAAGGGATTGTAACGATTATACAGATTATAAATACCAAACACCAGCTGATGGGTGCGATTACGGTACTTTTTGCTCCACACAGCACTCACATCCAAGTGGTGCGAGGCTGGAGCACGGTAGCCATTACGCTCGGTGTAGTAGTATATCCAGTTGTCCTCAATCATATACTTACCACTGGGAGCGGTAAAGGCCTGTCCGCTGTTATATACCCACGATGCACTCAGGTTCCAGCGCTTGTTAAGGCGGTACATGGCCACAATGTTAATATCGTGACGGCGATCGTTGTTGGCATCATACCAGCGCCCCTGGTTAATACCGTCAATCTTGGTTTTCGACCATGAGAGCGTGTAGCCAATCCAACCTGTCAGTCGACCATTGTTCTTGCGGGCGCTAAGCTCTATGCCATAGCCCTTGCCCTTACCGGCTAGCATCAGGCGTTCAATCTCAATCTCGCTGGCAAACGATTTGCCGTCGCGATAGTCCAACACATTATTAATATGGCGATAGTAAACCTCGGCCGAGAAGTCGTAATCCTGTTCGGGCGTCATCATAAAGAATCCGGCGCTCACCTGATCGGCCACTTCGGGCTTCACAATGTTACTACTCATGGTATAGCGGTCGAATGGGGTTGCAGTACTCTGGTTGCGCAGAGCGTGCACATTCTGCGAGGTACGGGTGTAGCCGAACTTAAGAGAGGTGACGGGTGATAGCTGATAGTTGACAGAAAGACGTGGTTCAAGCACGGTATGGGTTTTAACCACCTGATTCTTGCCATAGTTGTAATACCATGATATGTCGCCATTCTCTTCAAGGTCGTAATACAGCGAACCACCTAAAGGCGAGAAAGCACTTACACGCAAACCTGCCGACACATCGAGTTTATCAGCAATGGGTGCCGATACGTTTAGCCAGAAGGCATTGTCCCAAGCGCGGCGCTGCTCCTTTTCGTGCAGGGTTACCTGTGTCCACTCGGCCGACTTAACGTTAAACAATGCCGTTTGCAAACCTGCATCAATCTTGTACTTATCCAGATTAATGTGGAAATCCTGTCGGAAACCCGTTTGACGGATATGACCCGAAAACCAGATATTCAAGCCCAAAAAGTCGATACCATTATCCGTTTGGTAGCCACTGTAGTAGGCCGTCGACTGACTATAGGCATTACTGCCAAAATGGTGCAGCCACTTCAGACTGGTTGACAGGTTGTTCCAACGGATATCCACCAAGTCCTCGAGCGCCGTACGGTCGTTACCGGTAAAGAAACTCAGAAACAACTGGTTGTTCTCGTCGATGGTCCAATCGGCCTTGGCGTTGATATCGTAAAAATACAAGGTATTACCTTTGAAATCGGGCGACAGTTTCAAGAACATGTCCATATATGAGCGTCGCGCCGTAACCAGGAAGGCAGCCTTATTCTTCACAATCGGGCCCTCGATGGTACCTTTTGCCGACAGCAGACCGATGCTGGCACCGCCGTGATACTCGCTCTTGTTACCCGTTTTGCCAACAATGTCGAGCACCGCACTCGATGCACCACCGTACTGTGCTGGCAACAAGCCCTTGTAGAGCGTGGCCGAAACGAGTGCATCGCTGTTAAAGGCCGAAAACAATCCAGCCAAGTGGCCCACATTATATACAGGGGCGATATCAATCAGTATCTGGTTTTGTGCCGATGTACCGCCACGTACCTGAAAACTGCTCGATGCATCACTCTCGCTCTTTACGCCTGTAAGCAGCTGCATTGAGCGCATAATATCGTGTTCGCCAAACAGTTGTGGCGAGCTAGTAAGGTCCTTCAGTTGCACCTGCTCGGCGCCAGTCTGAATCTGACGCAGACGCTGGCGAGCCGAATTCGACTTCACCACCACCTCGTCGAGCTGTTCCTGTCGCAGGGTATCGGGTGTTGTAGGCATGGCACATAGTGCCGTAAGTAGTAATGTTGATAGAAACATGTTGCAAATTTAATAGATTTTTTGGAAACTCCAAAAAAAATACCTATCTTTGTCGCCGAATATTACAAAAAACTAATATGTTATGAAGAAATTGTTTATTGCCGTAATGGCTATTGCAGCACTCTGTGCTTGTGGAAATGCCGAGAAAAAGTATCTCGACTATCGTGGTCTCTCGATGGGTATGCCCTTCAAAACCTTCTGCGATTCGCTCACTGCGCGTGGTTTTGCTATCGATTCGGCTAAGACCGACTCTGATTTTGCCCGTGTATCGATGTACCACCCCACCCTTAACTATCGTCTGATGCTAGCTCAGCGTAACGATACGCTGGTGGCTCTTCAGGAAAATTACACTATTTCAACCAACGACAGCACACGCCAGATGTGGCAGCAGATGCACGATGCGCTCGAGGAACAACTGGATGCGTGGCCTAACATGCTGAAGGACGGAAAGGACCACCGTATAGCAAAATTCGAGGATAAAGGCGGTTTCATCACCCTTACCCTCGAAAATACTTATAAGCCAACTTTAAGTGTACTTTATCAATCAAAGTAGCATAATGGTGTAGAGGTAAACTACTGCAGCGGGGATGGCCAGCAGCGACGAATCGAAACGATCCAGCATGCCACCATGTCCGGGCAGTATGTTTCCGCTATCCTTAATACCGATGGTGCGCTTAAACAAGCTCTCAACCAAATCGCCCCAGGTACCGAAGATAACTACGGTAAGGCCTAATCCAGCCCACTCTACGGCAGTAAGTGCCAACTGGTTTAACTGATACGCATCGGTAAGATACCATACCAACACGGCAATGGCTATTACAAGAATGCCACCGCCAATGCTACCCTCCCAACTCTTTCCTGGCGAAATGCGGGGAAAGAGTTTATGTTTGCCCAACAGCGAACCGCACAGGTAAGCGCCCGTATCGTTCATCCACAGGAACACGAATACCGACAGAGGCAGTACAGCATCGTAAGTTACAAAGCCTTGTGGGGCGGTATGGAATGCCAGCGTGTTAAGCAGCGAGAATGGCAGAGCGATATACAGCTGCGCCATCATGGTGTAAGCCCAGTCGTGTATAGGGTCTTCGTTCTTCAGATACAGCTCGGCCACCATCAGGTAGATGATGGATACGAGATAAGGGATAAACACGGCCGATGGAGTGATTTCGCTGCAGAAACCTGCCATAGCGAAGAAGAGATACACGCCAGCCACAGTAGAAATCAGGCGGTTAACGGTCACCTTCTCACGATCGTTCACCAATCCGGTAAACTCCCAGATGGTCAATCCTGTAATGAGTGCAAACAGCAGCACCATAGCCTGTGGTCGCAAAAAACTGCATACCAGCACGGCCACAAACAGCACACCAGTAATCGTTCTTACAATAAAATTATTCATCTTTCTTCTCCTCCTTTTCTTCGGGTTTATCCTCTGAAGCTTTAGCCTCTAAGGCCTTTGCCTCGGCCTCAAGTTCTTTGGCACGCTCTTCGGCCATGCGCTCGGCATCGGCCTTCATCTGGGCTTCCAGCAGTTCCTCGGCACGACTGGTCCAGGGGCGCTTGCCAAAAATCTTCTCTACATCCTCGGCAAAAATCACCTCACGGTCAATCAGCAACTGTGCCAACTGTGCGTGACCTTCCTTGTGCTCGGTAAGTATCTTCTTGGCACGCTCGTACTGCTCGTTAATCATGCGCAGCACCTCATCGTCCATAATCTTAGCGGTAGTTTCCGAATAAGGCTTCTGGAACTGATACTCGGCATTGTTATAGTAGCACACGTTAGGCAACTTGTCGCTCATACCGGCATAGGCTATCATACCGTAGGCCTGCTTGGTGGTACGCTCAAGGTCGTTCATAGCACCTGTTGAAATATGACCTACAAACAATTCCTCGGCAGCACGACCGCCTAACAGCGAGCACATCTCATCCAACATAGCCTCCTTTGTCTGCAGAACACGCTCCTCGGGCAGGTACCAGGCAGCTCCAAGAGCCTGTCCGCGTGGAACGATAGAAACCTTTACCAATGGGTTGGCAAACTCAGTAAACCACGAGATAGTTGCATGACCTGCCTCGTGAATAGCAATCGAGCGCTTCTCAGCCTGCGTCATCACCTTGGTCTTCTTTTCAAGTCCACCAATAATACGGTCCACTGCATCCAGGAAGTCCTGCTTAGTTACTGTCTGACTATTATGGCGGGCTGCTATCAGCGCAGCCTCATTACATACATTAGCAATATCAGCACCCGAGAAGCCCGGTGTTTGACGAGCCAAGAAGTCGATATCTACGCTTTCATCAATCTTCACAGGCTTCAGGTGTACCTTAAATACCTCCTTGCGCTCGTTCAGATCAGGCAAATCAACGTGTATCTGACGATCGAAACGTCCTGCACGCAGCAGAGCCGAATCAAGCATATCGGCACGGTTGGTAGCAGCTAAGATGATAACACCGCTGTTGGTACCAAATCCATCCATCTCAGTCAACAGGGCATTCAGCGTATTCTCACGCTCGTCGTTACCACCCATAGCAGGATTCTTTGAACGGGCACGCCCCACGGCATCAATCTCATCGATAAAAATGATACAAGGACTCTTGGTTTTGGCCTGCTGGAACAAGTCGCGAACACGCGATGCACCTACACCCACAAACATTTCAACAAAGTCAGAACCACTCATCGAGAAGAAAGGTACACCAGCCTCACCTGCTACAGCCTTAGCCAACAGGGTTTTACCTGTTCCTGGAGGGCCTACCAACAGAGCGCCCTTGGGTATTTTTCCACCCAAATCGGTATATTTCTGAGGATTCTTCAGAAAGTCAACAATCTCCTGTATCTCCTGCTTGGCGCCTGCCTGTCCGGCCACATCTTTAAACGTAATGCCCAGCTCACCACCTTTTTCGTACATCTTGGCTTTGCTCTTGCCTACGTTGAAGACGCCACCACCAACGCCACCGCCTCCGCCGCCCATGCGACGCATCAAAAATATCCATACTCCTACTATAAACAGGATAGGCAGCAGATTGGTGATGATAAGCGAGAAGAACTCGTTATCGCGTTTATTGTCGAATGCCAAATCGCCGCTGAACACTTTGTCGTCCTTAGCTTTTGCCACAAACTGTTCAACCTGATCTACACTACCGAACTCTACTTCCAAATAGGGTTCTACACCTGTTTGCTGCGTGCCCTGATGGAACACATCGCGGATATGCTCGGGCTTTACATACATGTGCAGCACACTCTGAGCCTTGTTCACAACAATCTTTTTGGCATAACCACGCTCAACCATAGTTTTAAACTCGCTATACGATGCGGTTTTAGCCACGCTGCTGTTTTCAACGCCACCACTGGTAAAGTAAAGTAAGCCTAAAGCCAGTATGGCAATGAAATATATCCAGTTCATATTGAACTTGGGCATATTCATCTTAGGACCGTTGGTGCCGTTATTTTTGTTTGGTTTCTGATTATTCTCCATATACCTATTATATATAAGTTAGTCCAAATCGGGAATACGGGTAAGCGGTGCATCCTCCCACAGATGCTCCAGATCGTAGTATTCGCGTACATCGGGCAGGAACACGTGTACCAACACATCGGTATAATCCATAGCTACCCACTGGGCGTTTTCAAGACCAACCACATGTGCAGGCTTCTCGCCTAACTTCTCGCGTACCATATCACCTATCGACTCGGCGATAGCCTCAACCTGCGTGGGCGAGTTGCCGGTGCAGATAATGAAATACTGACAGATGGTTCCTTCTATTTTTGTCAGGTCGGCTACAACAATATCGCAGCCCTTCTTGTCCTGAATCGCGTCTTTAATCGTTTCTACAAGTTGTATCATTCAAATTTTTGCTATTATTTGTGCACAAAGGTAGTGCAAATTGAGCGAAATGCCAAATAAATTTGGATTTATTTGCATTTCCGAGATGCAGCGTACCTTCAAAGTTTAGCTTTAAAGGTAGTGCAAATTGAGCAAAAAACAAAGAAAATGCGAAAAATTTGCGGTTTTTTATAAATTTTTCCCCAAAAATTTTGGTAGTTCAAGAAAAAGTAGTACCTTTGCACCCGCAAAACAGAACAAGAGAGTTCTCAAGCAAAAAACATTTTGGGGTATGGTGTAATGGTAACACTGCAGATTCTGGTCCTGCCTTTCCTGGTTCGAGTCCGGGTACCCCAACAAAGAGAGTCGCTAAGTCACTGAAAATCAGTACTTAGCGATTTTTCTTTTTCATAATTCCCGTAAATTCCCCGTGATATTATTACAAATGCGCTGTAGCACCCAGACGGAATTCGAAGGTGTTGCACTGTACATCGTTGCGATACGAATAATGGGTATTGCGGACGTAATACGTGCTCGACAGCGTAATGCTCCAATTGCGGGCGATGTCGAATTCGGCTATCGGGTTGATAACGAGCAGAGCCGCATTACCCTTATCGCCTTGAGCATTCAGGTGCAGCATATCGTGTTCGGTAAGCCCCTCAAAGTTGGTATCCTTATCATACCCCTTCCAAATAAAAATGCGGTAGTAATGAGCATTAAGAATAAAACGGCCAAAGTGGCGCAGTTCCATGTGCGTTTTGGTTTTAATACTAAAGCCGCTACCCATATTATAATCGCGGTCGATAACATTATAATAGTCACTCTTGGTACCGCCCAGCAATATACCATTCAAAAATACGCGTTGCTCAAGATGCGACAGCGCACCTACTTGAGGCAGTTGTACAATGGCACCAAGACCGAAGGCGGCAGCCTCGCTGATACGATAGGGCGTAAAATCAGAACCATTCTTAACAGGTTTTGAGTCGAAGTAATCGAAGTGCTGATAAATACCAACCTCACCCTTTATACCCTTGCGTTGTATCATGGGAGTACTCCACAGACGCCCCATCAGGTGTACCTGGTTTAATATGGGCTGATTACTGGATATACCGCCCACCAACTCCATCTCGAAGAAATCGTAAGGTGCATTGTGATCGCCCTCGTTCACAGGGTCGCCATACTGCATGTATAAATCGACGTATGCATTGTGCTCACCCCTAAACAGATTGCCATCGTCGGCCAAATAGCGGTCGCCCACCGAAATCGACATATCGAGGGGATTACGATTATAATCGTGGTAGCGATAGTTCTTGCTGCGAACTCGCCATGCATCGCCAGTTGCCATACGCTTCAGCTCACCCATCGGATTAAAGATAGTAGCTCCCAACTCGCGCCAGAATCGAGGCCAGCCGCGCTTGCGATCGTCGAGGAATATTTTGCTAATGCGATTGGTTATCTCGCCAATACAGATACCGCCAAAGGTTGTTGCAATCAAGTCGTTAAGGGCCGGTGGTTCAATCTCTCCCAGAAACTCCCACTGCAGCGAACCAATCATGGCAAAAGGCGCCGACTCCCAAAAGTTAAGTCCCTGAGCACGTGCAGAATTAAAGTACAGGTTACCATGATAGGGATGCATAAACAGATTGGTTGAGAATACATCGTTATCCCAAACAAATCCGTTCTTAAAGTTCTCGCTCCACGTATGCAAGGTAGTTTGCGCAAAGTCCTGATTGGTAATTACACGATCGAAAAAATGTACAAAGGCATTTACACCAGTTACCTGTGCCAGCGCCCACCAAGGATGTTTAGTCCCCAAGTCGAGTGCCATCACCGAGTCGGCAGGCGCATGTTCCTCGGTGCGCTTAACAACAGCCGTTTCGCGGTTGGCATTATGAGGATAACGGAATGTAAGACCAGCCTCAGCCAAAAAACGGCGACGGTAATCTAACTCGTGGTAATAGTAGCGCGTGTCACCATAACCTAACGAAGCAAATAATCCTACGTTGCGCGACAACTGATAATCGGCATTCAGTCGTGCCTGTATTGAAAAGAGTCGCGATGGTCCTTCATCGCTATGTTTCTTGAACGTCTCAATATGATAGTAACCGATATCACCACTCAGCGATAGTTTGGGCGACACCTGCTTATACTGTCCTAAGCGATAGAACAACGCACCCGAAAAATTCTCGTCGAACCCCATAAAGTGCGTACCAACACCCAATATGCTGTATGTACTTTTGTTGCGAAAACGCATAGCACTATTCAGTTTTGTGCTGCTACCACCGTAAACCATCACATCGATGGTTGTGGCTGGGTTAACGTTTACCAGTCCTATCTTCCGACCTCCAGTATCCTTGGTATAGTTTACAATGCCCACCTGCCAACCT
Source organism: uncultured Prevotellaceae bacterium (assembly GCA_902789415.1). Lineage (GTDB taxonomy): Bacteria > Bacteroidota > Bacteroidia > Bacteroidales > Bacteroidaceae > Prevotella. The sequence continues at coordinate 126,072 of CADAOD010000015.1, forward strand.
TTTGGATGCGATTCGGCTACGTTAATCATACCTATCTGCGCTCCGTTCAATTGGTCGGCATAGTTGTACGTTCCCAACTGTAGACCGCACATCATACCCGACGAGACATTTAGTAATCCACCCAACTGCACACCCTTATCCAACCCCATCGATATGTTAGTAATACCACTTAGCTGGAGAGCCTTCATGGGCGAGCCTGATATATTTGAGAAGCCCGACAATTGCAAACCATTGGCATGGCGAGCATAGTTTTGCACAGTGTTAAGCTGCACGCCCTTCAACGTGTCGGTACTGCTGGCAATACCTATACTCAAGCCTGTTACACGGGTCGAATCCTCAGGGTGTGTTTTTCCGAAATCGAAGGTCAGCCCATGTCGCTGTGCTGATACAGTAGTGGCAGATAGCATAACTATAGCTACCAAAACAGGATAAACAAATTTTATGGTCATAACGTATAATAATCAATAATTTTTCCTTCTTACATTCCAATATTCTTGCGCAAAGATAGCTATTTTTCTGATTGCAGGTGGGTTTTTGCCTAAAAATTTTCGTTATTTCGGAATAATAGTCTATTTTTGCATCCTAAACGAACATATCATATGGCAAAAGAACAATCGGCAACCAAAGAACGGCAGCGCACTAACTTGCGCGAGCCGCGACGCTACAAAGTAACGATTTATAACGACGACTTTACTACGATGGAATTTGTGGTGAAGATACTAACACAAGTATTTTTTAAGAGCGAAACCGAGGCCGAGGCACTCATGCTGCAAGTACACCATAGCGATAAAGCCGTGGTGGGCATTTACAGCTACGATGTAGCCACATCGAAGGTACGCAAAGCTACTAACATGGCACGCGAAGAGGGATTTCCGCTCCGACTAACTGTTGAACCCGAAGAGTAACATATGGCAGAGATACACCAAACCCCACGCGCAGCCAAGATGCTGAGCGATACCATGAAGTGCTGCAAGGGCTACCGGCATGAGTTTGTAATGCCCGAGCACTTGCTGATGGTGATGATGGATGATAACGAGTTTTACAACACGATGGATACCTACTATTCAGCAGACCTGTTCCAGGATAGGATAGCCGAAAAGTTGGAAGATATTGAGCTTGTGCCCGAGAACATAGATTACGAGCCAGAAGCCTCGGTGCAGTTAGGACAACTGCTTGATTTTGCCTGCGCACAAATCATTAACAGCAGCGCTACTGCACTCGACGTGCCACACCTGACTATGGGACTACTGAATCTGCCCGAATCGTGGGCCTGCTATCTGCTGAAGGATGCTCTTGGCGATAACGAGAGTAACTTTATGAGCGACCTGATTAGCACCTACGAATTAGCCGACCAACTGGGTGATGACAATCCACAAAAAGGTCAGGAAGCCTGGCGCCGACTGGTTACATGCATGAACACGCTTTACCAACAGCACAACCCACTGATTGGTCGCGAGCAGGAGTTGCAACGTACCATACAAGTGCTGTGCCGTCGCGACAAGAACAACCCGCTGCACGTGGGCGAACCTGGCGTTGGTAAAACGGCCTTAGTATGGGGCTTGGCACGCATGATTGAAGAAGAGCAGAATCTGCCAGAACGTCTGAAAGGCAGCAAGATATACCAACTTGACCTGGGAACACTGCTGGCTGGAACCCAGTATCGCGGCGATTTTGAGAACCGTATTAAGCAAATAATGGAAGGCATACAGCAGGAGAGCGACAAGAACATTGTTTATATTGACGAGATACACACGCTGGTAGGAGCAGGTGCCACTGGCGAGGGTGCCATGGACGCATCGAACATGCTGAAGCCCTACTTAGAGGCAGGCGGCATACGTTTTATCGGCTCGACCACCTACGAGGAGTACAACCGCCACTTTGCCCGTTCGAAAGGTTTGGTACGCCGTTTCCAGCAGATTGACATCCCCGAGCCAACGCCCGACGAAGCCAAACACATTGTGCGCCAGCTGCGCTCTCTGTATGAGAATTTTCACCACGTGACCTACCACGAGGATGCACTCGACTTTGCCGTTGATGCCAGCAACAAATACGTTAACGATCGCTTTCTGCCCGATAAGGCCATCGACTTGATTGACGAAGCTGGAGCAGCCGTCGAGATAAAAGATGGCACGCAGCCAGCAACCGTTACCAAGGCCGATATAGCCGATGTGCTGGCCAAGACCTGTAAGGTGGATGCCATGGCAATAAGCAATGATGATGATAACGCCAAGCTTGAAACACTGGCCCCACGCCTGCTTCAGAAGATTTACGGACAGGACGAAGCTATACGACAGGTAACCGAGGCCGTACAAATGTCAAAAGCCGGACTGCTTGATGACAACAAACCCTTGGCATCGCTGCTGTTTGTTGGTCCCACAGGTGTGGGTAAAACCGAGGTAGCTCGCGTGCTGGCTAAAGAGTTAGGCATAGCCCTGCTGCGTTTCGACATGAGTGAATATACCGAGAAGCACACCGTAGCCAAACTGATAGGTTCACCAGCAGGCTACGTGGGCTATGAAGATGGCGGCCTACTTACCGATGCCATCCGCAAAACGCCCAACTGCGTACTGTTGCTGGATGAGATTGAAAAAGCTCATCAGGATATATACAATATACTATTGCAGGTAATGGACTACGCCCGCCTAACAGATAATAAAGGTAGGAAGGCCGACTTCCGCAACGTGATACTGATTATGACCTCGAACGCAGGCGCTCAATATGCCGCACAAGCCAACATCGGCTTTACAGGCAACACATCGCGTGGCGAGGCCATGCTAAAGCAGGTAAAAAAGACGTTCAAGCCCGAGTTTATCAACCGCCTCTCGGGCACGGTAGTATTTAACGACATGGATCGTCCGATGGCTACGCTGATACTAAAAAAGAAGTTAGGCGAGCTGCAGGAAAAACTGACCGCCAAACAGGTAGAGCTGACGCTGACCGACGAGGCCTTTAAGCTACTGCTTGATGAGGGCTACACCCGCGAGTACGGTGCCCGCGAGATGGACCGTGTAATAGCTCAGCGCCTAAAGCCATTGCTGATGCGCGAGATACTCTTCGGTAGCATGAAACAAGTTGGACATATTATAATAGGTACGCACGATGGCAGTTTATCAATTGGATAACGACCTGTGGTTTCCCGATCCACACCTGGGTGAGGAAGACGGATTGGTTGCCGTAGGCGGCGACCTATCGGTAGACAGACTACTGCTGGCTTATGGCAACGGCTTTTTCCCATGGTTTGCATATCGCCACCAGCAGGAGCCACTGTGGTACTGTCCGCTACAGCGCTTTGTTATCATCCCTAACGAGATACACGTCAGTCACTCCATGCAGCAGGTCATCAAGAAAGGCGAGTTACAAGTAACTTTCAATCAGGATTTTGATGGTGTGATACATGGTTGCGCCACCGCCCAGAGCCGCAACAAGGACGAGGGAGCTTGGCTCGGTCCCGAAATGATTGAGGCCTACACCGAAATGCACCGTCAGGGCTTTGCCGCCAGCGTCGAAGTGTGGCAGGACGATACACTGGTGGGCGGACTATACGGCATAAACTTAGGTACAGCCTTCTTTGGCGAGAGTATGTTCTCGTTAGTGCCCAACGCTTCGAAATTAGCCCTGATACATCTGGCCAGAACATTCGAAGCGCTAGGTGGTAAACTTATCGACTGCCAATTTGAAACACCACACTTGAAGCGTATGGGCGGTAGATTTATACCCTACGAGGAATACATCAAACAGCTCAAATCGTAACTATCGGATATCAAACAGTTTGATAAATCCTGTCATCACAAGAATTTTCTTGATTTCGCCATCTACATGAGATAGTACGAGAGTTCCGCCCTTTGCGGAGCTCTCTTTCTTTAGCTGCAGCAGACCACGGAGTCCCAGACTACAGATGTACTCCAAATTGCTACAGTCCAGTTCAATCGACTTCTGGGCATTAGCCATCAACGGCTTCAGCTCCTCGTTAAACACATTGGCTACAGCTGTATCAATCCAGCCTGACAGTTTTGCCAGATAAAAACCGTTTTGTTCTTTAATATCAATATTCATAGTGGTATAGTTTTATTGCAATGGAGTTAATGGATATACAATGTTTACTATCAGTATGTTAGCCGCCAGTATTATCAGGTTCATCAGCAATCCTATACGCATAAAGTCGCTAAAGCGATAACCGCCAGGACCATACACCAGCATGTGAGTAGGCGAGCCAATAGGCGTAGCAAAACTTGAGCTAACACTTACCATCAGAGCGATAAGGAACGGAAATGGTTCATAGCCCAGTTTTTCGGCAGCCTCGTACATAATGGGAAAGAACATGGCTCCAGCAGCGGTATTGGATATAAACTCGGTAATAAAGGTACCCACAAAGCAGATGGCTGTCATCACAACAATAGGATTGGTGCCACACACGTCGAGTATACCGAAGGCCAGTCGCTCTGCAATACCAGTCTTCTGTATGGCCAATCCTAGCACTACAGAACCAGCAAACACCATCAGGATATCCCAATTAATAGCCTTCATAGCCTGGTTGGGGCTGCAGCAACGACAAATAAGCATAGCAGCAGCAGCCAAGAATGCACACTGTAACAACGGTATAATCTTAAGCGCCGACAATACCACCATGGCTATCATAATAATCGATGATATCAAGGTGTGATAGCCCACATTTAGAACCTCTTCGCCCAGTATCAGCCCATGACTCTTGGTAAGTTCCTGTATCGACTTGATGCGTCCGGCATACGTCAATCGGTCACCACCCATCACGAACTCATTCTCGTCCAATGGCACAGGAGCATCGTCAAAGTGGCGAATCTTAATCAGTCGACCGCCTTCCAGATTAAAAAGTCCGGCTTCGCCTAATGTGTCGCCAATAAACTTATTGTTAGATGGCACCAACATCTCTACGGTATAGTCAACAGTATCCTCGCCATCACTCTCGGGTGCCTGTCGATCGGGCAGCAACTTGCGCATAGCAATGATAGAGAGCACACCGATAGACAAGCAAAACAAACCAGGAATGGTAGTGGCCAGCACGTTCATGGCAGTGCCGGTATGGTCGGCATAGAGGCCACTGATTATCAGGTTTGGCGGCGTACCAATCAGCGTACACACACCGCCCATACCCGATGCATAGCTAAGCGGGATAAGCAGTTTTGAAGGTGAGATATTCAGCTTTTTCGACCACATCTTAACAATGCTCACAAACAAGGCTACCACCGTGGTGTTGCTAAGAAACGAACTGAGCGCAGCTACAGGAAGCATCAGTCGGATAACGGCCTTAGAATAGCTTTTGGGTTGTCCTAACAGATGTTTTACAATCCATTGCAGCACACCAGTATGCGTAAGTCCGGCTACAACCACAAAGAGTACTCCGATGATAACTACCGATGTAGAAGCAAATCCCGAAAAAGCCTCCTTCGCATCGAGCACCCCCGTAACAAACAGGATGGAGATGGCAGCTAGAAACACTAAATCGGCTCGCAACTTGGTGAACAACAGCACTGTAAACATCGACAGCACCGTGGCTATCGTTATCCATGCATAGAGGTTAAAACCCCAAAATACGATTGATTCCATAAGCTATACCTTATTATATTATATATGTTTTGTTAGCGTAAGTACATTATAGCCGTCGGCCGTACGCTCGTAGTGCATCGTATCCATGATGGTACGTGCCAGATAGATGCCCAGTCCACCCACCTGTCGGTCGTCAAGTTCGGCATCCACATCTACATCAGTATGCTGTGTGGGATCGAAAGCAGCACCATGGTCTTTGATAACCAGAGTAAGCACATCATCCACCACCCTTGCCGTAAGCTCTACATGGCCGCGTATTCCCTTTGGATAGGCATAGTTGATAACGTTGGCCACGCACTCCTCGATAGCGAGGTTCAACGATTTCACCATATCTTCGTCAACGCCATGCTCGCGACATACCGAGAAGAAAAAGCCACGCATACGACTCACCTCGGTCATCTCGTTCTTCATAATAATGCGCCGTGGGGCGGTGACATCGTTCTTACGACTGCTACCATGACGAATAAACATCAGCGTAAGGTCGTCGCCCTGCACCGTACCATCGGCAAACACATTTACGTGCTGCTTCAGATAGTCGATTACCTCGATAGCCGATGCCTGGCGGTTCTTCTCTAAATCATGCAGTACACGATCTTCGCCAAACAGTTTTCGGCTGCCATCTTCCGATATGTACATCGCCTCGGTAAGTCCGTCGGTATAAAGCAGTATCGCCGTATTCTCGGGAAAGTCCATCTGCTGCTCCTCATATCGATAGTGATCCAGAATACCTATTGGCAGATTGGTATCTACCTCTAACAGTTTACATTCACCATTAGCAGTAATGATGGCTGGCGCATTATGGGCGGCATTACAATAAGTAAGATGATGCGTGCGTAAATCGAGCACACCAACGAATGCCGTTACAAACAACATCGATTCGTTGGTCGATGCAATAGCCTGATTCATCTGTCGCATAATGTTGGCTGCACTCTGATAATTGCCTGCCAAATTACGGAACAGCGTACGGATAACAGCCATATAAAGTGATGCGGGTACGCCTTTTCCAGCCACATCGCCAATGATAAATGTTACTTCATCGCCCTCAATCACAAAATCGTACAGATCGCCTCCCACCTCCTTGGCTGGCGTCATAGATGCAAACAGGTCGAGATTATCACATTCAGGAAATACGGTTGTCAACATACCCATCTGTATATCGTGGGCAATGGTAAGCTCACTCTGCAGACGTTCCTGACTGGCAGTGGTAGTCTTCAGGTCTTCGATATGCTGCTTGAGCGACGCCTGCATGTAAGCAAACGAATTACTTAATTGCAGTAGTTCGTCCTCCGACTTAATCTTTGGCAGCGGCGCATCAAGGTTACCTTCGGCTATCGACACGGCCGATTGGGCAAACTGCTGCAAGGGTTTAACCATCTGATAGATAGCCCAAGTGCTACATACAAAAAGCAACGTAAGACCCACGATAAATACCACTGTGCCATATTTCACTATTTGATGGGTGAGCGGCAACGTCATACTATCGCCCGTAAAGTAAAAGAACAAAGCTACAGCCACAATAAACACACCTGCCGCAATACTCATAATGGCAAAACTGAGTCTGGCGGCAAACGACTTTCTATATGCCAAGTCATACTTGTACTCGAAATTCGGTTCTTCTACCATGGTAAAGCGTAGTAAAATAATAGTTCTTGCTGCAAATATACAAAATAATTTGAAACATGTTGCGTTTTAGGGATGTTTTCTACAAAAACCGACTGAAATAATAAGGAACAAGCACCAATCAAACTGCAGAAAAGGTGAAAATATGTAGCGCACTGTAAATAAGTGTAAAAATCACCCGTTTTCGCACACAAAACGGTTGTGTTCGCACACAATAGCTTGATGTATATCAAAAGAAGAGCACTTTTTTAAGGAAAGTGCATCATATTTCTTGTGTGGTTGCAAAAATCGTCGTACCTTTGCAACGTCAAAAGAAAACAAGAGTTCTTCAATAGAAGCATAGAAAACAATACGGTGGTATTAGTTAAGGTAAATATAAGATTGATTGATTTAGGTTTTAGTTAGAGTTAATAGTTAGTTAGAATTTGGTTTTAGGTTTATTAGTTAAATTGGAGATAGGTATTTCTAAGGTGTTAGAAAAAAGATTTGTTAGTAAGGATAACAAAGACGCAGTGGTGACACTCCGTTTTTTCTCAGAAAAAGGTTTTTAGTTATTCATAGATTGTTGGTGCCGCCCTCGAGTCGTAGATGACCCTTGAGCGGCTTTTTTTTGCTATAAACTTTTGTTTTTTTAATCAGACTTGCTTAAGTTTCAATTTATCGACCCATCCTCCCTTAAACAATCGCACCAGGAAGATGACACCACGGAAAGTAAGTTCGATGGCCATAGCCGTCCACACACCCTTTAAGCCCCACTTAGGTGCCAGCGTTGCAGCCAGCGACAAACGTACAGCCCACATAGAGCCCAGACTCATGATGGCAGGGATAATGGTATCGCCTGCACCTACAAATATACCGTTTATCACAATGGCAGCCGCAAACATCGGTTCGGCCCACGCCTCGATACGCAGCACCTGGGCACCCAAAGCGATTACCTCGCTAACAGGCGACATGATAGCCATCAACTGTGGTGCAAAAGCCCACATCAGTACTCCCATCAGCGTCATTACCATGATACCCAATCCAACCGACATGTGGGCAAACGATCGGGTGAGCAGTTTCTGTCCCGCTCCAATACCCTGCCCCACCAGCGTGGTAGCAGCCTCGGCAATACCAAAGCCAGGCATATAACACAAACTCTCTACGGTGATAGCCAGCGAGTGGGCAGCAATCGCCACCGTACCTAACGGCGCTACAATCAGCGTGCTTACCATCTGAGCCGATCCCATCAATAAATGTTGCAAACCCATGGGCGCACCTATTCTGAAAGCATTACTAATTGTATCGGCTTTTGGTTTGAACGAACCTGGATGACCTACCAACGAAAGCATTTTTGAACGCACCAAAAGGAAATACAGCATCAAACTGGCCGTTACCAGCATAGCCATACCCGTACCAATGGCAGCACCCATCACACCCAAACCAAGTATATATATAAATAGGTAGTTAAACGCTACATCCATCACACACATGCCAATATTTAGCATCGATGGAATCTTCATGTTACCCGAACACTTGAGCATAGAACCTGCCAAGCCCTCCATCTGAAAAAAAATGCCACAGGCACCAAAAATACCAAAGTACAATGAGGCATCGCGCGCAATCTCGGCCGATCCACCCATCCAGTAAGGCAGGAACGGGCTAATAGCCACCGATATGAGCGATACGAACAACGCCCAAACCACACAACATACCAAAGCCTGTCGTAAAACACGACGTGCTGCCTCAAAATCGTTGGCACCAATAAAATGCGCTACCTGTACCGAGAATCCCATGTTAGCTGCCGAAGCCAGTCCGCCCAACAACCAACCGGTAGTTTCTACCAGTCCGATAGAGGCCGATGCCTTGGCGCCCAGATGGCCCACCATCGAGGCATCAATAAAAAACATAACGGTTGCTGATATCTGCGCCAGGATAGAAGGAATACTCAAACTAATAATCAACCAAAGTTTTTCTCTTTGGGTCATCTCACGTCCTTCGCGGATGTAAGAAAGGAGTAGTTCGCTGTTTTTAACCTTCTTCATGCGACAGTAATGTATGTTGTTAAATGAAAAAAGGATGTGACCGAAATCACATCCTAACTTGTTGTTGTGGGCGTTGACGGATTCGAACCGCCGACCCTCTGCTTGTAAGGCAGATGCTCTAAACCAGCTGAGCTAAACGCCCTCATTTCTTGTAAGCGGGTGCAAAACTACCGCATGTTTTGCCAAAAAACTTTCAAAATTTAACCTTCGTTTACATTTTAGCCCAATAAATGCTCGATATCACCCTGTGGAAGTATACAAAGTATGGCTTTTCCGTCGGGTGTGTAGTTAACGTTTGAACACGAGAAAAGATCGTTAATCATACTCTCAATTTCGTCGTTACTCAGTATCTGTCCGTAAGGAATGGCCGCACTCTGAGCCAAGCGCAATGCCAATGCGGCATGAATAGCCTCCATCGAATCGGCCGCACTGGTAGACGACAACATATCGTGCAAAAGGTTCTGAGGGTTAACACCTTCTAACCCCGCAGGAATACCATTCACAGCATAGGTATTGCCACCCAGATCACTCAGATCGAAACCATAAGCTGTAAGTTCGGGTAATAGTTGCTGCATGGTAACCGCCTCAGAGGGTGAGAACGTTACCGTTTCGGGGAACAGCATTTTCTGGGTGCTGATAACATGTCCATCGTGCTGACTCAAATAGCGCTCGTACATCACACGGATGCTGGCACGATGCTGGTCGATAATCATCAAGCCCGATTTGACGGCCGTCATCAGGTATTTTCCTTTATATTGGTAGTGGGCAGGCGACTTCTCAGAGAGAATTTCGGTAGCCGACTGTGGTGCCACCACGTTATCATCATCAAATAACATGGGTTGCTGCACAGGCTCCTCACGGAAAGAGCCCTGCTCTAAACCTTGATACAGACTCTCCCACTGGTTGGGTGCACTGCTGGTACTACCGCCACCACTGCTCTGCTTAAATGGGTTATAATCGGGATTGTAGTTTACCTTGGGAGCCGCAAAGCTATCCTGAAAACCATTGTTACTATCATCGAACAAGGGGATTTCGGGCTGGCCCTGCGTATCGAAATCAATCGAGGGCACCTCGCAGTATTTGCCGATGCCATCGCGAACAGCTGCCGACAGAATCTGCCAGATAGCCTGCTCGTTCTCGAACTTTATCTCGGTTTTGGTGGGATGGATATTCACATCTATCTCGCCGGGCTCTACCTCTATATATAAAAAGTAAGGTACAGCCATACCCTCAGGCACCAATCGGTCGTAAGCTTTCATTACAGCCTTATGAAAGTAAGGGTGTTTCATGAATCGGCCATTCACAAAGAAATAGTCGCATCCCGTTTTTTTGCGAGCAGCCTCAGGCTTACCCACAAAACCAGAAACCGTACACATGGCGGTATGCACCTCAACAGGCACCAAGTCCTGGTTATACTGTTTGCCAAACACATCGGCAATGCGCTGTCGTACCGAGCCAGCACGCAGATTCAGCATCTCTACCCCATTATGATGCAAAGTAAAATGGATGTCTGGATAAACGAGCACGATACGCTCGAAAGCCGTCAGGATATTATTCAGTTCGGTAGCATTCGTCTTCAAGAACTTGCGACGGGCAGGTACGTTAAAGAACAGGTTATCTACCTTGAAATTACAGCCCACCGGACAGGATACCGGCTCCTGACGAGTAACCTTTGAACCTGCTATCGACACCTTGGTGCCTACCTCATCTTCCTGCCGACGTGTTTGCAGCTCAACCTGTGCCACAGCTGCTATCGAGGCTAATGCCTCGCCACGGAATCCCATGGTACGCAGGGCAAACAAATCGCCAGCCTGCGAAATCTTCGAAGTGGCATGGCGTTCGAACGACAGACGGGCATCAGTCTCGCTCATGCCCTTTCCATCGTCGATAACCTGAATTGAGGTACGACCAGCATCCACCACGATCACATGGATGGTTTTTGCACCAGCATCAACGGAATTCTCCACTAGCTCCTTAATAACCGAAGCCGGACGCTGTATTACCTCACCAGCAGCAATCTGGTTAGCAACACTATCGGGAAGTAGATGTATTAAATCCATTTCTTAGTTTCCAGTTTCTGCGCTTTTCTTTTCGCGCCAATTGAAAATGTCGTAACGGTCCGTTGGGCGCACATAGTTATACCATGCAAAACCTGGCAGATGCTTACGATCAATAGGTATTTGGTTCAACGGATACATCGTACCACTGCTCTTGGGGGTCCACACCTTTTGCAGTTTGCGGTCCTTTAGGAACATGCGCAGTTCGGATGTTTCCTGGTAATTATAGATAATAGCCACGCTGTCGCCCTCCTCAAAATAATAGCCTATCAGCACGTTACCCTTAGCCTGAGCTTCGTGTATGGCTCCATCAATAAAGTAGGCAAACATCTCCTTCGACGACACCTGATTAAAAAGCGTAGTGTCGCTACGCAGCTGTTGTATCGAGAAGCAATTATCGATAACATGGGCATGATCGATGACCGAATCTTTCATGAACACCTCGATACGGTCGCCCAGCAACTGCTGGTTGTTGTTCCACACGATTGGGTCGTGATAGAGCGTCATACACGAGTCGAGTGAGTTATAGATAAGTGAGTCGCAAACAGCCTGCACGTCACGACGGAAAGCGCGTACATGGTGAAAGGCAAATATTTTGCGATACACCGAGTCGGTCTCGATATTATAGGTTACCACCTTAAACGTATCGGCATGCATAAACAGCGAGTCGCCCTGTGAGTAATCAATGGCTACGGCACTATCGGTACACAGAGCAAAGCCGGTGTTCTCGTAATACTCACCGTAGTTACCGGTAAGTTTGTTCTTGTTTACAGAGTCGACATAAACCACATTGCGGAAAGCTTGACTAAACCCTTGCTTACTATCGTAATACACGCTGTCGCCCACCATCATCTTACCTTGATTCGACAACACCGATCGGTTCATCAAACGGGCACGATCGTGCTTGGTATCGTAATATCCCTGCTCGGAGTAGATATGACTATCACCCGAGGTAATATTAGACGGGCCAACGATATGGGCCATAGATAAGCGGGTGTCGTAATAAAGTGTATCGGTAGTGAGGAAGAACTTAGGGCTCTTCATCTTTACATCGTAGTTGAATACCGACATTTTACTCTTGGTGTTATACTCACCCCAGTCGGATGTCAGCGTAGTCTTACCATCAATCATCTTTCCGCCCTCAAAAAAGTAGGCGTTATCGTACAGACGGTCAAAATCAAGACTATCAGTATAAAGAGTGGTTTTTTTATGCTTCAGCACCACATTATATCGGGCACGGGCCATCTGCTCGTTACCGTCATAATAGGCATAATCGCTCAGTAGCGAGAGGGTATCACCCTGGTACATCCTTACATGTCCGAATGCCTCGAACGAATTGCTAGCCTCGTAAAAATAGGCACTATCGCAATACAAACGGGCACCCTGATGGGTAAAATGTACCTGACCGTTCAGGATGGTGGCATCGGGATTCTTCAGCTGGTCGTAATGCAGCACATCGGCATGTACCAGATACACACGCGTATCCTTGACCTTAGCCGTTTTACGAGCTGCCGGACGACGACGCTGCTGCTTTTTCTGAGCAAAAGCAGACACAAAGCCGACCATCAGGACGATGGACAGGAAAAGAAGAAATCTATTTAATCCAACCTTCATATTCGAATTTGCAATCCTTATAATCGTCATTCAAACGGGTATAGGTGCTCTTAATCTTATCAACTACCCACTGATGAATACGATCCTCACGACGCTTGTTCAGAACCACATCCTTCATAATCTGGAAGTCCTCGGTTACTGTAGCCTTATGACCTTCGGTGCGACTCTTCAGTTTAGCAATCACACAAACTGTCTTACCACGCTGGTTAATCATTTGGAAAGCATTCGAAATCTCGCCCACCTTCAAGGTGTCAACAGCCTTGGCAATCTCAGCAGGAAGGTCCTGCATGCGGAACTTCGACGAGGTCTTACCTGTGCGCATCTGGTCGGTACTCAGCAGTCCCTTTGCATTACGGGTATCCTTATCGTCAGAAAGCATCGAAGCAGCATCCTCAAAGCTAAACTTCTCAGCACGCAAGTCAGTAGCGATAGAATCCAAACGTCCCAAAGCACGATCTACAGCTTCCTGCGATACCACAGGCTTACGCAAAATATGACGTACGTTTACCTTATCACCACGCTTCTCAATAAGCTGGATGATATGGAAACCGAACTCCGACTCAACAATCTTCGACACCTTCTTAGGATCTGTCAGGTTAAAAGCCACTGCTGCAAAGGCAGGATCAAGGGTTCCACGTCCCATCAAGCCAAGCTCACCACCACGACGGGCAGAACCAGGATCTTCAGAATATAACTGAGCCAAAGTCTGGAAACGGGTTTCGCCCTTGTTTACTCGCTCGGTATAGTTACGCAACTCATCTTTTACACGGTTCAGCTCCTCTTGCTCAATTTTTGGAGTAATCTGCACAATCTGCACCTCAACCTCAGTAGGTACGAATGGCAGACTATCCTGTGGCAGGGCACTGAAATAACGACGTACTTCGGCAGGTGTAACAGCGATATCCTCAACAAGCTTCTGCTTCATTCTCTGTACCATCTGACGATCTTTCATTTCCTCGCGCAGATCGGCACGAATCTGAGTCAGGTTCTGATGCTTGTACTCCTCAAGGCGCTCGCGCGAACCATCTACCATCTCGAGCCAGTAGCTAATCTGCTGCTCTACCTCCTGAGCCACATCTGCATCGGTAACCTCGATACTATCAATCTGTGCCTGGTGTTTGAACAACTTCTGCACAGCAATCTGCTCGGGGATAGTACAATCGGGATCACCGCTCCATTTCACACCTTCCATAGCCGACTGCATGCGCAGGGCTTCAACATCCGAACGGAGAATGGCTTCATCGCCAACTACCCATACCACTTCGTCGATGACGGAGCCAATAGAATCCTTCTTCTGGGCTGTAGCCACGAAGGGCAAGGCCAGAAGCGCCAGTGTCATTACTTTCTTTATAATACTCATAGATGTTTATTTACAGTTTTCAATACTTCTTGATTCACTTCTACCTGATAACGTTGGCGCAAGGCATCAACCCATTCCTGTTCCAGATAGTTCTGCAGATCTTCAACCACCTGCTGGCGCACGTCCTGATAATTATCGGGGCGCTTCAGCTTCTTGCCATACACGGCATCGATGGAATAGTTTGCATCGGGCGTGACAGCAACCTTCTGCTTAAAAACAAGTCGGTCGATTGTTGCGTTATCACCCAGTTTAAACAAACCTTTCTCCACGCGGATTCGGATCACAGAATCGGGGTTAAAGGTGGTGCGCAATGCCTCTGTCCACTGATCAAAGGGCAGTTTTTTTACGCACTGCTTTACAGCCTTTACATCCTGTTTGTTTTTCACATGGTAAGCAATACCGCGGTAACGGGGTTGCTTCCAAGTGTATTTCTTTTTATGGGTGTCGAACCAAGCCTGAAGCGCAATCTCGTCGTTTTGGGCTTTGTTCCACACCTCACGGTTACTGATTTCATAAAGCAGTAATCCGTCGTGATACTCTTTAAACAGATATTTCAGCTCGCTGTTGGCAGCAGCTACCGAATCAGCCTTTTGTTGCATCACATCGCTGGTATTTAGTTTACCTGCCGACGCAGCCACAGTGTTACGCAGTTTCATGTCGGCAATCTCGTTACGGATACCATGACGCTCAAGCGATGCCACAATGCCCTGCTTCAACGAGTCAAAGGGTTCAAGTTGTTTGCGCTCCTTCATCAGAATGATGTGATAGCCAACAGGACTGAGGAACGGCTCACTCAGTTGACCGGGCGCCAAGGCGTAAGCCACATCCTCGAACTCCTTCAGCGTTTGTGAGGGCGCAATCCAAGGCAGTTCGCCACCACGGGCTGCCGAACCGGTATCTTCGGATACCTTTTTAGCCAACTCGGCAAAGTCGGCACCTGCCTTTAGGGCACGGTAAACAGAATCGATACGCTGATGTATCTTTTCCTGTTGCTGAACGGTAGCCTTAGTGGACAACTTGAGTAGAATATGCGCAGGACGTACCAGTCCTTTCGAACCTATCATCGCCTGTGTACGATCATACATCTGTCGGGCCTGAGCAAGCACCTCTGCATCAGTCACCATAGTTGGGCGTACCTGCTGGTCGCGATACATCTGGTACTCCTGACGGAACGACGACAGTGTATCGAGCTTAGCATCGAGGGCTGCAGCTACCTTCAGCTTATAATTTATAAATAAGGTGACGTACTCATCCACCGACAACTTGTCGACCACCCCCTCACCGTTGTTCTTATTGTATGAATACTCGAACTCCGAACGAGAAACAGGAACACCGGCCACGGTCATTACAACCGGGTCGGTAGTCTGTGCCAATGTTTGCTGCGAGGTTATCGCAGCAAACAATGAAAGGGCTATGGTGAGTTGTCTCATCATTAATCGTTTGGACGGCTGTAGTTAGGAGCCTCACTGGTGATAGTGATATCGTGTGGATGCGACTCATTTACACCGGCATTGGTAATGCGGGTAAACTTAGCATCGTGCAACTTCTCGATAGTCTGGGCACCGCAGTAACCCATACCTGAGCGCAAGCCACCAACCATCTGATAAATCACCTCCTGCACGGTTCCCTTGTAAGGTACACGACCAGCGATACCCTCTGGTACCAGTTTCTTCACATCCTTGGTATCGGCCTGGAAGTAGCGGTCCTTCGAACCATGCTCCATTGCCTCGAGCGAACCCATACCGCGGTAGCTCTTGAACTTACGTCCGTTATAGATAATGGTATCGCCAGGGCTCTCCTCGGTACCTGCCACAAGCGAACCAATCATTACACAGCTACCACCAGCAGCCAATGCCTTCACAATATCGCCGGAATAGCGTAATCCGCCATCGGCAATCAGAGGAACGTTAGTTCCCTTCAAGGCGCTGTACACATCGTACACAGCACTCAACTGGGGCACACCAACACCAGCAACCACACGCGTGGTACAGATAGAACCAGGACCAATACCAACCTTAACTGCGTCGGCACCGTTATCAACCAGCATCTTAGCGGCTGCACCAGTAGCAATATTTCCTACCACGATATCGATATTGGGGAACGAAGCCTTAGCCTCGCGCAACTTCTCGATAACACTCTTTGAGTGTCCGTGAGCTGTATCAATTACAATGGCATCAACACCTGCATTAACCAAAGCCTGCATACGATCCAGGGTATCAACAGTTACACCAACACCGGCTGCAACACGCAAACGGCCCTTATCATCCTTGCAAGCCATTGGCTTATCCTTTGCCTTGGTGATATCCTTATAGGTAATCAAACCAATCAGACGATTGTCCTTATCCACAACAGGCAGCTTCTCAATCTTGTTCTCCTGCAGAATCTGTGCAGCAGCAATCAGGTCGGTCTGCTGATGTGTGGTTACCAGGTTCTCTTTCGACATGATTTCCTCAACGGGACGGTCCAGGCGACGCTCAAAGCGCAGGTCGCGGTTGGTTACAATACCCACTAAGTGGCGGTCGTCGTCAACCACGGGAATACCACCGATATGATACTCCGACATGATTTCGAGGGCCTGAGCCACTGTGCTTCCCAGGGGAATAGTGATGGGGTCGTAGATCATACCATTCTCGGCACGCTTTACAATCGCTACCTCGCGTGCCTGGTTGTCTATCGACATGTTCTTGTGAATCACTCCGATACCTCCCTCACGGGCGATGGCAATAGCCATCTGGCTTTCGGTTACCGTATCCATAGCTGCCGTAACAAAAGGAACGTTCAGCTCAATGTGCTTCGAGAAACGGGTTTTCAGCTCCACCGTTTTAGGTAGCACCTCCGAATAAGCGGGAATCAACAGGACGTCGTCGAATGTCAGACCGTCCATCACAATCTTGTCTTCAATAAATGATGCCATAATCTTTATCTCTTTTTAAATCTTCAAATCTTCAATTCTTAGTTCGCCATCTCCGAAATGAACTTAATGCGTACCAGTCGGATTTCATCTTCCGAGTAGTCTTCGCCAAGCTCTTCCTCAGCCACACTCAGCTTATCGGTTTCGCTCTCGGCAAAGTAGTCGTAGATATCATCTACGTGATCTTCATCCATTACCTCCTCAAGGAAGTAATCGATATCCAGTTTGGTACCGCTATAAACGATAGCCTCAACCTCGTCGAGCAATTCCTCAAACTCGATACCCTGTGCTTCAGCGATATCGTCGAGTGCTATCTGACGGTCGATACTCTGGATAATTTTAACTTTCAGCATTGACTTTTTAGCAACGGTACGCACGCGCATGTCAACCTGTCGTTCTATCTCATTCTCCTCGCAGTAGGCCTTAATAAGGTCTACAAACTGCTGAGCATAAGGCTGCTTTACCTTACCTTCTCCCACACCCTGAATACACTTCAGTTCCTCCAGAGTGATAGGATAATCGGTTGCCATCTGGTCGATCGACACATCCTGGAAAATCACATAAGGCGGACGACCTAACTGCTTCGAAACCTTCTTACGCAGGTCGTGCAGCATGGCAGTCAGCACGGGATCGAGAGCACTTACGCCACCCTCCTGATCGCCCGACTCATAATCGTCGTTAAACTCAGCATCCTTCACAATCATAAACGATTTGGGCGCCTTCATAAACTTCTTACCAGCGGCAGTCAGTTTCAGCAATCCGTAATTCTCTACCTCTTTACGCAGGTAGCCAGCTATCAGCGCCTGACGGATTACTGGATTCCAAATCTTCTCATCGTCATCGGCTCCTGCTCCAAACAGTTCCTGCTCCTCATGGTGATGAGCTAAGATCTCTTCAGTAGGTTTGCCGATAATAAAGTCAATCACATAATCAGAGCGGAAGTTCTCTTTAATAACCTGGATAGTCTTCAGCACAGTAACCAACTGGTCCTGAGCCTCAATCTTGGTCTTGGGGTGCAGACAGTTGTCACAGTTGCCACAGTTATCCTTCTCGTAGGTCTCGCCAAAGTAGTGCAACAACATCTTGCGGCGACAAACCGACGTTTCGGCATAGGCAGCGGTTTCAACTAACAACTGGCGACCGATATCCTGCTCGGCCACAGGCTTGCCCTCCATAAACTTATCCAGTTTCTGCAGGTCTTTATATGAGTAGAATGCCAGACATATACCCTCGCCACCGTCACGACCGGCACGACCAGTTTCCTGATAGTAGCCTTCCAACGACTTTGGTATATCATAATGAATCACAAAGCGCACATCGGGCTTATCAATACCCATACCAAAGGCAATGGTAGCCACAATAACGTCGATATTCTCCATCAGGAACTCGTCCTGGGTATTCGAACGGGTGTTCGAGTCAAGTCCTGCATGATAGGCTGCTGCCTTAATGCCATTTACACGCAGGATTTCGGCCAACTCCTCAACCTTCTTTCTCGACAGGCAGTAGATGATACCACTCTTTCCTGGGTGCTGTTTAATGAACTTGATGATATCCTTATCAACATTGGCTGTCTTCGGACGTACCTCGTAATACAGGTTCGGACGGTTAAACGAGCTCTTGAACTCAGCAGCATCCACAATTCCAAGGTTCTTCTTGATATCAGTACGAACTTTATCGGTAGCAGTAGCCGTGAGTGCAATGATAGGTGCATTACCTATCTCGTTTACGATAGGACGGATTTTACGATACTCAGGACGGAAATCGTGACCCCATTCTGAAATACAGTGAGCCTCGTCGATGGCATAGAAAGATATCTTTACCGAACGCAGGAACTCTACGTTTTCCTCCTTTGTCAACGACTCTGGGGCTACATATAGAAGTTTGGTTCTACCAGCCAGTACGTCCGACTTCACCTGGTCGATCGCTGCTTTGTTCAGCGACGAGTTCAGGTAATGGGCAGTACCCTCGGTTTCGCTCAAATTGGTAATCACGTCCACCTGATTCTTCATCAGCGCAATCAGCGGCGAAATTACAATGGCAGTACCCTCCATCAGTAGCGAGGGCAGCTGGTAGCACAATGATTTTCCACCGCCTGTTGGCATCAGCACGAAAGTATCGTTACCATCCATCAGGTTCTGGATGATACGTTCCTGATCGCCTTTGAATGTATCAAATCCAAAGTACTTCTTCAGGGCTGCTGTGAGATTCATCTTTTCGCTCATATTATAGTTAGTTAGGCTTCCAACTTCTGAAGGTATGATTTGTCAAGCTGCTTACTTACGTAATCTGCTGTGACATTGAATTTCTTAGTTTTCTTTGAGGGCAGGTCGTACATGGCGTCCATCATCACACTCTCAACAATCGAGCGCAATCCGCGGGCACCAAGTTTATACTCTACAGCCTTGTCAACCAGCGTATCAAGCGCCTCCTGATCAAAGGTCAGCGCCACGCCATCCATCTCAAACAGTTTCTTATACTGACGGATGATAGAGTTCTTGGGCTCAGTCAGGATTCTCTCCAATGCCTTACGATCCAAAGGATTCAGGTGTGTGAGTACTGGCAGACGACCGATAATCTCAGGAATTAATCCGAACGACTTCAAATCCTGAGGCACGATATATTTCATCAAATCGTTCTTATCGATCTTTCTGACATTTGTTACCGAGTTATAACCTACCACATGGGTATTCATACGCTGGGCAATCTTACGCTCAATGCCATCGAAAGCACCACCGCATATAAACAGGATATTTCGGGTATCCACGTGTATGTAATCCTGGTCGGGATGCTTACGTCCGCCCTTAGGTGGCACATTCACCATGGTTCCCTCTAATAATTTCAACAATCCCTGCTGCACACCCTCGCCACTAACATCGCGGGTGATAGAAGGATTATCGCTCTTACGAGCAATCTTATCGATCTCGTCGATAAACACGATACCGCGCTGAGCAGCCTCAACATTGTAGTCGGCCACCTGCAGCAAACGTGACAATATGCTTTCAACGTCCTCTCCCACGTAACCAGCCTCGGTAAACACCGTTGCATCTACAATGGTAAAGGGCACATCAAGCAGTTTGGCAATAGTACGTGCAAGCAGGGTTTTACCCGTACCCGTACTACCTACCATAATAATATTACTCTTCTCAATCTCTACACCATCATCATCCACGGGCTGCTGCAGACGCTTGTAGTGGTTGTAAACAGCTACAGCCAGATAACGCTTGGCATCGTCCTGACCAATCACATACTGATCAAGATATTCCTTAATTTCCTTGGGCTTGGGCACCTTCAGGGCAGCTGGTTTATCGGCAGCCTTACCCTTCTTCTTGGCAGCAGGCGCCTCACGCAGGTTATCATTTACAATCTGATAGGCCTGCTCCACACAACTCTCGCAAATCTGACCGTTAAGTCCAGAAATCAACAGCTTTACCTCGCTTTCATCTCTTCCACAGAAACTACATACTCTCTTCATCGGCATTATTTCTTCCGTGTCAGCACCTCGTCAATCATTCCGTAAGCCTTAGCTTCCTCGGCCGTCATCCAGTAGTTACGGTCAGAGTCGGCATAAACCTTATCATATGGTGTATGTGAATGTTCCGAGATAATAGTGTATAACTCTTTCTTGAACTTCAAAATCTCCTTGGCCTCAATTTCAATATCCGAAGCCTGACCCTGTACACCACCCAGAGGCTGGTGAATCATCACACGACTATGGGGCAGAGCCGAACGCTTACCCTCGGCACCAGCCACAAGCAGTACAGCGCCCATCGAGGCAGCCATACCCGTACAAATGGTAGCCACATCGCTGGTGATAAACTGCATGGTATCATAGATACCCAAACCAGCAGTTACACTACCGCCAGGCGAGTTGATATAAATAGAGATATCCTTACCAGGGTCGGTTGAATCCAGGAACAGCAGCTGCGCCTGCAGGGTGTTGGCTGTGTAATCATCTATCTGTGTACCAAGAAAAATGATACGGTCCATCATCAGACGTGAGAACACGTCCATCTGAGTTACGTTCAACTGACGCTCCTCAAGGATATAGGGATTCAAGTACTGGTTCTGGGCCTTGACTACATCATCGACCACCAGACCGTTCATTCCTAAATGCTGTACAGCATACTTTCTGAAATCATTATTCATACAATCAATTCCTTTCTTTTAAATATAGAGAAAAGGTTATCGACCTTCCTCATCTTGCGTTTGGGACACAAAGATAATACAAAAAGTCGATAACCCTCGTATTTTAGGGGTTATTTTTTCCTAAAAAAGCTTATTTTTCTGCCATAAGCTTATTAAACTCCTCAAATGTGACCTCTTTTGCATTCAGCTTAACCACATTTTTGAGGGCTTCAGTAAGCTTAACGTCAACAGCACGATCAACGAAGTTGTCGATATTCTCGCGCTTCTTGAGCTGCTCGTTGGCATAGTTCTCCAGAACATCATCGGGCACATTGCTCATACCGTACTGAGCAAACTGAGCACGCATAACCTCCTTGGCTACGTTCTTGATATCAGCCTCCTCAACCTTGATATTCTGAGCGGCAACCAACTGCTCCTTAATCAGGTGCCAAGCCAGCTCCTTAATGCTTCCCTCGAAGTTCTTCTCTACGAAGTCGGCACCCTTATCCTGGTTGTTCTGCAGCATTACACGCTTCAGCAGAGCCTCAGGGAACTCCAGCTTACCAACCTTCTTCTCCATGTGCTTGCGAACATCGAGCATGAACTTGTAGTCGCTGTTCTGCTGCAGCTGTGGAGCGATGTTCTCAGCAATCTTTGCACGGAAGGCCTTCTCGTCCTTAACCTCACCCTCGCCGAATACGCGGTCGAAGAGCTTCTGGTCAACCTCAGCAGGCTGGAAGTGACGAATCTCAGTAATCTGGAAGCTGAAGTCAGCATTCAGGTCCTTCACCTCTTCCTTCTTAACCTTCAGCAGGGCAGCAACCTCAGCATCGTTCTCTGGGTAAGCCTTCTTGGGGTTGAAGGTGATGATATCGCCAGCCTTAGCACCGTCGAAGAGCTTCTTCTGATCCTCGTCCTTGATGTAAGCAGGCATAACCATAGCAGCCTCGGTAGTGATACCACCTTCCTTGGTGTTACCATTCTCGTCAAGCTCACGCATGTCACCAGTCAGTGTATCGTTACCGCTGAAAACCTCAGCCTTAACAAACTCACCAGCCTGAGATGCATACATCTGTACCTGATCGTCAAGCATCTTATCATCAACCTTGATGGTGTAATAGTCAATCTTATCTCTGCCAGTCAGCTCAGCCTTGAACTCGGGAGCTACAGCAATGTCGAACACGAATGTCAGATCATCAGCGTTCTCAAAGTCCTGAGGAACCTGCTTCTCCTGATTTGGAAGGGGCTCACCCAGCATCTGAATCTTGTTCTCACGAACGTACTCATACAGCTTCTCGCCCAGCAGCTTGTTAACCTCGTCAACCTTTACTGCTGTACCATACTGCTTCTTAATCATTCCCATGGGAACCATACCTGGACGGAATCCAGGAACCTGTGCCTTCTTACGATAATTCTTCAGCTGCTTCTCTACTGCATCCTGATAATCTGCCTTCTCAACGGTCATAGTCAACAGACCATTGATCTTGTCGGCGCACTCAAACGAAATTTTCATCTTCTTATGTACTTATTTATAATATATATTCAAATATTGGGGTGCAAAAGTACAAAAAAACGGCGTAACCAACGCCGATTTTTCAATTTTTAACTTTTCTCTGCTTGCTCCTTGGCAGTGCGTTCCATCTCTATCTGCTGGAAGTTCTTCTTTCTCAACTCGAACGATTCAGTCAGATATTTTTCTCGCACAATCTGGTTGGCCGCCAGTTCTTCTGGCGTTCCTTGGAACAATATTCTACCCTCAAACAATAGATAAGCACGATCGGTGATAGCTAGTGTCTCATCCACATTATGGTCGGTAATCAGAATACCGATGTTCAGATATTTCAGTTTATATACAATCTGCTGGATATCCTCTACAGCGATAGGGTCAACACCGGCAAAAGGCTCGTCGAGCATGATAAACTTTGGTTCGATAGCCAAGCAACGGGCAATCTCTGTACGTCGGCGCTCACCTCCCGACAGTCGGTCGCCTAAGTTCTTGCGCACCTTTTCCAGTCGGAACTCCCTAATCAGCTCCTCCAGTTTATTCAGCTGATAGTCGCGAGGCTTGCCAGTCATTTCCAGCACCGAGAGGATATTATCCTCTACAGTCATCTTACGGAACACGCTGGCCTCCTGAGCCAGATAGCCGATACCGGCACGGGCACGCTTGTAAACAGGGAATTTGGTAACATCCTCCTCACCCAGATAGATATGACCTCCATTGGGCACAATCAGTCCAGTAGTCATATAGAACGAGGTTGTCTTACCAGCACCGTTAGGTCCCAGTAGTCCCACAATCTCACCCTGCTTCACATCGAAGCTCACATCGTTAACCACCGTGCGCTTACCGTAGCGTTTCACGAGGCCTTCTGTTCGTAGTACTATACGCTCTTCTTCCATAATCGGCTGCAAAGTTAGTTATTTTTTGGCACGAATTACACGAATTTCGCGAAAAATAATCTCAAATAGAAATAATTCGTGTTAATTCGCGTAATTCGTGTCTTATTTTTCGTACCTTTGCACCCGAATAAATTAGTTTGTTTGCAATGTTATTACATAAATGGCTGACCACCTTTGGTCGATATTTGATGCTGATGGGCCGTGTTTTCTCACGCCCCGAGCGCATGAGAATGTTCCTGAAACAGTACATTACCGAGATGACCCAGTTGGGCATCAATTCCATCGGCATCGTACTCATCATCTCATTTTTCATCGGAGCTGTTATCTGTATTCAGATGAAATTGAATATTCAGAGCCCTTGGATGCCACGCTGGGTTGCCGGCTATACCACCCGCGAGATTCTGCTACTAGAGTTCTCAAGTTCTATCATGTGCTTAATCCTGGCAGGAAAAGTAGGATCCAACATCGCCTCTGAGTTAGGCACCATGCGTGTTACCCAGCAGATCGACGCACTCGAGATTATGGGTATCAACTCTGCGTGTTACCTCATCCTGCCCAAAATTATCGGCCTACTCACCATCATGCCATTCCTGGTCATCTTCTCATCGGCCACGGGCATCATTGGTGCATACGGCACGGCCTATTTAGGGCATATCATCGCCCCCGACGACCTGACGGCTGGACTGCAACATGCATTTATCCCTTGGTTCGTATGGATGAGTATCATCAAAAGTCAGTTTTTCGCATTCATCATCTCCAGTGTGCCAGCCTTCTGCGGCTACACGGTCGAGGGTGGTAGCGTAAACGTAGGTAAGGCATCAACCGATGCCGTTGTCACCTCGAGTGTGCTCATTCTGTTTTCCGATGTTTTCTTAACCCAGTTACTGTCATGATCGAAGTTAAGCATTTATACAAGAGTTTTGAGGACAGAGAAGTCCTAAAAGATATCAATACCGTATTCGAAGACGGCAAGACCAACCTCATTATCGGCCAAAGCGGATCGGGCAAGACGGTTCTTATGAAAAATCTTGTCGGTCTATTTGAGCCAACCCGTGGTGAGATTCTGTACGACGGTCGTAACTTTGTGAGCATGAGCAAGCACGAAAAAGTAATGATGCGCCGCGAGATGGGCATGATCTTCCAAAGTGCAGCTCTCTTCGACTCAATGACGGTACTCGAGAACGTGATGTTTCCACTCGACATGTTCTCATCGATGACTTTACGCGAACGTATCCGCCGTGCACAGGACTGCTTGGATCGCGTAAACCTGACGGGTGCCGACGAGAAATTCCCTGGCGAGATATCCGGAGGTATGCAAAAACGTGTAGCCATCGCCCGTGCCATCGCCCTCAATCCCAAATATCTGTTTTGCGACGAGCCCAACTCAGGCCTCGACCCCAAGACATCGCTTGTTATCGATGAACTGTTACACTCCATCACTCAGGAGTATAACATGACCACCATCATCAACACCCACGACATGAACTCGGTTATGGGCATCGGCGAAAACATCATTTTTATTTACGAGGGCAACAAGGAGTGGCAAGGTGTAAGCAGTCAGGTTATGGGTGCCGACAATCCCCGATTAACCGACTTTATCTTCGCCAGCGATCTGCTCAAAAATATGCGACGAATCGTTATCGACAACGGACTCTCATTATAAGTGTTTCAAGAAAAAATACCTTATTATTAAATAAATTTTTCTTAAAAGTTTGTTCGATTCAGATTTTTTACTTACTTTTGCAGCAATAATTCGAATTATAACATCCAATTTTAGCATTTTTATATGAAGAAAGAAATTAAGATTAAGAATCAGGTCGGCGAGTTAGAGAAAGTAAACGCCTTCATCGAGGAGATTGGAGAGGAACTTCAGCTTGACATGGAGCTGCTGATGAACCTGAACCTGGTAATGGAAGAGATGGTTTCTAACGTTATCTTCTACGCTTATCCCGAAGGAAAAACTGCCGACATCGAATTGACAGCCGAGTGCACTGGCCACACGCTCACATTTGTGCTTAGCGACAAGGGCCGCGAGTTTGATCCTACCATGAAGGAGGACATCGACACTGCTACCGATCCAGCTGATCGCGAACTGGGTGGTCTTGGCATCTACATTGTTAAGAACATCATGAACGAGGTTACCTATCAGCGCCTGGAGGGCAAGAACCTGCTCACCATGAAAAAGGATTTAGAGGATTAATTACAAAACAATTAGATAACACATAATTATGACACAGATTATCAAAGAAGGTGGAAAAACCATTATTAAGACCGGTTCACGAATCGACACTATGAACGCCAACCAGTTCGAGCAGGACATCCAGCCCGCCCTTAAGGAGGGAGGTGTTGACCTCGAAATGGACTGCACAGAACTCACCTACATGGCCAGTTCGGGTCTGCGTATTATCCAGAAGACTATGCGCACCGTTACTCAGCTCAAGGGTCAGTTCAAAATCACCAACGTGTCGCCCGAAATTTACAAGATTCTGGCTATGACCGGATTCACCAAATTCATGAAGGTAGAACAGAAAAAAGCATAGCATATGATCTGGTTGGTTGTCTCACTTGTTATTATACTCCTCATCGTCTGCATTGTACTGCAGATGAAGATTAAGCACAGTCGTGAGCAGGAGGCCGAGGGCAAGCAATTGCTCGAGGACTATCAGAAGCGTGTCAACGAGATGGAGAAACTGCTCAAGGACTACCGTTCGCTCGAGCAGAACTTCGACAACGTTGGACAGGGTTACGAAGAGGCCCTGATGGCTTTCGACAAGATGGAAGAGGAGAAGCAGAAAGTGCTGAAGGTTAAAGATGCCATCGAAAAGCAGTCTAACAAAGTTATGGCTGCTAAGCAGAAGCTCGAGGAGACCATGCTCAAAAAGAAGAACATGATCGAGAAATACGCCGAGGCCATCAAGCAGAAGTTAGACTACACCCACCCCAATGCTGGCAACATCGCTCTGACAGCCAATCAGATTCTCAATGTTATCGACATCGAGATGGAGCAGCCTTTGCAGTGCGAGGATAACGTGATGGCTCAGGATATCGCCGCTATGGCTATCCAGGAGTCAGGCATCCAAAGCTTCCAGAAAGCCGAATTCAAGTGTCAGATGGTTGAGGAAGCCCAGGCCACTATGGTATTCACCAACAGCAAGCACGCCGTGCGCGCATTGGTAGCACTGCTCGACAACGCCATGAAGTTCACCGCACAGGGCGAGATTCTGCTACTTATTAATATAGCAGGTTCAAACCTCGAGTTCTGCGTTGAAGATACAGGCACTGGTGTTCTTTCCGACTATGCTGAGAAGATTTTCGAGCCATACGTTAAGCTCAACGATTTCTTTGAAGGCAACGGTATCGGTCTGACCGTAGCACGTAGCATCGCCCGCCGTCTGGGCGGCGACATTCGCCTCGACACCGACTTCCGTGGTGGTTCACGTTTCGTGTTCTCACTGCCCATCTAATAAGGTCAGATAATATTATATATAATGTAGGAGCTAACGGTTCATCCATTAGCTCCTATATTTTTTGCAACAGCACATTCAACCTAACGCCGTTTAAAAGTTACTTCTTGGAAAAGGCCTTGCTTCACCTGCTTACGCAGCAACATCTGCTCGCGGGTTAACGCAACCACCTCGCAGGCTTCACGCCCCTCGATATTAAGTTTTCTTCCATCCAACGTATAACCAGCCGTAGTACAGGTAGTAGCATTAGTTTGCTGGTACACAGAAATAGTACGAGCCGTTACCACCCAAAAACCATCCACGCGACCAGGCTGACTATACCCTTCATTATCTACATAATACTGCTCACAGACGGCATCCCACGTTCCAATCAAATCTTCGTTGCTATCGTCGTTACCGTCATAATCCACACTACATGCGGCCATACTCAAACTAAAGAATCCAGCCATCACGGCATTCATCAAATACAATAAATTCTTCATAGGCAAACTCGTCTTAGGTTAATAGTAGTACTTTCATTTGCAAATATAAGAAATATATGGAAAACATGCAAGTTTTTTACCTTATTTTTTTGAGTGTAAAATAGGTACAAAAAAAAATCCACTCGGCTCAATGAAAGAATTGAGCCGAGTGGATTGATAACTTAAACCGGGTGATTAAGCCAATTTACCCGAGTGATTATTTATAACTTTAGAAGTTCCACTTAACTGCGAGAGTTGGGTTAATAAAGAACTTCTTATCGTTATAGGTGTTATAAATAAAGTTGTTGCTAACTTCCACCTCGGTACCTACACTGAAATGCTCGGTGGCGTTGTACCACAACTGAGGCTCGGTAAGGAGAACCAGCTGACCGTGTCCATCGGCCTTTTCGCCACGCCAGAAATCAATGAAACCAGAGAAGGTACCCTTCTTGTTAGCGAAGTTCAGGCCCCATACACCAGTAAGCTGTACCGAATTATAGGCACTGGTATTATCGTAGCTCTTAAAATAGCGCTTGTACATCAACTGTACTGAATAGGTCTTAGAGAAGTCGGCATTATGACCATTCCACGCAGCACCAACCAGTGCGGCCTGCTGGAACGAACCGAAACGGTTCAGACCACCATCATACTCTACGTGGGCAGCAAAACCTTTCTTTCCAATATTAAACTCACGAGAGATCTCACCATAAGCACCCTCGGTGAACTTACGACTGAAGTCGATATCCACAAAGTAGAACCAAGAACCCCACTGGTCGGCCTTGAACTGCTCGAGGGTTAAGGTAACCTTCTGACGACCCGACTCCTCATCCGAATAGAAATTACGACCGAAATCATAATGCAACTGCACATTCTGTGCACTAGCGCTCAAAGCTGCTACAGCCAGCAACGCAATAGAAAAAAACTTTTTCATAAATATATAATGTTTAATGTTTAATGTTTAACGTATCCACGATGAGCCGCGCCGCATTATCGGGTGCTTTTTCATCGCCTAATGCCTGTTTTACCTCCTGATAGCCCTGGAGCATACGTTCACGATGGGGACCGGAAAGAATCTTCTGGAGTTCGTTACGGATGTTGGCTACCGAGAAATCTTCGAGTAATTCCTTTACCACTTCGCGACCCGCCACCAAGTTTACAAGCGAAACATATTTTACCTTTAGAAAATGGCGACGCAAGAACCCTAAAACAGCAGGCATGGGGATTTTATAGCACACCACTTGAGGCACACCAAACAAGCAGGTCTCGAGTGTAGCCGTACCACTGGTGACCAGAGCAGCATGGGCTTTTGCCAGCAAAGCATAGGTTTGCCCGAACACGATATCAGCCTTAGAGCCCTGCATAAACTGCTGATAATATGCAGGCTCAATACCAGGCGCGCCAGCTACCACAATTTGGTAATCATTTTCATAAGGTTTTACTGCCTCTAACATAGCAGGCAGGTTGTCCTTGATTTCCTGTCTGCGCGATCCTGCCAGCAGGGCAATAACCTGCTCTTTCTTTGCTTCGGGACTTGACTGCAAGAACTCACTCACCTCATCAGCCGTTGGATTACCTACATAGTGGATGGGATAGTGATGTTTCTTTTCGAAGAAATCCACCTCGAAGGGCAGGATAGAGAAGAGCTCATCTACATCGCGTTTGATGTTCTTGATACGATATTCCTTCCAAGCCCATATCTTAGGCGAGATATAATAATATATAGGAATATTTGTATGACTTTTTACAAACTGAGCTATCTTGAGATTAAAACCTGGATAATCTACTAATATCAAACAATCCGGCTGCCAATCTACCACATCTTGCTTACACATCTTCATATTACGAAGTATGGTTGGCAAATGCAGAAGTACTGGAACGAACCCCATATAAGCCAATTCTTTATAGTGGCGCACACGAGTACCGCCAACAGCCGTCATCAGGTCGCCGCCAAAGAAACGAAACTCAGCCTCAGCGTCAACATCTTTCAATGCTCGCATCAGGTGCGACGCATGCAAATCGCCCGAGGCTTCGCCTACTATCAGATAATACTTCATAGGTTCCAGCCTTTTATTTGATCCATGGCCTGATAGGCAGTAACATCTATCTGGGTAGGTGTAATGGCGATATAACCATGATGTAGCGCCCAGTTATCAGTATCCTCAGCATCGGGTTCGTCATTACGATAATGACCAATCATCCACCAGTAATCGTAACCACGTGAATGGTGGTGCATCTCGGTTTCGTTATACCACGTACCAAATGCCATACGGCACACCTTTACACCCTGATAAGCCGGAACCAAAGGGAAGTTCACATTCAAACACACACCCTTAGGCAATCCCTCGTTAAGCACTCTTTGGGTGATTTCGCGCACATAAGGGCGCAGAGGTTCAAAGTCGGCATCGGCATGCTGATCGCAAAGCGAGAAAGCTACAGATGGGATGTATTTCAGACACCCCTCGATGGTAACACCCATTGTACCACTGTAGTGGGTATTAACCGAGGCATTATCGCCATGATTAATACCACCAATCACCATATCGGGTTGACGCTTGCAGATATTGGCCAGCGCCATTTTTACACAGTCAACGGGGGTACCATTACAACTCCACACCTCTACCCCCTGCTCTTTTCGCTGCAGATTCAGGCGCAAAGGGATACCTGCTGAGAAGGCACACGAGTAGCCGCTACGGGCATCATCGGGTGCACAAACAATGATATCAGCTATATCCTTTAGCATATCTATCAGGCAGTTAATACCTTTTGCCTGATAGCCATCATCGTTCGAAATGAGCAATAAAGGTCGTTTAATTTCCATAAAATATCAATGATTTGGCTGCAAAGTTACAAAAATCTCTTAATTCATAACGATTAATTCTTAATTTTTTAGTAACTTTGTGCCCAAATTTCTTATTTTTATCAAGATTAAGTCAAAATCAAATGGGAAAGATTATTGCATTAGCAAACCAAAAAGGCGGTGTAGGTAAAACCACCACTACCATCAACTTGGCAGCATCGCTGGCCACGTTAGAAAAGACGGTACTGGTAGTAGACGCAGACCCTCAGGCCAACGCATCGAGCGGTTTGGGCGTTGACATCAAGGATGTAGAATGCTCGCTATACGAATGCATCATCAACAAGGCCGATGTGCGCGACGCCATCTATACCACCGATATCGATGGTCTGGACATCATCCCAAGTCATATCGACCTGGTAGGTGCCGAGATTGAGATGCTGAACCTGAACGATCGCGAGAAAGTGATTAAGAAAATGCTCGAGCCCATCCGCAACGAGTACGACTTTATCCTCATCGACTGTTCACCATCATTGGGTCTTATCACCGTAAACTCGCTCACTGCAGCTAACTCGGTGATTATCCCTGTACAGTGCGAATACTTTGCACTGGAGGGTATCAGCAAACTGCTGAACACCATCAAGATTATCAAGAACAAGCTGAACCCAACACTGGAAATAGAAGGATTCCTGCTGACTATGTATGACAGTCGCCTACGTCTGGCCAACCAGATTTACGATGAGGTGAAACGCCACTTCCAGGAGTTGGTATTCAAGACTGTTATTCAGCGTAACGTAAAATTAAGCGAGGCACCAAGTCATGGTTTGCCCGTTATCCTCTACGATGCCGACTCAACAGGTGCAAAGAACCACCTGGCACTGGCTCAGGAGATCATCTACAAGAACAGAAAATAACTATGGCAGTAAGAAAGAAATACGACCACAACGTACTGGGTCGCGGACTCGACAACATCGGCACCGGCAGAGGCATGGGGCTCGATGCACTCATTAACACTAACGACATCAACACCAAAGGTACATCAAATCTGAACGAGATAGCCATCGAGCTGATTGAACCAAACCCAGACCAGCCACGACATGAGTTCGACGAGAACGCACTCAACGAGTTGGCAGCCAGCATCCGTGAGATAGGCATCATCACCCCCATCACTGTTCGTGAAATGCCTTCGGGACGCTATCAGATTATTGCCGGTGAGCGCCGTTGGCGTGCATCGCAGCTGGCAGGACTTAAAGCTATACCTGCTTACATCAAGACCACCGACGATAAGCTGACCATGGAGATGGCACTGGTTGAGAATATTCAGCGCGAGGATTTGAATGCCATCGAGATTGCCCTGGCTTACCAGCGACTTTCGGAGTCAACAGGTATGACACAGGAACGCATGTCGGAGCGACTGGGAAAGAGTCGTACATCGATTACCAACTATATGCGTTTGCTTAAGTTGCCTGCCCAGATACAGATGGCACTGAAGAACCGCGATATCGACATGGGGCACGCCCGTGCGTTGCTATCACTCGACAGTCCATCGGCACAGCTCAAACTGTTTAAGGACGTGCATCGCAATGGTTACTCGGTACGTAAGGTTGAGGAGATGGTACAGATGGTTAAGAACGGCGACACGCTACAGAATGCCCGCAAAACCGTGGCACCCAACCAGCTACCACTTGAGTACAGTATTTTGAGAGACCGTCTGTCTGACCTATTCCAGGTAAAAGTACAGATGACCTGCTCTGCCCAGTCGAAGGGGCGTATCAGCCTTCCTTTTGCTAACGAGGATGAGCTGGAATATATCATGAATGTCTTCGACAAACTGAAGAAGAAGTAAAACAAGAAAATGAAGAACAGATGTAAGCTGTTGATAACAGGTATGCTGCTGGCCACAGGTCTCGGAACCGTCCGAGCCCAGGAGGAGGTGGTATTGGAGCACGACTCGTTGTCGCAAGCCATCAATAACGAGGTGTCGCTGCTGGTCGATTCGGCTCGCATCCCCACCAAGCCCCTCAAGGACATGAGCACCTGGCGCCCTAATCCAAAACGTGCGTTATGGTTGGCTCTGGTAATACCTGGCGGAGGACAGATATATAACCGCAAATATTGGAAGCTACCGTTGGTTTACGGTGGATTTATTGGTTGTTTGTACGCCATGAATTGGAATAACACCATGTACAAGGACTACTCGCAGGCCTATATCGACATTATGGACAACGACCCAGGCACGCAGAGTTACAACCAGTTCCTGCACAACGGTGCCACCATCGACGGTCAGGAGGCGCGATACAAAACTCTCTTTAAGCAGCGTAAGGATCGCTACCGCCGTTGGCGCGACATGAGTTTCTTTTGTCTGGTAGGCGTTTACGCCCTGTCGGTCATCGACGCTTATGTAGATGCCGAGTTGTCGGTATTCGATATCAGTAAGGATCTTAGTCTGAGCATCGAACCCACCATTATCGACACCCACACATCACGTAATCCACTCGACGCAGGAGCCGTTGGTGTGCAATGTAATATCAAATTTTAATGGCATATGATGATAAAGAAATACATAAAGATTTTAAGTTTCATAGCACTGTTTTTTTGCAGTGTGCCACTATCGGCACAGACTATTTTAGACGATCCCGAGGACGACGAAGAGGATGTTGACAGCCTGTTCGTACCCATCGAGGATGAGATTTCGGTAAGAGACAAACAGGGTAACGAGGAACTTATCGAGTTTCCCGAGGCCATGACATTCAACCTCGACAGTCTGCTCGAGCTCTATATGACCAAGACTTATCTGAGCAAGGGCGATTGTGAGATGAAGGACGAGAACCCCACCTACACACCAGAAGAGTATATTGAACGACTTCGCCGTATGCCTACCGTTATGGAGATGGCCTACAACGATATCGTACAGCGCTTCATCGACCGCTACATGGGTCGCCTGCGCCACTCGGTCAGTCTGATGTTGGGTGCAGCTAATTTCTACATCCCCATCTTCGAGGAGGCCCTCGAGGCCTATCAGGTTCCTTTGGAGCTCAAGTACCTGCCCGTTATCGAGAGTGCGCTGAATCCAAAAGCCGTATCACGTGTAGGTGCCACTGGCTTGTGGCAGTTTATGCTTACTACGGGTAAGCAGTACGGACTGGAAGTCAACTCGTTAGTTGACGAGCGCCGCGACCCAGTAAAGGCATCGTATGCTGCCGCTCGTTATCTGCGCGATCTGTATCGTG
Source organism: uncultured Prevotellaceae bacterium (assembly GCA_902789415.1). GTDB lineage: Bacteria > Bacteroidota > Bacteroidia > Bacteroidales > Bacteroidaceae > Prevotella. Next base: position 159,712 of record CADAOD010000015.1, read on the forward strand.
TGTTTGGCGATTGGAATTTGGTGATAGCCGCATACAACTGCGGTCCCGGCAACATCAACAAGGCCATTCACCGTGCTGGAGGCGAGAAGGATTACTGGCAACTGTATCCCTATCTGCCTGCCGAGACACGTGGTTACGTACCAGCTTTCATCGCTGCCAATTACGCCATGACTTATTACTGCGAGCACAATATCTGTCCGATGAACACCCGTCTGCCACTGCAGACCGATACCGTTGTGGTAGATCGCGACGTACACCTGCAGCAGGTAGCCGCCGTACTCGACTTGGATATTGAAATGTTACGTTCGTTAAACCCCGAATATCGCCGCGACATTGTGCCTGGTGCCAACAAGAAGCATGCCATCCGCCTGCCTATGGCTGATGTCACCCGCTTTATCGATCTGCAGGATAGCATCTACAGTTATCGTGCCGACGAATTACTCACCAAGCGTGCCGTTGCCGAGGTTAACGACGATCAGCCCACCTACCGTAGCAAGAAGAGCAGCCGACGCAGTCGCAGTAGTCGCGCCAGTCGCAATTCACGCCGTGGCGGTTCCAGCGTCACCGTCCGCTCTGGTCAGACACTGGGCGAGATAGCCCGTCGTAATGGCACTACCGTTGCAAAACTGAAAAGGCTCAACGGTCTCCGTGGCAATAATATCCGAGCTGGTAAGAAGCTCCGAGTAAGATAAAGCAGATTTGACGTTTATAAATGAAGTAAAAGAGGTATGGCAGAAGAAAAACAATTAACCCAAGAAGAAAAAGATGATCAGATGATCAACGAAGCGTTTCAGCAGTTGTTGAACGATTATATTTCGTCACGTCATCGCAAAAAAGTCGACCTCATTACAAAGGCCTTCAACTTTGCACGTCAGGCCCATAAAGGAGTACGCCGCCTATCGGGCGAGCCATACATCATGCACCCTATCGCCGTTGCACAGATTGCCTGTAGCGAGGTAGGCTTAGGCTCAACCAGTATCTGTGCAGCTCTGTTGCACGATGTAGTAGAAGATACCGATTACACCGTAGAAGATATCGAGAATATTTTTGGTGCAAAGATTGCACAGATTGTCGACGGACTGACTAAGATCAGCGGTGGCATCTTTGGTGAGCAGGCTTCGGCACAAGCCGAGAACTTTAAGAAACTGTTGCTCACCATGAGCGATGATATCCGTGTAATTATCATCAAAATCTGCGACCGTTTGCACAACATGCGTACCCTTGAGAGTCAGCCTGCCAACAAACAGTATAAGATTGCAGGCGAAACCCTTTACATCTACGCCCCATTGGCCAACCGTTTGGGCTTGAACAAGATTAAGAGCGAACTGGAGAACCTGAGCTTTAAGTTCGAGCACCCCGATGCGTATGCCAAGATTGAGAGTAAACTGAAACAAACACGTGAGGACCGCGACGAACTATTCTCGCAGTTCACCTCCCCCATCGAGACGGCTCTGAAGCAGATGGGCATTAAATATGAGATTAAGGAACGTGTAAAAACGCCTTACTCTATATGGAACAAGATGCAGAACAAGCATGTAAGCTTCGAGGAAATCTACGATATCCTGGCCGTGCGCATCATCTTTACCCCCAACAACCGCGACGACGAAGTCAACGAGTGCTTCAAGATCTACGTTGCTATCTCAAAGATCTACAAGTCGCACCCCGACCGTCTGCGCGACTGGCTCAGTCAGCCCAAGGCCAATGGTTACCAGGCCCTGCACGTTACACTGATGTCGAAGACCGGTCAGTGGATTGAGGTACAGATACGTTCCGACCGCATGGACGAGATTGCCGAGCAAGGCTTTGCTGCCCACTGGAAATACAAGGACGGAGTTGGAGAGGAATACACCGAGGACGAGAACGAGTTGAACGAGTGGTTGCGTACTATCAAGGAGATACTTGACGACCCACAGCCCGACGCCATGGACTTCCTCGACACCATCAAGCTGAACCTTTTTGCCAGCGAGATATTCGTGTTTACGCCAAAAGGCGAAATCCGCACTTTGCCAGCAGGCTGTACGGCACTCGACTTTGCCTTCTCTATCCACACCTTCTTAGGCAGCCACTGTATTGGCGCCAAGGTAAACCACAAGCTGGTACCACTGAGCTACAAACTGCAGAGTGGCGACCAGGTAGAGATTCTTACCTCCAAGTCGCAGCATGTCAACCCTGCATGGATCAACTTCGTATCAACCGCCAAGGCCAAAGCTAAGATTCAGGCCATTCTGCGCCGCGACAACCGCGAGGTACAGCGCGAGGGCGAGGAGATACTGAACGCCTTCCTAAAGAAGAATGGTTTTGAACCCACCGTAGCCCTGGCCGACAAATTGGCCGAATACCACGAGTACAACAAACGTCCAGAATTCTTCCAGGCCTTAGGCGAGAAGATTGTGCTGTTAGGCGAGAAAGATGTTGATGAGCTGAACGGCAAGAACAAAGAGTCAGATAGCAACTCCGGCTGGCGCAAGTTCGTACCCTTTGTGGGTAAGAAGAAAAAGGAGGAACACAGCCGTCAGGAACTGTTTGTGGTACCCGAGAAGTTCAACCGCAAAAAGCCGGTATATATCTCTGAGGAGAACTACAACCAGTTTAAGTTCATGGGCTGTTGTCACCCCATCCCTGGCGATGACGCCTTAGGTTATATCAACAACAAGAACCAGATTGAGATACATAAGCGTGCCTGTCCGGTTGCAGACAAGCTTAAGACCAGCTACGGCAACCGTATTCTCGACATCAAGTGGGATATGCACAAAAAACTCTACTTCGATGCCACCATTCGCATCAGCGGTATCGACCGTCTGGGTATGTTGAGCGAGATGACGCAGGTTATCTCGTCAGAGATGAACGTGAACATCCACAAGATCCTCATCACCTGCGAAGAGGGTATCTTCGAAGGAACTATCGAAATGCGTGTGCACGACCGCGACAACGTACGTGCCATTATGGAGAACCTCAAGAAGATTCCCGACCTCAAGGAAATATCAGAAATAATGTAAACTACTTTTATAACAATGAAAAAACTACTGCTATTACTGGCCATTATGGCCTCTTCTCAAATCAGCCTGGCTGCAGGCAAGTATGACAATCCCGATACCATTGTGGTTGCTCGCGATGGTACCGGACAGTTCCGCACCATCGACGAAGCTATCGAGGTGTGCCGTGCTTTTATGGATTACCACAAGGTTATCTTTGTAAAGAATGGCACTTACAAGGAAAAACTTATTATTCCTTCATGGTTGCAAAACATTGAGATTTGTGGTGAGGATGCCGAAAAAACCATTATCACCTACGACGATCATGCTAACATCGCCCGTCCCGAAACAGGAAAGCCTATGGGCACGTTCCGCACATACACTCTGAAGATTGAGGGCAACGATATCACACTGAAGAATATCACCATCGAGAACAACTCAGCCCGTTTAGGTCAGGCTGTGGCACTGCACACCGAGGGCGACCGTCTGGTGTTTATCGGCTGTCGTTTCATCGGTCATCAGGATACGGTATACACAGGTAAAGCTGGCACTCGTCTGTATTTTAAGGACTGTTTTATCTGCGGTACTACCGACTTCATCTTCGGTCCTTCTACCGCCTGGTTCGAGGAGTGCACCATCGAGAGTCGTATCAACTCTTACGTTACCGCCGCCTCAACCCCACAGGATCAGCCTTACGGTTATATCTTCAACAACTGCTGTCTGACAGCTACCCCCGAGGCTACCAACGTATTCTTGGGTCGTCCCTGGCGCGATTATGGCTACACACTCTTTATGAACTGCGAGTTGGGTGGTCACATCCGTCCCGAGGGCTGGCACCATTGGGAGAAGCACCGCGAGCAAACCGCCCGCTACTTGGAGTACAACAACCATGGCGCAGGTGCCAGCACCAGTCAACGTGCACCATGGAGCCGTCAACTCAGCAAGAAAGAAGCTGCTAAGATTACAATTTCCAACGTCTTTGCCCGCAACGACGGTTGGAGCCCTATAAAATAAATAAGGTATATATATATGAAAAATTTACTAATTACAGTTTTAGCCACTACACTGTCACTCGCGGCTGTAGCACAGGAGCGCCCACTATGGATGCGTTATTGCGCCATCTCGCCCGACGGACAGACGATTGCCTTTTCATATAAGGGCGATTTGTTTACAGTGCCCGTTACCGGTGGCACAGCCAAACAGCTTACCACCAACCCTGCTTACGACTACAATCCTGTTTGGAGCCCCGACGGCAGCAAGATTGCTTTTGCTTCCGACCGCGAGGGGGGTATCAACGTATGGGTGATGCCCAGCAAGGGCGGACAGCCACAGCAGATTACCACCAGTAGTCATTTTAAGAACGTACTGACGTTTACCGACAACGACCACGTGCTGTTCAGCATGGCCGATATGCCCACACGCCAGAGCATCATCCCCAGTCTGGGGAAATTCCCTCAGGTATATGAGGTGAGCGTAAAGGGCGGTCGTCCACGCTTATTCTCCGGACTGATGATGGCCGATATCAACATCAACCGCAAAACGGGCGATGTGCTGTATCACGACATCAAGGGCAGCGAGGATATGTTCCGCAAGCACCACCAGTCGGCTATTTGCCGCGATATCTGGTTGCTGTCGAAGGGTAAATACACCAAGCTTACCGACTTTGCCGGTGAAGACCGCACACCTGTGTGGACCGCCGATGGTAAGGGTTATTACTACCTGAGCGAGCAGGATGGTACCTTTAATGTTTGGTACCGCAGTCTGGATGGCAAGCAGAACCAGCAGATTACACGTCATAAGACCAATCCCGTACGTTTCCTCAGCGCCGCCGACAACGGCACCTTGTGCTATGGCTACGATGGCGAGATCTACACCGTACGTCAGGGCAGTCAGCCTCAGCGTGTAAACATCAATATCGTCAGCGACAAAACCGATCGCGAACTCATCCGCGAGGTGCTCACCAAGGGTGCTACCGAGGTAGTAGCTTCGCCCAGCGGTAAAGAGGTGGCATTCATCGTTCACGGCGAGGTATATGTAACCTCTACCGACTACAGGACCACCCGTCGCATCACCGATACACCTGAGCTGGAGCGCAACCTGAGTTTCTCACCCGATGGTCGTTCGCTGGCCTATGCCTCAGAGCGTAATGGCTGTTGGAACATCTATCAGGCAACCATCAAGAACAAGGACGAGAAGCAGTTTGCTTATGCTACCGACTTTACCGAGGAGCAGCTCACCAAGCACAACCACACCTCTTTCTATCCCCGCTACAGTCCCGATGGTAAGGAGTTGGCTTTCTTCGAGGATCGCGGCACTATCCGCATCATCAATTTAGCCACCAAGAAAATACGTACCGTCATGGACGGCAAGGACCTCTTCTCATACTCTGATGGCGACATCGACTTTGAGTGGAGTCCCGACAGTCGTTGGCTGCTGGCCACCTACTATGGCGACGGAGGCTACCATCACGACGATATCGCCCTGCTCGATGCCTCAGGCAAGCAGAAGCCTTACAACCTCACCAACAGCGCTTATACCGACTTCAACCCACACTGGGTGCTCGGTGGCAAGGCCATGCTGTTCAAGAGCAACCGTCGTGGTTACAAAAACCACGGTGGACACGGCTATCAGACCGATTACTTCATCATGTTCTTCGACATTGATGCTTACGACCGTTTCATGATGACGAAGGAGGAGAAGGCTATCTACGACGAGGCCCACAAGCCTGCTAAGAAAGAGACTGCTGCAACCGACAGCAAGGATAAGAAAGCTACTGAAAAAAAGCCTGCCGTTGAGCCTTTGCAGTTCGATCTGAAGAACGCCAAGGACCGTATTGTACGTCTCACCGCCCACTCTACCCGCTTGGGCGATGCCTACCTCACACCAAAGGGCGACACCCTGTACTACCAGGCTGCCTACGAGGATGGCTACGACCTGTGGAAGTACGACCTGCTGGAGGATAAGAGCGAGCTGGTGATTCGTAGCGTAGGCAACGGACGCCTGAGCACCGACAAGAAACAGAAGTACCTGTTCCTGATGAACAAGGGTTCGCTGCGCCGTATCGACATCGCGAAAGGCAGCCGTAAGGCTATTGATTTCGAGGCCGACTTCAATAACCGTCCATTTGCCGAGCGTCAGTATCTGTTCGAGCACATCTGGCGCCAGGTTGACGACAAGTTCTACCGCGACGATCTGCATGGCGTGGATTGGGCTGGCTATAAAAAGATTTACGAGAGATTCCTGCCCTACATCAACAACGTGTACGACTTCCGTGATATGCTGGCCGAGATGTTGGGTGAGTTGAACGCCTCGCATACCGGTGCCCGCTACCAGAATCCCGTTGAGTTCCGCACCGCCTCGTTAGGTTTGTTCTTCGACGACAGCTACAAAGGCGACGGACTGAAGATTGCCGAGATTCCAAAGGGTTCGCCATTGGCCATCCGTCACACCGGTGTAAAGGCTGGCGACATTATCGAGGCCATCGACGGCACACCAATCAGAAAAGGCGACGACTACTATCCCCTGCTGGCTGGGAAGACCGGTAAGGTGGTACGTCTCACCATCAATGGTCGCAACGTTAACACCAAAGCCATCTCGCTGACCGCATACAACAATATCCTTTACGATCGTTGGGTAGAGCGAAACCGTAAACTGGTCGACAGTCTGTCGAATGGTCGTCTGGCTTACGTACATATCTCATCGATGAACGGTGCCAAGTTCCGCGAGTTGTACGAGGAGATCCTGAACGAGACCAACCGCGAGCGCGATGCCGTGATTGTAGATGAGCGCCATAATGGTGGTGGCTATCTGCACGACGACCTGTGCCACCTGCTCAACGGCCGTCAGCACTCACACTTCATGGCCCATGGCAAGTACTTAGGTATCGAGCCATCAGCCCAGTGGAACAAGCCTTCGTGTGTGGTTCTCTGCGAGGACGACTACAGCAATGCCTGCGGATTCCCCCGTCAGTATCAGGACATGAAGATTGGAAAGCTGATTGGTACCCCCGTAGCCGGAACATCTACCAGCGTTTGGTGGGAGACGCTCATCAACGGCGTGGTATTCGGTATTCCACAGGTAGGTCGTATCGATGTACGTGGCGACTATGGTGAGAACACCCCACTGCGCCCCGACATCGAGGTTTACAACAGCCCCGAGGATTACCTCAACGGTCGCGACCGCCAGTTGGAGCGTGCCGTACAGGAAATGCTCAAGGAAGGCGCAGCCTTTAAGGAAAAGACCAAAAACGATTTTGGAGGTCACAAAAAATAAATAGTAAGCCCCGCCAGTTGGCGGGGCTCATTATTTAAAGTGCATCAAGATGACTTTTTAGTACTTGCAAATCTTCACGCAGCTCTATCAGCTTCTGCAGGGCATCGGCTGTTTTCTGCACACCTTGTCGGTTTTTAGTCAAGATCTCGCGTGCAGCTGCAATCTTAAATCCACGCACTTTCACCAGGTTATGTATCAGTCGGATCTGCTCCAGATCCTTCTCTTGATACTGACGTATCTTTGCTGGTCCCGAAGTCTTGGGCTTCAGGAACGGAAACTCCGTTTCCCAGTAACGTAACGTACTCTCGTTCAAGTCGAACATCGTGGCTACCTCCTTAATGGAGTAGTACGTTTTCAGAATCCTATCCAATTTCAGTGCCATAATTATTACTATTTTGCTGCAAAGGTAAACTTTTTCACCGAAATCTCAAAACTTTTACGAAAAAAATGTGTAACTTTGCACCCAAATTTATAAATGGTAAATCATAAATTGTCAAATAGTAAAATAAGATGATGACAGCAAATGAGATTCGCGACTCATTTAAGAAGTTTTTCGAGTCGAAGCAGCACGCTATCGTACCATCAGCCCCAATGGTGATCAAGGATGATCCTACGCTGATGTTTACGAACGCAGGTATGAACCAATGGAAAGATATCATTCTGGGTACTCGCGATCCAGAGCCACGCCGCCGAGCGGATACACAGAAGTGCCTGCGTGTATCAGGAAAACACAACGACCTTGAAGAAGTTGGTCACGATACTTATCACCACACCATGTTCGAGATGCTCGGTAACTGGAGCTTTGGCGACTACTTTAAGGAGGGCGCCATCGATATGGCATGGGAGTATCTGGTTGACGTGCTGAAGCTGAATCCTGAGGATCTTTATGTAACAGTATTCGAGGGTTCGCCCGAGGAGAACATCCCTCGCGACGACGAGGCTGCCAAGTACTGGGCTAAGCACGTACCCGAGGATCACATCATCAACGGTAACAAGCACGATAACTTCTGGGAGATGGGCGATACAGGTCCTTGCGGTCCTTGCTCTGAGATCCACGTAGATAGCCGTACCCCTGAGCAGAAGGCTGCCAGCGGCAAGACCGGTCGTGAGTTGGTTAACCAGGACGACCCACAGGTTATCGAGATCTGGAACATCGTGTTCATGCAGTTCAACCGCAAGGCCGATGGTTCGCTCGAGCCTCTGTCAATGAACGTAATCGATACCGGTATGGGCTTTGAGCGCCTGGTCCGCATGATGCAGGGCAAGCACTCTAACTACGATACCGACGTATTCCAGCCTATCATCAAGGCCGAGCAGCAGATTACCGGACTGAAGTACTTCACCTTCGAGGAGGAGACCGAGAGTCCTATCAGTAAGGAACAGGACGATATCAACGTAGCTATGCGTGTTTGTGCCGACCACCTGCGTGCTGTTGCCTTTTCGATTGCCGACGGTCAGCTGCCTTCTAATGCCAAGGCAGGTTATGTTATCCGTCGTATCTTGCGCCGCGCCGTACGTTATGCCTATACCTTCCTGAACCAGAAAGATGGTTTCCTGTACAAGCTCGTTCCAACACTCGTTGCCGAGATGGGCGGTGCCTTCCCCGAGTTGGAGGCCCAGCAGCAGCTTGTCACTAAGGTTATCAAGGAAGAGGAAGAGTCGTTCCTCCGCACCCTCGAAAAGGGTATCGGCATGCTGAACGATGCTATGAGCGCCCTCAAGGCCGAGGGTAAGACCGAGCTGGATGGCGTACAGGCCTTCCGTCTGTTCGACACCTACGGATTCCCTCTCGACCTCACCGAGCTCATCTGTCGTGAGAACGGCGTTACCGTCAACGAGGAGCAGTTCAATGTTGAGATGCAGAAGCAGAAGGACCGTGCCCGTAATGCCGCTGCCGTTGAGAACAGCGACTGGGTAGAGCTGGCCGCCGGCGAGCAGCAGTTCGTTGGTTACGACTATACCGAATACGAGTGCCATATTATCCGCTACCGCAAGGTAACTCAGAAGAAAAACGAGTTCTACGAACTGGTACTCGATAACACCCCATTCTATGGTGAGATGGGTGGACAGGTTGGTGACTGCGGTGTACTCGTTAACGAGGCCGAGACCATCAACATCATCGACACCAAGCGCGAGAACGGTCAGAGCGTTCACATCGTGAAGCAGCTGCCAAAGGATCCCGCAGCCCAGTTCATGGCATGCGTTGATACCGACAAGCGTAACGCATCGGCCGCTAACCATACTGCAACCCACTTGCTGGATTATGCTTTGAAGCAGATCCTGGGCGACCACGTAGAGCAGAAGGGTTCGTTCGTAAGCCCCGACACCCTGCGTTTCGACTTCTCACACTTCGAGAAGGTTACCGACGAGCAGTTGCGCGAGGTTGAGCGTATGGTAAACGATATGATCCGTAAGGATATCCACATCGACGAGCATCGCGACGTGCCTTTCGACGAGGCTAAGAAGCTTGGTGCTATCGCCCTGTTCGGCGAGAAGTACGGCGATAAGGTGCGTGTGGTTCGCTTCGGTCCAAGTTGCGAGTTCTGTGGTGGTATCCACGCTTCAAGCACCGGTCGTATCGGATTCTTTAAGATTATCTCTGAGAGCAGCGTAGCTGCCGGCATCCGTCGTATCGAGGCCAAGACCGGTCAGGAGTGCGAGGAACTGCTTTATCAGACAGAGGATATTCTGAAGGCTGTCAAGGCATTCTTCAACAATGCCAAGGACCTGCAGGGCGTTATTAAGAAGTACATCGATGAGCACGACGCCATGAAGAAGGAGATTGAGGCCTTCCAGGCACAGGCTGTAGAGCGCGCTGCCAAGCAGTTGGTAGAGAAGGCTCGCGAGGTAAACGGCATCAAGGTTGTTTCAGCCGTTCTGCCTATGAATCCTGCTGCCGCCAAGGATCTGGCATTTAAGATTCGTGCAGCTGTTGAGGGCTCACTGCTGTGTGTACTGGGTACTCACGACAACAATAAACCACAGCTTAGCATCATGATGAGCGACGATATGGTAAGCGACCACGGACTGAATGCCGGTCAGATGGTTCGCGAGGCCGCTAAGCTCATCCAGGGTGGTGGTGGCGGTCAGCCTCACTTCGCCCAGGCTGGTGGTAAGAACGCCGACGGACTGAATGCAGCCGTTGAAAAGGTATTAGAGCTTGCCAAGCTCTAATACCTATACATAACTAAAAACCCCTACAAAAAAAAGAATGGACGACGAGATAAAAGAAGTAAAAGAGTCGGAACAGCACTCCGACTATAAACCAAGCAACCGCTTTGATGCCGCAGCGGTTCATCATCTTAGCGGCATGTACCAGAACTGGTTTCTGGATTACGCCAGCTACGTAATCCTGGAGCGTGCCGTGCCCCATCTGGGCGACGGTCTGAAACCCGTACAGCGCCGTATCCTGCACTCTATGAAGCGTATGGACGACGGTCGTTACAACAAGGTAGCCAACATCGTAGGTCATACCATGCAGTTCCACCCTCACGGCGATGCCTCTATCGGCGACGCCTTGGTGCAGTTAGGCCAGAAGGATTTGCTCATCGACACACAGGGTAACTGGGGAAACATCCTCACGGGTTCATCGGCTGCTGCCCCACGATATATCGAAGCACGCCTGAGCAAGTTCGCCCTCGACACGGTATTCAATCCCAAGACCACCGAGTGGAAGATGTCGTACGATGGTCGTAACAAGGAGCCTATCACGCTCCCTGTTAAATTCCCATTGCTGTTAGCACAGGGCGCCGAGGGTATCGCAGTAGGATTAAGTTCAAAAATACTGCCGCACAACTTCTGCGAAATCTGCGATGCAGCCATCAGCTATCTGCATCAGCAGCCATTCGCTCTATACCCCGACTTTCCCACCAGTGGTAGCATCGACGTATCGAAATACAACGACGGTCAGCGTGGCGGCGTGGTCAAGGTACGCGCCAAAATAGAGAAAATAGACCAGAAAACGCTGGTCATCCGCGAGATACCATTCTCAAAGACCTCCGAGACTCTACAGGACTCGATTGTAAAAGCCATCGAGAAGGGTAAAATCAAGGCCCGTAAGGTTGAAGACCTCACAGCAGCCGAGGTAGAGATACAGATACACCTGGCACCAGGCGTGAGCAGCGATAAGACTATCGACGCCCTCTATGCCTTTACCGATTGTGAGGTAAGCATCTCGCCCAACTGCTGTGTCATCGAGGACAACAAGCCACAGTTCCTCACCGTGAGCGACGTGCTGCGTCATTCGGTCGACCGCACCAAGGACCTCATCCGTCAGGAATTGGAAATCCGCAAGGGCGAGCTGTTAGAGCAGTTGCATTTCCAGAGTCTGGAGCGTATCTTCATCGAGGAGCGTATCTATAAAGACAAGAAATTTGAACAGGCACCTAACGTAGATGCTGTTTGCGAACATATCGACGAGCGACTCACACCTTATTACCCACAGTTTATCCGCGAGGTAACTAAGGACGACATCCTGAAGCTGCTCGAAATCAAGATGCAGCGCATCCTGAAGTTCAACAAGGACAAGGCCGACGAACTCATGGCACGCCTCAAGGCAGAGATTGAGGAGATCGACCGCGACCTGACTAACCTGGTAGAGGTAACAGCCAACTGGTTCCAGTTCCTGAAGGATAAGTACGGCAAGGAGCATCCACGTCTCACTGAAATCCGCAACTTCGATACCATCGACTCAGCCAAGGTAGCTGAGGCCAACCAGAAGTTGTACATCAACCGTGCTGATGGCTTTATCGGTACCGGACTGAAGAAGGACGAGTTTGTATGTAACTGCTCCGACCTCGACGATGTCATCATTTTTTATAAGGATGGAAAGTACAAGGTTGTACGCGTAGCCGAGAAACTATTTGTTGGCAAAAACATCCTGTATGTCAACGTATTCAAGAAGAACGACTCGCGTACTATCTACAATGCCGTTTATCGTGATGGTAAGAAGGGCGCCTGCTACATCAAGCGTTTTAATGTTACCAGTATGACTCGCGAAAAAGAGTACGACCTGACACAGGGTACCGAAGGCAGTCGTGTGATGTACTTCACCGCCAACCCCAACGGCGAGGCCGAGGTCATCAAGGTAACACTCGACCCCTCACAGAACATCAAACGTGTGTTCCTGATTAAGGATTTCTCAGAGATTATGATCAAAGGTCGCGCCTCTAAGGGTAACCTGCTCACCAAATATCAGGTAACACGCATCGGTCTGAAGAGTCACGGACACTCAACCCTCGGTGGTCGCAAGGTATGGTTCGATCCCGATGTAAACCGTCTGAACTACGACGAACACGGACAGATGTTAGGCGAGTTCTACGACGACGACCAGATACTGGTCATCCTCTCGAATGGCGACTATTATCTGAGCAACTTTGATTTGGCCAACCACTACGAGTCGAACATCCTGCGCATCGAGAAATACGATGCCGACAAGGTATGGACCGCCGTACTCTACGATGCCGACAACCAGGGTTATCCTTATCTTAAGCGTTTCCAGATGGATGCCAGCAAGAAAAAGCAGAACTGGCTTTCTGATAATCCATCGTCGCAGTTGCTGTTGCTCACCGACACGCCCTATCCCCGCTTGCAGGTAACTTATGGCGGTGCCGATGCCTTCCGCGGCAGCGAGGAGATTGATGCCGAGCAGTTTATTGCGGTAAAAGGCTACAAGGCCAAAGGTAAGCGCCTTACCACCTATGCCCTCGAAAGCATCGAGGAACTGGAGCCTACCCGTTTCCCTGAGCCTACAGCCGAAACAACGGATGCCGACAACGAAACCGAGGAAGAAGATCTCGACCCCGATGCCGGCAAAAGCGAACAGCAAATCCGCGACGAACTCACCGGCCAGCTAAATCTTTTTGATAATGAAGATTTTAAATAGCATATTGTTTGTTTTGTGCTTTGCTGCAATCGCAGCAAATGCACAAAACAAATCACACATGATTGGTATAGGCCCTACCAAGGTTCTCGACACTTACTTAACCCCCGAGAACTTCAGCGGCACGGGCTTAACCTATCTGTATATCAAAGAGCAGTACGACAGTACCCGCCACTGGAGCAATACCATCGAACACGAGGTCGACCTCTCCAACACCCACGATCGTAGCGATAATATCAACGACTTAGAGATAACCTACAATCTCTATTGGACACGTTACTATAACTTCCGCCCCGTATTCAACGGGCTGAAACTGCAGGCAGGTGTGGCAGCCAACCTGTGTACAGGCGCCATCTATAACATGACCAGCAGCAATAATCCTGCCCAGGCCCGTGCGGCACTCAACATCATGCCAAGTGCCACCGCTACGTACGGTTTCCGCATCAGCAATCAGCGCTTTACTGCCCGATATGAGCTAAACCTGCCATTGTTAGGCGTGATGTTCAGTCCTAACTACGGACAGAGCTACTACGAAATCTTTTCGCGAGGTAACTACGATCATAACATCGTACCCACCACCTTTATCTCTGCCCCCACCTTCCGCCAACTCGCATCTGTAGATTGGCATTGTTCTAAAAAATGGGCATTACGCCTGGCCTATCTGGGCAACTACCAGCAAGCCCAAGTCAACAACCTCAAGCAGCACACCTACACCCACCGTATTCTGCTTGGCATCACCCGTAACCTATGAGTAAACTCTTCTACCTTTTATTTGCCCTCCTCTTGTGCACCTCGTGCGTAAAAGAAGATGAACAACCCGATACCCCAACGGGCAACTTCGAGGCGCTATGGCAAATCATCGATGAGCACTATTGCTTTTTCGACTACAAAGATATCGATTGGAACCATGTATATAATATATATAAGGTACGCGTGAGCGACAACATGAGTCGCGAGCAGCTGTTCGAGGTGCTTACCGACATGCTCTCCGAACTGCGCGACGGACATGTAAACCTATATACCGCTTTTGATAACGGTCGCTATTGGAGCTGGTACGAAGACTATCCCACCAACTTTAGCGACACCCTGCAACGCCGATACTTAGGAACCGACTACCGCATTGCCGGCGGACTGCGCTACCGTATTCTCGACGATAACATCGGCTATGTATATTACGGCAGTTTTTCAAGCGGAGTGGGCGAAGGCAACCTCGACGAGGTGATACAATACCTGATGTTCTGTCAGGGTATGATACTCGACATCCGTAGTAATGGCGGCGGCGACCTGACCAATGCCGAGAAACTTGCTGCACGATTTTGTAACGAAAAAACATTAGTTGGCTACATGCAGCACAAAACAGGAAAGGGACATAACGACTTCTCGGCTCAGGAGCCACAGTATATTGAGCCCAGCAGCAACCTACGCTGGCAAAAAAAGGTGGTACTGCTTACCAACCGAGGGGTATTTAGCGCCGCCAACGAGTTTACCACCTACATGAAGTGCATGCCGCAGTGCACGGTGGTGGGCGATCATACTGGAGGTGGCAGCGGTCTGCCCTTTACTGCCAGTCTGCCTAACGGTTGGACGGTACGTTTCTCGGCCTGCCCCACCTACGACCGCGACCACAACCAAACCGAGTTCGGCATCGAACCCGACTATAACGTAAGTCTTACTGACGAAGATTTTGCAAAAGGCAAAGATACCATCATAGAATTTGCACGAAATATTTTGGTTAATTAAAATAAAATGCGTATCTTTGCACCCGCAATCTAAAAAAAACGAATTGACTAACGTCTATTCTGCGCCTGTGGCGGAATTGGTAGACGCGCTAGACTTAGGATCTAGTGTTTACGACGTGCAGGTTCGAGTCCTGTCAGGCGCACAATCTTTAAAATAACATAAACGAGGAGCTATAAATGGAAAAAACTAACATTTTAAGTGTATTTAAGCAGAAATTTGCGGTTTTTTTTAAAAAAAACCTAATAATTCTTGCAAGTTTCAATTATATTTCCTACTTTTGTCAACGATTTATATAAATTAACTTACGACATATTGTTTTATTTATTTGTTTAATTATAATTTTTAAGTTCAATGAAAAAGAAAATTATCAATGGTATTCTGATGGTAGCCCTTGTTGGCGCTACATCAACATCATTCGTTTCTTGTAAGGACACAAGCGAGGATGTAAAGACAGACTTGATGGCACAGATTAATGCCGTTAAGGCTAACCTCGAGCCACGCGTAGAGCAGGCTGAGAAGGACATCGATGCCTTGGAGGCTGCCCACAAGCGTGATTCTATCCGTCTGGACGGCCACGACGCAGACATCAAGTATCTGAAGACTAGCGTTGCTGGTGTTCGTGACACTCTGAAGACACTGGTTGCTCATGCTGATAGCATCGACAAGGTAACAAAGCGCCTTGAGGGTCGTATGGACAATGTTGAGTCAAGCATCAACAAGATTGTTTATGCTCTGAAGAACATGGTTACAAGCGTAACTGTTAACGCTACTTCTACCAGCATTCTGGAGAACAGCAAGCTGTTCCCTGGTCTGAACGTTCAGTTCCTGGGTTCTGCTATGGGTAAGGCTACCACAACTGGTAAGTTCCCTTCAACAACTACATACGAAGGACATGGTACAGCACTCGAGGCTGCTGACTTCGCTGGTGTTGAGCAGTATAGCTGGAGCAATGGTAACACACTGCCAAAGGCTGACGAGGACACCAAGTTGGCTGATGCTGGTTCAATTTGGTTCACTCTGAACCCATCTAACGTTGAAGTTGCAAACCTCAAGGATTTGAAGTTGGTTGACAGCCAGGGTAACGAGAGCTTCGTTACTATCGACAAGAGCACTGCTGCACTCGACACAACCGTTCTGAAATGGAGTGTTACTCGTGCAGAGTCTCCTGTTAAGTTGTGGAAGGCTCAGGCTGGTATCAACCTCAAGGCTACAGACCTCGCTACAATCGAGACTGCAAAGATTATCGACTTCAAGTCTATCGCTACCGACGTTAAGAGCATGCTTAAGGATTTGAAGGCTACCGCTAAGACCGCTAACAGCAGCAACTATGAAGCAGTAACAAAGACTGCCGCTAAGGACGTTTTGAAGAGCTCTGCTCAGATTGTAGCTTCTGTACTGAAGGCTAAGTTGCCTTCACTGCCTGCACTGGCTCTCAAGGCTGAGTGGGAGGACACTGTAGGTGTACGTAACGTACTGTCTGACTACTCTATCGCTGCTACAGCTTACAAGCCACTGTCATTCGACTTTGGTAAGGACCTGATTGATGGTAAGACTATTAGCCTCGACAAGGCTGACAAGGCTGCTGCTAAGATCATCGACAACGTAATGAACAAGATCAACCGTGCAGGTGTTAAGATTCAGGCTATCCCTGAGATTTCATTCGAAGAGGCTTATAAAAAGGCTAACCTGAAGGTTTACATGATTATCACATGGGATGATACTAATAAGATCATCACTAAGGTTAAGCTTTCTGACAAAAAGAGTGGCAATACTATGCCAGGAACTCTGGATGGTGCCGGTGATGGCGACTACTACTCTGTGCTCGACTTGGAGGACAACATCAAGGCTATTACAAACGAGATTCCTGTAGCTGAGCTGAACGCTCTGATTGCTGAGGCAAGACAGGCTCTGATCGACATCAAGGCTCTGGCTGACCGCACAAAGACCTTCGAGGCTCGCGTAACAGACTTCCTGGAGAGAGAGATCAACCGCGTTATCACCAAGGTTTCTACCGATGGTCTGACACGTCTCCTCGAGCCAATCATCCTGTTCCAGGCTGGTGATGACTACACTGTAACTCGCTTCGTTGACGGTGCTACAATTCCTGCTGGTAAGATCACTCTGATTCCTACCACAATGACAAACGAGCTCCTGGCTCCTGCCTTCAAGAAGTACGTTGCTGTTAAGAACAACACTACTGGCGAGTTCGAGTATCATAAGGTGCTGACTAAGGGTGACAAGAACTTCAAGAAGATTGAGACAACTTTGAAATCTGGTAACGAGTACACTATTATCTACAGCGCCCTCGACTTCACTGGCATCCAGATCTCTAAGAAGTACACCATCAATGTGAAGTAATTAACATTCGCGAATTAAAAAATTAGTAAACAGAATATGAAAATGAAGAAAACAATATTGTCATGCCTGATGCTGTTGGCTGGTATCTCAGCAAATGCACAGGAGCAGAAGGGCACGACTGAATACGTCTTCGAGCCACACTGGTATGTACAGGTACAGCCTGTAGGCGTACAGTACACACTGGGTGAGGTTGGCTTCGGCGATCTGCTGTCATACAACGTACAGGCTACTGTAGGCCGTCAGTTCTCAAAGCTGTGGGGTGCTCGCTTGGCCGTTAACGCTTGGCAGAGCAAGGCTGGTAGCAAGTTCGACATTGCTAACAAGGAGTATAAGTGGAAGTGGAACTATGTAGCTCCTACAATCGACGCTACATTCAACCTCTCTAACGCACTGTTTGGCTTCAATCCTAATCGTGTATTCGATCTGAGCGCTTTCGCTGGTATCGGTGTAAACATCGGTTGGGGTAACGACGAGGCTGCTACAGCCGACAAGGCTATCCGCGCTATGGGTACTGAGACAAGTGCTATCAACAACAAGACATACTCAACCGATCGTGGTCTGGAGTATCTGTGGGACGGCACAAAGGTTCGCCTCGTAGGTCAGTTCGGTCTGATGGGTGACTTCCGTGTAAGCGATAAGGTTAAGATTGGTCTTGAGCTGAGCGCTAACACCCTGAACGACAAGTACAACTCAAAGCGTGCTAAGAACTGGGATTGGTACTTCAACGCACTTGCTGGTGTGAAGATTGCCCTCGGTAACACTTACTCTACACGTTTCATCCCTGCTCCAGAGCCAGAGATCCGTTACGTAGAGAAGATTGTTGAGAAGGTCGTTGAGGTTCCTGCTAAGGCTGAGGAGCCAGAGGCAAAGGCTGAGCCACTCCGTCGCGATATCTTCTTCGCTATCGGTAAGACTGTTATCCGCAAGAGCGAGCAGCAGAAGGTTAACGAGGTAGTAGAGTACCTGAAAGCTAACCCTGAGGCTAAGGTTAACGTAACTGGTTACGCTGACGCTGGTACAGGTAACGATCGCATCAACGATCGCCTGGCTGCTGGTCGTGCCGACGTTGTTGTTAAGGCTCTGAAGAAAGCTGGCATCTCTGCAAGCCGCATCAGCTACGACAGCAAGGGTGCTCGTGTACAGCCATTCGCTGACAACGACAGCAACCGTGTATCTATCGTAATCGCAGAGTAATCTACTGATTAAGATATTAAGCAATGAGCCCAGTCCCATTTGGGGCTGGGCTTTTTCTATAAAACAATTTAAAGGATAAGCCGATGAAAAGAACAATTCTACTCACTCTCGTAAGCATCCTTACTACCATACAAGCAACTGCACAAAGCGTAGCTAATGGTTACTATCGTGTACAAAACAATGCAAGTTCACGTTACATCACCGTCAAAGACAATGCCGTTGGCCAAATTGATTATTCAAGTACCAACGTAGATTTGAGCAACATCGTTACATGGCGTGGTTTCGACTATGTAAAAAGCAATCCTGCTTCTATTATCTATGTTGAGCAGCATGGTACGAAATACGATTTGAAAGTACAAGGCACTGGTATCTACGAGATTACCGGTGGAAGAACCTATTTGGACCTTTTACCACGCGATGGTGGTACCTATCTACTTTCGGTAACCTATGGCGGATTTACTGGTCGTCTGTACGATAGTACAGAGGATGAGGACGAAGGTTATGTAAAGCGCACAGGTAACCAAGCATATATGTACTGGAAATTTATACCTGTTGACACCGACAATAACTATCTTGGGTTACAACCCACCGTACAGGTTGGCGATAGTTATTACGGCACTCTGTACGCCAGCTATCCCTTTAAAGTGGTTTCTGAAGGTATCAGCGTTTATGTAGTGGATGGTGTGAAGGATGGCGTATTCCGACTGCAGGAAATAACTGATGCCGTAAAACCTGCTGCAACCCCATTGGTATTCAAATGCAACAGTAATAATCCTGCTCAGAACAAGATTATGCCAGTTACAGAAACCACTACAGCGCCAGACAACAATCAATTAAACGGCACCTATTTTGCCAGCAATATCGAAGATCACGAAGTATACGTAAGATACAACGAGAACACTATGCGTGTATTAGGCAAGAACGATGCAGGCGAATTGGCATTCGTAAAAGCCAGCACCGACTATCTGACCAGCAAGAGATACATCCCCATGAATACTTGCTGGCTAAACGTACCAACAGGTCTCACAGGCGATTTTAAATATGTAAGTCGTGAGGATTATGCTACAGGCATCCGCGACATCAAGACTGATAGCAAGGCTAACAGCACCGATGATGCCATCTATACCCTCACAGGAACTCGTACAAGCGATAAAAACCTACGCCCTGGCATCTATATCCAGAACGGAAAGAAATTGGTTATTAAATAAAAAAAGGTTCCATTTGGGAACCTTTTTTTTGCTAAGTACTTTTCAATTGCAAAGTACTTAGATTGCAATTGAAAAGTACCTAAAGAAAAATATGCTTAGAAAATAGTCTTGGTGAAACGAACTTGGAGTACAGGATAAACCTTAACACCACCAAGCAAATCTACCCAAGTACCAACCTTACCGCTAATATTCTCTACATCATGCGTCAGGTCGGTGCCATCGTGGGTAATCAGGCTTGGTGTACCGCCCCAGAACATCATACCGGCATCGAAAGATACGTGCCAATCGTCATGACTCTTCATCAGCTTGCCACCATAACCAAAACCAACATAAGGCTTAAAGCTGTTGCTCTTGGCGCTAACTTTAACCATACCATCATTAGAATCACCCTCCATGATATAAGCCTCGCCAGTCTCCTTATTATCACCTACATGGAATCCCATGCGACCAAAATCAACAATCTTCTGACGGTAAGCCTCGGTAAGGAACACATCCATACCAGGATTCTGGGCGGTTCCATCTCCATCAATATGGATGATAGGCTCATCAGCCACACACTTCTCGTACAACTGGTTGTACATGCTTACAGCCAGCAGCGAAGTCATAGCTGTGGTAGAGTTTTCGGCATAGGCAAACTGCGAAGGACCCCAATAAAAACCAGCAGTTACATGCCAGTGCTTATTTTTAAAGGGGAACACATCTACCAAGAACTTAAAGTTATTAACGGTTGGCTTACCCACCATCTCAACCTCGTCATCAACCGTAAAACCAGTAAGTTCCTTCAGCATTTTTGAGAGACGGTCGAAGGTAGTTTCTACACGATTACCGTTGGCATCGTAAGCTACTGCTGGCTGACCACCTACCTCTACAGGGAAGTAGATGCTCTGCTTAAAACGGGGCATATACTCATAACCTAAACGCAACTGCACGTTATCGTAGATGCGTGAGGCTACGTCAATACCAATACCAGTAGTACCGGCTGTAAGCGACACATCGAGATTTTGGAAAATACGAATAGGCTCAGAACAACCTCCTTCTTTCTCAGCCACTGTATTACCAACATTAACAACAATATTTTGCTGTATATTAACAGTTTTATTGTTCTCATAGACATTCACGGTGTCTTTGGTCTGAGAAAATGCTACAAGACAAAATGGCATAGCCATCGCTGCTAAAACAATCTTTTTCATTTTGATAGTTATTTGTTATTTCATAATTATTTCATTCTCCACCGCCCATTTTGTTCCACCATCGGCACCACCACCTCCTCGGTGGTAGAGTCGCCGTAGCAGAGCAACAGCAGTACATTGGTATAGCCAGCCAGACTATCGGTATAAGCTCGCGAAACGCTTACTTCGTGAATACCTTTGCGAGCTTCTACTTGCTGCGCCACAAACTGCTTATATCCCTCAATCAATTGCGAGCGATAATCAGCAGGCAGCGAATCGGCCATGAACCGGCCCTCCATAAACTGCTCGTACTCGCCCTTCACTAAATGAGTATAGTAGCCCTTAGCTGCCAAGGCCGCTTGATCTTCGCGGCTGACATCGCTACAGGCTACTACTATAACTATCAATATAAGATAGACGAGCTTACGCATTACTTCTGACGGATAAATACATTAATAGGACTACCAGTAAGCTCCCAATTCTCACGAATCTTATTCTCCAGGAAGCGCTTGTAAGGCTCCTTTACGTACTGAGGCAGGTTAGCATAGAACACGAAAGTTGGAATTTGCGTGTCGGGCACCTGAGCCACGTACTTAATCTTAATATACTTACCTTTTACTGATGGTGGTGGGAAGGCCTCGATCAAAGGCAGCATCACCTCGTTAAGCTTCGAGGTACCAATCTTTGCCTTGCGGTTCAGGTAAACCTGCTTGGCAGTCTCCAGCACCTTAAAGATACGCTGCTTGGTGAGGGCCGAAGCAAAGATGATGGGGAAGTCGACAAACGGCGCCATACGCTTACGGATGGCATTCTCGAAGGTTTTAATAACCTCTTGCGACTTGTCCTCAACCAAATCCCACTTATTAACTACTACAACCAGCGATTTGTTGTTCTTCTGAATCAACTGGAAGATGTTCATATCCTGAGCCTCGATACCACGGGTGGCGTCGAGCATCAGCACACACACATCGCTATTCTCGATGGCACGGATAGAACGCATCACCGAATAGAACTCCAAATCCTCGGTTACCTTATTTTTTCGACGGATACCTGCAGTATCTACCAGATAGAAGTCGAAACCGAACTTATCGTAACGAGTGTAGATACTATCACGAGTTGTACCGGCGATATCGGTTACTATGTTACGATCCTCGCCAATAAAAGCATTGATGATACTCGACTTACCAGCATTAGGACGACCTACCACCGCAAAACGGGGGATACCATCCTCAAGCTCGTCCTTGGGCTTCTCGGGCAGAATCTCGAGAACCTTGTCGAGCAGGTCGCCTGTTCCGCTACCTGTGGCAGCAGAGATAGGATACGGATCGCCAAGACCAAGCTTATAGAACTCGTACTGGTCGTACAGGTCCTTACCATCGTCGGCCTTGTTAGCCACCAGGATAACGGGCAGTTTGGCACGACGCAAAATCTGCGCTACGTCCATGTCCCAACCAGTAACACCATTATTAATATCGCAGAGGAAGAGTACGAGATCGGCCTCTTCGGTGGCAATAATCACCTGCTTGCGAATCTCCTCTTCGAATACATCGTCGCTATTTACAACCCAGCCGCCAGTATCGACAACTGAGAACTCGCGACCGTTCCATTCGCACTTACCATACTGGCGATCGCGAGTGGTACCAGCCTCGTTGCTAACAATCGCATGACGCGTCTTTGTCAGTCGGTTGAACAGTGTAGACTTACCCACATTAGGGCGTCCTACAATTGCTACTAAATTTCCCATACTTTATATATTTTGGCACGGATTACATAGATTAAAACGGAAGAACCTTACTCTGGGTTGTACCCGAAGTGATTAAGTTCTTTCTCAGAGCTACGCCAGTCCTTATCCACTTTTACGAATATCTCGAGGAAGATAGGCTTGGCGAAGAACTTTTCGAGCGATTTGCGGGCCTCGGTGCTTACCTTTTTGAGGGCTACCCCCTGGTGGCCGATGATGATACCCTTTTGCGAGTCGCGCTCCACATAAATGATGGCATTGATGTGGATGTGCTTATCATCCTCCTTGAATCGCTCCACAGCTACCTCTACACTGTAAGGTATCTCCTTATCATAGTAGAGAAGTATCTTTTCGCGGATAATCTCCGACACGAAGAATCGTGCGGGCTTATCAGTTAACTGATCTTTATCAAAATAAGCCGGACTCTCGGGCAGGAGCTCCTGGATACGCTTCAGCAAAATATCCACGCCGAACTTATTCTTTGCCGAAATAGGCAGAATCTCTGCCTTAGGCAGCAGGGCATGCCACTTATCTACAATGGCCGCCAATTGTGCATTACCGCCCGTCAACTCATCAATCTTGTTAATGAGCAGCAGTACTGGCAGGTTTAGCCTCTGCACTTTCTCAAGGAAGTCCATGTTCTTTTCGGGGTTCTCTACCACGTCGGTCACGTAGAGCAGCACATCCGCATCCTGGAGGGCCGACTCAGAGAACGCCAACATTGACTCCTGTAGCTTATAATTAGGCTTGAGCACACCTGGGGTATCCGAGAACACAATCTGCATCTCGGGTGTATTCACGATACCCATGATACGATGACGGGTGGTCTGAGCCTTAAATGTGGCAATAGAAATACGCTCACCAACCAGCTGGTTCATGAGCGTACTTTTGCCTACGTTGGGATTTCCAACAATATTTACGAATCCTGCTTTATGCATTTCCTTTGTCAATTACTTATTGCCATCATAGGCCCACTTGTAATAAGAAGCTCCATGAACGAATCCAGCACCAAAGGCGGTGAAGATCATGTTGTCGCCCTTCTTCAACTTATTCTCGTATTCCCATAAGGCAAGTGGTATCGTAGCGGCACTCGTATTTCCGTAGCGTTCGATGTTTACCATCACCTGCTCCATAGGCAACTCCAGGCGCTTGGCTACTGCCTCGATGATACGCATGTTAGCCTGATGAGGAACCACCCACTGGATATTATCCTTGTCGAGACCATTGCGCTCAGCGATGATAGCACAGTCGTTACTCATGTTTGTTACTGCATAACGGAACACAGTACGACCCTCCTGGTAGAGGTAGTGCAGACGATGATCAACAGTGAAATGCGACGGTGGGCAGACCGAACCTCCAGCCTTCAGGTGCAGGAACGGAAGTCCCTTACCATCAGTACGGAAATAAGAATCCATCACACCGATATTCTGTTCCTCGGTAGCCTCGAGCAGAACGGCAGCTGCACCATCTCCGAAGAGAGGACAAGTCTGACGGTCCTTATAGTCAACCACCGACGACATCTTATCGGCACCGATGACGATGATTTTCTTGTAGCGTCCGCTCTGAATCATCGTAGCTGCCACGTCGAGTGTGTAGAGAAATCCACAGCAAGCACCCCAGAAATCGAATGCGAATGCATTCTTCAGTCCGAGTTTGCCTAATACGATAGAGGCTGTGGAAGGGAACTTATAATCAGCTGTTGAGGTGGTAACGATAAGTGCGTCGATAGAGTCTGGATCAACTCCGGTCTTTTGCATCAGCTGCTTGGCTGCCTTACGAGCCATGTAGCTGGTACCGAGACCTTCCTCTGTAAGAATGTGACGCTCCTTGATACCAACGCGCGTCATGATCCACTCATCGTTGGTGTCGACCATACGCGACAACTCATCGTTGTTCAGTATATAGTCGGGCACATAACCGCCTACACCAGTGATTATCGCATTGATTCTATCCATTACTCAGCTACGCTTTCCTCAATCTTGATAGCTACCTTACCACGATAGTAACCACAGGTGGGGCATACAGTGTGATAAACATAATATGCACCACAGTTAGGACATACTGCCAGTGTGGGAGCTACTGCCTTGTCATGAGTACGACGCTTGAGTGTACGAGTCTTTGACTGTCTTCTTTTAGGATGTGCCATAATTCTATAATACTTTTAAATGTTTAACTTTCAATTTTTAATTAAATTACTCTTTCAATTTCAAGAGTGCTTCCCAGCGGGGGTCGATGGGCTGGTCGGACTCCTCATCGCTGCTTCGGTCAGCTGACAGCTCTTCCAGAGCTTTCGTCATAGCAGGGTTGCACTTGCCAGGTGCATGCACATGCCTGATGGGTATTATCAACGCCACAAACTCATAGATAATCCACGAAGTGTCGAGTATTCCTTCGTCCTCAGGCACTACGATGATATCATCTTCCTCTGAGTATTCGCTTCCGAGCTTTACAACCAAACGGTTGTCGGTTTCTACCGACTGTTCCATATCGTCTAAGCATCGGTCGCATGGTACAATAACGGTGCCTTCGGTATGAAACAGGAGTTCGAAAAAGCCGGTTGCCTTGCGTATAGACACCGACACGTGCAAAGAGCCCCTCTTCACTTCAGCACCATCCAAAGCCTCGAAGTAAGTATCGTCCAAATCGAAAGCCAAGGTTGTTTCCTCGCTTACCAGACTCTTCAAATCTAACTTCAACTGCTCCAGACTATTCATTATTCTACACTTTTAAGCGCAATAATGCGCTATACGGGCTGCAAAGTTACAACTTTTTTTTCAATGAAAGCACGGTTATTTTATTTTTTTATCATTTTAGTGCAAAATACTTAGTTATCAGGCCCTTATATTACACAAAATACGGGTTATTTGTGCAATTCTACGCGAAAAGTAGTGCCTTTTTCGAGTTCGGATGACTTCACAAAAATCTTACCTTTATGATAGTCTTCAACAATACGCCGAGCCAACGAAAGACCCAATCCCCAACCACGCTGCTTGGTGGTAAATCCTGGGGTAAACACATGGTTGATATCCTTTTTGCGGATACCCTTACCTGTATCAGAAACTTCGATAGCCACACGATGCTCCTCATCCATCAGTCGGATAGTGATCTTACCAACTCCTTCCATCGCATCAACAGCATTCTTACAAAGATTCTCAATCACCCACTCAAAAAGCGAGGCATTCATATTCACCGTTATCTCCTCATCAGGCAACAGGGTTATTATTTCCACTTTATTTGATGTGCGACGCCGCATATAATCCACCACATGTGCAATCACCTCATTCATCGATCCAGGTGTTGGTTCGGGCAACGAACCAATCTTCGAGAAACGCTCGGCAATGCGTTCCAAACGCTTTACGTCCTTATCCATCTCAGGTATCAGGTCATCGTCAGGATGATTCTCTTTCAGAATTTCTACCCATGCCATCAAACTGGAGATAGGGGTACCTAACTGATGAGCGGTTTCTTTTGACAAACCGACCCAGACCTTATTCTGTTCAGCCTTTTTTGAAGAGAGTAATGCAAAGATTGCCACCACTACAAAAATCATCACTACCCCTAACTGCCAATAGGGATATTGCGACAAACGCTTAAGCAAAACCGACTCATCGTAGCACACGATCTGACTACCTACCACAATGGTATCGCCAGCCTTCAACATACGCTGCGCCAACTGTTCGAGATGCAGCGTATCTTGAATATTGCGGTAATCATCAATTTCACCTTTATCGTTTAACACAATCACTGGGATAGTAGTGTTACCTTGCATCACATCAAGAACTAACGAAAGATCGGTATTTTCATCGGCATGATTCAAGGCATGAAGTGCTTGTGCCCATACTTCCATCTTCTTACGCTCTTCGTTAGAGAGGTCTTTTACCAAAAAATGTGATACCAACAAGGAGGTAACAGCTATTATCACAGCTGCTATCACCAGGAGAATCTTGGTTTGTCTAATTCTGTCTGTCCATTGCATACATATATATAAACGAAAAAACCCCGAGAATATTGTATTCTCGAGGCTCTTCTTAAAAAAAGACGGCGGCTTCCTACTCTCCCGCATTGCATTGCAGTACCATCGGCGCAGGTGGGCTTAACTTCTCTGTTCGGAATGGGAAGAGGTGGGACCC
>CADAOD010000016.1 GCA_902789415.1 uncultured Prevotellaceae bacterium
TCCATAGTCTTTCTTTTTCTTAAACCCATAAAGGTTGTAGGCCGTTTTGTCAAGGTCTAATAAGTAGAGAATCACCAATTTATCGTTACGCGTAACACTCTGCATACTGCAGCTACCTGTCGCCAACGAGGTTTTCTCGAACATACCTATTTCCTCTACAAAAGGCATCTTCTCCAAGAGGCTTCTCACCGTCTGGTGTTTCCCGTCGGGAGCGCTGATAACAAACAGGTTCTCTGTGTTGTAGCCCAGCGGTGCATGAATCAGATGATTCAGTTGCAACCAGATAACGAGGGCCGAGGTAAGCATCACCATGGTCACCACATTCTGCAGAATGATAAAAATCTTGCCCAGCACCATCTTGGAGCGGTAACGGAAACTACCCTTCACGATGTCGATTGGCTGAAAGCGCGAGAGCTGCCACGATGGCATGACGCCCGAGATGATACCCACCAACAGGATGAAAGCGATGCTGACACTGACGGTACCCAGACTGATATCGCCAGCAAGGTCGATCTTGCCCTTAAACAGTTCTACAGCATCATCCTGGAAGGCAAAGGCTAAAGCCAGACCGATGGCAAACGATACGGCTACCATCAGGGTCGATTCAGCAATCAGCTTCAGCGAGATATCGTTCTGACTGCTACCAAAGAGTTTGCGGGTGGCCATCTCCTTGGCACGGAAGCCTGTGTTGGCAACCGTCAGGTTGATGTAGTTGCTGATGGCAAAGAAGAGGATGGCCAGCACAGCAGCCAACAGGATGCGAAGTCGCGACTTATCACCTTTCTGCATACCGCCTCCACTATTCTGTGGCGCAAACATAATGTCTTTGAGTGACGTAAAGGTCAGCTCCGTAGCCTTCCACTTACCATAGTAATTCTTGTCCAGATAATCGGCAATAACAGACTTCTTGCTATCGAGATTGGTGCCTGGATGCAGCATGAAGAATACCTTGCTACAACCATTGGGGCCATAGGCCGCTGTGTAATTCTCGAGCTGATAGCCCATCACCTGCGGATAGCGCTGCATGCTCACGATAATCTGCGTCTCGTTAGGCAGTACGGTATGATCAAAGTCCTTTCCATAGGGTTCTTATCGCCAAACAAGCGCTTGGCCAGTCGCTCCGTGATCACACATTTATCAGGCTTATCAAGCGCTGTACGCCTATTGCCCTGCGTGAGCTCATAGTCGAAGAAATGAAAGAAAGTAGAATCGGCCAGCAAGATGGTGCTCTGGTCGTCGCCATCTTCCACCACTCGGTCGCCATACTTGATTTTTCCACTCTGGCTCATCACGCAGCACGTCTGCTCCACCTCAGGACACATCGCTTTGATATCGGTGGCTGCCTGAGGCCACATAAAGAAATTATCCTGACTACCTATCAGAACAATCCGGTCGGCATTCTTGTGCCACGAGTCGATCGTAAACTGGCGCCACGTATAGTCGCCCATCAGGATGATGAACATCAGCGACACCACCAAACCCGCTATATTAATTAAGGTATATAGCTTGTTGCGCAACAGGAAACGGAAAAAACTCTTCATATCATTATTCAATTTATGATTTCTGATGCAAAAATACATCTAAAAAACGAATCCGCCAAGGCTTTTCACCCTGGCGGATGTGGATTGTCTAATAATTAGACACCCCGGTGTATGATTCCTTTACATCATTGGCTCGTTGGTGCTATTTCCCCTTAGAGATACCGCCTACGACATCGCTGTTGTCGATGGTGGTCTCAGTCTTCTTCACGCTGGCTTTCAACTTGCCAAAACGATAGGAAACAGAGAAGTTGAGCATGCTACCACGAGTGGCCGTATCTTGATACCCCTGCATGTCGCCCTGATAAGTGCAAGTGACATAATGACGATATTTGCGGAAGAGGTCGTTGGCGCTGATGCGAACAGTCAGTCGGTCCTCGCGGAGGAACGAGCGTTGCAGCGAAAAGCCATAACGATTCCAAGAGCGCGAATAGCTATACACATTATTGACCGAATGGCCCATCTCACCATAGACATAAGCTGTGAAGCGCAATTTCCAGGGCAGCAACTGACTGCCGTTCAGATAATAGAAACCAGAGTAACCCTTCTGCCTGAGACCGATGCTGGGGTTCTCTATCTCGTCATCCCACAGGTTGAAATTGGCTGAAAGGACAGTACCGCTGAAAGGTTTCCACTGTACATAGCCTTCCAACTGCCAACGCTTCAACTTCTCGATATTTCCGTAGGTCTGATAGCGCACATCATCTTGGGCATATACCCATTGACCGATGCCATCGCTGTAATACTTGAAAGCTGGTGCTAACTGCAATGTCAGCCATTGACTGATGTACGAATAGACCAGGTGGACGGTCTGATTCCTGCTGCTACTCAGTCCTGCGTTTCCAAACTGCACTTGCGTGGGCGACTGGATGACAGCAGGATTGAGATAGGAGATGCCAGGGCGGTTGATGCTGGTGACATAGCCCAACTTCAGCGAATGGGCATCACTCAACTGATACTTCACGCTCAGCTGCGGCACCCAGTCATTCAAATGTCTGCCAAAGTTCTCAGCCGAGCCATCAGGATAGGCACCCTTCATGTAGCTATGCTCGAAGCGCAGACCAGCACGGGCCGACCATTTTCCTAATCGCAGGATATAGTCGGCATAGGCTGCAGTCACCTGGGTGGTATGTTCAAACTCACTATCAAAGTTGGGATAAGAGGTAGCTGCAAAGAAACGCTGCAAAGTACGACTGTCATTGGCACGATAGATATATTTGGCACCCAACTGCAACTTATGCCCCTCAGCTATCGGGCGCAACCAGTCGGCCTGGAAAGTATGCTCCGTAAAGCGCTCTCGCAGGTTTTCCAGTTTCCCCGTATAGTCGAATGGTGCCTGCTGCAGGTCGGCATAGCTATTTTCCTGCTCTGTGCGCTGGCGCGTCAGGGCGAGCATATAAGAGAGAGTGAGAAGCTCGCCCTTGCGCCGCGTCTTATGCTGATAGTCAAGTCGTCCGTTCCATGAGTGATGACTATAGCCAGGCATCCAGTATTTGTTGCGATAGCTATAGAGCAGCTGGTTGTCGGGCGCATACATCTGCGTCAGTCCACCACCTTTCACATCCAGATTGTAGAAGTAGCCACCCAATGAGGCCGAGAGTAGGTTCAGCGAGTCAATGTCGTAGCTGGCATCAATATCGGCATAATGGACATAGCCGGGATTGGAGCCTTCGCTCGATGCTTCCATCCTATTGCCTGAAGCAACATAGGTGCGCTCCACCTCATTTCTGTTTGCTGTTTCTTTACTCGACATGCCACCATAGCCATAATCCATCGAGACAATGGCCTTACCCATCTGTGTGGTGAGATAAGCACCCAGATTAGGATGCTGTAAGGTAGTATAGGAAGCGGTGGCTGAACCTGTGATGCCATCCAGACTCTTGCCATCCATCATCACGATATTGAGGATGGCATCTACACCCTCTGCGTCTTCGCGAGCACCAGGATCAGTGATAACCTCTATGCGTTTCACCATCGAGGCAGGCATCGCCTTCAGTATCTCCTTTGCATTTTTTGACATACTGGGGTCGTAACGCCCGTTCTTATAGATTTTGAAACTGCTGTTGCCCTTCACTTTAATATTATCCTCACCATCAACCGTCACCATGGGCATCTTGCGCAGCATGTCCATAACAGTCTGCGTCTTCGACTCCTCATCAGCCTGCACATCGTAGGCTATGCGGTCGATATCCTGTTTTACTAATTGGCGCTGGGCCTTAACTACCACACCGTCTAACTCCTTGTTCCATGTGATGGAATCGCTGGCTACTGAGGTTGAATCCTGCTGGGCACTCGCTGCCATAGGGCACAGGAACAGCAGGAATGTAAAAAACACGTTTACACTCTTCATATTTGTTCTAAAAAGTTTGGTTTTAAAAGGTCTCTTCATACCAGTTGTTTTTGACTGCAAAGGTATGAAGAGATTTTTAGAGAGAGAGAATTATTTTACTGACATTTGTCTGACATTTACTTACAAACTGAAACTCAGCGTGTTACTTCAGCTTCTTAATACTCATCTCAAAGACGTTCTGGATGAGTTCATCTGTGGATTTATCCTTGAGTTTGGTTAGTTCGCTGATGACAATCTGCTTCTCTTCGGGCTCGAGCATATCTGATTTCTTGCAGAGGCCGTAGATGGATGTGGCGCAATGAGTGGCCGTATTGCCGTCAGGATTCTTAAGAAACAAGCGCTTGTAGTTGTTGAACTCGCTGAGCCATGACTCGGATGTCTTCATGCCAAAACTATTGCCATCAGCATCGGTATTTGGCAACTCTGTACCATTTACGATAACGCGGGTTTTAGATATCTTCTTGTTGTTGCGGGCTTCTGGGCGCAGAGCATAAGTGATAGCCAGGCGAACCTTGGTCTTCTTGCGATAGCGACGATCTGGATCGGTCTTATCGGCAAAGCAGGCGTAAATGTATTCAGAGCCCTTCATAGAGCCAATAGCTACTGACTCTTGCGAGCCATCGCCAACATAGAGTGTGACAGGAGCAAAGCCGATGGACTCGAAAAGGCTTGCGAAGCTTCCTTTCTCAACATCATCGCCATCTTTATCGCGAAGTGCTGTATTTACAGAATATGCATCCTTCAAATCCTTATCGAAGGCCTTACGTGCCTCTTTAAGGCGCTCGAGAGCAGAGCTGGTGCTAATGGTGAAGTCGTAAACATCGCACATTGCCTTCAAGCGGCCTGTCTCAGAGTCTTCTTCAAGCACGTGGCGTGTCTTGTTCTCAGTGATCTTTTCGTTGAGCAGGGCATCGAATGCTTTCTTGATGTTCTGCTGTGCCATAATGGTTGAAGGCATGGCCAACAACATGGCTGCGAGAATTAAGTTTCTACTCTTCATATGCAATTAAATTTTCTTGTTCGTTAATATATACTATGGTACCATCTTCTTGCATGACTGGGACGTAGCCGTAAGCTGCCATCTGGGCATTAAAGATTTCCATCTTTGCTTTGGCTTGCTCAGCTTGTGCTGTAGCCTCCACGATCCGAGTCTTGGTCTGCTCGGCTTCCGCCATCAGTACATAAGCCTTGTCGTAATCATGAATCGTAGGCTCGGTTTTACGCAGACTGCGTTTCTTGGTCTTTTTTACAGGCTGCTGTGGGGTTCCTACAGGCATGACGGGGTGAGCAGCTACTGTATCAATACGCGCTTCCGACTGGACATCAGCCTGGGATGCCTGCTTGGCTGTGGTATCAGCCTGTGCCGTGAGCGGTGCAGCGGGCACAAGCTCTGTCTGGCGTGGTGGAACAGCCAGATACAGCACACCTACCACAATGGCTGCAGCTGCAATGCCCCATACTCCCCAACGGCGACGGGCCTTTGGCTGGGGCTTCATAGCCTCTATCTCCTGGAACATCTGCTGATAACAGAGCCATTCCTCGGGGATGTTCTTGCCCTGAAAATACTGAGCAAGGATGGCCTCCTCGTCGAGTGTTGAAGTGCCGTCCATATACTTGTCGAGCAACTTCTCGATAACCTCTTTAGTGTACTGTATCATTGTTTGTTTCGCTGTTTTATTTCTTCTAATAATGTTCGTCGGGCCCTTGCCAGCAAAGTGCTCACCGATGTGGGTTCGATGCCTAATAATTGGGCTATCTCCTCGTGACTGCGACGCTCCACTTGTCGCATATATAATAAGGTGCGCTGGGTGGTGGGCAACTGCTGGACTTTGGTTGTCAACCATGCTTCGTCTTCTCTCATCTCCAACTCGTCGTGCGGATTGGTGTTCAGACTGACGGTGATGGTCTCGTCCAGCGCTTCCATAGGTTTTCGTCGCTGATGGTTGCGCAGCATATGCCTGGCCATGAGGACGACGATAGCCTCTATCGAACGATACTGTTCCAGTTCGTCGTGCATCTGCCACAGGCGGAGCATCACATCCTGAGCGATGTCTTCTGCTTCGTCTTGGCCCGCTCCACAGCTGATGCTAACGCTCAGCGCCTTCTGTCGCCACGAGCGGGCTTGGTGTTCAAATGCTATTCTGTCCATCTATTAATTCTGCTGTACAACTATAAGACACAAAAACATGCCAAAGTCAAACTTATTTTAACGCTACTTAACTCTTTCACCATACTTTCCAGTTATCTATTTCTGTCATGAGGCGTTTGAGGGATGGTTGGCAGACTTCGGGATAAGTGAGCGACTGCACAAACCAAAGTTTGCGATGTTTCACAAATTTGGCATGAAAGCAACGGGCCGATAATCTGCCTTTATCATCGAAAATATGCCCAGATAGGATGAAACTGTCACTCTTTTTTTGCTGAGATGTGGCATGGAGCGCTGAGGTATATTTGCACATAGCCTGCTCGATGGTGAGATTTTCAGGATTCTGTTCCACGAACACCGTCTGCACTATCTCAATACTATCTTGCCAGAAACTGAAGCGGCAGCAACCTTTATCCATTAAGGAGTCGGGTGTCTGTTCAAAAAACGACGGATAGCGCACCGTATAGTCGTAATCGTCATCATGATACGCCTTCATCCTGGTAAGACTCATCGCACGTTCCAACTTCTGCGACAACGGCAAGTCATCTTCCTTCTCATAAACCGACACCCATGCCATGACTGTGATAAAAACCAACATAGAAAGAAACAGAAATCTCCTCATACTTGCTTTTTTCGTGCAAAGGTATGAAGAGATTTCTGTTTTAACGAATTATCTGCCTGACATTTGTCTGACAATTAGCTGACATACGGCTAACTACTTGGTTCTCAATTCATAAGCACGACCTCTGTCTGACTCTATTTTCAAGTCGGAATGGGCTTCGATGATGGGTTTCAAGCGGCGGATCAGCGTGTAGAGTGTGTCGTTGGCATCGTCTTTCTTAGGCCAGAGGGCATCGCAGATCTCTGTTTTGGAGAGCTGATGCGACTCGCTGCGGAAGAACATCTCCATGAGTTGCTGCTGCATGGGCGTGAGTTTCACCTGCTGCCCCTTCGTATCATAGAAACGTCCTTCAGCCTCAGCATAAGACAAACCACCATACACAACAAGATTGACCTGTTTGCGATAATGCCAGAAGCAGTAGAGGCCCCAGAGCAAAGCCATAGTCCATAAGACGGAGGCCGGACGCTGGTCGGACATCGCAAAGATGGTGGCGGCAGAGCACTTAGGTTCGCAGCGCAGACCATCCTGTCGGGTGGTGACAGCCAGCACGGCATTGCCACGCAACTCGTCCAACTTGAGATAGCTGTTAAACACGCGGATGGTGTCGGAGCTGATAGCATCGCTCTGCTGCTGGGCCAGCGCTTTGGTCAGCGCACAAGCCATATCCTCGGCCACAACTCTTTCCGTAGCCCGATAACTCCTGAAACTCGTCAGCCCTGATGCTACTATCAGGGCCAACAGTATTACGACGGCATATTTCTGTTTCATCTTTCAGTAATTGATCAATTCCGCCACAAAGATAAACAATCTTTCTGAAATCCATCCGTTTTCACCCCGCATCTTATCATTTTTTAAAACTGATAGCCAACGGATATTTCGGCAGAAATGTTTTTAGGATGCCCTCCGAACAGGGCTGCCGACACGATGTTAGCAACGGTGCTGCCTATAAAACCGCCATCACCGAGTTTGGTAAGTCCTACTGTTACATTATAGCCGATAATGAAATGACGATAGCTCAAGTCGATACCACCAATGGCTCCCAAATCCCAGCGGTTGAACTTTGGATATTCTACACTGTGATTCCCCTCATCATAGGCACCATGATAAAAATCAAAAGCCTCGCTGAAATGGTTGGTGCTGAAAGTCTCGTCATGGTCGGTATCCAGAATTTTCATCCTCGTCTTCGCACTCAGACCATAAGCCACGTACGCACCAGTTCTGAACGTGAGATGCCACTCCTTTCCTAAATTCAGGCGAGCCGCCATCTGCAGGGGCAACTGCAGATAGTTGAGACGCGTGCTGTATTTGGCCGCCATAATCTGTTCATTACCATAATAGCCATCAAACGTCCATCCTTTCTGAGCAAACTGAAGGGCAGGCTGAAAGCGCCACACCCCATTCTTCGACAGTCCGATGTCAGCACCACCACCAATGTGAAAGCCTACACGGTCATCGATATTCGACACACCGCCCAACAATGTTGAATAACCGATGCCACCTCTTGCCTGCCAATGGACATCCTGTGCGTTGGCAGCAAAAGGCAGAACAGCCAGTACCACGCTCAACGATACTTTGAGTAATCTATTCATATTTTTACGTTTTATATTGATAATTCCACCAATAGAAACGCCCCATGAAGAAAAATCCTGCATGGGGCTACGTTAAATATCCTAAATCTGTTATTCGTTTTTAATACTGTTGACGGGGTTCTCGTTAGCGGCGCGCCAGCTCTGGATGATGATGGTGGCGAGGGTGATGATGGCGACGGCGAGGAGGGCTGAGGGGAAGAGCCACCAGTAGATAGGTGTGCGCTCAGCGAAGCCCTGAAGCCATTGGTTGCCGATATACCAGGCCAATGGAGCGGCGACGATGAAACTACCGAGGAGCAACCAGATGTAGCGACGAGAGAGCATCGTGAGGATTTCGCCCGTAGATGAGCCCATCACCTTGCGGATGCCAATCTCCTTGCGGCGATACTCCGTCTCGAACATCGTCATGCAGAACACACCAATCAGGGTGATGATGAGGCAGATGACAGAAAAGACGAGCACCTGACGGATGAAGCGGAACTCCTCCTGATAGGTATTTTCCAATTGCTGATCGAGGAACTTCACATCCGGCTCGTGCTTGGCACCTAACTTCATAAAGATGTCCTTGATCTTCTGGCGCATCGCTACCTTGTCGATACCTGCTGCCACGCGGATATTAATCACACCAAGATTGTTGGTCCATCCTTCTTTCAGATATTTCTCGCCATAGACAAGGAATACCATCGGCGAATCATTGTTATCAATACGGGTAGAGGCAAAGCGCACGTTACGGCAAACACCTACGACCGTCATTGACATCTCCTCATCCAGCAGTTTCTGGTCCATCTTTACCCAGTCCCATTTCTTACGGGCACACTCGTTGATGATCATGACGTCGCCATCGTGCTCGTTGAAGTCGCGCCCTTCAATCACCTCAATGCCCATCGTGCGGAGATAGTGCCAGTCTACGGGTAGAGCCGTGAACTGCACCTGATGATTCTTGTCACCACGTCCCCAACCCATATATCTGTCGCCAGTTCCCAGAGAGAACTGCGAATAGGCCACATCAACCACCCCCGTCTGCTGCATCAGCTCCGAGCGCAGGGCATCCTGCTTGTCTAACAGTTCCCAAGTATTCGCATACAGAATCTCGTCCTTGTCGTAACCATAGTCGGAGTTGAAGATGTAGTGGCTTTGCAGATAGAGGATGCCGATATAGACCACCATCACGCTGGTGATAAGGAACTGCAGACAAAGCAATAAGGTGCGCAGTTGGCGCCCCTTAGGCGTGAGACCGAAGGAACCTTTCAGGACGAGTGCAGGTTGGAAACTGGTTGCATAGAAAGCTGGATAGACACCAGCAACGATACCTACAAAAATGGCTGCCAAACAAAGACACACCAATAGCAATGGATGATCGACTAAGGCAATGCTGCCAACGGTGAGTTCGCTAATGAATGGCCACTGCGACAACAGATAGCTGACTATGACTGCCAACAGAAATGCTAAAAGCGAAGTACATACAGACTCAGCGACAACGCCCAGGCGGAGCGATGACACAGAACTGCCCAACACGCGACGTGTGTTGATGCTCTTGATACGCATCGGACTCTCAGCCAGCGTGAAGTTCAGAAAGTTGATGGCAGCGATTATCAGCACCAAGAGGCACGAAAGTTGGAGAATCCAGTCAACAGCCTTGTTACCTCTGTCATGCTCAGGGTCAACACCTGCGAACCAAGTCTCTGTGATGGGTTGCAGGAGCAGGTTGAGACTTTCTTTCGTTTTTCCCTCATCCCATTGATCCTCAGCACCATGTTCGATGTACATCTGATGCATCTTCTCTACCAACGGGGTTAGAATCTGTTGTTTGGCTTTCTCCGTATCCATCTGCTCCCTCAAGCGCAGATAGCAGTTATAGTTGTAGTTCTGGAAGTTTCCCTCATTCTCGTCTCCCATACAGCCATAGACGTAATTGTCGATGATGCTGTTGTCAGGAAAATCTTCATAGACACCTCTCACAACAATGCTGTCCTTGTCGTTCCACATACAGCGCCCCGCCACTTGCGTAGTCCCAAAATACTTTACGGCTACTGAGGCAGGAATGATCAGTCCTTTCTGGTCACCATCCTTCCAACCGAGTTTGCCGTCGAGCAGGCGTGGAGCCATAGTTTTCAGCGCATCATTGCTAACCATACAAGACTTAAATGTAAACTCAGTACCGTCTTTCGTAAAGCGACTATCATTCTGCCAACACTGCAGCAAGGCCATACCTTCCACCTGAGGCAACTTAGCCAACTCGTCTGCCAAGAAGCGGTTTACATTCGACTGCCACTTGCTGTGGTCAAACATCGCAGGCACTTCCACGCGATAAAGCCTTGCGTCAGGAAGAGATAGCAGGCTGCGAAGGCTACCGTGAGTCCGATGAAGTTGAGCACTGTCGCCGTCTTGAAGCGACGCGCCATATAAAGCATATTTCTGAATACGTCCATATCTTTTGGTTATTTGATGACTAATACTTCGTTGTCTTTAAATGCTTCGTAACCACTGGTCACGACTCGCTCGCCAGGCTCCAAACCTTCAAGAATCTCGTAGTACTGAGGGTTCTGGCGACCCACACGGATGTTACGGCGATAGGCCTTCGAGCCGCTCTTGTCGAGTACAAATATCCACTGGCCACCGGTGGTCTGGAAGAAGGTGCCGCGAGGAATGATGATGGCCTGCTCGGGCTGGCCCAGTTCGAGGTCGATATAATAGGTCTGACCAGAACGGATATTCTCAGGACGCGCACCCTTGAAGATGAAATCGCAGCGGAACTTACCATCGCGCACCTCAGGATAAACCTTGCGCACCTGCAACTGGTACTGCTTGTCGCCACGGGTAAAGGTAGCGGTAAGACC
This sequence comes from uncultured Prevotellaceae bacterium, assembly GCA_902789415.1. Lineage (GTDB taxonomy): Bacteria > Bacteroidota > Bacteroidia > Bacteroidales > Bacteroidaceae > Prevotella. The sequence continues at coordinate 11,083 of CADAOD010000016.1, forward strand.
TGGACGAACGCGGTCGATATAATGCTCGTCGATGCTGGCCTGCACCTTGTAGTCAGAGAGGTCGTTCAACTGACCAATTTTCTGTCCAGGCTGAATGCTCTGTCCTAACTCCACATCGAGCAGTCCCAGCTCGCCATCGATAGCCGAGCGGATTTCCAGCTTATCCTTACGCTGGCGAACCAATACCACGTTCTTACGCATGTTCTGCAGATTGTCCTCCATCTGGTCCATCTGAACGGTGCGATAGATAGAGTCCTGCTTCAGGCGCTTGGTAATGAGCGAGCGCTTCTTGGCAGAGAGCTGGTAATCCTCCTGCGACTTGATGTAATCCTCCTTGCTAATCAGTTTCTCGGCATACAGACGCTTGTTCTGATCGTAGGTGCGCTGTTTGCGATGGGTATCCATATCCAACTGTGCCTGCTCGGTCTGGTTGTTCAGTCGGTCCTGTTGCATAGCCACCTGGGTGTTACGCAGCAGGTTCTGCTTCTCGGCCAACTCAGCCTCAGCATTCAGGATCTGCAGGTCGAGGTTCGAGTTGCTCAATCGAACAATCACATCGCCCTTATGCACCATCGTACCTTCTTCAACCACCTTCTCCATCACAATACCACCTTCTTCGGGCGAAATCTGAACGATCTGGATGGGCAGCACCTGACCGTTGGTTCGCACATAGTCCTTAAACTCGGCACGCTGCACGTCGTTGATGGTTATCTCGTCTCTGCTCACCTTGAGCGTCGAGGCATGGTTGCCAAAAATCAGCCAAGCTAACATGACTAACAACAAACTACCGCCTGCGGCGTATGGCCAATACTTCTTAAGTTGCTGACTCTTAGTTTTTTCAATTACTCTGTCCATATTGTTTCACCTTTATAATATCTTACTAATTGTTCCTTTACCATAGCCATCAACTGACACTGCAGCAGGGTTGCTTTTGAGTTGAGTAGCTGTGCCGACGTAGTGTGCACGTCGATGGCTGTAGAGAGGCCCTCTTCAAACTGGCGACGGGTGAGCTGATAGCTCAGCGAGTCGGCCTGCACCTTCTTCTCCATCTGTATGGTCTGCTTCTGATAGCCCTGCCAGTCCTGCCAAGCCTCGCTACTCAGTTTGGTCAGTTCCAGTTGTTTCTGGTCGTAAGCCTCCTGGGCAATCTTGTAGTTGTTCTTGGCCTTGCGAATGCTGGTAAGGGTTTGCAAACGGTTGAACAGGGGGATGTTGAGTGATACACCCAGATACTCACCCATATTGTTCTTCATCTGGTTGCGGAAAGTCTCTGCGGCATCGTTATGCAACGTTTTGTAATAAGTGGTGCTCAGACCCGCACTGAGAGAGAGTGATGGATAAAGAGAAGCGCGAGCCTGATGCCACTCATGTTTCGATGCCTGCATGCGATAGCGGGCCACCTGAAGTTCTGGATGGCGCTCGTTATCCAGATTTTTTTCCCACGTTGGGAATGAATTGTTCCCACACTGGGAATCAAATGTTCCCACGTTGGGAATATATTCCAGGCTCAGACTATCACTCAAAGGATAGTTCATGGCCTTTTTCAGTTCCAATATAGCCGAGGCATAAAGGTTCTGCTGGCGTGTCAGTTCGTAATCGGCCTCAGCCTGTTGCGATTCCACCTGAGCCACATCAGCAGCACTCTTTCGCCCCACCTCTTCAAGCACTTTTACCTGCTTGAGCAACAACAACGTCTCTTCTACTTTCTCTTCGGCCATTTTTACTAATCCATCGTAATAAGCCACGCTGGTATAGGCCTGCAACACGTCGAGAGCTGTCTGATCCTGACGCTGACGCAGACTGGCGCGTCCCATCAGTTCGCTAGCCTTAGCGGCCTTGAGGGCATACAGGCGACTGAATCCGTCGAATACTGGCAACGACGCCGAGAGCGAATAGCCATTATAAAAGGTACTCACATCGGTATAGCCGTTGGTCTCAGGGTCGATGGCACGACCAAAATTATACTGGGCACCGATACCTGCATCTACGTAAGGCAGGAAATTACCGATAGCACCAGTCTTAGATGCCTGATAGTTGTCGAGTTCCAACTCGGCCTGCTTTACCTCGTGGTTATGCTGCACCGCATACTGCATGCATTGCTGCATGGTCATCTGTTGCGCCCGAACCGAATTCAAACACAGAGATACAGAGATACAGAGGATGATCGACTTTTTCATATCGCGTTAATTTGATTTTTTCTGATGCAAAGATAGGGTAATATCTATTACCAACCAAGCAAAAAGTGGTATCTGAGCGCGGATTGTCTAAAAATTATACACCCATATGTATGACTTTTAGACAGAAAGTCGTATCTTTGCACCAAAATTACAAATTATGAATAAATACGGAACCATACTCATCGTAGATGATAACGCGGCCATCCTTACCGCTATGCGTTATCTGCTTGACGGCACTTTCGAACAGGTGCTGACAACCACTAACCCCGATGACATCCTGAAACTGATGGCCCAGCAAACCATCGACATCGTAGTACTCGACATGAACTTTACCCTTGGTGTAAACAACGGTAACGAGGGCTTGTTCTGGCTTCGCACCATCCGCAAACAGCACCCACGAACACCCGTTATCCTGCTTACCGCCTACGCTGATATCAACCTGGCTGTTAAGGGACTGAAGAACGGCGCCGCCGACTTTATCACCAAGCCTTGGGATAACGACGAACTGCTACGCAAACTGAAGGATGTGCTGGATATGCAGAACGAAATCGTCAGTCTCGACGAGGTGGAGCAGGAGCATATCCGTCGCACTATCGACCACTGTCATGGAAATCTCACTCAAGCCGCCCAGTTGTTGGGCATCACCCGTCAGACTCTTTACAACAAGATGAAACGACTTAGTTAGTTGATAGTTGACAGTTGATAATTGACAGTTATGGTTACCTTGTATATTATAATAGGTGTGGTATTGGTAGTGTTGGTGATAGCCATTGTGCACCACCAGCATAAGTTACGATTGCGTGCCCACATCATGAAGGAGGCCATTCGTAATCAGGACTTCTCGTTCCGCCTGCCCACCAACAATCTGTTACCTGGCGAGCGTGCCATGCAGGAAGCGCTCAACGAGCTGGGCGAGAATATCCGTCAACAGATGAACAAGAACGAGGTAGAATCGTGGGAACGATTAACCCGTGTGCTTACCCACGAGATGATGAACGCCACGGCACCTATCACCAGCATCAGTCAGTCGTTACTGAGCCGTCCCGACGTAAAGGGCACACTCCTCGAAGATGGTATCAAAGCCATCTACGATACCTCGCGCCATCTGAGCGATTTTGTAACCAACTATCGTAAGATGTCGGAACTCGAAAAGCCAGTCCTTTCCGAAGTGTCCCTGCGCCCCATGCTCGATGAATTGTGTAACACCTATCAGCAATTGTCGTGGACCATCAACGTACCTGCCGATACTATCTTAAAAGCCGATAAGGGAATGCTGCGACAGATATTGATGAACCTCATCAAGAACGCTGTCGAGGCCGAGGCCACCAAGATTATCATTGAACTCACCAACCAACCATCACCTAACACCCAACACCCATCACCCAAAACCCTACTTATCGGCAACGATGGCAGTCCTATTCCAGCCGAAAACCGCCAATCGCTGTTTGTGCCATTCTTTACCACCAAGCGCACAGGTAGCGGTATCGGCTTGTCGTTAAGCCGACGAATGATGATACAACAAGGTGGCATGCTGGATCTGGCAGAAAAGAATCTACCAGGTTGTCATGTTACGTTTGTACTCTCCTCAATCTGAGTGGTAGGCCAGTTTACCAAAAACAGTTTTTCGGTAGCACGTGTAAAAGCGGTGTAAAGCCAGTGTATATAGTCGGGCGTCAACATATCGTCCGTCATATAACCTTGGTCGATATACACATGCGCCCATTGTCCGCCCTGTGCCTTATGACAGGTAACGGCATAAGCAAACTTTATCTGCAGGGCATTAAAGTATTTATCTTTCTTCAGTTGCTTGATGCGGTCGGCCTTCAGGGGGATATCTGCATAATCCTCCATTACCGCATTATACAGTTGTTCCTGTTGTTCGCGCGACAGAGCGGGCGATTCGGTTGTGAGCGAATCAAGAATCACGGTAGCCGTGAGTTCGTAGCTATCGTAATCGGGTAGCGTCATCGTCACATCAGCAAAGCGGAACCCGAACAGTTCTTGTACATTACGCACACGCTGCACCACAGCGATATCGCCGTTGGCCAGGAACGATATCTCCTTGGATTGTTCAGTCCAATAATAGTTATTCTTCACAATCATCAGTTGGTCGCCACGACACAGTTCGTCTTCGCGATCCAACACCGTATTGCGGATACCCTGATTGTAGATGTTAGCGCGCTTGTTACTACGGGTAATCACCATCGTCTCGTCCATCCCCACTCGACTATAGCTGGTGGCCAACGATTCTATCAGTTCATCGCCTGGCACACGCACAATATCAGCAAAGCCCTGGAATCGGATTTTGGGCAGAACCCAATCGTCAATTAGTGTTCTGATGCGGGTAGCATTCCAAAGGATACCAGAATCTTCACTTTGGCGCAACACCTGATTCAGGTCGCACTCGTACACCTTCATACCGTAGGCACGCAGCACATCGCTCATCAGCGCCGGACTCTCATCCTCGCCCACAGGTGGCAACTGGGCCTTATCGCCCACCAACACCATACGACAATTAGCACCGTTATACACAAACTGCATCAGGTCGTCCAACAGGCATCCGCTACCAAACGCGCTCTCGCCATAGCCTTGGTTGGCAATCATCGAGGCCTCATCAATCATAAATAAGGTATCGCGATTATTGTTGAAGTTCAGATTAAAGGAGGATATATCGCCTGCCGATTTCTGACGATAGATACGACGATGGATGGTGTAAGCCGAATGACCGGCGTTGAGTGCAAACACCTTTGCCGCACGGCCCGTTGGGGCCAACAGAATCATCTTCTGTTTCAACACATTCATCGCCCTTACGATGGCACCCGCCAAGGTGGTTTTACCCGTACCTGCCGAACCACGCAGAATCATCACCACATGGTCGTCGCGATCGGTCATAAAGAGCGAGAACACGTCGATGGCGTGCTCTTGTTCGGCCGTAGGCACCATGCCCATAGCCTCCCGAATGCGGTATTTAAACTCGTCGATAAGCATTTCGGCCACAAAGGTACGATTTTTTTGGCACGGATTACACGGATTTCACGGATTTTTATTAATTTTGCACCCAGATATGCATATCAATAATAAATTAGTGAATATTGTGCTGGCTGTGATAGCTGCGTGCTTGCTTGCGCTGTGCGTGGCCAGTGTGATGAACGTGAAGTAGATGGACGCGAAGACTACAATCATACGCATAGGGCGCAACACGCTCTCATTCACCGCACTCGATGTTGCCAACACCGAGCGCCCCATCGACTATCGTCCGTACGTGGTTCGTGGCGGTATCTCGATGTCGGCCAATCTGCGCGAGGCATTCAAGACAGGCGACTATGTAGACGAGGATACTGCCAAGGTTTTTATCATGGTAGATACCCCTTCGTTATTGGTACCCATCGAGCAATTCGACGAGAACGATATGGAGGCGCTCTTTTCGTATTCGTACCCTCCTGGTCAGGAAAAGCGTGTAATACTGTACAACGTATTGCCCGACCTGAAGGCCGTTTGCGTCTTCGCCATCAACAAGAATCTGGATACGGTTATCAAGGACCGTTTTGAGAGTGGCTATAACTTTGTGCATGCCCTTACACCAGTTTGGCGCCAGCTGCATCAGCGTAGCTTTACAGGTCATCGCAACAAGCTGTATGGCTACTTCAACAGCAAGAAGCTTCACATCTTCAGTTTCCAGCAGAACCGCTTTAAGTTCTGCAACACGTTTGATGCCGCCCATGCACACGATGCTCTTTACTATCTGATGTATGTGTGGAAGCAACTGCGACTGGAGCCTGAGCACGACGAACTGCATATCTTAGGCAACATACCCGAAGAGGAGTGGTTGCTGCAGGAGTTGAAACGATTCCTGCACAACGCCTACCTGATTAATGCCACGGCCGAATTCCCCGATTCGCCTGCTACCAGCATCAAGGGTATGCCCTACGATTTAGTAACCTTTATATCACGCGGACGATGAGAATTATTACTGGTATCTATAAGGGGCGTCATTTTGATATCCCCCGCTCGTTCAAGGCACGCCCTACCACCGATTTTGCCAAGGAGAACATTTTTAATGTACTGAACAGTTATATCGATTTCGAAGGTATCAATGCCCTCGACCTGTTTTCGGGTACTGGTAGTATCTCGCTCGAACTGGTATCGCGTGGTTGCGAACATGTGGTAAGCGTTGAGATGGACCGCGACCACCACAAGTTTATTACCGAATGTCTGAAAAAGCTTGATACCGACGTTTGTCTGCCCCTGCGCGGCGATGTGTTCCGCTATATCAAATCGTGCAAACAGCAGTTCGACTTTATTTTTGCCGATCCCCCCTACGCCCTCAAGGAACTGCCCACCATCCCTGGACTGATTTTTGAGAAGAACCTGCTAAAGGATGGCGGAATCCTGGTGTTCGAGCATGGTAAGGAGAACGACTTCTCGGATGCCCCACACTTTGTAGAGCATCGCAGCTATGGTAGCGTAAACTTTTCGATTTTCAGAAAAGAGGCGACAGCATCCTTGTAACACTCTCCCACAAGCGTATCAGGAAATTGTTACGCATGCGTTCTTTCACGTCTGTCAGCAGTACACTCTGCTCAAGGTCGCGTAAGAATACGTTTTTCATTCGCATAGCCACACCTTCGTCGAAGAAGAAGATGTTGGCCTCAAAGTTATTCTCGAAACTACGGAAGTCGAGATTGGTAGAGCCACAGGTGGTGATGGCATCATCGCACACCAGCATTTTGGAGTGCAGGAAACCAGCCTCGTACAAGTATACCTGTACACCCGCCTCAAGTACTTCGCGCAGATAACTCCTGCTGGCCCACTCCACAAATCGGGCATCGCTGCGTCGCGGACAAATCACACGCACATCCACACCACCCAAAGCGGCTGTTTTCAGGGCAAAGAGTACCGACTCGTTAGGCAGGAAATAAGGCGTTTCCAGATACAGATAACGCTTGGCACCTAAGATAATACGCACATAGCCCTGCATAATTTCAGGGTAAGGCGTGGTAGGACCGCAGGTAACCACCTGTGCCAGACAGTTGTTGTTGATATCCTCGCATCGTGGATAGTACTTACGATCCGAAAGCAAGGTGCGATCCACAAAGTACCAATCTACCAGGAAAGCACGCTGCAAAGCATGCACGCTGCCACCACACACCCTGAGCATGGTGTCGCGCCAAGGCATATCGTCAGTACCCTTCACATATCGCTGGGCAATATTCATACCGCCGATGTAACCCACCAGACCATCAATCACAATAACCTTGCGGTGGTTGCGATAGTTCACCTTACTGGTAAACGATGGGAATCGCACAGGCATAAACGAGCGCACCTCGATACCAGCCTCGCGCATCCGCTCAAAAAAGCGATGGTGCACATTCCAACAACCCACATCATCGTAAATCACCTTTACCTCAACACCCTCGCGGGCCTTGTCTATCAAGGCATCGGCTACCAACATGCCTAAGGCATCGTCGGCAAAAATGTACATATCAAGATGTATGTGGTCCTTGGCCTTGCCGATATCCTCCATCAGCTCGGCTATAAACTGATAGCCGTCGGTACAGATATCCACCAAGTTGTCCTTAAAGGGTAACGACAGGTTCTGGTTAATAAACAGGTCAATCAGTGGCTTGTGGCGCTCGGGTAGTCGCAGGTTCTGCTGTTCGGCAAACTCCAGCATCGAACGCTTGGTAAGCTGGTTCATCGAACGTTCGCTCACATAGCGCTCCTTACGGTGGTTAATACCGAAAAACAAATAAAAGACGATGCCCACCACTGGCACAAAATAAATCACCAGCGCCCAAGCCATCGTCTTTGCAGGTTGTCGGTTGTCCATAATCACGTGTACCACCGCTATAATAGCAATGATCTGGTACACTATGAATATGATGTTTAGCCAACTCATCGTCCTAATTTCTTTGCCACTTCTTTGTAAATCATGTCAACATGTTTGTACTCGGCCATCGTTGCCATCACATCGCCCTCGCCTTTCTTGACTGTTGCCAACAGTTCTTTTACCTTGGCACCTAAGCAGTAGTAACGGAAGTCAAGTACAATATGCTCAACATGCGCCCGCAAGCCGCCCTCACGTTCTTTCAGTTGGAATCCCTTGCCCAGCTGATACGAATCCACAGCCATACTGGCCGCTATCGAACTGATTTCGTAATCGGTATGGCGTGTCAGGTATTCCTCGGCCTTAAAACCTTCTTCGCCGCAATGGGCCACCACCTCTTGCAGAATCTTGTTGTACACAGGTTTGCTGAAGCTCAGTCCGTCCTCGCCCATATCGTAGCTGATAAACTGCGCTACCGACAGGTTGATGGTTTGTCCGTCTTCGGTCTGAAGGTTTTCGTAGATAATCTTCTCGCCATCGCGAACGATGGTTTTTATCAACAGGTCCTCAACCTGCTGAATCTGGTCGTTGATGGTATGCAGACCAATCGCCATGGGCTTGCCCTGCGCCTCGCGCTCCTGTTGGATGGCGTTCTGTGCCTGCTCACGATTGTATTCCTTTTCCTTCTCCTCGCGGTCGCGACTAATCATGCCGTTCATCGACTGGAGCAGGGTTTCCTCCTTAATACCTAATCGGCGCGAAAGTTGGGTCAGATACTCATCGCGCAACAGGTTATCATCCACCACCGAGATACTCTTCACGATACCACCGATTGCCTCCGAACGCTTCACGGGGTCGTTCACGTTCTCCACCGTCAGTTTGGTTTTGAACGAGATAAAGTCCTCGGCATGCTCTTCGATATATGCCTTGAACTCCTGAGCGGTATGCTTACGTGAGAACGAATCAGGGTCGTCGCCATCAGGCAATAACAGCACCTTCACCTTCATGCCCTCGGCCAACAGCATATCTGTTCCTCGCATGGCGGCATGGATACCAGCCTCGTCGCCATCATACAGCAGGATGATATTCGGTGTAAATCTTCGCAGCAGTTTTATCTGGTGCTTTGAGAGTGCTGTACCACTGTTAGCCACCACATTCTCCAGTCCGCACTGGTGCATGGCAATCACGTCGGTATAGCCCTCCACCATATACACACAGTCTTCCTTGGCAATGGCTTTCTTACCTTGATACAAGCCATACAACTCGCGCTCCTTGTGGTAGATTTCCGAGTCGGGCGAGTTCACGTATTTCTGTTGCACACCCTTGGTACGCGCATCCAGCAGTCGACCACCAAAAGCCACCACTTTTCCACTCACGTTGAACCAAGGGAAGATAACACGACCCGCATAGCGATCGTACACACCCTTCTCGCCTTTGATGCACAAGCCCGTCTTAATCAGGAACTCCTCCTGATAGCCCGCCTTCTTAGCAGCGATATCAAGGGCGTCGCGCTTTGAGAGCGAGAAGCCTAAGTTAAACTTCTCAACAATATCATCGCGGATACCACGACTGCGGAAGTACTGACGTCCGATGGCCACACCATCGGGATCGTTGTTCAGCACATCCTTAAAGTAGTTCATGGCCCACTCGTTAACGATGAACATCGACTCACGGTCGCTCTGCTCACGTTTCTCTTCTTCGGTCAGTTCCTTTTCCTGTATCTCGATATTGTATTTCTTGGCCAGCCAGCGCAGGGCCTCGGGATAGGTAATCTGCTCGTGCTTCATCAGGAAGTTGATGGCCGTACCGCCCTCACCACACGAGAAACACTTACATATCTGCTTGGTAGGCGACACCATGAACGATGGCGTTTTATCGTCGTGGAACGGGCACAGTCCTTTGTAGTTAACGCCCGATTTTCGCAGCGTTACAAACTCGCCCACCACGTCAACGATGTTCGTGGCATCAAGTATCTTATCTATCGTTTGTCTGTCAATCATCCTACTTATCGTAAGCGTGTACAGGATAATCAGTAGTATAGTGCAAACCGCGACACTCCTTGCGCTCCAATGCCCAACGTGTAATCAGATAGCCCACGTTAATCATGTTACGCAATTCGCAGATATCCTTCGAGGCCTTTACACGCTTAAACAGGCGCTCAGTCTCCTCGTAAAGCATATCCAGACGGTCCCAGGCACGATGCAAACGCAAGTCGCTACGCACAATACCTACGTAGTTCGACATAATCTGGTTTACCTCCTTTACGCTCTGGGTAATCAGCACCTTCTCCTCGTTGGTCAGCGTACCCTCGTCGTTCCACTCAGGCACTTTCTCGTTGAAGTCGTAGAAATCCACATGCTCCAACGAGTGCTTAGCGGCCGTCTCGGCATAAACCACAGCCTCTATCAGCGAGTTGCTGGCCAGGCGGTTACCACCGTGCAATCCGGTGCACGAGCACTCGCCCAGGGCATAAAGTTGTTCAATGCTGGTCTGTCCGTTCAGGTCAACCTTGATACCACCGCACATATAGTGGGCAGCAGGACGAACGGGGATATAATCGGTGGTGATATCGATACCCATCGACAGACACTTCTGGTAGATATTGGGGAAGTGCTTACGGGTCTCTTCGGGGTTCTTATGGGTTACGTCCAGACATACGTGGTCCAGTCCGTGAATCTTCATCTCCTTGTCGATGGCACGTGCCACGATATCACGTGGTGCCAGCGAGAGGCGCTCGTCGTACTTCTCCATAAACGTCTCGCCATTAGGCAACTTCAGTATGCCACCATAACCACGCATAGCCTCAGTAATCAGATAGGCGGGATGCGTTTCCTTGGGGTTATGCAGCACCGTGGGGTGGAACTGCACAAACTCCATGTCGGCCACAGTACCCTTGGCACGATATACCATGGCGATACCGTCGCCAGTAGCAATCACGGGGTTCGATGTGGTTAGATACACAGCACCGCAACCACCGGTACACATCACAGTCATCTTAGCCAAATAGGTATCTACCTTCTGTGTATCAGGATTCAGTACATAGGCACCATAGCAGTTAATGTATGGCGAACGACGTGTAATTCTGGCACCTAAGTGGTGCTGGGTGATAATCTCCACTGCAAAGTGGTTCTCCTTAATGTCGATATTGGGATTGTTACGCACAGCCTCCATCAGTCCGCGCTGTATCTCGGCACCTGTATCATCCTTATGGTGCAGAATACGGAACTCAGAGTGTCCGCCCTCACGATGCAAGTCAAACTTGCCATCGTGGTTCTTATCAAAATTCACGCCCCAGTTAACTAGTTCTTTAATCTGTTCGGGCGCCATTCTTACTACTTGTTCTACGGCTTTGGGGTCGCTGATATAATCGCCCGCAATCATCGTGTCTTCAATGTGTTTCTCGAAGTTATCCAGTTCGAGATTGGTAACCGATGCCACGCCACCCTGAGCAAACGATGTGTTGGCCTCGTCGAGCGAGGTTTTGCATATCATACACACCCTACCCTTATTGGCGCGAGCTACCTTCAGGGCGTAGCTCATACCGGCCACGCCAGCTCCTATCACCAGGAAATCATATTTGTATACCATACGCTGATGTTATTTTTTATCACAAATCTGCTGCAAAATTACTTAAAATTTCCAATAATCTTTGCATCTTGGCGATTTTTTTGTATCTTTGCGCTGTATAATCCTCAATATTAACAACAATGAAACAACTAGCGCTTATTTTCATGTTGATGGTTCCGATGGTGGCACTGGCACAACAGGCCACCGTAGGTGGAACCATTGTTGATGAGAAATCTGGGCGCCCATTGCCTCAGGTGAGTGTTTCTACAGGCCGCATCTCAGTGGTCACTAACGAGGATGGCGCCTTCCTTCTAAAACTGGGCCAGAAGCCCAGCAGCATCACCGTATCGCACTTAGGTTACAAAACCAAGAAGGTTGCGCTGAATACCAGCGATACCGAGAATCTGAAGATTAAACTTCAGCCCACCACCATCCAGCTGCGCGAGGTGGTGGTACGTACGGGTAATCCACGCGAGATAGTGGATATTGCTATCCGCAAGATTCCCGACAACTACAGTCGCCAGCCCGAGCTGCTCAAGGCTTTCTATCGCGAAACAGCCATGAAGCGCAAGCACTTCATCTACGTGGCCGAGGGTGTGGAGGACATGTACAAAACCAGTTATACACGCGGCATTGGTCGCGACAGAGTGTCTATCGTTAAAGGTCGCCGACTGCTCAGTCAGAAACAGGGCGATACGTTAGGTATTAAAGTGATGGGCGGTCCCGTTCTGCCTGTACAGCTCGATGTGGTTAAGAACTCCGAGTTACTGCTCAACCCAGAGGAGTTAGAAGCCTACAGCTTTAGCTGGGGCAACCCCGAGATGATTAACGACCGCCTGCAGATGGTAGTACTCATGGAGCCACTCTTTCCCAAGGAGTACGCGCTGTATCACGGTAAGCTGTATATCGACAACGAGCGCCTGGCATTTACCCGTATCGAGCTGAGTCTCGACATGAGCGATAAGGAGAAAGCCACCCGCACCATGCTGGTACGCAAGCCCTTGGGCGTAAAGTTCAAGCCACGCGAGCTGTCGTGTGTAGTAGATTATCGCTATACCGATGGTGTTACCCGCATCAGCTATCTGCGTAACATCTTTAAGTTTAACTGCGACTGGAAGAAACGCCTGTTCAGCACATCGTTTACCGCCACCTGCGAGATGGCCGTTACCGATAGTCAGACCGAAGGTGTACAGCCCATCGTAAGTCGTAACTCGTTCGACTCGCACGATGCTTATTACGATAAGGTAGAATACTTTATGGATCCGGAATACTGGAACAATTACAATATTATCGAACCCTCAGAATCGCTGGATAAAGCGATACGTAAACTGGTAGCAACTTACCAGCGCAATTGATTAGGTAAACATTAAAAATGAAGCATATATTTAGGAATTGGATTTTATCTTTTTTATTAGCAGGCACGGCAGGCAGTTTGCAGGCGCAGACTGCCGATACCCTTTTAACAGATACCTGCACCACAGATACCATCGCCGAACTGCCCTGGCCACAGAACCTGCAGGCACGGTTAGATACGCTTACCAGCGACCGTATGTTTGATTACACCCAACTGGGTCTGATGGTGTACGACATCACAGCCGACTCGACCCTTTACGCCCGTGGTGCCAAACAAATTATGCGCCCAGCCTCAACCATGAAGCTACTCACAGCCATTACAGCCCTCGATCAGTTAGGACAGAGCTACCGCTTTAGCACCTCGCTCTACTACACTGGTCAGGTTGAGGATAGTGTACTGGTAGGCGATTTGTATTGCGTGGGCGGCATGGACCCACTTTTCAACAATTCCGACATGGAGGCCTTTTCGGCCAGCGTTAAAGCGTTAGGCATACACACGCTGAAAGGCCGACTGGTAGCAGTAAATAGCTTTAAGGACCCCGACTTGCTTGGCGAAGGTTGGTGTTGGGATGATGATAACCCATCGCTCAGCGCTCTGCTCATCAATGGCAAGGACGATTTCATCAGTCAGTTCGCCCAACAGCTCGATAAGGACAGTATCTTTCCCGATGGACCTGCCGATATTGCGGCTCTGCCCAAGGATGCCATCCTATTGTGCCAGCGTACACATGCCATCGAGGACGTACTCATACCGATGATGAAGGATAGCAACAACCTCTATGCCGAGTCGATGTTCTATCAGATAGGTGCCGCATCAGGCGCTCGCCCGGCCAAAGCATCGCATGCCCGCAAAGCCATTAAGCACACCCTGCACAAGGCTGGCGTCAAGGACGCGCATTATAAGATAGCCGATGGTAGCGGACTCTCGCTTTACAATTACGTAACACCCGAGTTGCTTACCAAGTTGCTTACCTATGCCTATCGCAAGGCTGGCATCTATCGCTACCTCTACGTGTCGCTCCCCGTGGCTGGCGAGGATGGCACACTGAAAAAGCGCATGAAGGATACCCCAGCCCAAATCAACATACACGCCAAAACGGGTACCCTTACCGGCATATCATCGTTAGCAGGTTATGCCATCGCCGCCAATAATCACATATTGGCATTCAGCATTATTAATCAAGGTGTGATGAAGAACGAACAAGGACGTGATTTTCAGGATAAAGTTTGTGCAGCATTGTGCAAATAACATTAAAGATTAAACATTAAAGGATTAAAGATTTAAAGATTATCATGAAGCAAGAGCAGATATTAGTTAGAATTACAGGACAGGATCGCCCAGGACTCACTGCATCGGTGATGGGTATCCTTGCAAAATACGATGCACAGATTCTCGACATCGGCCAGGCCGACATCCACTCTACCCTCTCGTTGGGTATCCTTATCCGCATGGACGAGACACACTCCGGACAGGTAATGAAGGAGTTGCTTTTCAAGGCTACCGAGTTGGGTGTGCAGATAGGTTTCTCGCCCATTGGCGACGATGAGTACGAAGATTGGGTTGGCCATCAGGGCAAGAACCGTTACATCCTTACCGTAATGGGACGCCAGTTGGAGGCACGCCAGATTGAGGCAGCCACCCGCGTGATTGCCGACCAGGGACTGAACATCGACTCTATCATCCGTCTCACAGGTCGTAAGAGTATCAAGAACCCCGCCAAGCACATCCGTGCCTGCATCGAGTTCTCGCTGCGTGGCGAGCCCAACGATCGTCAGGACATGCAGTCGAAACTCATGAAACTGTCGAGCGATATGGAAATCGACTTCTCGTTCCAGCGCGATGATATGTTCCGTCGCATGCGCCGACTCATTTGTTTCGATATGGACTCAACATTGATTCAGACCGAGTGTATCGACGAGCTGGCCGAGCGCAATGGCGTAGGCGATCAGGTACGTGCCATCACCGAGAGTGCCATGCGTGGCGAAATCGACTTTAAGGAGAGCTTTACACGTCGCGTCAGTCTGCTTAAGGGCCTCGACGTAAGTGTGATGCAGGAGATTGCCGAAAAGTTGCCTATCACCGAGGGTGTCGACCGCTTGATGACCACCCTGAAGCGCTATGGATATAAGATTGCCATCCTTTCCGGAGGTTTCACCTATTTTGGCGAATACCTGCAGCGCCGTTATGGCATCGACTATGTATATGCTAACGAGTTGGAGATTGGCGAAGATGGCAAACTGACTGGTCGTTATGTAGGCGAGATTGTAGATGGTCATCGTAAGGCCGAACTGCTTAAGCTCATTGCTCAAGTAGAGAAGGTAAACCTGGCTCAGACCATTGCTGTGGGCGATGGTGCTAACGACTTGCCTATGATCAGCGAGGCTGGTCTTGGTATCGCTTTCCACGCCAAGCCCCGTGTGGTAGCCAACGCCAAACAGAGCATCAACACCATCGGTCTTGACGGCGTGCTCTACTTCCTCGGCTTTAAGGATTCATACTTAGGCGATCAAGGCGTGATGTAAATGGCATTTGCAAGCGTTTTATTAGATTGGTACAAGGAATACGGTCGCGATTTGCCATGGCGGCAAACTCACGACCCTTATGCCATTTGGCTCTCCGAAATCATCCTACAGCAAACACAGGTAAAGCAGGGCTGGGACTACTGGACCCGCTTTATGCACCGTTGGCCCACCGTAGAGGCACTTGCATCGGCAACCGAAGACGAGGTATTACGCGAGTGGCAGGGTCTGGGCTACTACAGTCGTGCCCGCAACCTGCACTTTGCCGCTAAGCAGATAGTGGCATTGGGACATTTTCCTGATACGTTAGAGCAGATTAAGAAGCTGAAAGGCGTGGGCGATTACACCGCCGCAGCCATCGCCAGCTTTGCCTTCGGCATCCCAGCCGCAGTAGTTGATGGCAACGTTTATCGTGTGCTGGCCCGTCACTTCGACATCGATACCCCCATCAACACCACCGAGGGCAAAAAAGTGTTTGCTACAATGGCCCAAGAGCTATTGCCAGTTGGCAACAATGCTGAATACAATCAGGCCATCATGGACTTTGGCGCCATCCAGTGCACCCCCGCATCGCCCAATTGCATGTTTTGCCCATTAATCGAAACATGCCAGGCTTTCCGCGAGGGCAAAGTAGCCGAACTCCCAGTAAAACTTAAAACGCTTAAAGTTACCGAGCGCCACCTCACTTATGTATATATCAGGTGCAACGGTCAAACCGCCATCCATCGCCGTGGTCCTGGCGACATCTGGCAGGGGCTGTGGGAGCCTTGGCTGATAGAATCGCCTGCCGATATTCCCCATGATACGGTGTTACTGCGTAAGAACATCAAGCACGTGCTTACCCATCGTGTACTCTACGCCGATTTCTACCTGTTAGAAATCGGAGAGAAGCCCCAGCTTCCCCCCGATTATATCTGGATTAACGAATCGGATATCGTCGATTACGCTCTCCCGCGCCTCATCGATAAGCACCTCATCCCTTTGCTTTAAGATACTCAGCAAAAATCCTTGCTGCATTCTCCACCTTCGCCGCACACGGACGTGTTTTGTAATATTCCGCCGTGCGCTCCGAAGCCACATAATTGCTGTGCGCTTTCTCGTAGCCCTTTATGCCTAATATCTCGGCACAGATAATGCTTCCGTTCTCCTCTTTCGATTTGGCCAGCAAATCCTGCACCACCTTGTAGCAAGCACTCTTGCCTTCGCGGTCGCCACCTTCGGTCTGTCCACAGTCCAGTCCCACCAGCATGACGATACCCGACACGGCACCGCACATCATCCTCATGCGCCCCACACCTCCACCAAAACCAGCGGCAATCTTCTTGGCCAACGTATCATCAAGCCCATACAAGTCGGCAAAGGCTGCCACCACACTCTGGCAACAACCATACCCTTGCATAAAATTATCTACTGCACGATTAACTCTCTCGTCTAATTCCTTATCTGTCATCATTAATATATTGCTTTAAAATTCTTTGTATCCATCAGGTGTTTGTCGGTCATCTTGATGTATTAAAAGTTTTACCACCCTGATGGCAGCACGATGTTCTCTACTTCATGAGCTTTGGCAAACAGGGGCGATATCTCCTCGTTGGTAAAGCCTGCGATACCGCAACCCACACGAGTTACCAGGAACGTCAGGTCCGGTCGTGTTTTGGCAAACTCGATGAATTCATCTACGTAGGGCTTGATAGCATCTACACCGCCATGCATGGTGGGAATGCCGTAGCTCTTTCCTTGCAAACCTACGCCCTGGCCCCAGATGGCACCAAACTTACGATAAGCCAACAAGGCAGCTCCGCCACCATGCGCCCCAGCCAGGTTACTACCAAACACAAACACCTCGTTCTCACCAAGCTCCGTTATCCGCTCCGGCGTCACTCTTTTCTGTTTCATATACTTGTATTTAGAAAGTCATCGCTGCAAAGATACAACTTTTTCCTTATTAATTCTTCTGTATTCACAAAAAAGTTGTATATTTGCAGCGATGTTTGAAGATGAAATAAAAGAATACGAGAGCATCCGAAAGGAGTATCAGCAAAAGATAGCCGACAGGATGGGCAAGAAACAGTGGATGGAATATAACGAGATTCTGTTCTCTGCGCATTCTTGTGCTATCGAGGGAAACTCGTTTACGGTTGATGATACCCGCATTCTGCGTGAACAGGGCATGGCTATGATTCCTGTTGGTCGCTCGTTGTTGGAGTGTACCGAAATGGCCGACCACTTCCGTGCATTCGACTATATGGTTGAAAATCTGGAGCATCCCTTTGACGAGGCTCTGTTGAAGGAGGTTAATCGTTTGGTAACCGAGCACACCATTGCTTATCGTGCTCAGGGTGCCATTGCTGGCGAATACACGACTGAGGATATGGCGGCAGGTGACACGGTATTTGGCGACCACGAAACGCTGATAGCACGAGTGCCCAGTTTGATGGCATCGACGCAAAAGGCCATCAATGATAATCAGCATCCGATGATAGTTGCAGCGAAGTTCCATGGCTATTACGAATACCTGCACCCGTTCCGCGATGGCAATGGTCGTACAGGTCGTTTGTTATCAAACTTCATCTTGCTTCGTGCCGGTCACCCCTTGTTGATTGTGAAGCTTGAGGATCGTTCGGCGTATATCTCTGCATTAAAGAAAATCCGTACAGAAGGCACAGACGAGTTTTTGGTATCGTTCTTCTTCCAGACCGCTATCAAGCGTATGAAAGACGAACTTGCCCAAAAGCGCAAGAACAGCATCCCTACGATGTTCTTCTAGGGGAACTTGCTACTGATCATAATACTACCAGCTCCCTGGGTAGGGTTATGATTTTCAGACGTTCGTACCAGATACGGTTCGAACCTTCAAAGTGTTTCTGAGTGTGGCTACTGATAATGTAGTAGCTGGCCGTGTATTCGTCCATCATACTGAGAATAGTCTTTTTTATGCGCGAACATTTCTCGTTAATGGCATTATCAAGAGGATTTACCAAATGGTCAACGCCCTCAATAATCTTATCCCTATCCAAACCTTTGGCCGTAGCAGTATAGTACTTTATTAGTTCATCGCGATAGTCGGCCAATCGTTTAAATTCGATACCCTCCGGATGCGCCAAGAACAGCAGATACACCGCCTTATGCACGGGTTGCAGTTCTATCTCCTTCTGATAATCAGCCAAGATAAAGCGATAATCTTCCGTGATAATAAGCCGGCTCAATTTGGCCTTAGCAGCCTCTATGCGAAGCTCCTCCAATAATGGCGCACCAATAGCCTTTAGCAACAGATCCTTTCGACCTGCTGCATGCAATTGCTTTACCAACGTAGCCACCTGCTCAGCAATCTTCTCTACCGTATTTGGTGACTCGTTGTTCATTCGACTACGCTCTTCATCACTTTATCCAACCAAGCCTTCAGTTTCGTTACCGTGGTAGACTCCTTTGGCACAGGCTCCTCCTCTACTTCAGGTGGTTCTGGTTCAACTACTACTGGTGGTTCTGGCTCAGGTGCAGGTTCCACGTCAAACTTTATTTCTGTCTGTATAATCCTTTCACCCATAGTGGTGGGCTTTTTAGGCTTATACAATTTCGGAATCAAGTCCTCGTAATAGTCGTTCTCATCGTGGTGTACCTCTTTCTTCACCTCGTTACTCAGGTCATCCTCCAGGCCCGTAGCCAATATCGTTACCTTGGCATCCTCACCCAAGGTATCATCCGTAGCCGTACCCCAAATCACATCGATATTAGGATCTAGTTCATCAAAAAAGTCGTCAATCTCCTGTAGTTCGCGCACATATATCGGATACTCATCGCTGGCATAGATATTAAAAAGGATACGCTTGGCCTTACCGATGTCGTTGCCATAAAGCAATGGTGAATCGAGGGCATCCACGATGGCCTTTTGTACACGATGATCGCCACTGGCACGCCCCATCGCCATAATGGCACCACCGCCATTACGCATCGTAGTTTCCACATCACGGAAGTCACTTTTTATACCTCCATCGCTGGGCATGGTAATCAGTTCCGAGATACCTTTTACCGCATCCATCAGGATATTGTCGGCACGTTGAAAAGCCTCCTTTACCGAAAGTTCCGAATCGGCATACACATCGCACAATCGCTCGTTGTTCACTATCAGCAAGGCATCCACATTCTTACGCAACTCATCCACACCCTTCAGCGCCTTGATAATCTTGCGCTTCTTCTCAAAGTAGAAGGGGATGGTAACCACGCCCACCGTAAGCAGGCCCATTTCTCTGGCCACTCCAGCCACCACAGGGGCCGCACCAGTACCAGTGCCACCACCCATGCCAGCGGTCACGAACACCATCTTGGTGCCATCGCTCAGTAGCTTCATAATGTCATCGATGTTAGCCTCAGCCTCCTTCTTTCCAAGTTCAGGATTGGCACCAGCTCCCAAGCCACTCTCGCCCAGCATAATCTTTACAGGCACAGGCGAACGCGACAACGACTGACTATCCGTATTACAAACCGCATAAGTCACCCCCTCAACGCCCTCGTTATACATATTCCTAACGGCATTGCAACCACCTCCACCGACACCAATCACCTTGATGATGCCTTGCATCTTATCCTCAACAGGACCAAAATTGATAAGCTCTTCACCCATACCTCAAATTATTACTGCTGCAAAGATACAAATAATCCTCGAAACAATCAACCCTTCCACCCCTCGCAAGCCTTGCGAAGATCAATTATTCTTTAGTCAAGGTAATAATCATACCTATATCCTATTAAAATTATCGCCAATCTGGTTCCAGAATATTCTTGAGAATGCATGACCGTTCACCTTCATTATTCTGCTGATTTTGAAAGTGCGATCCTCCTCTACGTTCAAACAATAAGCCTCGATGTACATAGCCCCATACTTACGCGAATACGCAATGTTGTTGATGCTGCATGTTATAACGGTGCCCTTGCGTGTACAGTACTCTATCTTTATCGTCTGTTTCAAAACCACAGCCCTATGTATTACCTCCTCGATAGTCATTGCTTACCTCCACATTAAAAGGGTTATAATCTGCAGGAGGCGGGAACGGCATACTATTTTCCCCACCATTAACCATCGAGCCCATAATCTCACCACCTTCAGATGGAGCACGATTACCAATCGAATTATCCTCAGGATTCTCAAATCGTGTAAACTCACCTGCAAAATCCATAAGAATGATACCTGTCGCACCCTTACGATGCTTGGCAATAATTACCTCCGCCCTGCGATGATAATCAATAAGTCCATCGTCGCTCATCATAATATGATAATATTCTGGTCGATGCAGAAACACCACCATATCTGCATCCTGCTCAATGGCACCCGATTCACGCAGATCCGACAACTGAGGTCTCTTACCTTCTGCTCCTTCACGTCCCTCTACACCACGATTCAGCTGACTTAGTGCAATTACAGGGATACCCAGTTCCTTAGCCAATCCTTTTAGTGAACGTGAAATAAGCGACACCTCCTCCTGACGGCTATTATACCTCATACCACTAGCGGTCATCAGTTGCAGATAGTCCACCATGATTAACTTGATGTCGTGTTCACGTTTCAGTCTTCGTGCCTTGGTCCGCAGTTCGTTAATCGACAAGCCTTCGGTTTCATCGATAAACAGCGGAGCACTCGTCATCACTTCCAGATTCTTGTCCAATCGATCCCAATCATCTCTGCTCAACTGTCCGTTAAGCAACTTCTTTCCCTCAATCATACATACGTTCGACATCAGTCGATTCGCCAATTGCGTATCAGACATTTCTAGTGAGAAGAAAGCCATTGGTATCTTCTGGTCGATAGCGATGTTCTTAGCTAACGAGAGAGCAAAGGCTGTTTTGCCCATGGCGGGGCGACCTGCCACAATCACAAGGTCAGCATTCTGCCATCCACTCGTCATATCATCCAGTTGGTAGAATCCCGTAGGAATACCAGTTATACCACCCGTGTTAGCATGCGCCTGCTCCACAATCTTTATCGCCCTGTCGATGATAGGGCCAAGAATAGAGTAATCCTTCTTCATGTTTTTTTGGGTGATTTCAGTTAGCATGCTGTCAGCCTCCTGAATCACATCATGAACATCCAGAGTCTCGTCGTACGCCTTTTTGCCTATCACGCCAGTATAGTTTATCAGTTGTCGCGACAGAGATTTCTGTGCTACGATGTTTGCATGATATTCCAGACTAGCAGATGTCACCACCTTCGAACTCAATTCTGCAATATATCCTGGGCCACCAACCTCCTCAAGCACCCCGTTTCTGGTCAGTTGGTCAGTAACAGTCAACATATCTACAGGCTTTTCGTCCATATTCAGTTGCTGTATCGCCTCATAAACCTTCTGATTTCTTGGTTCATAAAAGCTTTCGGGTCTTAGCAGTTCGCATATCTCTACATACGCTTCCTTGTCAATCATCAGCGCACCCAGCACAGCCTTTTCCACCTCTACAGCCTGAGGCTGAAGATGGCCAAAACTTGCATCCAATGCCTGTTGCACTCTCTTACTATTCTTTCTGTATTCACTCATATCACCATTCATTTTTATTGTTCATCAAAGTGCTGCAAAAGTAGAAGGTATTCCCATAACACCCAAGAATTAATTTCCTAAATCGCCCTATTGGTGGATAACTTAATACTTATCACCAAACAGTGGATAATTGAGATTTTCGTACTATTCACCCTCCTTATTTTTCTTCTGTTGTTTCTCCAACCAGGCCTGATCGCTTTTGTTGGATTTTGCCAATATTTCAGCAATCTCCTCCACATCCCGGCCAGCCTTATACCGCTCTTTAAGTTCCACCCTGCAAAGTGCCACATTACCACTGCTCTTATCTTGAAACTCCGCTATCAAAGCATTGATTTCCAGATTCTTTATGCGCTCTTCACGTTTGCCAATCTTATCTTTATACAAAAAATTGAAGATGCACTCTCTCAGCACCTTAGCCTCCTTTGTCCACTTGTTCAAGGTAAGGGTTATCAACTCCTGTCTCGAAAGATTTGACAACATATCCACACACTTTCGTAACTCCTCATCGTTCCAACCTGTAAAATGGAACTTCTTTGCCTGTTGTAAAATGTACTCGTAATCTGTCATAATGTTATAAAATTGATTTGTTTGCAAAGTTAGGATTATACCTCTTTGCCACCAAACTATTTCAGTCCACAAGCCTTGTGAAAAATGCATTTTATTCCCAGAGGATTAACTCTGGTGGAAGAGCAATCCTCTTGGTTTGACCGCGTTTACCTTTTATACAATAGTATTCAGCAACGCTACTATCGAGCATGGTAACAAATGCCTTTCTAATCCTGGCACATTTCTCATTGATAGAGTTGAGCATCGGATTAGTTACATCCTCTATACTTTGCAGAGCTCTATCAGTAAGCCCCCATGGTCTGATCTTATCGTAAATCCTAGTCAATTCCTCACGATAATCTGGTAAATCCTTAAAGTTGATTCCTTCCGGATGCTTCAAGAAGAGCAGAAATACGGCTTTAACCAAAGGCTCCAGATGTACCTCTTTATGCTCTTCGCCAAGGAAAATCCTATAGTTCCTACTAATAAACAGTTGTGGGAGCGATGGCCTCTGAAATAGCTTCGATATAATCTCAGTTTCATTCATGCCATACTCTCTAAGCATCTGCACTTTATCCCTTATTTCTTTAATAAGAAATGTCGAATAAAAGGTTTTCAACTCATCGTTTGTAGTGTTTGTCATAGTTTTGTGTGTTTTAAGGTTCAACATTGTTTGCTACACAGCAACGAGCTCATCAGTGAACACCTGCTTTCTGATGAGTCGAAGCAGGTATTCTACTGCTTTTGGTGCCTTCTCGCGAGCTGTAACCAACTTTTCAGCAAACTCCTCCTCAGTGATGTCCGAGTTGAAGTCATCCACCAACTCTCGAGGCTCATCCGTAGTTTTTACGAGTACCAAAGCCTTTCTCTTCATCAGGTAACGAAGCGAAAGAATACCCTTGTCGTACTTCGGACGGGCTTTGATAAGTTGCTGCATCAGGTTCAGACCAGGATCTCCGATATGCAATTCGTTGAGCATAGCAATCATATAGAGCACTTTAGTGTCTGGAGTCGACATATCAAAAACATCGCCCATCAGCACATTCACAGAATCTGCTTCCTCGTAGCGTTCGAGTTTAGCAAGACAGCGCGACTTTACATAGAGAGCCTCTTGGCACTGGTGCTGTGCCAACACGCTATCTGCATACGCCAAAGCCTGCTCATACTTTCCGGCATAAAGACTCAGTAAGGCAACCAAGAACTTGGAAGCCCAATGCTCAGAAGTCATCAACTCAGATGGCACCTCGTCTATGCATCCAAAGAGTTCCTCGTCACAGATAACGGTATCAAGGAATCGCTTAGCCTGCTGCATAGCCTCTTTAATGTCGCCATCAATAGCTTTTTTCTGCACCAGCATCAAGTACTGTTTACCTGCTTCATCGTAGTCGTGATGAGCCAACAACTGATACACAGCCTTTCCGCTCTCAATCTCACTGTTGATAACCTTCTCGTCGTTGTAATTGCTAGCATAAGCCAACACCTCACGACTTGTATGTGCATATTGGGGAATGATGCTACGAGAAAGATACAATCCACCTAGCGAACGAACACGGCTCAGAGCCACATAGAGCTGACCTGCAGCAAACATGCCCCTACTCAAATCAAGATAGAGCTTATCAAAGGTCATACCCTGACTCTTGTGAACTGTGATAGCCCAGGCCAATCGCAATGGATACTGGGTAAAAGTGCCCATCAGTTCCTTCTTCATCTTGCGCTCTTCCTTGTCGTACTCGTAACTGTACGATTCCCATGAACAGTTTGGAACCAAGTACGTCTCTCCACCATCCACTGCTACCTTTATCTCGTCCTTTGTCAGCTTGGCTACAGTACCGATGGTACCATTTACCCAACGTTTCTTTGGGTCGTTGCGAGTAAACATCACCTGAGCCCCAACTTTCAGTTTCATGGTTTTATCCACTGGAAAGCGTTTTTCCTCGAATTTACCAGTTACAGTTCCTTCATAGGTGTACTCCTCAGCATCTATTTCAGCCAGTTTCTTCTGATTGATGTCATCAGCGGTCCTGTTGAGCGATGCCAAAGTTATCACTTTACCATCTTCCTTCGTAGGCTGACACACACGTTCATTTAGGTGCATCAGAATCTCAGGAGTCGTCTTGTTCAGACGAATGCTCTCCAGTATTTTAAGAAAAGCCTCGTCTTCCTGACGATACACCTTCTGAAACTCGATCTTCACCATTCGCATGGGCTTAATGACGTCAGCCTTGTAGAAGAAACAGTCGTCCGCATGATATAGATCATGCATCAGATCGCTTTCTACACCTTTCTTCAGTACAGGTGGGAGCTGGAACATGTCACCAACAAAAATCACCTGCTTTCCGCCAAATGGTAGTGACGATCGTAGTGTTTTACGCATTGTATAGTCGATGGCATCAATGATGTCGCATCGGACCATCGACACCTCATCTATAATAATGGTGTCTGTATGTATCAGCGTCAGGATTCTAGCCTCGCTCATCTTTCCCATGGTGCCTGGTGTGCAGACATCCATTGGCAGTCCGAAGAACGAATGGATGGTATCACCACCCGCCAAGATTGCAGCCACACCGGTTGGCGCCAGTGTGATAAACCGCTTATCTACCATCTTCTGCACATTGCGTAAGAAGGTTGTTTTACCTGTTCCTGCACGTCCAGTCAGGAAGAAGCTACTGTTAGTGTTAGCAATCAGGTCGTAAGCCTGCATCTGCTGCTTGTTCTCTTTGTCGATCATGTGTTCCATAATTATCGCTGTTCTAGTTTAGGAAGTATTTGAGTTAAACGTGTGTTGAAGTCCGGATCAAGGAAGCTCTTGTAGCAACCATTGATTAGTTCAGAGGCCTGTGCTGCAATCTGCTCTACAGGAGCACAGATGCGCTGAGTTTTCATCACACCTGTCAGATAGTCCTTCACCATCTGCTCCGACTCCTGACGGATAAACGCCTCGTTACGGTGTTCCTTGTCGTAGTCACGCTTCTGGATAAGTTCCATCTTCTGCCCATTGAAGGCATAAAGCTCAATGCTGTCGATGTAGGTCCAGTTGTGATAAAGTCCCACTTTCTCCAGAATGACGATACGATCACAGAAACGGATGCCTCGATAGTATCGATGTCCGCCATTGCTCTCAAACTCATCGCAGATGAACATCTTCTGACTGTCATCCCAGACGGGAATATGAACTCGTGGGTTACCGAATGACGGCAGAATGCTGTCAAACAGGTTCTTGTTGATTGCTTTTGTCAATGTTGCCATAGCCTTGTCCTTTTAATGGTTTAACTGCTTGTTATCTATGTCGCAGGCAGTAGCCTTTAGGCTAACTGCTTGCGTTGAGTCTCTTCGATGAGAGTACGTGAGTACGCCATCACGTCCTGGTCGCTGACGTGAGCACCTTGCAGTTTTGCCTGCGAAGTAAGAAAGTCCCTCAGCATCAGGATGCTCTGCTCCTTGGCGAAGTACTCAGAAAAGTCGCGCCAGTCGTAGCCTCCCCAGAACTTCTGGCCAATGATCTTGGCTTTTGTTCCGTCCCAGCAGAACAGGGTGATACCATTTAGGAAGGTACGTGCGTAACCTTGTCCGATGTGGTAAAACACGGCCAGCTTTTCCGAGAAGCGGATGGCTTTGTAGTACATGTTGCCAGCGGCACTGGTATAGCCGAGCGTGAGGTACACGTTCTTGGCAGCATTGTAGGTTAATGACTCGCCCGATAGGGCCGGAAGGCTTTTAGCCACGATTGTCTGAATTGCTGTATTGTTCATAGCTTTCAGTATTTAAAGGTTTAACATTTAGTTTTTTTGATTCACGATGCAAAATTACAAACTTTCTGGTAATCGTCCAAGACTTTTTCCCAATTTAATGGTTCCAAATCCTCAGGAACTATTACTTTACTTATTCTGTGATGTGCCTGAGCCTGACGCTTCTCGAGTATCCTGCGAATAATGCGATCTTGTACACCGGCAGGCTTTACCTGACTCTTTATGCTCAGGTTGACAGGCTTGCAGTCGTTCACTATTGCGTTTGCCATGTTTATACTATTAATATCGGTTGTCTGATAATACTTCATAGTTTTGATTTTAGGTTACCACCACCAAGTGTCTTGGTAGCACCCACCCCTTGGTGGCATTAGTGATGGGTGCCTACTAGTGAGGAGTCCGTTATCAGAACGGCAATACCATTGCATTCTGATATGCGAGATCCGCCATAAACATCGCGTTTGCAACCGCATCCTCTTCAGCCTGGCATTCGAGTTCCAGTAGCATCATCTGCTCCAAGGCAGCATCCTGCTCCATCTGGCACTCAAGGTCGACAAGATGCAACTGCTCATTGATGGCCTCCTGCTCCATCTGAGCTTCGAGCTCTGCCATCTGCATGGCGTATGAGAGGTTCTTTACTTGGGCCTGTGCCCCTTCGTTGTTGTGGTTGATCTGATTTTTCATAGTTGGTCAGATTTAAGTCCCCGCCACTCAGCTTTTACAGCACCAATCTCGAGGCGGTATCGATGATTGACGCTGCAAAGATAATATGTTTTTTGCAATTAAAATAGAATTATTTCATGTTTAATCGTTCCTTATTCCAAGGAACAATTCCAGAACCCCGCAAATTGGTTTAATGATTCATTTTTTATATAATTCTGCCATTTTCGCTACCCTTTCTCTAAAGATGTCGCGGACCTCTTTGGGAGCAACAATCTCCAATCCGTCGCCCATTTGTAATATACGTCCAATAAACTCGTTGTTAACCTCTACATCAATACTAAACTCTCCATAGATGCCATCGTCGTGTTCTTCAAATGGAAGAACGGTTTCTTGGCTTTTATGGAGTTTCTTGGTTTCCATTAACTTAAATATATATAATGTATACGCACGCACGCGAATGACTCCATAATAATTATCTTTCTGATGACTTACACCAACGATTTTCTCGAAAAAAATTTCATAGAACCTATCTGGGGCGTAGATAAACTCTTTATCGTAGACCTCTCTTGGTCTGTTTGCAATTCTATCTAAAGCCAAATCAATACCTTCTTTAGGTTCTGCCCCCTCGACGTAGCCAAACAAATGCCATCGTCCATTATACTCCTTCAAATAGTGTGGGTGTATAATATGTGTTACCTTTTCCTCTTCATATGGTTTGTAATCGATAGAGAGTACTTGGTGATTTTTGATCGATTCGTATAGCATCGGCAGGTATTCAATATTAGTCTGATGCCTGTCTACGCCAGAACTAATCACTTGTTCGCCTTTCTTCTTTTTTGTTTTTATAGAAATCAGATCCTGGCAATCCGCAAGATAATACTCCAACCATGTTTCTGGCATAAAACCAGCGGAGTCCTGACAAAACTCCCAATACTTTTTTAGGTCCTTAATAACTCTTGCATTTATCATTGCAGCCAGAGGATTATTGTTATCACCTACATACAGAAAACTTCTATTTCTATTATTACCATATACCTCTATACTACCTTCACCCTCTTCATTGACAATAGCATGATATACATCACGAAAGGCTTTTCTAAGTTCACCATATTCTTTAGGATATGATGATATTTGATCAGACATTGGCACTGGTAAATAATCAGCCATCACATCTGCATAAGTCATCAACTTACGACTCATTAACCTTTTGTAAACTAATGTAGCGAATTGAGCTTTAAGGCTATCGCCATCAAAGAGATTGTCTTTATTCATCTTTAACTTATCTTTTTAGTTGTATACAATGAAATGCAGAAAGACAGTAGTACGATAAGCAAAAAACTAAAAGCAGTGGAAAATTTTGAAAATATCATTGCCAACTTAATCTTGGCGAGATTATTATCGTTATATTGAACAATAGTATGCTTGGATGAAACTTGATCTTTCAACAATAAAAGACTATCAATAGCTTCAAATCCATCGTTGTATATCTTAGCGCATTCGATATAGTCTATTAATGATGGATCTATTTCTAAAGGATAAAGAGCTACCATGAAATCTTTTTTTGCCTCATCATTGTATTCCAATGTTCCTTCCTCCATTTCCACAAGTTCCTCAAAATGAGTTTCAGCAAGTGTTTTCGAGCATCTTCTCGCAACAGAATATGCAGAATCCATGCGCCCACCTATATAGCGTATCTTTTGATTAATAACACTTATTTGGCTCGCTTTAAGTTCTTTTTGGGCATTATATTGTTGGGAGGTGTATTGTTGCTTGGCCTCGCTTTCAGAGATAATAATGTTTGTATATAACAGAGTCACGAATACTCCTATTGCTACTATAGAAGACACAGCAAGAGCGGCATATTTTTTTATTATTGCATAAACCTTTGTGGCCCTACTATTTGGGAGTGTACTTTTTACATCATTGTTGTTGACAATATAGTTTAAAATTGACTCCTGATAATTGGCATATGGTAACGACTGATAGTTTCTTAAAACAAGCGGCAAGGATTTTGTCTGAATATCCTTTAGTATTGTAATGATATTTCCCTTTTTTCTTCCACTTCTTATCTCATTGGTAAAAGCTCGCCATTCGGATTTGACCCAAGTAGAGTTTATATAATCAATTTTTGAAGCAAATACTATCATATGTGTGGAAACATCAATAGCCTGATCAATAGACTCGCTATACTCACTGCTTCCATTGTTTTTCAACTCCGCATCGGCAAAAAATACACTAATACCATTATCAACTAGAAAAGTGTATATTTCGCGAGCATACTCATAGTCTTCGCTTTTGCTTGATATAAAAACATCATACTGTTTCATATTACTTATCTTCTACGATACGTATTTTGGCTCTAAAGGGATAAAAACACCTCGTTTTCGCTTTATTCTCAAAGATTGTAGTGATTAATGCCTGTTGATTATTATCAAATGCTGTCGCTACGAAATCTTGTGACGGGAAAATACACTTTCTATAGTAATAGTTGCCTTCTTCGTCTTTTGAAATTGGTACAATTTGATTTACATAATCTCCTCTTTCTTCGTTCAAAGACACACAATTATTGGTTTTAATATGTTTACCAAGCCATACTATCACATCACATAGTTGAAGGGAAAAGCCCATTATCGAATAGTATAGTCCTCTCGTCTTATATTCAGAACCAATATGAGAGCCTTCGTTTGCTGTATCCAAAATATTCTTCAGAATTTGACTAACTGAGTTGGGGCAGAAAGCCTTACCTTCACCGTCAAGAAGATAATTTGAACAATATCGAAGATTAATAGCATTATCATAATCATGACTATAACAAATATCATCGGGTATAAGACTGTAATTATTCATTACCCCAAAAATAGATTCAACGATTCTTCTTAGGTTGTTGAAATAATCTGTAGGTACAAAACTATGAAATATTTCAGGGTAATGAAGAGGCAAGAGTATGTTAAAAAGCATG
Organism: uncultured Prevotellaceae bacterium; assembly: GCA_902789415.1. Taxonomy (GTDB): domain Bacteria; phylum Bacteroidota; class Bacteroidia; order Bacteroidales; family Bacteroidaceae; genus Prevotella. The sequence goes on from CADAOD010000016.1 coordinate 40,959, forward strand.
TTCTTAACCATCATAGGAAAATTAACCTCCTCTAATGTTACAAAAACCTCATCGTAAACATTACGAATGCGATAGTTCCGAGTATTTGGTAAGAGTTCAGATATGTTTCTGAAAAGCAAATCAGCATGTTCTTTCAAGTAAACTAATTCTCCCCAGTCTTTTTTTATCCTTTCTCTTCCTACCGTAAACTTTATGACAGTTTCAGTGTTAGTGTCTTCGTATTTGTTCGGACATATAAACCAAGGGACTTCGTTCCTAAATTGATGAAATATGGAATTTAAATCGTCTACTACATCTCTAAGAAATAACAGGGTTGCTCCTTCATCATGTCTAAGTTGGGCATTCCAGTCTAATACAATTGCATGCCATTTTGTTAAGTCCTTACTGAGTAATTCTTTTGCGGCATCCCAACTCTGGAAATATTCAATTTTAAGTTCATACTTTGAAGCTATTGATTCCATTTCTTCAACACAGTTTATGTCATAGCTTCCAACCAACATGACTTTTCCTTCGGTTCGTTTTGATATGGAAAAACCAAGTTTGTATATAGATTTTAGTGTTTCTTGAGACGTATTGCGATCATATTCTTTCTCTATTTCAGGAAGATCATTGTATGGAACAAGACATGGATTCTTTTTGCTTATATCATCGCGATTTGGACCATAAGACCAGCCTTCCTCAAATCTGTGAATGGCCCAAGTATCATGGTTACTTTTAGCCAACTCTTCCATCAGAGTATATAAATCTCTGGGAAGTTGTACATCTGAGGTGTCAATCGGTTTGGGATTATATTCTTTCATTTTCAATTATTTAATAAAAAAATCCTTCCTGCATTTATTTCATTTATATATCCTCTAATAATATCAAAGATGGCATAAGCCATATCTTTTGCACTTTTTATTTTTGTTATTTCATAGAATGATAATTTTGATAGTATATCCAAAGGCGCATCATCACCAATAGCAATAACCCGTTTGAATGATTTCTGATAATTTTGGTTTTCTTGTAACATTCTTAATGGTTTTTCCCAATTGTCAGTAGGACTGCCATCGGATATAAATATAACAAGAGGAGGATATGCATTGTCTAAATCAGATAGGATTCCATTTTCAAATGACAAATGCCTTCTTAACTCATCAAGTGCCAAACCGAGATTTGTTAGTCCAGAAGCTTCAAGGTTGGCCCAATCACTAGTTACATCCTTTTCTAAATACAAATCATATACCCATTGCGCTACTGATGAGAAAGTCATGACGGATAATCTAATTTTGATGTAGTTCTTTATTGAAAATATTTTATAAAATTTATTAATTAAATCATACATGATTTTATTCAAATGACTAATAGGTTTACCTTGCATACTTCCAGATGTATCAATAACAAAAATTATATTTGCAATTTGATCGGAACCTTCAGTTATGTTCAAAATCTCTGGCTGAGACTTTATAACTTCATATATTTTTTTAAGATAGTAATTAGTTTCCTCAATTCTATTTTCGTATTGCTCAAGTTGATTGCATACTTGTGAAGTCCTGTCATCTATGATATGACAGAGAGTATCAATAGATGAATGTACATCATTTCTAAAACGATCAATCCCCTGTAAACTATCTTCATATCTAAAATCAATTACTTTTCGTAATTCATCTATTGATTCACGTGATCTCCCATTTGCTTCTAATACTTGGCTAATAGCAATCTGCGAGATGTCGACAAATTGATGATTAAAGTCTGATAGAGAGGCTATTATAGCTTCTTTATATTTAGCATCATTACTGGTTTGTTTATAGTTTATAGATTCTGCATCATGAGGTAATTTGTCTTTAACAGAATCGACCAACTGCTGAATTGCGGTATCAGGCATGTTTTTGTAATCGCAATAGTCTAACATTGCCAAGTACATAATAACACTAGTTGCATAAGCAGAATCATCACACTTTATTGGAAGAATTGGTTTTTTATATTGTTGTGCTACACACACCTCATTTTGTGTCCATTGCGAACTATTGCTATTCTCTGTTGACACGAAAACAAAGACAGAAGAGTTTTTAATGGCTTCTGCTATCTTTGGAGCAAAGTTATCCCCTGTGTAGATGCCATTTTCATCTATCCAATAGGAAATATTATTATTTTTAAATGCAGACGTTATTTTTGATATAACATTATCGCGAATTGGCTCGTTGTTGGAATCCTTATAGTCAATTCTTGAATAACTGATAAAAACATCATATCTATTATTTGCCATTTCAATTATCTTAAATTATACCACGAATTGATTTATGTCGCAAATATAGATGATTTTTTCGACAAAAACAAATAATAATACCAAAATTAAACGAAAGAGGCAAATAATCTTCTATTACCCCCGTCTTCTTGCTCCTTCTTACCACTGTTAATCATTTGTATTTACAAGGACATTTAAATAGTCCAAGTTCCTCATATATGGATATGGGAGGGCAAAGACTTTGCAACGCACATTCTTTACATGTTTCTTTCTTCCTTCTTGTATAATACCACATACAATTATCATCTTTAATCCATTGATTAACTATAAATGCTAAGTCTTGTTCGTATACAGACTTGATTCTATGACCTAAACACGATACACTACCATCATAATCAATGGTTAGATGACCATAAATGCTAGGATTGATATAGTCTGCTAATTGACATTCGTATATTGTTTTTCTTGTAAGTAGTATTTCATCTTCGGATAGAAGCATTTGATGCAATAACTTTGTGTTATCTTGATTTGTTGACAGTATTGGAAGATATACTATACTATCTATTCTATGAAGCTTTTCTAAATCATTTGTTTTACTAACAATGGCTTTCACCCATATATGATTGTTATTAAGTAGTTTTAGTTTCGTAGCTTCAGTAGAATTATCAACTAATACTTCTAAATAGTAATTACTATATTTATCCATTAATTCCAATGATGTAGTAATGTTGAAAACATCAAATAGAACTCTATGTATAATCTGAATCTTACGTTTGTTGGTATATTCTAAAAACTTGCATAGTGTCTTTTTATCTGATTCTCCAGCCAAAGTGATACTCTCTAAGTATGGAAAGTAAGATAGTTGCTGTAGTATATAGTCTAAATCTACATTATCATTATTATATTGGGGGTATTCTAATTGTAGAAACATCTCTACAGAAAGAATATCAAGGGAATTGTTTAATAGAATAGTTACTTCTCTCAAAAGTGAATTGGTGTAGGATTGTAGATTATACCCAAGTGCCTTTCTTTCTTTTTCTAAAGATGTAATAAAATCCAGTTGCCTACTATACATGAAGGGAAAGACTTTAGCGATATCAATATAATAGCCAAAAGTCTTGTTCTTGCATTGTTCTATAAAGTGGCAACAAGAATCGGAATCACTGATAAAACCCTGTAAAATTGTTTTTCGATCATGTACTGATAAGGGATTATTCTTTAAGTATATGTATTTTCCATTGGTAGTGTCGTATACCAATAATTCTTTTTTTGTACTTTTTAGATAGCAATGAGGATAAAAGTAAAAGATTCTGTTCATTTTATTATAATCTGGTCTTTTAGTTGTTGTATGATGTTGGGGTGATTCTCTATATATGTAATTGTCTGCGATAGTATTAATGAGAACTTGTCCTTTGAAGTGAAATCATTACAAATTTCGTTATGAAAACACAGCAAGCATTTTGTACAACATAACTGCAGATAGCACTGTTGGCATTTCGACTTCTGTCTCGACAATTTGCTCATAAACTCTTTCGCAATGTTTTGTAAATCAATAGAAACCTCGCCATCACTATTTATATTACCTAGTGGATAATCACGATTAACTTTTTCGCATGGATGTATTTTACCATCATAACTTACAAACATTCTTTTGGAGAAAGGAATGCATGTTCCGGTGGGTATTGTCTTTCTTTCTTCAAGTATGTTTATTTCTTTATTAACCATATTTTGAAATAAAGAATTACAAAACTCTAGCACTCTTTTGTTGATAGGACTCTGGGGTAAAAGTTCATCGCTAAATCTTATTTTCTCGGGTATTTCATATTTTGCTGTCATTGATTTAATTTTGACATAGTCCTTTGCGTCCTTAGTAAGGGGGTGTAAAGGACTGAAATTGGGAACTTTATTAAATGTCTTTCTAAACCAAGTAAAAATACTTTCTACATCGCTAACATTCGTGTAAACGGCATTATACCTAAAAGTTGAAAACCAATTTGGATATTTATTTTTTACTTGTTGTAAATTTGACATGACAATGTCAAATGATTCTTTTTTATCAATTGTTTTTCTGTAAATGTCATGTGGCTTGTCGCCGTCCAAACTTATAAGCATTTTAAACTTATGCTTTTGGAGAAAATCGGCATGTTTTGCTAGTAATGTTGCGTTAGTGGTCATTGTAAAGGACAACTTTCGGTTTCGAAAGTCTTTAGTTTTTGCGTAATCAACGATTTCCTTAATGACCTTAAAATTCATTAGAGGCTCACCTCCATAAAAACTAATTGCAAAAGGCTCTAGTGGAGCTTTAGATTCTTTTTCTTCATTAAATAAACAGCATAGATAATCAAGTATCTTTTTTGCTGTTTCCAATTTAAGATGTCCATGACGTAGCCTTCTACTATCAAATGTACTATAGCCTTCACCATAGCAACAATATTCACAACTTAGATTGCATGATGTGGTTGTTTCAAAAACAATCTGGGATAAATGTTTTAATGAGTTTTTTATGTAAAATTCATCTATAATACCATCAAACTTTTCATAGTACGGATTTAGATACCCTCTTTTTTTAAAGGTCTCCCAAACATGATCATTAGAATTCCCTTTGATTAGTATTTCATTATACAAAGAATTTGGTATAGGGATTAATGATTTTCCTTTTGGACTATATAGGTAGCAATTTTCGTTTTGAGTTTTGAATACTATAGGTTCCATCTTGTTGTTAAATGGAAGGTCATTTATAGATGACCTTCCAAAGCTAAATCATCAATCAATGTTCCAACTAGCAGCAGATTGAACATCGTCCATTACAACTTCACCTTTTTTGATAAAGGCCCAACATGGACATGAACAATTTCCAACTCCATACGATTTACCGCATTCTGCCGAGACCTTCATCTTGGCTTTGTGCTTTTTGTTTTGTTCATCGAGAATTGATAATTTAAGAACTCCCATAATAATAGTATTTATGATCCGATTATTCATATGGTAATTATGCGCCGGACCTGTTACGCTATAGATTACCTTTGTATGTTCACTTAATCTTCAATAGACAATTTATAAATTCAATGCTATAGATTCTCTTATGGAAATGTGATTTATGACTTTCTAGTAACAAGAACTGGCAGTTTAAATCCGGTGAAGACTTTTACGAATTCATATTCAGGCTTGCCATTTTTCTCGTAATATAATCTTACGGCACATTTCTCGTCTCCATCGGCATTATCGCGTATCCAAAAGTACGCATTGCCTCCTCCAAATTGTGGCACTCTAACAAGTTTGTCTTTTTCTTTATATCCAGCTGACTGAATCCAAATGTAGTTGCTGTTGTTGCCTATACAAGAAGCACCATAAAAGGACTGCCCGGATGAACTAAAATCGCCTTGAAATCTGCATTTCTCAAATAACTCTTCAATTTGTTCTTTAGTAGGAATGTCAAATTCTGCGGCTTTTTCATAGGGGAGGTAACAATTGTTGCCTTTTTCGTCTTTCAAGAATTTGGAAGAAAACGCAGTCTTGCTTGGTAAACCCAGATCTACGAATTCTATATTATTGCATGATAAGTCAACAGTCACTTTGTCTTGACACTCTTTGTAACCATCGCGATAGCCATCTGCATATGCCTGAGCAATGGCTTTCGCAATTATCTCGTTCGTTTTTTCTGCTGCATAATGAGCAGCTTTATCTTTTAGTTCATTCATAAACCGAATAGTTCGTTTCTTTTCAGTGGACAAAGATACTACTTTTTTTGAAATGAAAGAAAAAATAGAGAAAAATGTTCAGAATAGATTAAATATTTTATCTTTCTGGTCGCATCAGGGTTTCTGTATGATGGGATATTTTAATGAATTGCTTCATGAACTTCTGTACCTTTTGTGGGGTGAGGTCTTCAATCGTTTTGCGCCTGGTGCGGTAGGTGTTGATACCGCGATTCTCTTTTGTCCAGATGAGGCCAAGCCAGAAACCGTTCATTGTCTTCTCTTGCTCGTTGAGCGTGTTTAGCAGGCTCTCCTTGGCATTGTGGAATATGGTGCTGTCGATGCCATCTGCCATGCTATTGAATGCATTCTTGATCAGCGTGATGACAGAATCGCACTTCTCGGGCTGCATCTCGCAATCAGCAGTAAAGCCTGTAAGATATTCGTTCTTGTTGCCACGAATCATATAGCTGTTGGCATAGCATCCATATGTAGCGCTATTATCCTCTCTAATCGTTCGGTTGAATATCTGATTAAGGATTTCGCACGCAGCCTGTTGTGTAAAGTCGTTTTCGAGAGAGTAGGAGATTGACTCCGTGAACCAGTCGATATTCACCATCGCTTTGGGCGTTTCCATCTTCCGGGTAAAGTGGCATATAGCATCATTTTTAAGCCACGTCTTGATGAATTTACCCTCGGGTAATTGCTTGCGATTAGGAATCGACGCTAGGTATTGTTCTATCAACGGGCGTATTGTGGAATCGTTGTAGTTGCCTACGAATATAAACGTGTAGTTACGTGGAGCCGATGTCTGGTCTTGAATGATAGAGAGCAGCCTGTCATAGTTTACTTTAGCCAGGTCATCTTCGGTAAAGAGCTTGAATCTTGGATGATGTCCGTATGATGTTACCGAAACGGAATCGGAGAAGGCGCTTTCAGGATCTGTCTTGCGGTTCTCCAGATAGATGGCCATATCTTTCATCGCTTTCTTGTAGGCAGTGGTGTCCTTACTTACATTGGTAAATTCTGCATGTATCATCTGCATCAGAGTCTCGACATCGACTGGGTTTGCACTACCTGTAAAAGTGAATTGTCGCTGTGAAATGTTATTACTCAGGTTAACCTGCTTGCCTGCCAATAGTTTCTCGATCTGCGATGACGTCAGACCGTTGTTGCCAAAGTCAATATTGCCAAACATATTGATGTTTGGATCATCGTCTTCGCCATAAAGCGTCCATCCTCCCTTGCCATAGGCCTTGAATAGAACTTGGCTATTGTCAATATTGGTGTGCTTAAGTAGTACTATGGCCCCGTTGCTAAGCGATAGCTTGGTGTAACCTAGATCGGAGTAATACTTTTCTTTTACGATAGAACCCTTCTCGGGTAGTTCGTTCAAGAGTTTGGCTCCCTTCAGTTGGTCAACGTATGCTGTGGTCTTGGCTTGTCTGCCTGCCATAAGTGCTGCTTCGAGTTCGCTTTCAGTTGGATAACAGGTGCCATCTTTCTCGATATTCCAACTGGCTATGACCATATTTTCGTTGTCATCAGGGAGCAATTTCTTCATTCTGGCGTTCACCTCGTCTAGTGTAGTAGTGCTTACTATCTGCTTCATGATGGCAACGTAATCTTCTGCTGTCGACATATCGGTGCCATACAGGTAGTTTCTGTAGTACTCCTCAACCAAAGAACTGCTCTCACGCTTGTCTGCAGTCATCAGGAAATTATCTAATTCCGAGATTCTTTCAGCCTTGTATCGTTGGTATTCCTCGTTGGTGAATCCGTAATCGACAGCTCGTCTGCATGCAGTTAGTAAATCAGTCAACGCTTTGGCTTGCAAGCCATCCTTGGTGTCGCACGATATTTCGAACGCTCCCTTTGTGCTCGACAATAGATAGGTACCATCACTTACCGATGCTGAGAGAAATGAGCAGTCCGGTTCTAGCGTTTCGTCGTCTAGTCGGGTGTTGAGCATGGTGAGTGCAGCATCGGTCTTTTGTGTATCTAGCCAATAACCAATATATTTCTTCTGGTCGCGCGTGTAAGGTTCGTGCTTGAATAATAGGAATATGGAGTTGCTTTGTAATTCTTTGTCGCGATCGATGGAGTAGATAATGCCGGGGTGGTCTGCAACCTCCACTTTGGTCACTTTGCCTGATTGGCCTTTAGGCTTGATTCCTCCAAATAGTTGTTTGATTTTTGCCTCTATATCGTCTACATCGATGTCGCCTACTATCACCACGCATTGGTTCTCAGGATTATACCATTTTTCGTAATAGTCTCTTAGCTCCTGATGTTTAAAGTTGTCCACGATGTCCATCAGTCCGATGGGATTTCTCCTACCGTATTTGTTGTTTGGGTAGAGTATAGGTAGTTGTTGCTCGTAAATTCTTGATGAGGCGCTTCTGCGAGATCGCCATTCCTCGTGAACTACACCGCGTTCTTTCTCTATCTCGGTAGAGTCTAGCGATAGTCCATTAGCCCAGTCGTACAGCACAAGTAGGCAACTGTCAAGTTTCGCTTGACCAATGCTCGTAGGAATATCGTCGATGTTGTAGACTGTCTCCTCGATACTGGTATAGGCGTTAACACCATCGCCGGCGCCTATGCTTTCAAAGAATCTGTCGACTCCATTGCCAGGAAAATGTTCGCTACCATTAAAGCACATGTGCTCTAGGAAGTGGGCCAGACCACGCTGGTTTTCTTCTTCCTGCAGACTGCCTACGCGCTGAGTTAGGTAGAAGCATGCTCTATTCTCAGGCCAATTGTTGTGCTTAATATAATAGGTTAGGCCATTTGCAAGGTGGCCGATCCTCACCGTTGTATCCACCGGTATGAGCATAGAGTCGGTATAGCACGTTTGTGCTATACATTTAATTGGAAGGAGCAATATACAGAAATAGAGATATTTCAAAAGATTTTTCATGTGCGGTCATTAATTGTAAAATTATCTCTTGACAATCATTACTGGTAGCAGAGCTTTATCTGCTTCTTTTTTCTCTATTGTTACAACTGGTTTTCCATCATGAAGATCGCTTTTGATATATACTGATTTCTTTTCTGCGCCATCATCGTCGTCACGTAACCAAAAACGAATGCCCTGAGGTACATAATTACTATTAATATATTTCATGCCCTTATCATCAAAGGAGATCTGTTTTCCATTCTCACTTTTACAATATTTTCCGACAGGTTGTCTGATGTCATAGCCACCTCTGCCTATATATCCCATAAGATGTTGCCAGTTACAATAATCAACCAGTTCATATACTTGTTCTTCAGTTGGAATATCAAAAGCCGATGCTTCTTCATAAGTTAGATATAAAGTATTCCCTTCTTCATTCTCTCTATATTTCGAAGACCATAGCAAACCACTGGGCAAGTCGAGGTCGACGAAATCAACATCTTCATATAGGTCGATATCATATTTTTCTGCGCACTCTTTATAACCTGTATTATAGCCATCAGCATATGCCTGAGCAATCGCTTTAGTCAGTAGCTCATTTGTTTTTTCTGCTGCATAATTAACAGCTCTTTCACTCAGATTTTCCATATTCATATTCTTTAGTTTGTAATTATGTCGCAAATTTAAAGCAAATATTTGAGAAAACGGGAATTAACTGCCTGATTTTTACAAAAACTATAACTCCAAAGCCTTTTGTTATTGTCTATTTGCGATTTGCTTAATGTAAATGTACCGGGGATAGTGGCCAAGCACTGTTAGAGTAACGGGACATATCCAGATTTCACGGGTAAAACCTTCAAAACCATAGACGTTGTAAGTTGCACCAGCAAATAGGCCAGAGTATTGTTTTACACACTCGAAGTAGCCATTCAAGTCTGTGCGTCGTTTCTTGCTAGGCCGTACAAGTACACGCACACGATTTTCTTTCTTAGTATCAAGGAAGGTGAGCAGATGGTTGGACCCTGCCACCATAGCGAGATTGTATCGATCGCCAGGCCATGGCATATCGATGTACCACATTTTGTCGTCAAAGACAAACTTGAGGTCGTAAACACTGTGACGGAAGCCACACATTCCTTTTGCATAAACCCATGAGAGTTTAGCATACATGATTGTACGATTAAACATTTAGAACAAAAATTAGTGAAACGCTTTTGGGAGTTTCCCAATTGCGGGTGCAAAGGTACAACATTATTTTGAAATCTCAAAATTTCGTAAAATATTAACAATCAATCACTTAACTATTTGGCACATTTTTTGCTATTTTCGATTTTGAGAGGAATTACCACCTATATTTGCTTTTTAGCTGTTTAAATACAGGTATGTCGCAGACAGAGGCAAACAGTAAAATGCAAGCCCTTACTTTTATAGCATCCTGACCGAATATGTCATATACCGACTTCTCATTATTGAGCACGGCTTCAGATATTTCTACCAATCTATCCCTCAAAATTGGATGCTCGATGTAGGCCTTGGCTTCTTCGCGTCCATTTAAACCATAGTACTGGGATATTTCAGACTTTCCCAATCCTTTCATCTGTGGGAATACATACCATATCCAGTGGCTGCGTTTATGACCATTCTTCACTTCCTGAAGAGCTTCCGCGTAGGTGGCGGTACCTTCATAGATACCACCATTATCCTGCGCATGCACGAATCGCAGCAAATTTCGCTGGCGTGCCTCTGATTGTTTATTGTCTATATTTTCCATTTAGCCTATAATGTCCCAGAAAGATGCTGGGAGTGAAACGTTTGTTAGATCGCGGCAGATTTCAAACATTGGTGCAACTTCTGCCTCCGAGAATCCGGCAATGCCACAGCCTATGGGAGTGACAAGGAAATGCTTCTCAGGATGGGCTTTGGCAAATTCGCAGAATTCTTTCACACATTCCTCCATTACGCCTAGTCCACTCATCGAATTAATACCATAGCTCTTTCCCTGTAAACCATTTCCCTGCCCCATTATGGCACCAAACATCTCATAAGCCACTCTAGCGGCTCCACCATAGTGCAGGCCTTGAGCATTGGAACCAAATACGAAGACTTCGTTGGCGCCAAGTCGAGTGATATGGTCGGGTGTTATGCGACTCTCCGGATTGTTGGGAGATGCTTCGATCTTTGCAAGTTCTTCTGCTTCGACGATGGGAAGCTGTTTCTTCCATTCCTCCAGAAACTCCTTCATACTGTATTTCAGTTCTTTTAGTTCGCTCGATTTGAACACACCACTCTTGGCTACATACTCCTCAATCTTCTTGCGGAGCGTAGCCTCTGTCTTGTATTTGGCCATCTTCTTGGGATCCAGCTTAAAGGCGAATGACCTTCCTGTTTTCTTCCCGTTGATAGTCTCGAATTTGATTGCTGTGATTTGTATTTCCATATGTTAGTTTTCTATAGAATCGTTCTTTTGTTCTTTATCTCTCAACTTGGCCATTTCGAGATTGACGTAACGATGAACATGGAAGAAGTCGCCAAGCTCTAACTTTAAGTAGTCTTCAATATTATGGATCTCTGGTGTAAACAGAATAACTGACTTGCTATGTACATCTACAGTCTTTCCTTCCTCATCAACCGTATATATAGCCGTAACACTATTGCTAATATTTGAGCTATTGATGACCTGCTTGAGTCTGGAAAACTCATCGCTATCGTAAAGGTCGATGTGTGCCCAATGCATATCCCAGATATGAATATACTGCATGTCGTTCCTGGCATTCACTATGAAATTCTCACCTTGAAAAGCGAAGTAAATGTGATTATCGTCTTCTTCCTCGCCAAACTCATACTGGCAACCGATCTTTGTGAGAGTCTCTAAGAACAGATCTCTTGTTCCTATCTTTTCTCCTGAATCCATGTTCTCCAGATAGTATTCCATCTCTTCTTCTTCAGTTTTATGCTGATTTTTATATTCGGCTTTTTCCATATCTTTTTCTATATCCTTTATTTTATTTTCAAACATTGGTACTTTATGATAGATGTTGAGTGCCATAGAGAAATATTCACAGGCTTTTTCATAATCGTCGAGTTCGAAGTATATCAATCCTAAACTATGGTATGAGTCAGCTGTGTCAATATGTTCCTTGCCCAATAGCTTTTCAATGACATGCATGCTCTTTTCGCTATAGGCTATAGCCTCATTGTTTTCTCCTAATGTGTATTTCAACCATCCTAACGCGTTATAACATAAGGCCGTTTGGAGGTTATCGCATCCATAAACCTTTTCAAAAATAGACAATGCCTTATACTCATAATCAGATGCGTTAGATTTAATGCCCAAACCCAAGCCAAGATATCCTCTACCTAGATATGCAAGTGCTGTATCTGGATGGTTTACGCCCACAACATTCTCTAAAACGGTGACGGCTTTACAAAAATAGTGTATGGCTTCCTTGGGCTCTGATAGTTGAAGGTAAGTTATTCCCAGGCAATAGTAAGCGATACCTGTCTTGTGGTTGTCTTCTCCTAATGACTTTTCGTAAATATCCCTCGCTTTGGTATAGAACTCCAATGCCTGAGAGAAGTCATCGTGTCTAAAACCGAGATAACTGACATTCACATAAGAATCGGCCATATCAGGATGATCTCTTCCAACAACTTCTTCACGAATAGCCTTAGCCTTGAATATGTATTCTGAAGCTTTATCATAGTCGCCCAGATTGTAATAAACAAGAGCTATGTTATTGTAAGATTCTGCAGTCTGTGCATGTTTCTCGCCCAACAACTTTTGGCGTATCTCCAATGCCTTTCGTTGATATTCAAATGCTACAGGAAAGTTACACAGATTCCTGTATATCTCTCCAATGTCATGATAGGCCGTTGCTGTGTCAGGGTGTTCCTGTCCATATAATGACTCTCGCAAGTCGATTAATTGCAGATATTTTGGTATAGATTCTTTATACATACCATATTCAGCATAAAACCTTGAAGAATCTGTAAGTAACGACTCGTATGCTTTTTGTTCCAGTGAACCTTCCGCTGCCAGCTTCTCTGCTTGCAAGTAGATATCGGTTGTTCTCTGTATTCGTTCTTCGATTGGAACAGCAGTATCGTTTATTATGTCTTGGGCTTCTGACTGTAAAGTCTTAATATGCTTTTTGATATCTTTTTTATTTCCCATACGATTGTTTTTAATACTCTACCAATGATATTTTTTGATGAGTTGTTTGAACACAGGTTCATCTGTTATAGATGCAAAGAGTAAGGCGCAAGTGCGGATTTTTAGTACACCTAATTTGCTAAATACTTCGTAAACAGGTTTATCGCTATCCAATAGTACTTGAAAGGCCTTGATTAGTCTTTCTCTGAGTATAGGATGCTCAATGTAAGCCTTTGCCTCTTCACGACCGTTGAGACCATAAAAGTCTGTTAGCTGACTAGTGCCTGACCTTTTCAGCTGAGGATAGACATATCGAACCCAACATTCGAAAGAGGGCTTACCTTCTTGGATTTCTCTGAGGGCTTGCTCATACAATGTATTATTACCCCTCTTACCGTCCTGTGCTGTCAAGAATCGTTGTAAATCTTCCATCTTACTATCTAATTATCGGATAATAAAGAACAGTGTTTCCTCACGCACCAGGCCGAGCGGGATTTCTCAGCCCATTGACAGATAGTTTCAGACCTGCGTCCGAAGTACTCCAAGAATCGTATTCTAAGTGGCAGATAGAGCAAGACGCCTTCGTCCGTTTCAAACAATTGGTCGTCATTAGAATGACCAATCCAGAAAAGATAGTACTTCCACTTAATTTCGTCTATTATTTTGCTTATCATATTATTCTGGGAAATTTCCTTCGATATATGCTTTAATTAATGATGCGTGCGAGAGGGCTTTCTTGGGATTGTTAACATCTGGGTTAGTGTTGTAGTCGAGCAATACCACAGGTTTGTTCTTAGAAATGATTCGGATGGCAGTGACCAGTTTCTTGAGTTTGTTTTCAAGTAACCACTTGTAACATGGCAGGTAAATCTTTTTGCGAGCCTCAATGTAGCCCAAAAGTTCTTCGCCATGCACACCCTTGCGATGTCCGAGGCAGATGCCATACTTTCTTGTAGTGCGTTTAAGGTTCTTCATTTCACGCTTCGAGAAGAAGCTTGTATCAATATCGGCATCCTCGAAAACCTTTAGACCTTGCCATATACCTTCTACAGAAACTGAAACCAAACCTTCTGTAAAAGGAACAGGAACACCACCAATTGGATAGAAGGGACTAAACATGACGAATTCATCAACTGCATGACTCGTCACGTCGATGATCATCGCGTCAGGATATTGTTCCTTCAGCGCTTCAGGCTTTTTTCTCTTTGACTCGATGATAATCATAGGCTTCATTTTTGATTCTGAAGCAAAGTTACCATTTTTCTCCGAATAAACATTAATTTTCATCATAAATCACCTTTTTTTATTATTTTTACCCAACATCGGGCATTATATATTGCCATAAAATAGAAAAAAGTAATCAGTTGCGTAAAAATTACGCATAAAAACTTGCAAGTATAAAATATTTATTGTACTTTTGCAGCGTAAAATTTACGCAATAACTAAAAGGAGGTATGATTAAGATTATTAAAGTCAGTGGTTTTGAAGTAGTTGAGAAGCTATCTCTTGCTGATGAAAAGAGAGGGCTTCTGGGTGTTAGTAGCCTTATATATAATAAGGTGGTAGATGGTGAGAGAGAAAATGTGTTGATGAGGTTGATGGGTAAATTTAAAAGTTTAAGGTTTGAAGATTTGGAAGAGATTTATGATGATGGATGCTTGGTGTTGTGGGAAAAGATGAGAGATAAGGAGTTTGAGTTGAGAGAAAAGAGCTTGGTGGGTTATCTGGTAAGGATTTGTAGAAACATCGGGATGCATTACCTGAGGAAAGTGAATGAGGATGTAGAGAGTCTGGATAGGATATTTGAGAGAGGATTTGAGATGAGAGATGAATATGAGAGCGGTATTGGGGAGATGTTTGATGTGATGGATGAGAAAGGAAATGAGAATGAGATATTTGAGAGACTGGATGTGGCTTGGAAAAAGCTGAAGAAGGTTGACCAGATGATTCTGGAGAGTTATTACGTGGATGGATGCAGAATGGAGGAGATTGCAAGAAGAATTGGATATAGGAATGGAAATAGCGTGAAGAGTAAGAAAAATAAGGTTCTAAGAAAAATGATGGAAATGATGCAGGAGGAGGCGGATTTTAAGGATCTGCCAAATGCTGCTTAAAATATTTAGAGTATGGAAGAGTATAAGTATCACTATCAGTACCCGCACCCATGTGTAACTACGGATTGCGTGATTTTCGGATTCGACGGAACAAAACTTAATGTATTGTTGATAGAACGCGGTATTGACCCCTTCAAGGGAAGATGGGCCTTCCCAGGGGGATTCTTGAAAATGGATGAGACAGCACTTCAAGGCGCCAAGCGCGAACTGTTTGAAGAGACAGGTCTGAAGGATTGTTATATACATCAGTTTCACGCTTTCTCTGGCGTGGATCGTGACCCTCGTGAACGTGTTATTACCATCGCGTATTTCGCTCTGGTACGTATCAGTGAGGTAAAAGCGGGTGACGATGCTGCAAAGGCTCAATGGTTCCCGCTCGACAAGGTGCCATCGTTGGCTTTTGACCATGACCAGATTCTGCGCGAGGCTACTAACGAGCTTCGTAGACAGATACACTTCGAACCGATTGGCTTTGAATTGTTGCCTGAGAAGTTTACGATGACACAGCTACAACATCTATACGAGGCCATCCTCAGCGTAAAGTTCGATCGTAGAAACTTCAGCAATAAAATGTTGAAACTCGGTATTCTTACACAGCTCGACGAAACACAACCTATGCCTAACAAAAAAGTGGCATTCCTCTATAAATTCAATCCGGAAAGCTACAACGAAATGAAAGAAAAAGGCTTCCGTTTGGAGTTTTAAACTATTCATTAAATCAAACTAAGATAAGTAAAAAGGAGGACAATATGGAAGAAAACAAGAGATTAGAAGATACGCAGATTGCAGCAATGGGAGCTAGGGAACTCTTTCTCAAAACGCTCACGAAGATGGGCATAAAATATAGTAGTTCTTCAGCTGAAGATTTCATCTGGTTTGATTACCAGAACGTGGATCTTGAAGCGGAAGAAGACAAGGAAGACAGGTACATAACTCTTGAGTATATGTATCCGAAGGATCTTGACAATGCAGAGGAAGCAGCGAAGATGCGTAGGATTATTAACAAAGTGAACACAAAGAGCAACGTGGTTATCTCGTGTACGGTTAAATTCACTTATTTCCGCAGGAAGATTCTATTTATTGAGGAGATTCCAAATATCGAGGATTATCTAAGGGCTGAAATGCAAGAGTTGATTCGTGCTTATGAAATGGTGAACGAAGAGTTACAGAAAGAGCTGAGCAAAGACAATAATACTGGAGAGAGCGATTCATATGATATTTTCTCTACCCAGACAAAAGATTTGTTCATCAAGACGATAACTGAGATGGGCTGTGATTATGAAAAATGGGAGAACGACACCAAGTGTTTTGAAAGCATCGTGTTTAACTACCAGACAGAGAAGTATCGTGCAACCTTTTTCGAGCACTCAAGGAAGGTGCTGATAGAATTGCACTATAGCTTACACAGCGTGGAACTAAGTGATTTGAGCGGGATGAACCAATTGCGTAAGCTGATAAACCAAGCTAATCAGGAACACGATGCCAGCACTTATTATACAATCGATCGCGAAGCTAACAAGATGTATGCCGAAGCCAGTCATACTGTGCCCTTCATGGCAGAAATACCCAATTTACTTACTTATCTTCATTCCATACTGAACGACCTCTATTTGGTGCGGATGGACATTAAATGCGAAATGGAAACTGATGAGATTGAAGAACAATGGATTATGGATCGAGAGGCCAATTAAACATAAAAAACCTAGCAGCTCTTTCAAGCCTGTACTGTACAAGCGCATCGCGGCTTTGGGCATCAAGAGTTTCGTTCATAACGTAATTCCTTCGTTCATTACATTAATATAAAAGGGTGTTTTAAATGGGCGATTCTCCCATAGCTTGCGAAGCATAATCATAGGACTAATAAGAACACCAGTGCTGAGTTCGAGATCGTACAGATTAAACAACAAACGAAGCAAACAACTGTTAATCATGTTAATATACCATAAATACCATGTAGCTAATCCGTCATTACCGGTCAATTTGTTTTTTGAGTTTCGTAATTTTGCAACTGCGTTGTCGAAGCAGCGCCGTTTGTTAGGGGGGAGGGTACCACCGGAGATAGTACCCCCGGGGATGGCCCCGGACAAGGGGCCTAAGAGGGGTACACGCCAATCTCCGGTGGTACCCTCCCCCCTAACAAACGGCCCCAACGCGAGAAACAACTTAATTGCGCCCGAAAAGTAACTTGTTTTTGTACAAAAATCAACTTGATTATTACCAAAAAGCAAGTTAATTACTAAACAAAATCAATACAACAAAAAATCGCAACAGAATGGAATCTGCTGCGACTTTTTATATAAACTCAATTTTGACGCTGAATTAATTCAGGAAGGGCATTGAGTTAATTCAATGCTAGTTTTGAATTAATTCACGGTTTTTGAGTAGATTACTCAGCTACCTCTTCGTCGTTTGCACGGAAGTTCTCGAGGTCCTCAACCTGGAAGGCCTTGATGTAAGCGGCCTTACCAAGGATATCCTCCTCGGCCATGCGAACATATACGTTAGCGCTCTTAGCGAACAGCTCAGGTGCCTTAGCAGCATCGCGGAGGATGAGCAGACACATCACGAGCTCGGCTGTCATGTCGTAGAGACGACGAGCCAGGAAGTCGTGAGCATCCTG
>CADAOD010000017.1 GCA_902789415.1 uncultured Prevotellaceae bacterium
CACGGCCAGATGGTCTGCCAGCAATGTGCGGGCGCGACCTCGTGCCGATGACTCACCTTCCAGTCCAAAGCAGCGCATGATATCCTCGGCTGTGAACTCTTCAGGCAGACGGTTGAAGGCCTCGATGGTTTTCTGCTTACGACGGGCGTTAGCCGACACGTCGCGCTTCTGGTCATCAAAGTACTTCTCGGCCATAGCCCCAAAATAGTGACGCTGACAGGCGTACTGGATGTTCACCAGCAATTCCGTGAGACGCCAGTCCACATCATCTGTCTCGAACTCGCCACACCAGTAGTTGCCCTCCTGATGGATGCAAGCCCAATGGCGCATTACGATAAACGGCGCCGCGAAGTTCAGCCCATGATAGGCACAACGTTTCAGGAGCATCTCGTCGGCCTTGGAGTTGTTCTCCTTGGCGTCAGCCATGCGACGAGCCGTCCAGTCGTAGAGCTCATCTCACGATCCAACTTGAAAGCCCACTCCTTCAGGCGACCATCGCTCTCGAAATCCACCGTTTTCTCGCGCTCCATCATCTCAAAGTTGGTGCTGGGCAAGGGAATACAAGTGAGTCGCGTAGCGAGTCCAGAACCAAAGTTCTGCTCATTCACTTTCTTCTTCAACGCAATGGGCGTACCTGTATAGATGTAGTTCCACGTCACGAAAAAGTTCTGCACCACACTATCCAGATTCGAGTACGCCTGACCATCCTCTTCATTATGGAAGGCCTTTAATTCCAGACTCTGCTTGTCTATCCACGAGCCACCTTTCTGAACGGTCAATGTGTTATCCAACTCGGTGTCGAACGTGAGCATGTGCAACTGCATCTCTTCGCCATCCACCACCTCCACGGCATTCACCATGTCCTGAATAAACTGAGCATTCGATGTACGAGCCGGATGCACACGGAAGAGTGCCTTTGGCTTCTGCGGCTTCTCCTTGTTCGCGCCCTTGGTCTTCATCTCCTCCTTGTAGCGGTTGATGGCTGCAATGCCAGCCTTATCCGCTCACTGGCAGGGTCGCCGATTATCAGCGTCGAATTATTCAGCCTGCGCAATTCCTCAGGACGATGATAGAAGCGATACGTACACCTTGTCATCAGCGTCATCAAGAGTCCTCCAGCCACGAACACAGCCGCCGTAAACTGATTCTTCTTCAGTCCCTTGCAAATATCACGCAGCAGCGGAAAATCCTCATACAAACCTTCTATCTGTGCACCCCATTCCCAAAGCCAACGCTCGATGTCGCTTTCCGTCACCGCCGCCGACGCTTGCGAGCCTTGCGTGATTTCCTGCCACGACCTGCCGCACGCCTCCTTGATAGCCTCCTGCATGGCCTTACTCGGTTGCAGAGAGAGGTATTTCTTCTCCCTGTCAGCCAAGCGCTGAGCAGCTGAGGCCACTGTTTGTTCCACGTTCTCATCACGCTCATCGATGATTTCCTGAACCCACTTCTGCGCCTTGAGCACCTGCAGGGTCTTCTGCTTATCGCCATCGAACAGCACAAGCAAATCTGAGGCGAGTTTGAGCGATTCGTTGTGACGGTTGCTGTCGGCTGCACATGGCAACTTGCCAGCGTAACGGCAATCAATGATAGACTGTACATCATACCCTCGCCACTTTAGTTCCAACGTCTTATCATCCACATTCCCAACAGACACAGACCCTTGTTTAACACTCTCACTGGCCACAGCAGCAGCCTTAGTGTCAGCACTATGACCAGCCCTATACTCAGCATCGTATTTCTCAGCAAACTCCTTGTTCTCATACGTAAACAACTCCTTATCCATATACAAAATATCCGATTCCTTGCAGATGAAGCTCATTCGGCTTGCATCCTTGCAACTTTCGTCAACCTCCACGCCAAGCACCTCGGCCATAGCGTGCTGATTGTCGATGAGATTACCCTTCGCTACATTGGCCTTAAACACGATTTTAAGACCCTTGCCGCTGGGTGTGATGTAGATGAGCAAAATGCCCAACTGCTTCCAGTCCAGACCCTTCTCAACCCAACCTTGGTAGAGCGTCAAAGGATTCTCAATGTGGTCAACGTCCATCACCACAAGTCCCGTCAGGTGTGTTGCAGCCTGCTTGCGCCAGGCACCAGTCTTGCCGCTCTTCGAGGTGGTCACGTCAAAGGTGGCCTGAAAGATGAAGGCTGGCAACTTGCGCTTCAACTGAGCGTCGCCTGTCTCGCGGAACTTGTCGATGTTCTCCGTCCACTGCGTGGCCCTGACGAGCGCAAAGAATTGCGCTTCGTCAACGGGCAACGTAGGATTTACAAAACTCTTCTGATAGCTAAACATACTCAAAGCGTTTGAAGGTCCGTAATGTAGAAGGCGTTCTCATGACGATCATTATTGTCACCCCACGTGCGATGTTTCCAGAATCCCTTAACGATGTAAGGCATCCCCTGCTGGAACTGCGTGTCACGGTTCTTCGATGCCAGTTCCCCAGTCATCTCACCATAGATCACATCACCACCACGCTTCATTGTCACGCCACGGCTCTTAAAGTATTCAGAGCTGCCGTCCTGCTTCTGATACTGGCGCTCAGCGTATGCGCCCACCGCTACAATTGTCACTAATGCTTCCATAGTCTGTCGAATATTAAAGGTTCTCAATTTCTATCTTCATGCCGTTGGTCTCTCCAGCAAGCATCTCCAGTACATCCTCCGAGCACTCCAGCATAGCCTTCACGCAAACGCCGTGCTTCATGAAGAAGTCCATATACACACGAGCCCAATGCAGAGCCGTCTTGGCGTCGTCAAAACTGTCGAGGTCGAAGAGGCGCATCCATGTGCTATCTGCATCATCGCACCATACAGAGTACTTACCCTGACGCTGTGTTCCCTTATTGGCAAACACACGAATCTTCAAGTTCAGCACCTGAGGCACAGCCTGGAACTTCACACCCAAGGCATTGATATCCTTGAATCGGCTCTTCAGCACCTCCTTGATGTCAGTCTCGCCACACTCCAAGGCACAACCCATCATGCCTGCAAGGTCACGAACCTGTATCAGTTCATCCTTCTCGCACAGGTAGCGATAGTCGCTCTTGTCGTAGGGAGAATCCTCATACAAAGGCTCCAGCTTCTCATCCTTAGAGGTTACCCACCACTGGTTTCCAAGGAACGTTGCGGTGGTGGCAACGCCCGAACACTTACCGTAAACTATAATCTTATTCTTCATAATTCAATCATGATTTGGTTCTATACTCTGTCTATTATCTCCTCGTCAGTCAAAGTCTTGGACTCCTTGACTCCCTGACTCCTTGACTCCTTAGAATTAAACACCTTGATGATGTCTGAGTAGTACTGGGCGATGATACGTGCCATTGAGCCTTGTAATCCCAACAGTTCGCGCTCTATCGTGGGGCCGCAACCCAGCGTGGTCTTGATGATCACCGTCTTCTGTGTTTTGTTTAGGTACACTT
Source organism: uncultured Prevotellaceae bacterium (assembly GCA_902789415.1). Lineage (GTDB taxonomy): Bacteria > Bacteroidota > Bacteroidia > Bacteroidales > Bacteroidaceae > Prevotella. The sequence goes on from CADAOD010000017.1 coordinate 3,432, forward strand.
GCAACGTCTTGTCATCGTAGAGCAACTTGCCCTTCACCTGCAGCTTCGGCTCGCTCTTCAGCTCACCCTTCACCAGTTCGTTGAACTGCTCCTGCATTACGGCTACGGGATCAGGACAGTCGGCAGGCACGTTGATGTGAATGCTGTAGCTCGATTCCTTCTCGCCCTCGCTCTTGTAGAAACTCGACTTGCCCTTCTGCTTGATCATCTTCCGATTGCTCTCGCGAGGCTCCTGCGGGTTCACTACCACGACGTCGTTGTCATACACCTTCACTCTGGCCTTGAAGGCCTTCACCGGCTTCGTGCGCGGTGTTTCTACATAAACTTCACTCATCGTTAATCCTCCTCTTCGTTAATTTCAACACTCAGCAGAAACGGAATCATAATCTCCTCAGTCTTACACATGCGGTGTATCATCTTGCGGCCACGCTCCGTCCATACCAGATAGGTGCGGGTGTGCATCTCGCCCTCAGCATCATAGTAAGAGTGCGTGCGGTTCCTGGCATAACCCTTGCGGGCAAAGTCTGCGTACAACAGGTACTGACCTGATTGCTTATACATCACCTTGCGCTGCATCAGCAGGCGTGTCAGGTCGTGAACGGTCATGTTCAGTTCCTTGGCTATCTGTGTGGTCGTGAAGCAACTCACGCTCTCCAGTACCTCGTCGCAGTACTCAGCCTTGGGAGCCATGTCCTCAATCTGCAGTTCCTGCATCTCGATGGTCTTCTGCTGAATCTGTATTGCCAGCGCCATGATCTCCTTGTCCGACAACTTGCGTCCCTTAGCATCCCTTGTAGGGATATAGCCGCCCGTCTTACGAATCTGAGGCAGCACCTCTGAGGTCACCCAGTGCTTGAACATTTTCGCCTGCGGCAGCTTCGAAGAGAGTACCAAGGCATATAGCCCGCTTTCGTTGATGATTACCACCTTTTGTATTCCACCGGGGGTAGCCATTTCGTCCACCCCTCTGTCGTCAGAGTCTACGTGAACGCGAATCGCCTTGCGGGCATCGCTGTAGCCCAGGGCCTTCGCCACGTCGTTACCTACAAAGAAGGTCTCGCCCTTCTCATCTGTCATGATGCGGATATCTCCGAACATCTCATGATTGAAAATTCTAATTTCTCGCATAATCTTATCGAATTAATGAGCATCGGAATTGCGGGGTTTTAGTTTGAGCTCAATTCGTACGTACACATTTCCTCGCTCATCCTCCGACTCGGTTATGTCCTCTTACTTATCTGTGCGGTAGCAAATTTTTCACTTTTCACTATTCACTTTTCCCTGCTTTCGCCCATAGCGGCGAAGCATGTACTTCATGTGGTTTGCAAACATCAGCTGCGGCATATCCTCCTTCAACATCTTGCAGATAGTCTTGTAGTGTTGGTTAGCCATAGCACTCTTGAAGGTCATCTTTGTGCCAGTCATCACATACACCACCAAGCCGTAGGCCATGGCACTACGATCCAGAGGGTGATAGTATTCGAGCATCTTTTCTACATGCTCTCTGCTATCCTGAGTCATCCAAAGCTCCAAGAGCTTCACCATCATCTTAGTAGCCAAAGTGGTTTCCCAAGAACCAATAGATTCCTCACCATTGGTTCTGAAAATCATTTTGTATCATATCTGTACTCATTGCTTAAAAATACTTATTGATGTTTACTTGTTTTGGCACCATTGCCGAAAGATTGATTTTGTCGATAAAGATGCATCCTTGACTGGATGTGTTCAACTCTCCGTGGATGTTGAGGCTCCACACCTTATTTAATAATGTACTAGGTGTCAGGTTGAGGATGCCAACATCGGAGTCATCGCGTATATACATAGGTATCTTTTGTCTCTGATGGGAATCCTTGACGCTTACGATAACCTCTTTTCCTTTGAACAGCATTTCGCCCCAGTTGGTGCAATACTGTTGTGAACGTCCTACTTTTAGGATCAGTCCACTGATTGTTTTTGAATCTGTTACATTTCTCATTTTATATATTACCCGCTATTATGGGTTTCCGGCTGCAAAATACTGGGTAATATCCTGTTATTCCAAATATTATCGGAGTTAATCCATTTTTGCATAATTCACTCAAAAACAGATAGTTAATGGATAATTCAATGAATCACAAAAATTAATTCACAATTATCCATCTGTAAGGTATAAAAAAATCGTCTACTTCGATAGTCGAAATAGACGATTATTGGGGTAAAAACTGATTTTTTACTAAGATTGACTGAGATAGTTACGGGCAGTACCAACTGAAATCTTTGCAATTGGTGCAAGTACTTCTGCCAGAAGCTTATTGGGTAATGCCCCAAAATAACCATCATTTTGAAGCTGAACTACAAATTGGCAGAAATCCTGCTTAGATGCTTCTGGATAACAAAACTCGCACAGTTCCTCAAAATCATTCTTCATCTTGTCCTGCATGAACTTTATCAGTTCTTCTTTCTTAATGACAATATGAACTTCTGCCTTATGTACAGCCGGAACGACTCTTTGATTATTCCATTTCTCGTATGCAGTATTTACCAACATAATAATGCTGTCAACAAAATCTGCTACTGCTTTCTGCTCTGGTGTCTGTACGAGTTCTTGTGAATCTATTGCTGGCTTCTGTTTGTTCTTTGCTATGAGACTTGTAAGTTCTTCCAGTTCCCATTGCAGTTCAATAAAGTATCTGTCCACACCTTTTCTGCGATAGAACATACGGGCAAAATTCTCAGGCGTAACATCAGCATCTAAGCCTCCGCTGTGCATACGGAGTTTCCATAACTCTTCATAGCTCTTCATGTTTTCTATCACACCATCCTTGCGTTCCTGCAGGAATTCAATTTGTTCCTGAGGTGTAAGCTTCCTGCCAATATAGCCTCTACTAATTCGCCATTCACCAATAGAAATTTCCATATCCTCATTCATTTGCTGGATGAATAACGAACGGGCTTCATAATACTCTTTCAATGGCAGTTTGGTGTAGAAATGTTCTATCACCTCCTTGTCATACACTTTTTCTATTGCAGTAAAATCACCTGTACGAACATAATAGATGTCTTCGGCATCGGTCATGAAAACATTACGCAACATTTCCAGTGCCTTGAACAATTCTACGTAGATGTCCTCAACAGTTGCTTCGTTGGCTTTTTGCTGCATATCCACGATAAACTCACGGAAATTGAACTTTTCAGCATGATCCTCGTCCAAGAAATATTTCTCTGGAGGGATGACCTTTCTGACTATTTGCTTGCCAAGATGCTCATCAAAATTCTCCTTTGCTTTTCTGAAAACTCGTTCAAAGTTGTGGGTACTATTATTCTTGCCATCACCCACCCATAAAACAGACTTATTCACAGAAGGCATCTGTACGTTTGATAATTTCTCGCAAAACTCATCAATTCCCTTCTCATGCAACACCTTAAACATGTCGATAGCCGTGTACAAATCAGGGAACATCGCATTATGCATCAATGAATAGGTATCAAGGAAATTCAATTCAAAACCAAGTTTGCGGATATTATCCTGCAGTTTCTCAATAAACGCTACCTTTTCGAGCGACTGGCACAATGTCTGACCGCTAAAATACTCAGATAATCGGGCCTCACGATACACAAAGAAGAAACGGACATACTCGTACATTTCAGCCAATAGAACAAGACTCCTGAACTTGAAAAGATGACCGAAATGAGAGCTGTCTTGTCGTGACCACAAACTGATATCATCGAAATACCCCTGCAGACGGTCCATCAGTGATGATGTCTGCGCTTCAAACAAATTTTCGTTATGAGTGTATTCCGCCATAGTTACCTCCTCTTTTCTATTGGCATGTTCTGCACAATCTTACCTTCCAGAAGTTTGCCATTAACATGCTTGTTGCGTTTTACACCTTCACGACTCCACGTGCCCCACTGCTTAAAGAAGAAAGCAATGTTGCCATTATCAGCCTGACGCTTCACATTCAGAGCCCATTGTTCTTTCATAGGCCTCGCTTGAGTACCGCTTTCACCACCAACAATAATCCAGTCTATGCCGTCAAGATTCAGGTCACCCAAATCTTCAAGCAGTGGTTCGCATGAGAGGAAACGAACTGATGCTGGTAAGTTCCGTAAATGGTCAATGCGATAACGAGTCCTTTGTACTTCTACAGTTACTCCAAGCCAGACGTTCTCTGGAACGTCATGGGAACTGAAATATTCTTCCATACGCTCAGCTCTTTTTGTCAGTATCTGATAGCGATGCTGTGGAGTTTCGCGGATAGTTTGCATTACCTTGTCAACGAAGTCAAAGGGGACATCATCATGGAACAAATCACCCATAGAACATACAAAAATGTTGTGTGGCTTGTTCCATTTTTTGGGTTCGTCCAAATCTTCTGGATGCAGGGTCAACTTGAACGCATTCTTATACTTCAACTGCCCCATACCTTTCAGACGTCGTGCCATTACTTCCGCATAGCAGTGAACGCAACCTTCAGACTTCTTGGTGCATCCTGTAACAGGATTCCAAGTCTTATCTGTCCATTCTATTTTTGTTTCTGCCATACGATATTATTTAAAAGTAATGTAACATGAGGGAGATATCAGCACAGAAGCCTTATGGTTTTTCCCATCTGTGTATTGAACATCTAATTTGCCTTCATCATGTAATTGGCGGAAAGCCATCAGGTAATGAGTGCGAGAGTGCAGACGCTTCCTCTGATCATTGTTAAACAAAGTCTCAGTAACCCACATCTGACCTTTATACTCTTTACAAAGTTCTTTTTTCAACTTGTCAATATTATCCTGCTTGAAATCCGCATCAAACCATATGTCGCCTTGAATGCTCTTGGGGTCAAACGTGTACGTATTAATTCCGTCCATACCTTCGAGTATTCTTTCAACATTAGCATACTTACTATAAACCTGTTTTACAAGGTCAAAGCCCTTTGCTCCTTTTGTAATATGCAATAAATAGTGACTGGGAGTTTTCTGGTCTTCTTCACGAAATTGAAAAGCTGTGTAAAATACCACACCGCCGAGAATCCTACGAAACTCATCTGCTAACTGATTGATAATGAATTTGTGACGTTCTTCTACAGACCCCTTTAACTTCTTGTTTTCTTTCACTTCACTAAAAGTTAGAGGGAATACCGTCTTCAAATCCTCATGGAAAAGTTCATTCTCAAACGCTGCATTCAAACGTTTAGTATTGATGAAGATGAATACCTCATTACCCCATTGTGTCAGGAACTGAGTAAGCACACGTGTATTGATGTGCTTGTAACCCCACGGATCGATAAACAGGAGCGAAGGACATTCATTATAGAATCCTTGCATCGTGTTTCGTGTCAGGAAAGTGTCAATCTTTGGCCATTCGCCAAAGGTGCGATTTGCAAAGAACGGCTCATTCGAAAATGTGCCGCTCTGGTAATATTTCTCGAAATTCTCCTTCAGCTTATCGCCGAAGGCCATATCATTAAAGACCATCCAGACACGTTCACGCAGGTACTGATCCTCATAGCAGTTTTTGGCTACAAGAAGTGGAGTTGAGGGACTCCCATCTTCGTAGATACCTGGCCCTGCAAACATATCGAAATAACCAAATCGCTGTGGGTTATGTCTGCGCGATATTATATGGCAGTACTGCGGAAAGTATTCCGATATGATTGCTGCCTTTACCCTCGACGAGTCTGTTTGTTTCTTAAAGAAATCTTTGTTGTCAGACATTATTTTGTTTTACTTATTTCTATTGCATTATAATCTATCACATTATAATCTATCACATTGCCATAAGAGCCTTCATATTCGTATCCGTAAATGTATGCCAAATTTTAAGCTCGATGGGTTTGTAGTCATCAAAGAGTTGCCCTACCTTTTCAATTTCGAATACCAATCGCAAGTCGTTTTCGTCTGCATCTGGATGTACTTCGTGTTTGGAACCTACTCTTGCAATTGTAATGAGATAAATATCGCGTATGCCCTTCTGTTTAACATAAGGCATGAAATAATAAAGCTTATTCAGAGCTACTGTAGATGGAAATTTCTTACCTGTGTAATAAATGCGGGCTGAACCATCAAGAAACAAGTCTACGTTGTCATTCTTAACAAGGCTGACAAGAACATTCTTGTCTTCTTTAAGTTTCAAATCAGGACTTCTCGTTATGTTTGGATTGCTAACAATCTTTTCTGGAAATTCTTTTTGTAGTTCTTCGTAATCTACGGGATTGTCAATACCAAGAAATGCCATAATACAGTCACCCACATATTTTGCAAGATTAACAGGCACAGCATTTCCTATCATCTGCTCCATATCGGTCTTATTGCCAAGGAACTTGAAATCCTTTGGGAACGTTTGTATCATACTTCTTTCCAAAGTCGTAAGGGGACGTATTCCTTCTAAAGACTTCACGGGGTCTGTGCTATGTAATTGATACCCTGCTGGCATGGGACGATTTACGCCACGTATCGTTGGGCTGGGTTCATCTACGCTAAAGATTCCCCTACGAGCATAACTGCGCGGATGACGATAGTAATATTTGATATCAAGTTGACTGCCAAAATAATCAGCTACGGTCATTTCTTTCTCTGCCTGTCGTTCCTCAAGAATTTTCGACATAAAACCGTCTTCTTCCCCTAAATGACCAATCATTATGAAACGCTTACGTCTTTGGGGAGCTCCACATTTACTTGCATTTAGAATGGTGTATGTTAGTCCATATCCACATGCCTTGAAAATCGCTTTTGCTTGAACAAGCTTCTCGGTCTTTATGATACGATCAACATTTTCCATTACAAACCATTCCGGTTTCACCTTTGCGATGACCTGAGCATAATTCACAGTAAGGTCTCCGCGTCCGTTATCTTCATCACGTTTGCCTGCAGATGAGAAGTCTTGACAAGGAGGGCCTCCTATTATCATGTCTGGTTTATATTTACTTACTTTTTCTACTGTCTCATCTACATTAGAAAGATCCTGTTTTATTACAGGATGCTTAAAGTTTGTGTGATAAACAGCAATTGCATCATCCCAATTATCAAATGCAGCAAGTATCTTGAATCCTGCTTTTTGGAATCCAAGACTTAGGCCACCACAGCCACAAAACAAATCTACAACTTTCATAGGTCTAATCAAAAATGTCTGGGCTGTTTACCAATACTGCGTCGAAACGACGTTCTGGACTTAATAAGTCCTGACCGCCACCAAGAATAATATTTTTTATTTCAAATTTCGAGATACGAGGTTTAACAATCTCTTCTCCTTCTAAAAAAATATGGGACTTCGTTCCTGGAAGGGCAAATGCCTTGTCATTGGCAAGATTGTATGACTGGAGACGTATAATACGTTTGTAGTCGAAAGTATCGTATGTCACATAATCAAGAAGCATCTTGTAGAGCCAAATGATAGTACGATGAAAACGATTCAGACGGCGTATGCTCGTTGAGTCTTCTGTACAGCACATTTGTATAATACTAAGGTTGGACCACACGAATACATCTAAGCAATCCTCCTTCAGTCTCATTTTATTTCCCTCTGTTTTCCAAATAGGTTGGATAATGAGAGGCTTCTGCTTATCACACATGTCTTTGGATATAGCCAAAACAGACTCCAAGATTTTGTTATAGTGTGGTAATACTTCGTCGATTTCCTCCCAATGGTTAATTTGAGGTACACGGCGAAGCATTCCTCTAAGTCTCTCCTTTTCTTCAAGCGACTCATAGTTGGTGCAGATACTGCAAGCAAGGAAGCAAATAGTTGGGGGACGCATCACTATTTCCGATCCCCATTGCGATTCAGGTAGGGATTTCGTTGTATTATCTGGTAGCGCTGTCAACTTTACTTCAAGGCCGGAGAGAATCTCATTAGTCTTATGGTTTAGCATTACAAGGTCTATCTTCTCTCGTTCTCCTTGGTAGAACTTCTCATATGGGGTAAAGCCAGCCTCATAATTGTAGTAGGCCTCGTCACTAAGCGGGTCAATTCCTAACAGTTCCTCGCTTTCTATTGCCTGATGAATAATTTCATTTTTATCATCAGTCTTTATGTAAATAGGCTTAATACCTTTAGAGTACATATATGCAACAAGTGAAGCAGGAAACGAACTGTTAAATTGATTCTTACCCCAGCACTCTGCTTTAGTATAATCGCGGCTTGAATGTTTTTGACCGAATAATCCGGGTTTGATTTCTTTCTTTGCCATATTTATTTATTGTTTGTTATTCATCAAAATAATCAGAATCTATACGTTTCACTTCGTATACTTGTTTGGTACTGACACCAACATTATATTCTATCATGTAACGAGCAAGTTCCTGACCATCTATTAAGACAATTTTCTTATTCAATTTCTCAACATATTGTTTAGCTTCTTTGCTATAAGAGCTTGTGGTAATGAACACTCCTTTAGTGGCTTTCTGTTCATCTAAAGCTCCTGAGAATTGTTGAATCTGTGGTTTGCCAACAGTATTGTCTAGTTTGTATCTTTTCGCCTGAATATATATATTGTCAAGTCCTAACTTATCTTCATAGATAATTCCATCAATCCCATCATCATGTACATACTGAGTTACTTGAGCAGAATTTGCAAAGGAGCCACCATATCCCATCTTTACTAAAAGATCCACTACCAAATGCTCAAAGAAATATGGTGTTTGTTCCAATGTCTTTTGAAGCAAGTCCGCTGCCAAGTCTTCGATAATACTATGATAAGCTTGCTCAAGTTGTTCGGTAGGTGTCATATCTTCCGAAACGCCCTGAGTGTCTGAATTTATAGTTGTACTTGGAGATGGCGTTGTTGCGCCTGTTGCGTAACTTGCAAATTCGGGGAACTGCATCAAATCTTGTTTACGTAAAGATGTGTGTGATGCAAGGTAATCTTTACCGCGTTGTGTGATTCTATAAACACCGCGTTCAGGAATATCTATCATCTGTGCACGACGTAGATACTGACGAACCCAATTTAACCTATCCACCACTTGAGTGGAATTACCACTCTTGGTGCGGAGGCTACAATCTTCATCAGTAAGATTGAAATAATCAACGATGTATTGTCTCATTTCCGAGACTCTCATATCTTTTTTACTTGTAGCTTCCAAAAACGGATATAAGAAATCTTCAAATATTGGTACAGCCATAATTATGTTCTTTGATTCGTTTTTCTGCCTTTTAATTCAAATTCATTAGGTCTTTTGCAAGTCCATTCGGACACCTTTCGTCAAACCAATGCCATACGTGAAATCTGTCTGTGCCTTTCTCCCAAATATGAAATGGCTCTTCTATACATTCATCTTTATCGATTGGAACATAAGAAAATTTCTCCCACAGAGTTTTTAGATTGCACAATTCATTGTAGCGATCTGTCAGGTAGTGCTTCCTGTCAGCCTCGTATCGTTCTACAAGTTTGTGTATATCTTGATTCATATCGATATGTCCTATTTAGCTTGCAAAGATACGAATAATTCCTGAGATAAAAGTCGTTTATCTCAGAATTTACACATTATTTAATAAAACGGGCAATTTGCCCCGTCAATTGATTGAACAAATCAAGATTTTGCACTCACTGCGTGCAAAATAGGGTAAAAGTATGGGGAAAAGTCAGTCATTGCCTGACTTTTTGATTAAAAAACTTAAAAGTATGGAACAAAAATTTAGAAGATTAGAGAAAAATGTCTATCTTTGCACACAGAACAATGGACGTGTTCCATTTATTGGGATTGGGGTGTCCCCGATCGGAGGAGTTGTCAGGTTCGTGGCAACTCTTTTCTTATGCTTCGAATCCTTCAACAACTTTTCTGAGAAATAACAAAATTATAGCGCGAAAAGTCAACTATTTCAGGAATAGAGTCAACGTTCTTAGGAATAGAGACAACCTTTTCAGTATGACTAGTCAAATATTCGCCCAAGTTGGGGACAAAAAGATTGTGAACACATGCGTTCACAATGACAAGATCCACACTTTAGCGTTCTTGCGTCCTTCAGTAGCAAAGCATCATGCGTTTTCCCGTTGTGCCGTTTTCCCGTTTCGTGATGTGGTTGTGAATGAATGAAATCTGTGGAGTTTTAATTTTACTATAATATATAATTATAATTATATATTATAGTAATATGAAATATGGTAAAATTTTTCGCATCGGCAGAACGGTTGACGAAACGGGAAAACGGGAAAACGGCAATCGGGCGGTTGGGAGTATAAAAACAGGCATACTCGTCGCTTGAATCGAGAACGGTGCAATCTCATAGATTGAACTATTCTTCGAGCGGGATTGAACTATTCTCGCCGCCAGCGCGCATCCTCGGAAAGATATTGGCAAATCGAGCTAGAAACGTTGTTTAATATCTTTCAGCATCACTTAGATACATCATCGCTGAATTAGTAAAGATTTTTGATAAATTCAGAAGGATTCTTTCTTCATAAAGAGCAAATGTTAATAATATAAAGCTGCGAGTAAGTGAGAGCAGACTAAGCTTGCTTAGTGTCTGCCGAACGGGAGCAGTTTCGCCAAGTGTTAACGTGGCAAATTTCTCAAAAATAATTGGGGGAAACTATTGTTTTGCATTGATATTTTGTGTAACTTTGCACTCGCAATCAGATCTGAAAAACACGCGGGATTCGGCCACCCGATGTAGCTGGCCGAGCAGGATAATACTAATACCAAAAAACACAAGATTATGGCGAAGATTATTTATGAAGTGTACCAGAACAAGAACGAGCACACTGCCGCCTACGGCAAGTTCTACGCTCGCGTGAAGAATCTGGAGAGTCTGAACACTCGCAAGCTTGCAAACCACATCAGCGAGCACGGAAGTATCTACACACCCGACGTCGTGTACGGCGTGCTGGAGAAGTTCCGCAGCTGTCTGCTGGAGATGCTGCTCAACTCGAAGAAGGTGAAGATTGAAGGTCTCGGCACGTTCTACACCACCATCGAGTGCGCGAAGGGTGGCGCGCTGACCAAGGACAAGTTCAGCGTGAATAAGGACATCAAGGGTCTGCACATCCGCTTCCTGCCTGAGCAGGAACAGGAGCAGAACATCAGCTCGCGAGAGTTCCTGAAGCAGGCCGAGTTCATCAACGTGGAGAGCCTCGTGAAGAGCGACGAGGACAACGGCACTACGGGTAACGGCTCAACGGAGAACGGCGGTTCACAGAACCAAGGTGGTGGCTCCAACGGCGGTGGCACTGGCACCGTAACGCCTGACAACGGCGGTTCGCAGAGCCAGGGCGGCAACAGCGGTAGCGGCTCGAACACTGGAGGCAACAGCGGTAGCCAGAGCGGCAACACGGGCGGCAACAGCGGCTCGCAGAGCGGCACCGAGGGTGACTACCGACTGGTGATCTACAAGTATGGCAACGGAACCTCGACCGTGACGGACGACAGCGAGCAGGAAATCAACAGCAACGACAACGTGCACTCCGGCTCTAACGTGAACGTCAGCGTCGTGTCAGCAAGCGAATTGGAGCCTATTGTCAAGGTCAACGGCGTTCGCATCACGCTGACCGAGAACGACGGAACCTACACTGGTTCGTTCCAGATGCCTACAAAGGGCACAGTTCTGGAGATCAACTCCGAAACTGACGAGATGGACTTCATGGACCAGGACTAGGCAATGGCTGAGATAAGAGGGGGAGCCAAATCGCCCTCCCCCTCGAACTCAGCAAGTATTCACCTTAATATCTGATGCTATGAAAAAGGAAACTTGGAAGACCGTCATTCAGGTGATTGTGAGCATCCTCACAGCAGCCCTGACGGCACTGGGTACTACCAGTTGCATGGGCCACGGCCCAATCACATTCTGACAAACGAAGCCTAACGGCTTAACACGACGAGAGGACTGACAGACAACGAGAGCTGTCGGTCTTTTTTTATATCTGTCTGTATTTCAGAGCTTTACAAGATATTAACCGATGTTTTGTATCGGCAAAACTACACTTTTCAATAACTTTTTGTGGTCAAAAACTACACTTTTCAATAACTTTTCGGGGCCAAAAACTACACTTTTCAATGATTTCCGATGGTCAAAAACTACACTTTTCAAAAAATGAAGCTCCTTCGAGCCTAGTACACACCCTCCCTGAACACCACTTTGCCACTTCAAGGCCAACCGTGAACGGTATGACCGGAAGATGATGCGGAAAGGGTACAAATAACCTTAATTATTTTTCGGTTCAGCATTAATTATGGCTTATTTTTAGTATCTTTGCATCCGTTTTTGAAAAAAGATTGTTATGAAGAATAAGAAACAGGATCCATATAATGTACAATTGGCTGATTTGGCCAATGAGCTTGGCGGTAATATTGACAAACTTGTTAAAGCCATGGGGATTTAGTATATGAAGCAAATTCCCTTAATCCGAAGAGGAAATGCCTTGTTTCTCTTCGGAAAGATTAATGGCTCGCTCAATATCGAGTTTCTGCTGGACACAGGCTGTTCGGGTACGCTTCTTGCCAAGGAGGTGGGTGACATACTCTTCCTGAAAGGTAATCTGACAGAGTCTGATGTCAAAGGAACCAGCACCAGTTATTATGGCGGTTTATATTCCGCTGAGCAGAAGGATGTCAACATTCGCAGTCTGACGCTCGGCAAAGTCAAGCTGAAAGATATAAATGCCTCCATCGGTGACCGATATGGCGGCACAACCCTGCTTGGAATGGCTGCCTTGGATAAGATGAACGGTTACGCCATCACGAAAGATGCGCTGACGATTGATGACGGCAAGCCTGAGACTGTTACCACGACAGACAAACATAAAAACCAAAAACCGTATAAGACGCGGTTTAAGAGTGCTATCAAACAAATCCGCAAGATTCGTGAAGAAAGTGGTGTGGAGGATTATAAGTTTGACTACACCAAACATATAATGACGATCTACTATCCCATACAGTCGTGCCATCCACTGCTTTTGGACAAGAAATATAAGCTCGTCAGTGAGGTGTTGGAGGAATTGCAACCTCTGATCAAAGAGAATCTGGAAGATGACGAACAGCATACGAATCAGAAAGGTGCTTTCATCACGGCATATTTCAATTTCTATCTTGCTTCGGCCTATTACGGACTGGAACGTTACGAAGAAGCCCTGACTTATTACGATAAGGCGAAGAAATTCTTTCTTAAAGGCTGTTCTGTTGTTAATGAAATCAATCACATATCCAGCGAGATACGTAAGAAACTCCGAGAGAGCGAGAAGGACAAACCAAAGGTGTTTGCTCCTGCCAAGACTACGACTTTCGAGGAGGATGTGCAGGCTCTAAATCTCCAGCAGATAGAGTTTGAAGACCATTATTACGGGGCTGGTGAGGTGAAATCGGCGTATGTAGGCTTTGAGAATTTCGATGCTGCTTATACTTTCTGCCGTATGAACCACAAACGACTGGAAGTGCTGAGGAAGGACGGTGGTAAATGGCAACGGACAGGCTGTATTCCTTCGGATAACTTGAATTACCATAATCTGAAGATAGAGGAAGAGTATAAGGCTTATTTCTTCGATACGGCAATAGATGATGCCTTGAAACATCTGACAGAGCAGTTGGGAGATGACAAAGAGAAAATAGAACAAGTCACCAAGAATGCTGAGAAGGGAAAGGAAGCCTTGAAGGCAGAAGAAGACGAGAAACGCTATTCTTCGGTTGTGATCCTTCGTGAAGCCGATCTGGCCTTTGATGCAGTCATAAAAGCTGGGGGGAGCCTGTCTTGGCATGGACAAGAGTTGCTCTTAGCCGCTGTTGATGCGGAGGAATTCCTTACGAAAAAGTTGGCTGACGATGTGCTGGCAGGTAGAATCATTCCATGCGCCCTTGGTCAGATGCCAGAGGATTATACCTATCTTGCTGATAAGACAAACGAACTGAAGGCATTTGCCGATGATGACTATGAAGCCAACAATAACCCAGATCGTAGCCGTTGTATGGGGCCATTCATCCTTTATGACAATTGGGACAGCGTTGGATATGGCTGGCGGGCGACTTACGATGACAAGTTCTGGCGATGGGAAAGTGTTGAACACAGTAATGTTAGTGGCTTTCCCAAATCAGGAGGCGACACCTCTGAAGAAAACGACAGCAAAATAAGCTATTGGCAATTAGTCATTAATCGCGACGAGGATGAAAATGGAATCGTTCATCCAGAAGCGTTCTGATGTTTAAATCGTTTATTTCAGAAAATCTTCGCGCATAGGAGTGAAGGTATCGATGAGAATACCAGCTTCATGGCAGACGCAACCATGCGGCAGATTGGGAGCCACATAATAACCATCGCCAGCTCTGAGAACCTTCTTCTCCTCGCCAATAGTCACCTCAAAGCATCCACAGGCTACGTAGGTACTCTGGGTGTGATGGTGTTGATGGAGGGTACCGATGGCTCCTTGCTCGAACTTCACTTTCACTATCATCAGGTGTTCATCGTAGCCCATTATCTGACGGACAATGCCCTCACCGGCATCTTCCCATTGGATGTCGGTGGCAATTTGGTAGGTGTTGCTTTTCTTTTCCATCATCAGAACTTTACCGTAAACTCATCATTGATGTCGTTGTTTTCAATCTCGTAGGTCAGTTCATGACTTAATGATTTCTTATCTTTGTTTTCGGGCATTTCTACTGATACCCTTGCATATTCTTGTTTCATAATTGATCTTCATTTGTACATTGATACTGCAAAAGTACTCATTTCCGATGGGATTTCTGCCTGTTTTACCTAAAAATAGATAAAAGAATCGAGGATTTTTGACGTATCTTGACGAATATCGGGTTTATTATCGTATATTTGTGGCTGAAAAAAATATCGCGACTATGATAAAGATGTATGTAATGCAAACCTGTCCAGACTGTGAATATGTAGAAAAGCAGGTGGAGGGGAACCCGAATTTCGAGGTGATTGACATTGGCAAACACGTCAGGAACTTGAAGCAGTTTATCAAGCTCCGTGACAGCCACCCTGCTTTTGATGAAGCAAAGGCAGTGGATGACCTGGGAATCCCATGTTATGTGCTGGAGGATGGAACGGTCACGCTCTATTCGAAGGATGTTGGACTGGAGCCAAGACCACAAGAGGAAGGTGCTTCATGCAGCCTTGATGGAAGAGGGTGCTAACCCCAAAGAGGTTACAATAATTACTAAGAAGCATAAAAATAAAACCAAGTCGTGAGACTTTATGAGTATAGGCGTATCCTAACTCCAAGAGGTTCGTGCAATTAAGTTTGGCCGGACTTTGAAACCTTATCAGATTTAGATACTATATCTAAATGCCACAATGTCACCGCATTATCTGTGAGGATGGTGCGGTTTTGCTGTAATACAACAATATGAAAATATAGAAATATAGTAATACGATAATACATCAATACAAATATGTCTCAATATGGAAATACGTCTATATTGGGGCGTTTTTGCTTTATATACTATATATTATATGTACACGCGCATATGTGTTGTCTTGCAACGGGTGTATTTGAATAATTAGATTTAAGGTTTAAATAATCTTAATTATATTAGAAATATTGTGCAATATTTCTAATATTTCTATAACTTTGCATATCAAAATACGCAAATACAGTAATAAAGTAATAAGTATTCAAATATTTAAAGTATGAAAACTAAGATTATTTCGGTTGCCAACCACAAGGGAGGCGTTGGTAAAACAACAACTGTTGCGAGTGTAGGCTCTATTCTCGCATCGAAGGGACATAGTGTGTTACTGGTTGATCTGGATGCCCAGTCGAACCTAACCAGTAGTCTGATGAAGGGAGAGCCTGACACTTCCATCTATTCGGCATTGTTGGGTAAAAGTGAAATGCCGATAATTCCGTTAAGTGAAAATCTATTCTTGGTTCCTGCTACGCTTCAGTTAGCGATGGCAGACTTGGAACTGGCTTCAGCTATGGCCAGGGAAAGACTTCTTGCAGAGCTTCTGGAGAAGGTGTCAGGTAAGTTCGAGTATATCTTGATAGATTGTCCTCCATCATTGGGCCTTCTGACACTGAATGCCTTTACTGCAAGTACAGACATCATCATCCCATTGGTGGCCGAAGTACTTCCGTTCAAAGGACTGGCCATGATCAACAACTTCATTGTGATGGTGCGTCGTCGGCTTAATCCCAATGCTCATGTCTCAGGCATTCTGATAACGAGATGGGAATCAACGAAGCTGGGTAAGGGGGTAGAAAAGCAGTTGCGTGACTCACTGGGCAAGACTGTGTATCAGACTAAGATTCGCAAGAATGTGAGCCTGGCAGAAGCACCTTACGAGGCTCAGGACATCGTGACGTATTCGCCAAAGAGCAATGGTGCACAGGACTATCTGGCATTTACTGAGGAACTGATTGAGAGTATGAACCACTAAATCCAAGAACAAGATGAAGAAAGAGTTTGATATGAGCGACCTCCTGAACAACCTGACGAGTGAGCCGGAGGTGGAAACTGGACGCAGGACGAGAACTGGCTCCAAGGAAAAGAAGCAGATGGAGCATGTGTGTACGCTGATTGAAACGAGCCAGATGGCTAAGGTGAGGGCTATCGCAGATCGTGAGGGAATCGCTCTGAAGGACATTTTCGCTGTAGGGCTGAACATGGCCATCGCAAGCTATGAGTCGAAAAATGGCGAAGTAAGGGTGAAGAAGGCCAAGCGTGGCAATGCCAGTGAGGTGTTTGGCGTGGAGGACGAGGCATGAGCAGAAAGGAACTGACTAATATTCCGACGAAGAACAAGGACATTGTGACTTCGTTTGTCTATACCTGGGCGCGGCAGAAGGAAATGAGCATTCTGGAGCAGAGGGTGGTGCTGCGCATCATTGAGTATGCCTCGAACAATCTGAAGGGCGTTAAACTGAAGGATCACTTGCACAAGATTGACTTGGGACTGTTCAACGTGACCATTACCATGCCTGCCTCAGACGTGCTCTTCAACACCAAGATGAAGCACCACGACATCGAGAAAGCCCTGTATGCGCTGCGTAGCCGGTCGTTTGAGTACAAGGACGAGAACCATTATACAGTGTGCGGATTCATCAACAATGCGACGTATGTGTATCGGTCGGGTATGATTACGGTGGAAGTGGATAACCGTATCTGGGATGTGCTCTCAGACTTCTCGCAAGGTTTCAAGCGATTTGAACTGAACAAGGCTTTGGCACTGCCGACATCCTCGGCTCTGCAGTTCTACATGATTATGAGTGGACAGGAGAAGCCGTTTAAACTGAGCATTGCGGAACTAAAGAGCTGGTTGGGAATACCGCAGGACAAGTACCGCAAGGATGGCAGAGACCGTATCGACCATCTGGAGGAGCGAGTGCTGAGACCTGTGAAGCGGATGCTCGACGAGACGTGTCCCTATACGTTCACCTACGAGAAATTGCGTGAGAATCAGAACAACAGCAAGAGTCCAGTGGTGGGGTTCGAGTTGAGACCCGTCTATCAGGCAAAGTTCAGAGACCAGGAATTGGAGAGGGTGCATCTGACGGCAAAGGTTTCGATAGGTTTTATTTCGCCACAGGTCATCAACTACATGAAGCAGCAGATGGGCTTTGACAAGAAAAGTCTGAGTCCGCACAAGGATTTGCTGATTCAGGCGGTAAATCTGTTGCCTGACGTGCTGGGGACGTTGGCCGACATTCAGGGCCGAAGACGGAAGCCGAATGGCACAGAAATGGGCATCGGCTGGGTAATCCAGGCCATCAAAGGTGAGGTAAAAAAGGCCGAGAAGGCTCTTGAAAAGTCATCCGTAAAGAAATAATTTAACTGAAAGTCAATAAGTTAGCGGCTCGTCTGGCATGATTGCCAGGCGGGCTACTTTCGTTTTAGGGTCATACCAAAGGTATGAGAATCCCCACGCTTTAAAACCTGTACGCGGGCGCGAATCCCCACAGTTTAAAACTTACTCTTCGGGCGTGCGCGAGGCGGTGGAAAGTAAAAATTCACAACAAAACCCTTATTTAATTTATTCTTGGAAAGCAAAAACCTCGTCCAGAGGTATGCCTGTTAATTGCATGGACTATTATTCTGCTCTATCGGATTGGCGAAATTGCAGTGGATAACAGCGTTTTACAACCGTAAATCCCCACACTTTAAAACCAAATCCCCACACTTTGAAACTGATACAGATGCGGCATATCCCACAGGTTAAAACCAAATCCCCACACTTTAAAACTTGGTGTGAGGAAATGGTAATCTTCTGTGGCTGAATCAGTTGCATTTGCGAGGAATGGCTATCGCCTTTGGATCCATTGGAGTAGGCTCTAAGTTAAACACCTTGTCAATGAGCTTAAAGTTGTTCTCGTTGATGATAGAGAAGTCCTTGGTGATATAGACATCGGCAATATCGTAGCTGCCCACATGGTTGAGAGCTTCGTCAACATCGCTCTTGCTGAACTTCATCATGTTACGGGATAGGGTGGCGAAAGTGTGACGGGCCTGATAGAATTGCAAACCAGGCATGTGTAGTTCATCGCCAATTGTTTTCAAGCCGACATTGAGAGAGCGGTTGAAATCCTCCGGATGTTTGAAGCGTTTGCGGAAATTGAATACATAACCACCTGTGCCCTTCCATTTTGCCATCAACTTTTTGATGAATGGATGAATTCGAACTTCGATGTAAGCATCATCACTACGGCGGTCTTTGGTCTTGGTGCGGTTGTATTTCAAGATACCATGCTCCAGTTTCTTCACGTTGTAGAGGTCAACGGAGTTTATACCCATCAGACAAAACGACAGTATGAAGCAGTCATGTGCCAAGAGGGCACGGCCAGCGCCATGAGGCTGGTAGTTCACAATCTTCATAAAATCCTCCAGACTCAGTGCTCTTACGCCCTTCTTCATAACTTGCTTAGGGGCTTTATAGCGGCGGAATGGGTCTGACTTTATAACTGTCTCATCGTCGGTATTGAACTCAATCATAGCCTCTCGGAAGAGGTGACGAATGAGGCCAAGGTACATGGTCTTGGCTCTGGGGCGTTCCTCAAGATGGCTCTCAAATCTTTTAAGAAAGCTAACGTCGATCTCATTAAAAGGGAGTTTACGGCTGCCATTAAACTTAGCAAGTGTGTTAAGCATACACTTGTAGTTTTTCACGCTCTTGATGTTTGTACGAGCCAGCCAGCCTTCAGTAAAGCTAAAGAAGTCCATCGTCTTGACCTCCTGCTTCTTGATGATTTGCTTAGTGACGTATTCACCATCACTTGGGCCAATGCTCTTAGCGTTTTGTTCTACAGCCTCCAGATTCTCTTCAAGCTCACCTTTGAGCTTTTCAATAGTTCTGGCTTTGGATACGGACTTTATTTTGCCCGTCTTTTCAGAATACTCAGACTCGGTCAGTTTTACGCCGGTCTTGACTCTACGTCTTGATTTACCCTGTCTAACTAACAAGTAAACCTCTCTTGTCTTCTTGGAAGTTAACTTCCCAAACTCAATTGCAATCGTTGCCATAATTTTAACTTTTTAAATTGTTAATTCTGGAACGATCCTTGCGTCATTTCAATCTCGATGCCGCTGCATCACCTCTCTTGCGTCAATCGAAACCTTACTGCGTCATTTTGTAAGTATTTCGAAATTTTCGATTTCTTTACATGTCCTCCGAAATTTTTGCGGCTATTTTGCGGCTATTTTCAGATTTTGCGGCTATTTTGCGGCTATTTTGCGGCTATTTTTTTTCCAAATTTGGCTGTCATTTCCAAAAATGGAAACTAAATTTCGGGGCATAAAAAATCGGGAACTCCCTTTATTTACTGGAGATTCCCGAATTTTCTACCTTGGGTGCCCGGTGGGACTCGAACCCACGACATTCAGAACCACAATCTGACGCTCTAACCAACTGAACTACGGGCACCATTTCTGAATTGCGGGTGCAAAGGTACGGAGATTTTTTTAATCTACCAAACTTTTGTGGTAGTTTTTTATAAAAATTTAGATTTTGGTTAAAAATACATAACAAAGAGAGGCCGTTCGCGCGCGTTTCAATTATTCTTTGTAATTTTGCAGCCGTGAAGATAAAAGAAGTGCTGAGCGCCCTTGAACGTTTCGCGCCTCTGCCCTTGCAGGAAAGTTGGGATAATGCTGGCTTGCAACTGGGACTGACAGAGACGGAGGTTTCAGGGGCATTATTGTGTCTGGACGTGAACGAACGCATTGTTGACGAGGCCATGGCGAAGGGTTGCAATCTGATTGTAAGCCACCATCCGCTATTGTTTCGTGGACTGAAGACTATTAGCAATCTGACCGACGTGCAGCGCATCGTGATGCGTGCCATACAGCAGGGCATAGCGGTGGTATCGATGCATACCAATATGGATAATGCGCGTGGCGGCGTGAACTTTAAGATAGCCCAGAAGCTGAACCTGCAGAACGTGGCGTTTTTTGCCCAGAAGCAGGTGGATGGTATTGAGGCTGGAAGTGGGGTAGTGGGCGAGTTGCCAGAACCTATGGCTGCCGACGACTTTGTCATAGCCGTTAAAAAGGCCTTTGACGTGGAGTGCGCTATGTGCAACGAACTGCTGCGCCGCCCCATTAAGCGCGTGGCCATTTGCGGTGGTGCAGGCGATTTCTTGCTCGACGAGGCAATTAAGAACCAGGCCGATGCGTTTATTACTGGCGAGATGCACTACCATCAGTACTTTGGCTACGAGCAGCAGATACAGATTTGCGTGATAGGTCACTATCAGAGCGAGCAGTATACCGCCGAAATCTTTGAGGAGATTATCCAGAAAGAGTGCCCAGGCGTAAAAACCTGCATAGCCGAAACATGTACAAACCCCATTTTGTACATCTAATATTGAACATTGAACATTAATATTATAAATTTAGTAGAATTATGGCAAAGAAAGATCCATCAGAATTGTCAGTAGAAGAGCGCCTGAAGACGCTTTATCAGTTGCAGACTGCCCTCTCGGCTATCGACGAGAAGCGCTTGTTGCGTGGTGAGCTGCCTCTGGAGGTACAAGACCTGGAAGACGAAATTGAGGGCTTGACCACTCGTGTTGAGAAGATCTCGAACGAGATTGAGGATTATCAGAAGGCTATCAGCCAGAAGAAGGGCGAGATTGCCGATGCCGAGGCCAGCGTAGAGCGCTATAAGGCTCAGCTGGATGAGGTTAAGAACAACCGTGAATACGACACTCTCTCGAAGGAGATTGAGTTCCAGACACTGGAAATTGAGCTGTGTAATAAGAAGATTCGCGAGGCTAACAACAAGATTGCCGACAAGCAGCGTGAGAAGGAGAACAGCGAGGCACTGATTGCAGAGCGTCAGAGCGACCTTGACGTTAAGAAGAACGAGCTTGAGGAGATTATGGAAGAGACTCGCGTAGAGGAGGAGAAACTGAAGGAGCAGGTTAAGACTTTGGAGGCTAAGATTGAGGGCCGTCTGCTTACATCGTTCAAGCGCATCCGCAGAAACGCTCGCAACGGTCTGGGTATCGTTTACGTACAGCGTGATGCCTGCGGTGGTTGCTTTAACAAGATTCCACCCCAGCGCCAGTTGGATATCAAGATGCACAAGAAGATTATTGTTTGCGAGTACTGCGGACGTATCATGATCGACCCAGAGCTGGCAGGCGTAAAGATCGACAAGGCAACAGGTGCTACCGAGGAGAAGAAGGGACGTGCAAAGCGCTCTATCCGCAAGACTTCGACCTCGAAGAAGTCGACCGATGCCAACGATATGGAATAATCGGAAATGTTATAAATTCTGATAGTCGGGGATATCCTCTAAAAAGTAATATTTTTGGTTGGCATAATCCATCTTACAGCAAATGTGCTGCATGCCGTTGCTAACTATCAGATAATCTACCTTCAGCAAAAGATTGTAAGCCGATATTTGGTTGAACGTCTTTTGCTGAAGTTTTATTTGTGGGGCTTTGTACTCGATAATCATCTGGGGGGCTGCCACCTTATTATATAATACGGTGTCGCAACGCAGACGTTTCTCGCCCACGCTCAACTCAATCTCGTTACCCATCAGTCCGGCAGGGTAGCCTTTATGTTCAACCAGATAATGCACAAAATGCTGGCGAACCCACTCTTCGGGCGTCAGCGCTACGTATTTTCGGCGTAAAAAGTCGAAAATTACCTGCTTATTGCCCTGTTGGGCTATTTTTATTTCGTATGTAGGGAGGTTTAATCGAAACATTTTTGTAAATTTGCAGGCAAAATTACAAATAATAAATGAAATAGCAACATGGCTGAGGCAAAAAATGTGAGTTTTGAGAGCATTATGCGCGATTTGGAGGCTGGAAAATATGCGCCCGTGTATTATTTGATGGGCGACGAATCGTATTATATCGACAGGATTGCCGACTATATAGCCGACCACGCGTTACGCCCTGAGGAACGTGATTTTAACCAGACTGTGGTGTTTGGATCGGATGTAAATGCATCGCAGATTGCCGATCTGGCACGCCGCTATCCTATGATGGCCGAGCGCCAGGTGGTGATAGTAAAAGAGGCGCAAAATATAAAAAATACCGAGCCGCTTGAGCGCTACTTTGCACAGCCTATGGCCAGCACCGTGCTGGTGATGTGCCATAAG
Source organism: uncultured Prevotellaceae bacterium (assembly GCA_902789415.1). Taxonomy (GTDB): domain Bacteria; phylum Bacteroidota; class Bacteroidia; order Bacteroidales; family Bacteroidaceae; genus Prevotella. The sequence continues at coordinate 25,897 of CADAOD010000017.1, forward strand.
AACGGCAAGGTGGATGGGCGAAAATCTGGATACGTAAAAGCTATCAAAGCGCATGGTATACTGTTTGAGAGTATGAAGCTTAAGGATAGGGAACTGCCTGGATTTATTGAAAGCTATCTGAAAACTCGCCGCGTGAAGATTGATGCAAAATCGGTTCAGATGATAGCCGAGAATATTGGCGCCGATTTGAGCCGACTGGTGGGCGAGCTTGACAAAGTGATTATTTCGCTGCCCGAAGAGAATAGGGTAGTGATCCCACAGGTGGTTGAAGAGCAGATTGGTGTGAGCAAAGAGTTTAATGGATTTGAACTTCGCGACGCCATTGTGAACCGTAATGTTTATAAAGCAAATCAGATAATAAAATATTTTGACGAAAATCCGAAGGCGGGTTCCATCTACTCATTTCTCCCGTTGCTCTTTAATTACTTCCAGAATTTGATGATTGCGTATTATGCGCCAAATAATAAGAGCCAGGAGGCGGTTGCAGAGTGGCTGGAATTTAAAAATGCATGGGCTGCCAAGGACTATATGACGGGTATGCGAAACTACTCTGGCATGAAGGTGATGCAGATAATTTCGAAGATGCGTGAGATTGACGCTAAAAGTAAGGGTCTGGATAACCCAAATACCCCCGCCGGAGAGCTGATGAAAGAACTGATTTTTTACATTTTGCACTAAATTAGCCCCAAAGCTTACTCTAGAATTTGCAAAAACAGCGCTTTTCGTGAGCGCTTTTTTTGTGCCTAAATGCCTGTAAAATAGGGGAGTTACGGCATTTTGTACCCTCTCAAAACTCGCGTATTTCCAGATTTGCGGCCGATGGTTCAGAATACGCGAGAAATGGCAAAATCTGGATTTTTAGTGCCCTAAGAATTTGGACTTCACATTTATTATGATTTAATTCTGTTGATTTAAATTCTTAAATCCGAATACTTATTTAGAAGTTTAGATGTTTGTGGTTGTTGATTTTAAAATTTAAAACCACAAATCAGATATTTAGATTTGAATAAGAAAATCTAAATATTTAGATTATAATTTGTATATTGATATTTATGCATAGTATGTATAATGTATTTAAGCGATTAAAAATCAGGTAGTTACATAAATTGTATATAAAATCCTTGCAGAAATTGATGCTATATAAGCCAAAAAGCGGAATATACCCCTTTAAAAGTATAAAGTTTACGTAACTACCTAATTTATACCCAATTAGTTAGCTTTAAATATTAAAATAACCCTTTGTACAGATTTGTTATCGTAAATTTAGATTTAAAAATATAAAGTCTCTATTTACCCCTTTAAAACTTTTGATTTACAAATACAAAACTATAAACTAAAATTATAAAATCTTAAATTGTATCTACATTTGTTGTATAATTGAAATTTTTGTTTTACCTTTGTAAACTGAAAGAAAACAGGGTGTAAAAGCCCCATTAAGCACTTAGTTACAGCAATGAAAGATAGAATTAGGCAAATTATGGAGAGCCAGCACATGACTCAGCAGCTCTTCGCCGACTACATCGGTCAGAGTCCAGCTACCCTTAGTAGCATCTTCAACGGTCGTACCCGTCCTACCCTGAACATCGTTGAAGCTATCAAAAAGAAAATTCCTAACATCAATACTGATTGGCTGATGTTTGGATCGGGCGACATGTATCTGCCCCAAAACACCCCTGATCAGGACCTGTTTTCGGAGGCTGAAGGTACCCCTGGTACCCACCCTATTGAGCAAAATTTGATGTTGAATTTTGACGATGCACCTGTACAAGCCCCCCAAAATGTGGTTCAGCAACCCCAAAATTATAATAGTGTACGAAATACACACCCTGAAATCGTTCGAGAAGAAGTAAAATTTGTGGACAAACCACAGCGTAAAGTGATTGAGATTCGTGTGTTTTACGATGACCAGACTTGGGATACTTTTGTACCTGCGAAGAAATAATGTTTTGTGGTTTCAAAAAATAATAGTACCTTTGTACCCGAATTAAAAATTTGAAGTATGAAGAAGTATATACTTGACCTAAAGGTGAAGCAGGTAGAGCAGATTCATCAGCGTTATGTACTTATAAAACTCACTGATGAAAAACCTCTGCCCGATATGCTGCCCGGTCAGTTTGTAGAGGTGCGTGTAGATGGATCGGGATCTACCTTTTTGCGCCGCCCTATTTCCATTAACTTTGTTGATTGCGATGCTAACGAGCTGTGGCTGTTGGTAGCTACCGTAGGCGATGGAACCCGTGCATTGGCTAAACTGCAGCCTGGCGATACGCTAAACTGCGTGCTGCCATTAGGCAACGGCTTTACACCTGCCAAGAGTGGCGAGAAGGTGCTGCTGGTTGGCGGTGGCGTGGGTGTGGCCCCACTGCTGTATATGGGTGCCGAGATGAAGCGCCAGGGTATTGAGCCAACCTTCCTGTTAGGAGCGCGTACAGCCAACGACCTGCTGATGCTGCCTATATTTAATATGTACGGGCGCGTGTACGTAACAACCGAGGACGGATCGATGGGCGAGAAGGGATTTGTAACTAACCACTCGCTGCTGAGCCAGGAGCGCTTTGACCGTATCAGTACCTGCGGACCTACGCCTATGATGAAGGCTGTGGCTCGTTTTGCCCGTCAGAATAACACAGACTGTGAGGTGTCGTTAGAGAACCTGATGGCCTGCGGACTGGGTGCTTGCCTGTGCTGTGTAGAGAAGACTACCGAGGGCAATTTGTGTGTTTGTAAGGATGGACCCGTGTTTAATATTAAGAAACTGTTATGGCAAGACTAAATGTAAAGATTGCTGACTTGGAGCTGAAGAACCCAGTGATGACCGCATCGGGTACTTTTGGTTACGGATTGGAGTTTGCCGACCTGATGCCACTGGATGGTATCGGCGGTATTATTGTGAAGGGTACCACTTTGAACCCACGTGAAGGAAATGACTATCCACGTATGGCCGAAACAGCCAGCGGCATGCTGAACTGTGTAGGACTGCAGAATAAAGGCGTAGATTACTTTTGCGAGCACATTTATCCGCAGATTAAGGATATCGACACCAACATGATTGTAAACGTGAGCGGTTCGAGTCCTGAGGATTATGCCGAGTGTGCTGCCCGTATCGATGCATTGGAAAATATCCCTGCCATCGAGCTGAATATCTCGTGCCCTAACGTAAAGGATGGTGGTATGGCGTTTGGTGTTACCTGTGCTGGTGCTGCCAGCGTGGTAAAGGCTGTGCGCCAGCGTTACCACAAAACGCTGATAGTAAAGCTGAGTCCGAATGTAACAGATATAGCCGAGATTGCGCGTGCTGTAGAGGCTGAGGGTGCCGATAGCGTATCGCTGATTAATACGCTGATGGGTATGGCTATCGATATCGAGAAGCGCAAAACGCTGCTGAGCATTAATACTGGCGGCTTGAGCGGTCCTTGTGTAAAGCCTGTGGCCCTGCGTATGGTATGGCAGGTGGCAAAGGCCGTAAAGATACCTGTAATAGGCTTAGGAGGCATTAGCTGCGCCAAGGATGCCATCGAGTTCCTTATGGCTGGTGCTACGGCTATCGAAATTGGTACGGCCAACTTCCTTGATCCGGCTGTGAGCATTAAGGTGAGGGATGGCATTAACGAGTGGCTTGACGCGCATGGCTGCCAATCGGTAAGCGAAATCATAGGGGTTATTTAACCCCTTTTTTTATGTTTGTATGGATACAAAATTTGAGGGCTGCCAATCGGCAGCCCCCTTCTGCGAAGGGGGTAACCTTGCTAAAAATTTGAGGGCTGCCAATCGGCAGCCCTCAACCAACACAAAAACTAAACTAGACTTAACTAAAGCAATTCTGGGGTTTTCCCAAATCCCTGATTGCGCTGCAAAGATACGCATAGTTTTTTAAACTACCAAATTTTTTTTGCATTTTTTTGCAACCAAGGGGCTCTTTTCTATAAAATAACCGCATTTCGCAGTAAAATATAGTCTAAAATGGTCATTGCAGCCATCGCTTCGACAACAGAAACTGCTCTTGGCAAAACGCACGGATCATGGCGCCCGTGAGCAGTAAATGTGGTGGCATTGCCCTCTTTATCTACCGTTTGTTGCTCGGTAAGAATAGTGGCTACGGGCTTAAATGCCACGCGGAAGTAAATGTCCTGTCCATTACTGATGCCGCCCTGAATGCCGCCACTGTGGTTAGTGGTAGTGGTAATGCCGCTATCTGTAGGGCAGAACACGTCGTTTACCTGACTGCCGCGCATGGTAGCGCTATCAAAACCATCGCCATACTCAAAGCCCTTAACGGCATTAATACTCAGCATGGCCTGGCCTAACGAGGCATGCAACTTATCGAACTCAGGCTCGCCTAAGCCCGTGGGACAACCCTTTATTACGCAAGTAATGATACCGCCAATGGTGTCGCCCTCGCCCTTTACCTTTGCTATCAGCGCCTCCATTTCGGCTGCTTTCTGCAGGTCGGGACAACGTACGGCGTTAGTCTCAGTAAGACTCAGGTCGTACTGGCTGTAATCCTTATCAAGCGCAATATCGCCTACCTGCGATGTGTAGGCCTGAATACTGATACCCTTCTGGCGCAATACCAGTTTGGCAAATGCGCCGCCCACGCAACGACTGATGGTGATACGGGCCGACGAGCGGCCGCCACCACGATGATCGCGAATGCCGTACTTCTGGAAATAGGTGTAGTCGGCATGCGATGGGCGGAACAGGTTACGCATATTCTCGTAATCGTTGGAGTGCTGATTGGTGTTACGAACCATAAATCCGATGGGGCAGCCTGTTGTTTTGCCCTCGAACACGCCGCTCAGCAGTTCTACACGATCGGCTTCCTGGCGCGAGGTGGTGATGGCACTCTGACCAGGGCGACGGCGATTAAGCTCGCTCTGGATAAACTCCATATCGATATCGATGCCTGCTGGCATGCCATCGATGACGCCGCCAACGGCCTCGCCATGACTCTCGCCAAAGGTTGTGAGAGTGAATATGTGTCCAAATGTGTTGCGCATAGTGGGTTGGGTATTATGTGGATGGATTAGTGACAATGTCCGCATCCGCAACCACAGCCATCGTCGTGGTGGTGATGCTCGTGATCGCAGCCCTCATGATTGCAACCCTCGTGGTCGCCTCCGCAGCCACCACAACCGCCGCAGCCACCTGTCATATGCTTAATCAGGTGCTGAATCTCCTCGTCGGTAGCCTCGCGGTTCTCAATCACCTTACCCTTAAAGTTCAGGGTTTTGCCTGCCAATGGGTGGTTGGTGTCGACAGTAACGCCGTCTTCCTCAATCTTAACAACCTTGGCCATGAACTGGTGATCCTCGTTGTCCATCAGGGTGATAACGGCTCCCTCGAAGATGTTATCGTGGTCGAAATGGCCGTTAACGGTAAATACCTCGCGGCTTACCTTGTGAACACCCTCGGCTACGTACTCGCCAAAAGCCTGGGCTGGTGCCAGCTCGAAATCAAAGCTGCTGCCCTTCTCAAGACCCTTTACCTTCTCCTCGAAAGCATCGAGTGCTACACTAAAGCCGGTGATGAACTCGAAAGGACGATCGTCGCCAGTCTGCTCCTCGAGCTCGCTCTTGCCATCCTTCAGGCTGTACAACTGGTATACAACCGACATGAATCTGTTTTTTGTTTCTTCCATTATACCTATTATATATATATTATTATTTTCAGCCTGCAAAGTTACGCATTTTCTGTCAAATACACGAACGTTTAATCGTAAAAAGTAAAAAAATACTTATTTCAGGCTTTCTTTGATTTGTATCAATAAAAGGACTGTGTTCGCACACAATTACACAAAAATGTTTGCGTAAACCAAATAATCGCCGTACCTTTGCACCGTCAAAAGATAACAAAGGGTAACAAATTAGTAAAAAAAGTAGGTAGGCTGTAAAAAGCCTCCGAGTAAAAAAAAGAAAGGGTAAAAAGATGAAAAAGATGATGATGACATTGGTAGCAATGCTTTGTATGACAACTGCATTCGCTGAGGATGAGAACACAAATGCTGTTAACAACATCGAGGCTTACAAGATGGACGTTAATATGGACAAGCTTTCACAGGTTCTGCACCTGGCTGCTGACCAGCGCGAGGCTGTTGAGAACATCCACCATATCTTCAATACCGAAATGGTACATGCAGCTCAGTACGGTAACAACGATCGCGACGCTATGGTTAAGCGTGCTATCGATACCGACGTTAAGCGTATGCGCTACGTGCTCAACGAGAGCCAGATGCGTACATACCTTCTGCTGCTTAACACCACAATCAACAACCGTGGTTTGAACAAGTAAATTCGTAGTTTTTTAGTTATTATTGGTCATTCTTTATAGAGGCATTCCTTCGGGGATGTCTCTATTTTTATGCTCAAAATTTGCAAATGTCGATTTTTTTTGCTTACTTTGCAGGCTGAAAATGATAATAAACCAAATAATAGCAAAATAGAGGTATGAAAATTAAGTTTTTACTCATGTCGATGGTTGCCGCTATGCTGGTTAGCTGCGGTACCACAAGTACAGTGCCCATCACTGGTCGTAAGCAGAACCTGATGGTGAGTGATGGCGAGATGCTGAGCCTGTCAACCCAGCAGTATCAGGAGTTTATGAAAACAGCCAAGCTCTCTACCGATGCCACCAAAACCGCAATGGTTAAGCGTGTAGGTCAGAATCTGGCTAATGCTGTGGTAAGCTATCTGAATGCTAATGGCATGCAGAACGATGTACAGAACTACCAGTGGCAGTTTAATCTGGTGGCCGATAAGCAGGCCAACGCTTGGTGTATGCCTGGCGGACTGATTGTGGTTTACGAGGGTCTGCTGCCTATCACGCAGGACGAGGCTTCGTTGGCTATCGTGCTTGGACATGAGATTGCCCACGCTGTGGCACGTCACTCTGCCGAGCAGATGAGTCAGCAAATGAAGCAACAGTACGGTGTTCAGGGGGTAAGTGCTGTGGCCAGCATATTAGGTGTTGGTAGCAATACCATCTCATTAGGTCAGGCTATGGCTTCGGCTGGTTTGAATCTGGCTAACCTGAAGTATTCGCGTAACCACGAGAGCGAGGCCGATTACATGGGACTGATTTTTGCTGCGATGGCAGGCTACAACCCCGAGTCGGCAGTTTCTTTCTGGCAGCGTATGTCATCGGCCAGCACCAGCACTACAGCTGAGTTCCTGAGCGATCACCCATCTGATGCTACCCGTATCAAGAATATTCTGGGATGGTTGCCCGAGGCTAAGAAGTATTACAAGCCAAAGACTACCACTACTGCTAAGAAGACAACCACCACAAAAAAGAAGACAACAACTAAAAAAACTACAACAAAGAAGTAAAAAATGAATAGAAGTACAATTACAATCGCGTTTGCAGCCTGCGCTATGATGGCTCAGGCGCAGACAAAGGGTGGAGGCATTTCTGCCCAGATGTTACAGGAAATCCAGAAGGAGCAGAAGCAGTGTGGCAAGGAGCGTGTGATTGCCAATGCCATCTATGGTATGAGCATTGATGCGCTGGCTAAGAACTACAAGGTGGCCGCAATGCCTCTCGATACCCATTTCTCAGTTGAAACCCGTAAGCAGTCGATTACCGACCAGAAATCATCAGGACGTTGCTGGATGTTCAGTGGATTGAACGTGCTGCGTTCAAACTATATGGCTAAGGCCGATTCTGTTAGCATTGAGTTCTCGCAGGCTTACCTGTTTTTCTGGGATCAGTTGGAAAAATCAAACCTGATGCTTCAGGGTGTGATTGATACTGCCAAGAAGCCTATCGACGATAATCGCGTGCAGTTCTTCTTCCAGTCGCCCATTAACGATGGTGGTACCTTCTGCGGTGTGGCCGACCTGGCACCCAAATACGGACTGGTTCCCTCAGAGATTATGCCTGAGACCTTCACCAGCGAGAACACTTCGAAGGCTCGCAGCCTGATTTCATCAAAACTGCGTGAGTTCGGACTCCAGCTGCGTGAGATGGTAGCCAAGAAAAAGAGCGCTGCCGACGTACAGAAGGCTAAGACCGAGATGCTGGCTCAGATTTATCGCATGCTGAAGCTGACATTGGGTGCTCCTGTCGAGAAGTTTACCTACGCTTTCCACGATAAGAACGGTCGCCAGTTAGGCGAGGCCAAGGAATACACCCCACTGAGTTTTTATCAGGAGGTTGTAGGTGGCGAGCTGAACGGCACCTTTATTATGGTGATGAACGACCCACGCCGTGAGTACTACAAAACCTACGAGGTAGAGTACGACCGCCACACCTACGATGGTACCAACTGGCGCTATCTGAACTTGCCTATGGAGGAGATTGAGCAGTTGGCTATTGCCTCGCTGAAGGATGGCAGAAAGATGTACAGCTCGTACGATGTTGGCAAGCTGCTGGATCGTAAGCGTGGCTATGCTTCGTTAGAAAATTTCGACTATGGATCGGTATTCGGCACTACCTTTAAGATGGATAAGGCTCAGCGCATTTCTACCTTTGATAGTGGTTCTACCCATGCCATGACACTGACTGCAGTTGACTTGGATAAGCAGGGTAAACCCATTAAGTGGAAGGTTGAGAACTCTTGGGGCGCTACCAATGGCCAGCAGGGCTGTCTGATTATGACTGCCGACTGGTTCCGTGAGTATATGTTCCGCCTGGTTGTAAATAAAAAGTATGTATCAGAAAAGTTGCTGAAGGCATACGACACCAAACCAGTAATGGTAATGCCCGAGGACCCATTGTTCTTGCCAGATGAGTAAAGCTGTTATTGTAGGCGCCTCATCAGGTATCGGACTCGAAGTGGCCCGTCTATTCATCCAGCGTGGCTGGACGGTAGGCGTGGCCGCTCGTCGTTTAGACCTGTTGCAAACCATTGGCGCTGCTGATGTGGAGCAGATTGATGTGACCAGCGCTGATGCACCCGACAAGCTGATGCAGTTGGTTGAGCGTATGGGGGGAATGGATTTGTTTTTCTATGCTTCGGGTATTGGAAAGCAGAACCGCGAACTTACACCCGATATCGAGTTGGCCACAGTAGAGACCAATGGTATGGGCTTTACCCGTATGATGGGTTGTGCCTATCGCTATTTTGCCCAGCAGGGCAGGGGGCATATCGCTGCTATCACATCGATTGCTGGCACCAAGGGCTTGGGACCTGCGCCAGCCTATTCGGCTACCAAAGCCATGCAGAATGTGTATCTGCAAGCCTTAGAGCAGCAAGCCAACGCCCGTAAACTCGACATCAGGTTTACTGATATCTGTCCAGGGTTTGTGGATACGGCCCTGTTGAGTGGCTCGTTTCACTATCCTATGATGCTCAAGCCCCAAGCTGTGGCACGCGAGATTGTGAGTGCAGTCGAACACAATAAGCATATCCGTGTAATCGATTGGAAATATCGCTTGCTGACTGCCCTCTGGCGCAGAATACCCAGATGTATCTGGCGAAAAATCAAGTTATAAAATCATTCAAAACTAAATTATATATTAATAATGAGTAAGATTGAAAAATATGAGTTGCTTCAGCAGCAGACCAAGGCGCTGTGTGCAGGCGAAACCGATCAGGTGGCTATGATGGCTAATGTGGCAGCTGCCATCCATCAGGAGATGGGTTTCTGGTGGACAGGTTTTTATCGTGTACAGAACGATGAACTGATACTTGGTCCGTTCCAGGGACCTGTGGCCTGCATGCATATTGGTTATGGCAAGGGTGTTTGCGGTACCGCCTGGAAGCAGGGCGCAACCGTTGTTGTACCCGATGTAGAGCAGTTTCCTGGGCATATTGCCTGCAGTAGCGAGTCGCGTTCAGAAATCGTAGTGCCAGTAAAATCGGCCGCAGGCGAAATAATCGCCGTACTTGATATCGACAGCAAGGATTTGGCAACATTCGATGATGTTGACAAGCAGTGGCTGGAAGAGATTGTCAAGGTGTTCGAATAAAAAATAAAAAAACGCAGAGAATTTTTTGGCAGTGTGGGCAGAAATGCTTAAATTTGCACCCGATTTAAATAGTTAACGCCCAAGTCGCATCCTCGTGTAGGGTGGGAGCGAACTGACAAGACGACGGCTCTCGGGTAGGGCTGGCACAGAACGCAGGGACAAAGTAAAACAATCTTGGCGAGCCTAATGGCAGCCGAGTAAAAATTTAAAGCTATATGGCACAAATGAATTTCGGTGGCGTAACAGAAACTGTTGTCACCAGCAAAGAGTTCTCACTTGAGAAAGCACGTGAAGTATTGAAAAATGAGACCATCGCTGTAATCGGTTATGGCGTTCAGGGACCAGGCCAGGCCTGCAACCTGCGTGATAACGGATTTAATGTGATTGTGGGTCAGCGCCTTGGCAAGACCTACGACAAGGCAGTGGCCGACGGTTGGGTTCCTGGCGAGACTCTGTTCTCAATCGAGGAAGCTGCTGAGAAGGGTACAATCCTTTGCATGTTGCTCTCTGATGCTGGTCAGATTCAGCAGTGGCCCACCATCAAACAGTATCTGAAGCCTGGCAAGACTCTTTACTATAGCCACGGTTTCGCCATCAACTGGAGCGATCGTACAGGTGTAATTCCTCCAAAGGATGTTGACGTAATTATGGTTGCACCTAAGGGTAGTGGTACTAGCCTGCGCACTATGTTCTGCGAGGGTCGTGGTTTGAACTGCTCGTATGCTGTTTACCAGGATGCTACTGGTAAGGCTAAGGAGAAGACTTTGGCCTTTGGTATCGGTATTGGTGCCGGATATATGTTTGAGACCACCTTCGAGCGCGAGGCTACATCAGACTTGACTGGTGAGCGTGGTTCGTTGATGGGTGCCATTCAGGGATTGCTGCTGGCTCAGTACGAGGTACTGCGTGAGCACGGACACTCTCCCTCTGAGGCTTTCAATGAGACAGTAGAGGAATTGACCCAGAGCCTTGGCCCTCTCTTCGGTGCTAAGGGTATGGACTGGATGTATGCTAACTGCTCTACCACCGCACAGCGTGGTGCACTTGATTGGGCTCCACGATTCCACGATGCTATCAAACCCGTTATGGAGTGGTTGTACTACTCGGTACAGACGGGTAATGAGGCTCAGATTACCATAGACGCTAACTCTAAGCCCGACTACCGCGCCGGACTTGAGAAAGAGTTGGAGGCTATGCGCAATCAGGAAATGTGGCGTGCTGGCGAGACCGTACGTAAGCTGCGTCCTGAGAACCAAGACGTATAACACAACAATCACGGGGGTGCACACGCATCCCCGTGATTCATTTTTAAATATGATATGGGAAAATTAGTAATTAATTCGTACGATGAATTCGCAGCCCACTTGGGTGAGGAGCTCGGCGCTTCTGACTGGCTGCAAGTAGACCAAGACCGTATTAACCTTTTTGCCGACGCTACACTTGACCATCAGTGGATTCACGTTGACGTGGAGCGCGCCAAAAAGGAGAGTCAGTATCAGAGCACTATCGCTCACGGCTATCTGACACTGTCGCTGTTGCCCTATATGTGGGACCAGATTATCGAGGTGAACAACATCAAGATGCTGGTTAACTACGGTATGGACAAAATGCGATTTGGACAGCCAGTTATCACAGGCTCAAAGGTACGTTTGGTAACCAAGTTGCACAACATTCAGAACCTGCGCGGTATCTGTAAGGCAGAGATTGAGTTCAGAATTGAAATCGAGGGACAGCGCAAACCCGCACTCGAGGGTATCGCTTCGTTCTTGTATTATTTTAATTAATTGGTATGGGCGGATTTTTTGGAACCATTTCCACAAAGTGTTGTGTAAACGATCTGTTTTACGGCACCGATTATAATTCGCACCTGGGTACCAAGCGTGCAGGACTGGTAACATTCGATGAGGAGAAAGGTTTTAGTCGTAAAATCCATAACCTGGAGCGTGATTACTTCCGTTCTAAGTTTGAGGATGAACTCGACTCGTTTTCAGGAAAACAGGGTATCGGCGTAATTAGCGATACCGACCCACAACCCATACTCGTTAACTCGCACTTAGGTCGCTATGCAGTAGTTACCGTAGCAAAGATTAACAACCTGGAGGAGATTGCACAAGAACTGTTGGATCGCCGCATGCACTTTAGTGAGTACTCGGCCAATACCATCAACCAAACAGAGCTGGTGGCCCTGCTTATTAATATGGGGCGCACATTTGTTGAGGGTATCAACCTGGTGTACAAAAAGATTGAGGGTTCGTGCTCGATGCTGATTCTGACTGAGAAGGGTATTATTGCAGCCCGCGATTTTCTGGGCCGCACACCTATCGTTATCGGACAGAAGGATGGCGCTTATGCCGTAAGCAGCGAGACAACCAGTTTCCCCAATCTGGACTACAAGCGTGTTCGTGACCTTGGTCCTGGCGAGATTGTATTCCTTACAGCTGATAAGCTGGAGGTGCTGCAGGAGCCTTGGAAACGTGAGCAGATCTGTTCGTTCCTTTGGGTTTACTACGGTTTCCCAGCATCAGATTATAATGGTATCAACGTAGAAAACGTGCGTGAGACCAATGGTAAGATGATGGGTGAAAAGGATGAGACTGAGGTTGACTGTGTTTGCGGTGTGCCCGATTCGGGTGTAGGTATGGCATTAGGTTATGCCGAAGGTAAGGGCGTACCTTACAAGCGTGCCGTACTGAAGTACACACCAACCTGGCCCCGTTCTTTTACTCCTGGTAATCAGGAGCGCCGTTCGCTGGTGGCTAAGATGAAGTTGATTCCTAACCCAGCCTTGTTGAAGGATCAGCGCGTGGTGTTCTGCGACGACTCTATCGTTCGTGGTACACAGCTCAAGGATAACGTAAAGACTTTCTTTGAGTATGGCGCTAAAGAGGTGCATTGCCGTATCTCATGTCCACCATTGGTTTATGGCTGTCCGTTTATCGGCTTTACCTCATCAAAGAGCGATATGGAGCTGATTACACGCCGTATCATCAAGGACTTTGAGGGCGACGATAAGAAGAACCTGGAGAAGTATGCTACCACCGACTCGCCTGAGTACAAGCGCATGGTGGATGAGATTGCCAAGCGTTTGGGCCTTACCTCGCTGAAGTTTGCTAAGCTCGAGGATTTGGTTAAGAGCATTGGTATGGACAAGTGCCGCGTGTGCACACACTGCTTTGATGGCAGCAGCTACTGCCACGAGCATGATAAAGAAGACGACCGTCAGCTTAAGTTTGACTTCTGATTTAGGCTTTCGCGATACAACCATCCTCCAGTCGGATGATATATTCTTCGTCTGTGAGAAAATCTATTGCAGCATCGAGTTCGCTTACGGGCAGCTCGATGCTTTTTATTTCGGTTATAAAGTGTGGCTTGCCATCATCCAGCAACTGCATTATTTTCTTGGCAGCGTCGTTTAGGCGGGCTTCATTCACCAACCCCTCAGCGCGATGAGCCAGACAAACATCGCACTGGTTGCAGTTGTGATCGTTCTCCTCGCCAAAATAGCGCAACAACTGTCGGCTACGGCACACCTTATCGTTGGTAGCGTAGCCAATCATGGCTTTAATGTGGGCTTCGAACTGCACCTTGCGCTCCTCGTACACCTCGGGCATCAGCTGTACAAACTCCTTATCCTCGCGGCGCTGGGTGTAGCGTATGTAAGGTGTCTTTTTTTGTGGGATAAAGTGCAGAATGTGGCGCTGCGACAAACTTTTAAGTATCAGGTAAACCTGTTGCGGTTTCAGGTTGGTGGCTTGTGCCAGGAAAGCCTCGTCGATAAAGTTGTAATCAGTAAACAGTCCGCCGTAGTTGCGCAGTAGGGCAGTAATAATGGCCTCCTCGTTGGGCGTGTTGTTTTCTAATCGATACAGGTCGTTGCGGCTCACGGTAAACATCACGCGTGCCTTGTTGTCCTGCTCCTCAGTATATTCCAGATAGCCGGCGCGCTGCAGTATCTTGAGGGCCGAATCTACACGGATAGGGAAGTGGTTGAAGTTGTGGCAGAACTTATCGATGTTAAACTCGAACGTGTGGTTATAGCCCGAGCCTACACCTATCTGATAATAATAGGCCAAGTGCTCATACACCTGACGGATATAATCCTTATCAGGGAAGGTATCTGTAATACGCTTTTTAAGTTTGGTTTCGTCGTGGCGGTTATATAGCAGTACGGCATACGCCTTGAAGCCGTCGCGACCAGCACGACCTGCCTCCTGGAAATAGGCCTCGATGCTGTCAGGACAATCCATATGTATCACCACACGCACATCGGGCTTGTCGATACCCATACCAAAGGCGTTGGTGGCCACCATCACACGATACTTGTTTTGCTGCCAATCGCGCTGTCGCTCATCTTTTGTGCTGGCATCAAGACCTGCATGATAGAATGTAGCTGTGATGCCTGCCTCGCTGATAATCTGGGCAAACTCCTTGGTGCGCAGTCGGCTGCGGGCATATACAATAGCCGAGCCTTTTACGTGTTTCAGAATGTGTATCAGCTGTTCCGTCTTATCCTCAGCCTGTCTTACCACATAAGCCAGATTCTTGCGTTCAAAGCTCATCTTAAACACATTGAAGTGCTGAGCTTCTGTATTGGGCTCCTGGGGGGTCAGGCGTTCCTGGATATCCTCAACTACCTGTGGCGTAGCTGTGGCAGTAAGTGCCAATACGGGCACACCAGGCACTAGCTTGCGTATCTGTGCAATCTGCAGATACGAGGGACGGAAATCGTAACCCCATTGCGAAATACAATGGGCTTCGTCGACCGTTATAAAGCTCACCTTCATGTGGCGCAGCTTGGTCTGGAATAAGTCGGATGAGAGTCGCTCTGGCGAAACGTAGAGCAGTTTGATGCCGCCAAAGATGGCGTTTTCGAGTGTTACAATGATTTCTTCGTGGGTCAGTCCGCTGTAGATAGCTGCCGCTTTAATGCCTCTGCGGCGCAGATTCTCAACCTGGTCCTTCATCAGGGCTATCAGTGGGGTAATCACAATGCATGTACCCTCGTGTGCCAAAGCTGGTACTTGGAAGGTGATGGATTTACCACCACCTGTAGGCATTAGTCCTAATGTATCGTGACCACTACCGATAGACTCGATGATTTCGCGCTGAATACCGCGGAAATCATCGTAGCCCCAGTAGCGTTGGAGAATCTCCTTATAGTTCATTCCTCCGAAGGCTGAATATCTTCTATCTGTAACTGAACTTCTGTACGTTTGTAGATATTATCCTCGATCGTATAGACAATATCAAACGAACGCTTTGATTTAATGTAGCGTGCCGATGCACTCTGGCCAAAGGCAATGCCATTAAGTACGTTACTCGACTTAGAATCAACCAGCTCAAGCTTGATGTGCTCCTGCTGGCGACCCACTACCTTCGAGGTGCCGTAATCGTAAACATTGCGTGTACAGAACAATGGCTTGGGATTATCGGGACCATGAGGCGCAAACTTCTTCAGGTCGTTGTGCAAGCGCTTGGTTACATCCTTAAAGTCTATCATCGCATCAATATCGAGTGTAGCCTCAGTCTGTTCAGGCTGAATGTGCTCCATCACATATTTCTGGAAACGACTGCGGAACTCAGGGATATTCTCTATCTTAAGCGAAAGACCTACTGCATAGGTATGACCGCCAAAGTTCTCCAGCAAGTCGCGACAGCTCTTGATGGCATCGTACACATCGTAGCCAGCAACACTGCGGGCCGAACCTGTAGCAATGCCATTAAACTTGGTAAGCACTACCGTGGGGCGGTAGTAAAGCTCAGTGAGTCGCGATGCCACAATGCCGATAACACCCTTTTTCCAGTTCTCGTCGTAAAGCACAATACTGGCGTGGTGTTTCTGGCTCTCCAGCTTTTCTACAATCTGGTTGGCCTCCTCAGTCATCTGCTTATCTACATCCTTACGCTGCTCGTTGTACTCATTAATATGGTTAGCCTCAGCCAGCGCCTTGTTCAGATCTTTTTCAACCAGCAGGTCGACAGCCTCAGTACCATTCTGCATACGTCCTGATGCATTGATACGCGGACCAATCTTGAATACGATATCACTCATGGTGATTTCGCGGCCAGTTAATCCGCAGATGTCGATAATAGCCTTTAAGCCCACCGACGGGCTCTGGTTCAACTGTTTCAGTCCGTGGTAGGCCAGAATACGGTTCTCGCCCATGATAGGCACGATATCTGCTGCAATACTTACAGCACAGAAATCGAGCAGTGGTATCAGTCGCGAGAATGGAATGCCATTGTTCTTGGCAAATGCCTGCATAAATTTAAAACCTACACCGCATCCACACAGGTCTTTGAATGGGTAGGTGGAATCTTCGCGCTTGGGGTTGAGTATCGCGACAGCATTGGGCAACTCATCATCGGGCACATGGTGGTCGCAAATGATGAAATCAATGCCCAGACTCTTGGCATAGGCAATCTCGTCGATGGCCTTGATACCGCAATCCAGTACAATAATGAGCTTGATGCCTTTTTCTGCAGCATAATGTAGTCCTTTCTTGCTGATACCGTATCCCTCTTCGTAGCGATCGGGGATATAATATTCGATATTTGAATAGAACTGCTGCAGGAATTTGTACACCAAGGCTACCGCCGTACATCCATCGACATCGTAGTCGCCGTAGACCATGATACGCTCTTTGCGCCCCATCGCATCGTTGAGCCTGTCTACAGCCACATCCATGTCGTTCATCAGGAACGGATCTATCAGCTCGTTAAGCATCGGACGGAAAAAGCGCTTAGCAGCGCTCTCCGTTTTGATGCCTCGCTGGATAAGGAGATTGGCGAGTATCGGACTCATGCCGATTTTCTCTCCAAGCTCCTTAGCCGCCGTCTGTTGTTCTGATGTAGGTGGTTGGTAATTCCACTTAAAATGCATTAGATACCTAACTTTTTACGTATGTCGGCAGGAATAGCATTCTTATTAATCAGGAAGTCCATCGTGTTCAGAGCGATGTAATCCTTTGTCATATACCAGATTCCCTTGTAGGCACCAGTCTCGCCCCAAGAGTTCTTCACCAGATAATACTCCTTACCATACTGATCCTTGGCAACACCGTAAATCAGCATACCGTGGTCGTCGGTCAGCTCCCAGTTGTCGAAACGCTCCTGGCGCATCTCCTGTGTAGGCTTAACCTCAGGCACCTTGCAACCCAGTGAGTCGATGATGTTACGCTTCTTGTCCTGAGCCAGGTTCAGCCAGCGAGCCATATCGCTACCAGCGAGGCTCTGAGCAGCCTTACCGTCAACGGCATAAGCCAATCCGTTACGTGTAAAGCCCTCTTCTGATACGTCGCCGCCCCAAGCGATGGTGTAACCATTCTCAACAGCGTTATCGATCACGCGCATCATCTCGTCCATAGGCAGGTTGTAGCTCTGTGGAAAACGCCAGTTGTCCTGTACCTCTACAGCGAAAGTAGAGTAGAAGGGGTGGTGAGTATAGCTGGTAATGCTAACATAATCGTCGAGGTTGATGCCCAACGAGGCCATGAAGCTCTTTGGAGTGTACTCCTTGCCCTCGAAAGTGAACTTCTCAGGGCACTTACCCAGATAAGCATCCAGGATGCCCTGCAATCCAACCTTCCACTGGTTAGAAATCTTTTTGGCGTCGCTCTTGGCGATAGCTGCAACGTATGGCTCCATCTGACCAAAGAACTCGTTGAAGTTGTTGAGTGAGTCGCCATACAGAGAGCCTGGGAAAGGCATGATGCCCTGTGGAATGATACCATGAGTCTTCATGGTGGCGAGCACGTCCTCTGCCGAACCACCCTGCGAGAACTGGCAGTCGCCGTGATAGCGAACCACCTGGATAGCACGCTCCATGTAAGTCTTGTTGGCTACGAACGACTCGTCGAGGTCGTAGCTCTTACCTGTTGCCTTAAGGATCTCAGCCTCAAAGAAAGAGAGGGTAGAGTAGTCCCAGCATGTACCCGAACGGTTCTGGTCCTTAATACTTGTGATAGGATTCTCCTTGATGGTTGTGAACACGGGTTTGTTCGCATCCTTTGCGGGCGCCTTTTTCTTGGCTGCCGATGCACTCAGGGCCATGATAGCCACGAGTGCGAGTGTTGTCATTTTCTTCATGTTGCTTTTATTTTTAATTTTTATTTCAATTTTCAATTCTCAATTCTTTCCCATAAACTCCTCAACATCCTTGGGATGATAAGGAATTCTGTTTTTGCCTAAGAATCGGCAACCATCCTTGGTAATCAGGATGTCGTCCTCGATACGGATACCACCAAAGTCCTTGTAGGTCTCGAGCTTGTCGAAGTTCAGGAACTCCTTGCAATGTCCGCTGGCTTTCCACTCGTCAATAAGCTGTGGAATAAAGTAGATACCAGGCTCGTCGGTAATCACAAAGCCCTCTTCCAACTTGCGACCCATACGCAGACAGTTGGTGCCAAACTGCTCAAGGTTAGGACGTGTCTCTTCGTCAAAACCTACGTAAATCTGGCCCAGACCTTCCATGTCGTGAACGTCCATACCCATCATGTGTCCCAGTCCGTGAGGCAGGAACATCGCATGGGCGCCAGCACGAACGGCCTCGTCGGTATCGCCCTTCATCAGGCCGAGTTCCTTCAGGCGCTCAGTCATCAGTCGGCATACGGCAAAGTGCACATCCATATATTTTACGCCAGGTTTTGCCACCTCGATGGCATAATCGTGACAAGCCTCTACAATTGAGTAGATTTCCAACTGGCGCTGACTGAACTTGCCGTTAACAGGCATGGTGCGGGTGTGGTCCGAACAATAGTCGTCAAGTTCGCATCCTGCATCGCAAAGAGCCAAGCGGCCAGCTTCCAGTTTAGCATCCGAAGGGTTGCCGTGCATAATCTCGCCATGCTGACTGAAGATTGTTGCAAAGCTGGTACCCTGAGCCAGACTGCGGGCGATACCGTCAACCTGTCCGCCAATGTAACGCTCTGTTACACCTGGACGAATCAGCTTCTGGGCTGTGGTGTGCATCATATAGCCCACCTCGCAGGCACGCTCAATAGCCTCTATCTCCTGTGGCTCCTTGGTGGCACGCATCTTTACTACAGCCTTAATCAGCTGCAGCGAAGCCTTCTCCTTCTGCTGGTTGGGATGGATACCCAGCAGGTCCATAATCTGTATCTTGGTATCAAAGCGATAGGGGGGCAAAAAGTGTATCTCTCTGTTGGGCGAGCATACTTTTGCCAACTCCTTCATGGGGGCTGTCTTCTTTACGCCAACCTCAACAGCCAGATCGGCCACCGATGGGGTAAAGCCCATCCATACGATATCCTCTACGTCGATATCGTCGCCAAAAATCATCTCTTCGTTGTTGTCGATATCAATCACACCTACCAGTCCGTCGCGGTGCTGTCCAAAGTAGTAAAGAAATGAAGAATCCTGTCGCATAGGGGCGTAAGCGTTGGCCGGATAATTAACCGGCGCATCGTTATTTCCAAACAGAATTATTACACCTTTGCCTACTAATTTCTTCAGTTCTTCGCGTCTCTTAATATAAGTATCTTTGCTAAACATTTGTCGAAAATACGTTTAATTATATCATTTTGTCGGCAAAGATACACATTATTTATCAAAAAGCCATCCCTTTACCCCTATTTTTTACAATAATTATGCAGATTAGTAGAATTTATTTCGTACCTTTGCACGCAAAAATCGAAAAATAAGACTAAAAGACATATGGGAAAAGTAATTTTGACGGGCGACCGTCCCACTGGTAAACTTCACCTTGGACACTATGTCGGTTCACTCCGTCGTCGTGTTCAATTGCAGAATCAGGGCGATTTTGATCGCATGTTTGTGTTTATGGCCGATGTGCAGGCTCTGACTGATAATGCTGATAATCCTGAGAAAATTCGTCAGAATATCATCGAGGTAGCACTCGATTACCTGGCTGCAGGTCTCGATCCTGAGAAGTGTACGCTCTTTATCCAGAGTCAGATTCCTGAGCTGGCCGAGCTTACCACCTATCTGATGAACCTGGTTTCGGTTAGTCGTGTACAGCGCAACCCAACTGTAAAGACCGAGGTAAAGATGCGTGGTTTCGAGGGTGAGAGTATTCCTCTCGGATTCTTCTGCTACCCTGTTTCGCAGGCTGCCGATATCACACTGTTCAAGGCTACCACCGTTCCTGCAGGTGAGGACCAGGAGCCTATGCTCGAGGTAACTCGTGAGTTGGTTCGCCGTTTCAATCAGATTTATGCACCTGTATTGGTTGAGCCTAACATCATGCTGCCTGAGAACCTGACTGCACGCCGCTTGCCTGGTACTGATGGTAAGGAGAAGATGTCGAAGAGCCTTGGCAATTGCATCTACCTTTCTGATTCTGCTGATGATGTATGGCAGAAGGTTCGCTCGATGTACACCGATCCTGAGCACGTAAACCTGAACGATCCAGGTCACGTAGAGGGTAACGCTGTATTTACTTATCTGGATGCTTTCTCAACTGATGAGGACTTCAAGAATTTCTGGCCCGAGTATCAGAATCTGGATGAGCTGAAGGATCACTACCGTCGTGGTGGACTGGGCGATATGAAGTGTAAGAAGTTCCTGAATCAGGTGATTAACCAGTTCCTGGAGCCAATGCGCCTGCGTCGTGCAGAGTTTGAGAAGGATATCCCAGAGATTTACAATATTCTGAAGAAGGGTACCGAGCAGGCCCGCGAGGTAGGCGCCCAGACAATGGACGAGGTTCGCAAGGCTATGCGTATCGATTACTTTAACGATGCCGAGCTGATTCGCTCACAAGCAGAACGCTTCGCAAAATAAAACAATATCCCCCGCCGGCTGGTGGGGGATATTGTTTCTTATTTTTCTTTCAGCAAGTCGGGGCGGAGTCGACGTGTGCGCTCCATGGCTTGTTCAAATTCCCACTCGCGTATCTTGGCTTCGTTGCCGCTCAGCAGGATATCGGGCACCTTCCAACCTTTGTAGTCGGCAGGACGTGTGTAGATAGGTGCTGCTAAGATATCATCCTGGAAACAGTCGCTCAAGGCCGATTGCTCATCGCCAATCACACCTGGAACCACGCGTACGATGGCATCAGCAATCATGGCTGCTACCAACTCGCCACCTGTCAGCACAAAATCGCCAATCGAAATCTCCTTGGTAATCAGATGCTCGCGAATACGCTGGTCGATACCTTTATAGTGACCTGCCAGGATAATCAGGTTTCCTTTCAGCGATAGCTCGTTGGCCATGTGCTGGTCGAAACGCTCACCATCTGGCGATGTAAAAATTACTTCATCATAATCGCGCTCAGCCTTCAGGGCTGTAATACAACGATCGATAGGCTCGCACTGCATCACCATGCCTGCGCTGCCGCCGTATGGGTAATCATCCACGCGGCGCCATTTATCCAGAGTGTAGTCTCTCAGGTTGTGTAAGCGGATTTCGGCTAATCCTTTCTTTTCTGCTCTTGCCAGGATCGACTCGTGTACAAAGCCTTCCAACATCTCTGGCAGTACGGTTATAATATCTATTCTCATCTGAAAAATGCTTTAATTCGTTCTATGTATTTCATGCCTGTTTTGCGGCCAATATCGTAAACACGCTGCATTTCGTCGGGGTTATGCGAAATATGACCGATGGGTAGTTTCTCGTCGGGACGGATAACCAGCGCGCGGCCAGTACTCTCTGCCTGATAAACATATGCCAGCTGCTGGTTGTACATCACGTGTCGCTGGTCCATCGCCTCTATCATCTTCGGATATTTTCTGAGGGCAATGCGCATCAGTGGCATCAGCTTGTTGTGCTCCTTTACGTAGCCATCGGGCTGGGTGAGTATCACCAGATTCTTCTCGTAGCCGATGCTCTCAAAATATTCCAGGGGTATCGAGTCAGCCACACCGCCATCCAGCACCTTCATGCCTTCCAGCTCAACCACCCTTGATACCAGTGGCATCGAGGCCGAGGCGCGAATCCAGTCGTAGGTGGTAGGTGTCACCTTCGGCAGACTCTTATATACCGCCTTGCCCGTCTCCACATCCGTGCAAACAGCTATGAACGCCATGGGGTTGGCATCATAAGCCGCATTGTCAAACACATCATATTTGGTAGGGATGACATGGTAGCCGAACTCGGCATTATAGAGATCGCCCGATTTCAGCAGCGACTGCCACGAACAGAATCTGCTGTCGTGGGCAAACGCCTTGTTGTAGCGAATGGCTCGCCCTATCTGGCGACTTTTATAATTACAACCAAAAGCAGCACCAGCCGAAACACCAATCAGTCCGTCGGGCTCTATCTTAGCCTCCATCATCACGTCGATGATGCCCGCCGTGAAAAGCCCGCGCATGGCGCCTCCTTCAAGTACCAGTCCTTTTTTCATGGGTGCAAAGTTATGAAAAAGTGCTGACATATCAAAGCGATTTTAGAAGATTAACGAGTGAATGCTCTTAAAATCTGTGAAAAACGTTTTAAATTTGATAAAATCCTTTGCAGTAAGCTTTTCTAACGCGGTAGATTCGTTTTTTTGGAGTATCTTTGATACCAAGTTTATGAACCTAAAATAATATATTATTAGAACTAACCGAGTATTGATTTGATGCTTATGCTTATAGAAACATACCGTAGTTATATCCTTGGATCCGTTGCTTTATGTGCACTTCTTGCGATCGTAAGCTGCAGAGAAGGAACTGTTAGTACTGCGTCCGACGCCTATAAGACGCTGTGCGTGAAACGGCAGGACTTTACCCAGATGCGCCAGTTCATGTCAAACATAGAAAGCAAAGAGAACATCAATGTGAATGCCCTTATTGGTGGGACATTGAAGACGGTTTGCGTGAAGGAAGGTGCTCGTGTGAAGAAAGGTCAGCCGCTATTCATCATCGACCAGGCTCCCTACATCGCCGCAGTCAATGCCGCTAAAGCCCAGGTGGGGACAGCCCGCGCCGCACTCTCCACGGCACAATTGAACTTAGATGGCAAAGAGAAGCTTTATGAGCAGCAGATGGTGGGCGAGTTTGACCTGCGCAGGGCGCGTCATGCCAAAGAGGAAGCTGCGGCCCAACTCGAGGCTGCTCTGGCGGAACTGGCGGCTGCGCGTTCCAACCTGGACTATACTACTATCTACAGTCCTGTTGACGGAACCATCAGTATCATGAATTTCACCGAAGGCGATGTCGTGTTCCCTACCAGCACACTGTCTATCGCCACCATAGCGGCCAACAAGCAGATTTATGCTTATATTACGTTGTCAGAGAAATTGCTCGTGAACCTATTCGAGGAGTATGACTGCAGCACTTCCGACGAACTGCTGAAAAAGTTGCCTCCTGTCTCGCTCTATACTACTTCGATGCCGTTAGCGGTGAAGCAGACGTCTTGACAGGTTCAGTCCTCCTTAGGGCTTCGTTCGACAACCCTTCGGAGATGTTCCGCAACGGCAGCAACGGATATGTAGGGCTGCCAACCACAAGGCACGGGGTCTTTGTCATACCGCAGGAGGCCACTATCCACATTCAGGACAAATGTTTTGTTTATCGTATCGTTGATGGCAAGGCCGTCTTTACCGAGGTGAAGGGCCTTTCTGCTAACGATGAGCACTATGTGGTGACTAGTGGACTGAATGACGGCGATGTCATCATAGCCGAGAATGCCGGGATGGTGACTGATGGAATGGCTGTAGTCCAGGAAACAGGAAAGAAGGAACTTTAAATACAATCTGTTATGCGTCAAAGATTGCACCATATTATATATATAATTACCGCGCTGACTCTGTCGATACTCTGCACCAACTGTGGTGAAGAGACCACACCGACGGCGAAGGATTGCTACCGCCTGTTGCGTGTGCAGCGGCAAGACATTACCCTGAATCGCAACTTTTCTGTGAAGATGGAAGGTGTGTATAATATACAGGTTCGCCCTCTTGTCAGTGGACGGCTTGCTAAGATTTTAGTAAACGAAGGTGCTCATGTAAAGAAAGGTCAGCCGCTATTCGTCATCGACCAAAGCCCTTATATTGCTGCCGTTGATGCTGCCAAGGCTCAGGTGGGGACAGCTCGCGCTGCACTCTCATCTGCCCAGTTGAACTTAGATGGCAAGGAGAAACTCTATGCTCAACAGATGGTGGGAGAGTCCGACCTGCTTCGAGCCCGTCATGCCAAGGAAGAAGCCTACGCACAGGTGGAAGCGGCACAGGCTGAGTTGGAATCTGCGCGCATCCAACTGGGCTACACCACCGTCTGTAGTCCTGCAGACGGTGTCATAGGCATGATTGAATACCGTGTGGGTGAACTTGTTGAACCCGACGGCGAACTACACATGGTCGTCTTTTCAGACAATAAATACCTTCGTGCATACGGCGCACTCTCTGAGAAGGCACTCTCTGAACTTCTTCAGGACTTCAACTGTAACTCCACCGACGAACTTCTTGAAAAGCTGCCACCCGTCACGCTTTATACCAACTGGGGCTATCAGTTTGAGGAAAAGGGACATATTGATGCCATCAGCGGAATCGTTGAACAGGACAATGGTGGCACTTATATACGTGCTACGTTTCATAATTCCACAGAAATCTTCCGTAACGGCAGTAACGGCTATATCGAACTACCCTATGTCAGACACAAGGTCATAGTCATTCCGCAGGAAGCTACCGTTGATATCCACAATAAATATATTGTATATAAAGTGGTCGATGGAAAGGCAGTGGAAACCGAGGTGACCATCCTTCCTTATAACGACGGACAAAACTTTGTGGTGACCAGCGGCTTGGAACCTGGCGATGTCATCATTGCCGAGAGAAAAGAAAGTTAAGAAAGGAGGAAATCCATCATGATCAGTCGTTTCTTTATCACTCGTCCCATCTTCGCCTGCGCCCTTTCGGTGCTTGTCCTACTGGCCGGCATCGTGGGTTATGTCAATCTGCCCGTAGAGCAGTTCCCCAATGTAGCTCCGCCCGTGGTCACCATCAGTACGGAATATACCGGAGCCAGTGCCGAGGCTGTCATGAAGAGTGTCATCACCCCCCTTGAGGAGGCTGTCAACGGTGTGGAGGGTATGGAGTATATCACGTCGTCGTCAACCAGCAGTGGTATGGCCACTGTCAACGTCACCTTCCGTCCCGGCACCGACCCCGATCTAGCACAGATACGCGTAAAAAACCGTGTGGAGGAGGCCAAGGGCTACCTGCCAGCCGAGGTGCTGAATCTGGGCGTGCAGGTGGAGAAGGAGGAGCAGGGCATGCTCCGCATCATTGCTTTGGAATGTCCCGACAACCGCTACGATAATGCCTTTATCACCAACTATTTCAACATCAACGTGCAGCCGCGCCTGCAGCGCATTAATGGTGTGGGCAACATCCAGCTGATGGGCAATGTCTATGGCATGCGCATCTGGATGGACCCGAAGAAGATGGCTCAGTACCAACTGAATCCGGAAGATATTGTCAATGCCCTGGAAGGTCAGAACGTCGAGGCTGCCATTGGCACGCTGGGAGAGGATTCAAATGGAACCTACCAGTACACGCTGGTATATAGGGGGCGCTTGGAAAACCAACAAGAGTTTGAGGATATTGTCTTAAGGACTGATGCCTTTAATGACTTGCATCTCAGCGATGTGGCACGCGTGGAATTGGGCACCGTAACTTATGCCTGCGACAGTTGGGTGAACTC
>CADAOD010000018.1 GCA_902789415.1 uncultured Prevotellaceae bacterium
AGCCTTGTCGTCGCCGTTACCAGCCACGTACTTATCGATGAATGCCTGGCGCTGCTGCTCGGTGTAGCAGTACTCTGAGGTCTTCTTATAAGTACACTTGTAGAGTGGTGGGGTAGCGATGTAAAGGTGACCGCCCTGGATAACCTGTGGCATGAAGCGATAGAAGAGTGTCATAATCAGTGTGTCGATGTGAGAACCATCGACGTCGGCGTCGGTCATGATGATAATCTTATCGTAACGCAGCTTGTCGATATTGGCATCCTTAGAGTCTTCGCCGTCAACGCCGAAGCGTACGCCGATACTCTGAATGATGTTCATCACCGACTCGGCCTCGAACACACGGTGCCACTGTACCTTCTCTACGTTTAGAATCTTACCACGCAGAGGCAGGATGGCCTGGAAGTGACGGTCGCGGCCCTGCTTGGCTGAACCACCGGCCGAGTCTCCCTCGACGAGGAATATCTCGCACTCCTTTGGATCCTTGTTAGAACAGTCGGCCAGTTTACCAGGCAGACCACCACCAGTCATAGGATTCTTGCGCTGTACGCTCTCACGAGCCTTACGGGCTGCAATACGTGCTGTAGCGGCCAGAATTACCTTCTCGCAGATGGTATGAGCCTCTTTGGGGTGTTCCTCCAGATAGTTGGTCATTGCCTCGCCTACGGCCTTCTGTACAGCTCCGTTTACCTCGCTGTTACCCAGCTTAGTCTTGGTCTGACCCTCGAACTGAGGCTCGGCTACCTTAACAGAGATGATAGCTGTGAGACCCTCGCGGAAGTCGTCCTGAGCCACCTCGATCTTGGCCTTCTCAATCTGCTTGCGCAGCTGATCGTCCTCGTCGGCATACTTCTTGAGTGCACGAGCCAGAGCGATGCGGAAACCAGTAAGATGGGTACCACCCTCGATGGTGTTGATATTATTAACGTAAGAGTGGATATTTTCTGAATAATCGCTGTTATAGAGCAGGGCTACCTCGATGGGCACACCATCCTTCTCAGTCTTCAGGCAGATAGGATCGCCGATGATTGAGGTGCGGTGACGATCGACGTAGCGAACGAACTCCTTGAGTCCCTCCTTGGCGTGGAATACCTCGGGCTGACGGAGGTTGCCCTCCTCATCAGGACGCAAGTCGGTAAGAGTGATGGTGATACCGGCATTCAGATAAGCCAACTCGCGCATACGCTTAGCGATGATATCGTACTTGAATTCGGTAGTAGTGAAAATGCTGCCGTCGGGCCAGAACTGCTGGCGGGTACCGGTCTTATCGGTGTCGCCTACAATCTTAACGTCGTAGAGGGGCTTACCCTTCTCGTACTCCTGCTGGTAGATATGACCGTTACGGAATACCTGCGACTTCATGTGGGTAGAGAGGGCGTTTACACAGCTTACACCTACACCGTGCAGACCACCTGATACCTTGTATGAGCCCTTATCGAACTTACCACCAGCGTGGAGTACTGTCATAACCACCTCGAGGGCGCTCTTGTGCATCTTCTCGTGCTCATCTACAGGGATACCACGACCGTTATCCTGAACGGTGATAGAGTTGTCCTCGTTGATGGTTACCTCGATGTGGGTACAGTAGCCAGCCATGGCCTCGTCGATAGAGTTATCAACGGTTTCGTTCACCAGATGGTGAAGACCCTTTTCGCTGATGTCGCCAATGTACATAGCAGGACGCTTACGTACGGCTTCCAAACCCTCGAGTACCTGAATGTTACTCGCGGAGTAGTTTTGTTCTTGGTTCAGTTGTTCTTCTGTCATTATTTTAATTATTCAATTTTTCGATTCTCGAAATTTATCATTTTGGTTGCAAAGGTACTAAAAAAAGTTCAGATAAACGTAGTTTATCTGCTAAAAAACTGAAAAAAGAAAGCCGCAACCCTCTTGGGGCTACGGCTTGTACTTATTGTTGGGTAAATATTATCCCAGCTTGTTAACGTGCAGTGCAAGGCTTGACTTCAGGTTTGCGGCCTTGTTCTTGTGGATTACGTTGGTCTTAGCCAGCTTGTCCAGCAGCTTCTGTACCTTGGGGAACAGAGCTACAGCCTCTTCCTTGTTTGTTGTTGCACGGAGCTTGCGAACTGCGTTACGCATTGTCTTTGCGTAGTAGTGATTGTGAAGTGCTCTTTTCTTCTCCTGACGGATTCTCTTCACTGATGACTTGTGATTTGCCATGTTTTTTGAATGAAAATTAAATTGTTAATATAAAGCTTATGGGTCTTACGTCGTTATGGCTGCCCTGGGCGGGTTTTTACAAACCCTCCGCCACCTTATCCCATCCCTGAGGGGCTGGTAGCACATGGCTGTGCAGATGACAGATTTAAATTTTGTAGTCCCTAGGAGAGTCGAACTCCTCTTTAGAGAATGAAAATCTCTCGTCCTAACCGATAGACGAAGGGACCATCGCGTAAAATGCGGGTGCAAAGGTACTACTATTTTTCGGTTCTACCAAATTTTTTTAGTAAAAAATAACATTTTACGAATAAATTTCGTACCTTTGCACCGTATGTTGACGAAAACTCAGGCTATTGTGCTGCATGCTATCAAATATGGTGAAACCCGGTTGATAGTAGATATGTTTACCAAAGTGTTTGGTAGGCAGGCGTTTATTGTGAGCATACCCAAAACACCCAAAGGTAAGGTTAAAAAACAGTTCTTCCAGCCACTAACCATCTTGGAAATAGAAACTGATATACGGCCCAAACTGCAGTTGCAGAAACTGCACGATGTACGGTTGGCTGCACCTTTTGCGTCGATACCTTTTGAGCCCGATAAGTTGGCTATTGCGCTGTTTGTGGCTGAATTTCTGTATTATGCGCTACGATCGGAGCAGCGTAACGAGTTGCTATACGATTATCTGGAACATAGCATTATGTGGTTGGACGGACAGCAGGAGCGGTTTGCCAACTTCCATCTGGTGTTCTTGTTGAGGCTGACACGATTTTTAGGTTTCTACCCGAACCTTGACGATTACAAAGATGGCGATTATTTTGACTTGCGAGAGAGTGTGTTTATGCAAGTACCGCCTGTGCATCGCGACTTTCTGCATCCTGAAGAGGCACAGAAAGTACAGTTGATGATGCGTATGGATTTCCCAACGATGCACCTGTTCCGTATGTCGCACCAGGAACGTAACCGATTGTTAGAGGTATCGCTAAA
This sequence comes from uncultured Prevotellaceae bacterium, assembly GCA_902789415.1. Classification (GTDB taxonomy): domain Bacteria; phylum Bacteroidota; class Bacteroidia; order Bacteroidales; family Bacteroidaceae; genus Prevotella. Next base: position 3,163 of record CADAOD010000018.1, read on the forward strand.
ATATTATCGACTCCATCTGCCGGATTTCCCAGAGATGAAGTCGATAGAAGTATTGCAAGCCTTATATCAATAAGGTGCTGATTTACATAAACTTAATAGTACCCTGGATAGGTTCCTGTGTATCCTGGCTGGGCTCGTCGATGTTTACAATATCATCAACATTGCTGGCCTGCGAGTTGATGCTATCCAGAATCTCGCGGGTACGCTTGTAGGTTGGTGTCTGCTCAACGGCTGAGATAACGTCGTCGTTATCCAGATCCTCAGGACGGAACAGGTAGATGTTAGGACGACGCTTGTAGCGCTTGGTAGCACCCTCGCCACCATAGTAACGGTTACGACGGTCCTGGCGCTCGGCAGCTTTCTCCTGCTCGGCTGCAATGCGGTTGATGTCCTCCTGAGAATGCTTCTTCAGGTGACCGTTCATACCATCTACATTCTCGATGCCGAAACCGGTGGCCAGGATAGTAACCTTAACCTTTTTTCCAAGCTCAAGGTCGGTTGCCAATCCCCACTTAATCTCGAAGTCGTTGCCAAACTTGGCCATGAAGTCGTTTACATCGTTCATCTCCTCCATCATGAGTGATGACTGACCATCCTTAGAACCGGCAAACGAGATAGAAAGCAGAATCTTCTTAGAGTTGAAGATGTCGTTATCGTTAAGCAGCGGTGAGTTGAGGGCATCCTCGATAGCCTTCTTTACACGACCTTCGCCCTCGCCGTAACCTGTACTCATGATTGCTACACCACCATCCTTCAGTACGGTCTTTACATCGTTGAAGTCGAGGTTGATGAGTCCGTGGACGGTGATAATCTCGGCGATTGATTTGGCAGCAACACTCAGTGTGTCGTCGGCCTTACCAAAGGCGTCGAGCACCGACAGCTCTGGATATATCTCACGCAGGCGCTCGTTGTTGATAACCAGCAGGGCATCTACATGTTTCGACATCTCCTCGACACCGTCGAGAGCCTGGTCGATCTTGCGGTCGCCCTCAAAGCGGAAGGGGATGGTAACGATACCTACGGTAAGGATACCCAATTCCTTAGATACGCGGGCGATAACAGGGGCTGCACCAGTACCAGTACCACCACCCATGCCTGCGGTGATGAATGCCATGCGGGTGCCGTCGCTCAGCATGGTGCGGATATCGTCGATGCTCTCTTCGGCAGCCTGACGAGCCTTCTCGGGCTTGTTACCTGCACCAAGACCTTCCTTACCCAACTGGAGATGTACGGGTACAGGAGAATCGTTAAGTGCCTGGTTATCGGTGTTGCAAAGCACGAATGTTACATCGTGGATGCCTTCGCGATACATGTGGTTAACAGCATTGCCACCACCACCGCCAACACCAATCACTTTGATAATGCTGTGCTCCTTCTCCGGTGCTCCGAAGTCCAGGATATCTATATTCATATTGTTCTCCATAATTCTTCTTCGTTTTTAATCTTCTTCTTCAACAATCTTCTTTCCAAAGTTCAAGAGTCCTTTCTTGAACTTGTTCCAGGTGCTGTTCTCCTTGCGGATGCGGGCCTCTTCCTCCTGCTGACGGCGCTCCTCTTCCTGGCGTGCACGCTCTTCCTCCTCCTGCTGGCGGCGGCGTTCCTCCTCTGCCTTCTGTTTTTCGGCCTCAGTGCGGATAACACCTGCTGGCAGATCGGTTGTCTGACGAGCTGGGCGCTGGTCGTTAGTAGGATGAACTGTTGTCTTATTAAACTCTGGGAACAAATTGCCGTTTGGATCGAAGACATCGCCAGCGCAGTTAATGTCGCCCTTGGCCAGCAGACCTAATACGGTGTTCATTGTGCCGTTGTGGGCCTTGATGTCGTCGTTGGTAGACTGAATGGTCTGTGATACAAACTTGGCAATACGAATCTTGTCTACATGGGTGTGATTCATAAATGCCTTCTCGATATTCTTCATGTTTGAGCCACCACCGGTTAGGATGATACCGCCTAACAGCTTGTCGTAATACTCAGATGGTATCTGGTACCATACGTTCTCGATAATCTCCTCTAAACGGCCCTCGACAATCTCGATAAACTTGCGGCTCTCAACCTGACGGTCAGGATCGATTGAGTATTTAAGATCGTTGTCGATCTCGTTATTGTCGGTATAAGCCGAACCATACTTCAGTTTCATCTTTTCGGCATCGCTCTCTTCCATTTGGAGGGTGGCGATATCCTTAGTGATATTATTGCTGCCCAGAGGGATGACAGCCAAGTGGCGTAGGATATTCTTTGAATATACAGATACGGTAGTAGTATCAGCACCCAGATCGACAAGGGCACAGCCAGAGCGTTTCTCAACTTCGGTAAGCACGCTGTCGGCAAGTGCCAATGGGGCGAGATACATCTCGGCTACGTTGATGCCGGCAGTCTCGAAACACTTGTTCAGGTTACGATAGAATGCCTTACGCTCCAAAATGTTCAGGAAATGCCCTTCGAGATGGGTGGCCTGAATGCCTACAGGGTCCAGCTGGAACTGGGTGCCCACCTTGTATTCCTGTACGGCAGCATCGAGAATCTCTTGGTCTTGGTAGGTCATGTTACGGTTGGCGTCCATCAGTTCAATCACCATGTCTTGAGTGATGATGGTTTCGCCGGGCAGATCCTTGGTGACTACATTCTTGACGCTGCGGATTGATTGACCGCCAACGCCAACATATACCTGTGTGATCTGTGTCTTGAGCTGAGTTTCCAGTTTCTTGATAATACTGGTAAGGCATTGTGCAGTTTTATCGATGTTATAAACCACACCTTTGCGGATAAACGACGAAGAGTTCTCCTTAACAACAGCCAATACATGGATGCTGCCGTCGAGATTCTTCTGTCCCGCGATTCCGGTTACTTTGGACGAACCGAGTTCAATTGCTACAATAAAATCCTTTGCTGCCATATTTTTAATCACTATTCACTTTTTTACATATAATTTGGTTGCTGAACTCTACATTAACATAGCTATACTTGTTCCAACCGGCCTTGTTCAGTCCGTATATGTAGAACTTACGCAGGCGTTCGAGCTTGCTGTCGATGTTTGTGGGCGAACCTAGATATACGATATGGTCGCCAACACGTGGAACCATCTCGAGAGTGCCGTTGGGCAGTACGTTGAGCTGTACAGCCTGGTTGCGCCAGAAACTATCGCTTACAATCTGGTTGGCTACCTTCGACAAGGCTTTCTGGGCGTATTTTTTGCTGATGCGTCCTGTGGCTATCAGAATATCGGTGGCATAACCTGCTTCGGGCATGATGTTTCCATGATGGTCGAGGTAGTAGTTCTCGCCATTCTCGGCCATGATGCGGATAACAGGTATGCGCTGCTTGATACTGATGCACACATGCCCGCTCAGTGTTTTGTAGCACTCTGCCTTCTCAACAAACGGGCTCTTAAGCAGTGTCTCCTCCATCTTGCGTGGCGAGATGGAGTTCATGGGCTGCGAGAGTGGGTATAGCTGATGCTGTGTGAGCAACTTTTTGACTTCGACTGGATTCAAGAAACCCTCCATCGACTCTTGTTCGATGTCGATGTTCACCTCGGTGCATGCCTTGGCCATGGCTTCGTCGGGGCTGTTGAAAGCGGTGACGGCCAGTATTAAGTAGATGCCAACGGCTGCGTTGCAGGCTACCAGGAGGAGTTGTTTCCAGTTGAATGACATTTATATTTTACTATTTGACAAATTGCTATTTATTTGCTCATTTTACTATTGAGCAATTTTGTGATTTGGGGCACCTGGTTATCCAGGTCGCCGGCGCCAAGCACGATGAGAACCTCAAAATCGTGGTTCTTAATGTAGTCGAGTACATCGGCTTTCTTTATCATCTCCTTCTTTACACCAGGCTTCAGGTTGTCGTAGATGAGCTGCGAGGTAACGCCTTCGATAGGTAATTCGCGGGCAGGGTATATCTCGGTCAGTATCACCTCGTCGAGCTGACTCAGAGCATCTGCGAAATCCTTGTAGAAATCACGGGTGCGAGTGTACAGGTGGGGCTGGAAGATAGCGGTAATATGCTTGTTCTTATACAGCTCGCGGATACTTTTGGCGCTCTGGTAGATTTCTTTGGGATGGTGAGCGTAATCGCTCAGGAAAACCAACTCGTTGGTCTTAATTTTAAAGTCGAAACGACGATCTACACCACTATAGGTCTGCATGCCGTACTTCAGCTCTTCAGCTGTACAACCGTTGAGTTGTGCCATGGCCATTGCGGCAATACCATTCTCGATATTGATTGGTATGGGCTGACCTAACTGTACGTTCTTAACGCTCTCGATGGGTGAAATAAAATCGAAGGTAATCTCACCGTTATCAATGCGGATATTCTCGGCGTGGAAATCGCCTTCGGTCAGGCTGTAGTCGTAGATGCGAACACCGTTCTGTACGTTTTGTTTCATCTCCAGATTGCGATGGATAATCAGAGCACCGTCTGGCTGGATGAGCTCGGTGTAATGACGGAAACTCTCCAGATAAGCTTCTTTGGTGCCATAGATGTCCAGGTGATCGGGATCGGTAGATGTGATAACGCTCATCCAAGGGCGCAGCCAGTGGAAAGAGCGGTCAAACTCATCGGCCTCGATAACTACGAAGTCGGAATCTGACAGGATATAGTTGGTGCCGTAGTTCTTGGAGATACCACCCAAGAAGGCATTACAGTCGAGATGACTCTGGTGCATGATGTGGGCACACATGGTAGAAGTGGTTGTCTTACCATGAGTACCAGCTACGCACAATCCTTTGTGGCTTTGAGTGAGGGTGCCAAGAACCTGTGCACGCTTCTGGATCTCGAAGCCATTCTCGCGGAAATAAACTAACTCTTTGTGGTCGGCAGGGATGGCTGGGGTATAGATAACCAGGCACGACTCCTTTTTCTTGCATACATGGGGAATCTCATCGACACTTTCATGGTAATGGATAAGCATGCCCTCTGTTTCGAGCTGCTTTGTCAGGTCGGACGGGGTCTTGTCGTAACCGGCAACCACCAATCCTTTCTTAATAAAGTAACGGGCGATGGCACTCATACCGATGCCACCAGCACCTACAAAATATACTGCTTTTATATCTTTTAATTCCATAATTCTTCTTTATTTACTTTCTGCCAGTTTAATAACTTCTTTGGCAATGATGTCGGCAGAGTTGGGCAGGGCAAGCTTCAGTACGTTCTCGCTCAGCGACTGCAGCTTCTGGGCATCGGCAACTGTTTTGATGGCCAACTCCAACAGGGTTGCAGGGGCTTCGGCATCCTTCACATAAATGGCGGCATCGCGGTTGGCCAGTGCCAGAGCGTTTTTAGTCTGGTGGTCTTCGGCCACGTTTGGACTTGGAACCAAGATAACGGGTTTGCCAATGAGGCAGAATTCAGAGATACTGCTGGCACCAGCACGACTGATAACCAAATCGGCGGCCTTGTAAGCAGCACCCATATCGGTGATAAAGTCAGTTACCACCAGGTTGGGGATATTCTGTCCCTTCAAACGCTCAGCAATCTCGGCGCTGTAGTACTTACCTGTTTGCCAGATAAACTGGGCATCGGCAGCTTTTACTAAGTCGAGGTGCTGCAGCACGCTCTCGTTGATGGTGCGGGCGCCAAGGCTTCCACCTACCAACAGAATGGTCTTCTTTGCCGGATCGAGACCAAAGGTCTTGATAGCATCCTCGTGCGAAATCTTTGTGTCGAGCAGAGCCTGACGTACGGGATTTCCTGTGAGGATAATCTTCTCAGAAGGGAAGAAACGCTCCATACCTTCGTAAGCTACGCATATCTTTGCTGCTTTCTTAGCTAACAGCTTGTTTGTAACACCTGCGTATGAGTTCTGCTCCTGAATCAGACAGGGGATACCCATGGCTGCAGCCTTGTTAAGGGTAGGACCGCTGGCATAACCGCCCACGCCTACTGCAACCTGAGGCTTAAAGTCCTTGATAATCTGCTTGGCCATACGTTGGCTCTTCCATATCTTGTACAGAACCTTAAAGTTCTTGAGTAGATTCTTTCTGTTGAAGCCGCAGATGGGCAATCCTTTGATTTCGTAACCTGCAGCTGGCACGCGTTGCATCTCCATACGTCCAAGGGCGCCAACAAACAGAATTTTGGCGTCGGGGCGCAGTGCTTTTACGGCATTTGCTATCGAGACGGCTGGGAAAATATGTCCCCCAGTGCCTCCTCCGCTAATGATGACTCTCAGTTCTTCCATATTATATTTGATTATTGCGTGCAAAATTACAAATTTAATTTCTTATTCTGCTATTTTTAACTCCCTTTTTTTCGCAGAACGGCTAACACTTAATATAACGCCTATGTAGGCGCAGTTAATGATGGTAGATGTACCACCTTTACTGATGAGTGGGAGCGGCTGACCAGTAACGGGAGCGATACCTACGGCTACCAGCATGTTGAATGATGCCTGGATAACTAAAAGCAGGGCCAGACCCATGGCCAGGAAGGCTGGGAAATTGTTCTCGCAACGGCTGGCAATACGGGCTGTACGATACAGCAGAACGATGTAAAGGAATACGACTCCTGTGGCACCTATAATACCTAGCTCCTCGATGATAATCGCAAAGATAAAATCGGAGAATGCCTGCGACAGGAAGTCGCGCTCTACCGACTGACCAGGACCTTTACCGATGATGTTACTCGATACGATGGCGATGTTGGCGTGAGCAACCTGCGCGTCTTTGTCAAGATCATATTGGTCGGGGGTGATCACTTCTTTGTTCGAGAATTTCTTGATACGTGATTTCCAGGTATCGGCACGGTGCAGCAGCTTCTCGATTTTGCTCTTCTCCTTGGGGGCAGTAACCACCTGTTCGGTCTGGGCTTTATCTACGGCCACATTGGTATCGTTACCTACGGCCATAATGAGTAGTAAGCCTACCAAGGCCAAACCAATCACTACACCTGCCAGTTTTATCAGTTGGAAAGCCGGTACGCGACCGATAAACATCATGAGATATACTACCAAGCACAGCAGGGCTGCCGTCGACAGGTTCTCGACCATAATCAGGAAGGCGATGGGGGCCACGATGCACAGGATGTACTTGAAGGCCTTTTTATCGGCTCCGTTCTCGCGTTGCATGGCACTCAGAATCTGGGCTGTGGCCAGCACAATGGTGCCTTTGGCAATCTCGGACGGCTGGAACGTTAAGCCGAAGATATTAATCCATCGGCTGGCATCGCCGGTTCGTTCGCCTGCCGCCAGTACCCATAGCAAAAGTACTACGGTGATGATGAGTAAGAAAGGCGTCATCAGCTTGAAGTAACGGCACGGGATGTTAAGGGTAACTACCGCTACCACTGCACCCAATATGATGGTGACGGTGTGGAACACGATAGGGCCCATGTAGTTCTGACTCTTGTACGTCAGGTTACTCGAGGCTGAGAATACCTCGACTATACTGATCATACAGAGGAAGAAAAATACCATCCAGATGACCTTGTCTCCTTTAAAGATGTTGCCTATTTTCTTGTTCATTCTTTACAGACTTCTTGCTATTGTCTTAAACTGCTCGCCGCGATCCTCCATATTCTTAAAGAGGTCGAACGAAGCACAGCAGGGGCTTAACAATACGGTTTCGCCTGGCTTTGCCATCTCGTAGCAAGCCTCCATACACTCCTTCATCGAGTGAGTGTCGCGAACTGGAATACCTAAGTTGTCGAAGTTGTCGTGCAGCTTCTGGTTGTCGGCACCTAAGTACACAATGCCCGAACACTTCTCCTTGACCAATGGCTTGATGGGTTCGTAATCGTTGCCCTTGTCCTTACCACCGATAATGAGGATTACCTTGGTCTTCATAGCCTCGAGGGCATACCAGCAGGCATCTACGTTGGTGGCCTTTGAATCGTTGATATACTGCACGCCACGAACGGTACATACCTTTTCCAAGCGGTGCTCAACACCAGGGAAGTCGCTCAGACTTTTGCGAATCTCTTCTTTCTTGATACCTGCAATGTCGGCAGCGATACCGGCAGCCAGCGAGTTGTAGATGTTGTGTTTGCCTGTAAGACTCAGACTTTCCTGCTCCATGTTGAATGGCTCGGGTTTCTCAATCTTATACTGGCCCTCCTCGATGTAACCAATCACGCCTTTCTCTTTCAGTTCAGAGAATGGGTACTGGATAGAGTGGATATCGTACTTCTCTAATTCGCGCTTGATGATGGGATCGTCGGCCCAGTAGATGAAGGCGTCCTTATCTGTCTGGTTCTGGATGATACGCATCTTGGCATCCACATAGTTCTGCATCTCGAAGTTGTAACGATCCAGATGGTCGGGTGTGATATTCAGCAGAATAGCGATGTCGGCACGGAAATCGTACATGTTATCGAGCTGGAATGAGCTGAGCTCGATGATGTAGTATTCGTGTGGATCCTCGGCCACCTGTAAAGCCAGTGAGTTACCGATGTTACCTGCCAAACCAGCATCGTAGCCAGCCTCCTTAAAGATATGGTAGATGAGCGAGGTAGTGGTGGTTTTACCATTAGAACCTGTGATACAGATCATCTTTGAATTGGTATAGCGACCAGCGAACTCAATTTCGCTGATGATATGGATACCTTTGGCAATGATCTTCTGAATCATGGGAGCGGTATCGGGAATACCAGGACTCTTAATGATTTCGTCGGCATTCAGGATTTTCTCTTCTGTGTGCTGACCTTCCTCCCACTCAATTTGGTGAGCGTCTAACTGTTTCTTGTACTTGTCGGCAATCTTCGACATGTCTGAAACAAACACATCGAAACCTTCTTTCTTAGCGAGAACAGCAGCTCCTGCGCCACTTTCTCCTGCTCCTAAAATTACAATCCTTTTCATATACTTGTTTAACGCATCTTTAATGTAATGATGGTGAGGGCGGCCAGAATAATAGATGTAATCCAGAATCGGATAGTAATCTTCGACTCGTGGAACGGACGATGGGGCCAGCCCTTCAGAATATATCTACTTGTAGCATCGAGTTGTGAGTCGAGCTTACGGAAATTGTCGTGGATAGGTGTGGCACGGAACACGCGCACACGCTGACCCTTGTGTTTCATGAACTTGAACCACTGGGTCTGGATAATTACACTCAGACTCTCGACAAAGAAGATGCCGCACAGGATAGGTAACAGCAACTCCTTGTGGATGATGATAGCGGCCACACCGATGATACCACCGATAGTTAGCGAACCGGTATCGCCCATGAATACCTGGGCGGGGTAGGCATTGTACCAAAGGAAACCAATCATGGCTCCAACAAAGGCACAAAGGAATACTACCAACTCCTCAGAGTGAGGGATATACATAATATCGAAGTATGAGGCATAGCCGATGTGTGATGACACATAGGCTAAGATGCCAAGTGCCACTCCGACTATAGCTGAGTTTCCTGCGCACATACCATCCATACCATCGTTAAGGTTGGCGCCGTTTGATACGGCTGTAACGGCAAAGATAGTGATAAATACAAAGATAATCCAGCCTGCTGCAACCTTATACTTGCCGCAGAACGCCATAACGTTCGAGTAGTTGAGGTTGTGGTTCTTGATAAACGGAATGGTGGTCTGTAACGATTTTACTGCCTCCTTGTTGTGTTTTACCACAATCTCCTGATTCTGCTGTCTAACGTTCACATTCTCGCGAACCACTACATCAGGACTGAGCCAAAGTGTAAGACCAACGATGAAGCCGATACTTACCTGACCAACAATCTTGTATTTGCCTTTCAGACCCTCTTTGTTGCGCTTGAAAATCTTGATATAGTCATCCAGGAATCCTAGGAAACCTAACCATACGGTGGTGATAACCATCAGGATAAGGTAGGTGTTGCGGATACGACCGAAGAGCAATACAGGGATGAGGATGCTCACGATGATGATGATACCACCCATGGTGGGCACACCTTTCTTCTCGACACCGAATGGGTCGATACTTGGATCGCGCTCGGTCTCAAAAATGCTGCGGCGCTTCATCCACTTGATAAACTTCTCACCAAACCATGCTGAAATGAGCAGCGACAGGATGAGCGTGAGTAGTGAGCGGAATGAGATGTACGCCCACATGTGTGATCCAGGTATATCGTACTGGTCGAGAAATCTGAACAGATAATATAACATAGTTGGTATGATTATGAGTTAAAAATTTCCTTTACTACTTCCTTGTCATCAAAGTGGTGCTTTACACCCTTAATTTCCTGATAGTCCTCATGTCCCTTACCGGCAATCAGAATAACATCGCCCTTCTCGGCCAACATGCAGGCGGTGCGGATAGCCTCACGACGGTCGACAATGCTCAGCACCTTCTTCATTTGCTTCTGGTCGAGGCCAGCCAACATATCGTTGATGATATCCTGAGGCTCCTCAAAGCGGGGGTTGTCGGAGGTGATAATGACCTTGTCGCTCTGCTTGACGGCCTCCTGAGCCATGATGGGGCGTTTGCCCTTATCGCGATTGCCTCCGGCACCGCATACAGTGATAACCTTGCCCTTGCCGTTCAGCACTTCGTGGATGGCATTGAGCACATTCTCCAAGGCATCGGGCGTGTGGGCATAGTCGACAATAGCGGTATAACCCTCGGGTGAGTGGATAGGCTCCAATCTTCCGTTTACACTCTTCAACGTACTCATAATGAGCAGGATATCCTCGGGCTTCTTGCCTAACATTACAGCTGCGCCATAAACGGCCAACAGGTTGCTGACGTTGAACTTACCGATAAACTGCACGCCAACCTCCTTGCCATTGATGTCGAGATACATACCCTCAAAGTGGCACTCGATGATCTTAGCCTTAAAATCGGCCATGGTTCGGGTAGAATAGGTCTTAATGTTAGCCTTGCAATTCTGTACCATCACCATACCGTTCTTGTCGTCGGCATTGGTAATGGCAAAGGCATCTTTCTCCAAACCATCGAAGAAAGCCTTCTTGGCATCGCGATAGTTCTCAAAGGTTTTGTGATAGTCCAAGTGGTCGCGTGTCAGGTTGGTGAATAAACCACCTGCAAATTTCAGTCCGCCGATACGCTTCTGTGCAATGGCATGACTCGAGCACTCCATGAAGGCATACTCACAACCAGCATCTACCATCTGAGCCAGCAAACGGTTCAGCTCGATGGGGTCGGGAGTCGTATGATCGGCAGGTATAGCCTCGTCCTCGATGTAGTTGCAAACGGTTGACAGCAGACCGCACTTATGTCCGAACTTACGGAACATATTATATAATAAGGTGGCGATAGTGGTCTTGCCGTTAGTACCTGTTACTCCTACCAGTTTGAGTTTACGCGATGGGTCGCCATAGAATTGGGTGGCAACCTCGCCAACGCAGCCCTCCGTAGATGCTACCTGAACGAATGTTACTTTAGGATCCTGTTCCTCTGGCAATGTCTCGCACAATACAGCAGTAGCTCCTAACTCAATGGCTTTTGGAATGAACTTGTGTCCATCGGTTACGGTGCCAGGGATGGCTACAAACAGATGACCAGCTTCAATACGACGTGAATCGATGTTCACACCCGTAATCTCTACATCAACATCGCCCAGCGTGTTGAGTACCTCTACATTCTTGAGCAGTTCATTTAACTTCATATGCTTATACCTTATTATATATATTAATCTAAAATGAGTTCGCACACCATTCCGTGCTTGACAGCCGAGCCGGCGTGGATACTTTGTGACTTAACTTTTCCTCGTCCTTTGATTCGCGCCTTGATATGACGGCTCTCTAACAGATAAACGGCATCTTTGGCACCCATGCCAGTTACATCGGGTACGGTGTGCTTGTTGCTTTCGTGATTGTTGGGCACCTGGGCCTTGGTCTTCAGACTGGCCAAAACGTAGTTGGCTGCCTGACTGTCGCCTTTCTTCACAGCTGGTGTTAACGATGAGCGTGAATCGCGGGCATCATCCACGCTACGCTTCAGGCTCTGCGCCATTACACCTTCGGCAATATGGTGGAATACTACACCGCTCATACCACCACCAGATGCGGGAAGGCCCGACTTTTTGAGGCAGACGATACAAGTGTAGCGTGGGTTGTCGGCAGGGAAGAAACCTGCGAAACTCAACCAGTAACGGGTAACACCTGAGTGGTAACTACCAAATTGGTCGGCCACCTGGGCTGTACCTGTCTTACCTGCCACCTTGAATGATTTAGAGCCAGCCTTCTTACCCAGACCCTGACTAACCACGTGTTCCAGAATGGTCTGCATGGTCTTGATGGTCTGTGGTTTGGCAATGCGCTCTTTCAGCACTACAGGTTCGAACTCACGAATAACCTCGCCGTTCTTCATCAGTTGCTTCACAAAGCGTGGCTGCATCATCTTGCCGTTGTTGGCTATCGCATTATAGAAAGCCACGGTGTTGATAGGTGCTATCTGGGTTTCGTAACCGATACTCATCCAGGGTAGGGTGGTCTTACTCCAGTACTTTGATCTGTCGGTAGTCTTGGTGTCCGGCATACGGATCATAGGGGGATGATAACCCACCAAGGGCAACTTCAGGTCTTCGTGTATACCTATTCTATATAGACCCTCTACGTATTTCTTGGGGTTGTGACCGTAGTACTTGTCAATTAGGTAGCTTACGCCGATGTTCGAGCTCACCTCAAGGGCGCGTGCTACATTGATGGTGCCATAACCGCCACGTCGCCAGTTGTGATCCTTCATGGGGCGACCGTGCATTTCCATTACACCGCAACCTGTGGGGATTGTCATTGTGGTGTCGATGACGCCGTCGTCGAGGGCTACCAGGAACGAGGCTACCTTGAATACCGAACCAGGTTCGCAACGGTAGCTGATGGCGTTGTTCACCATCTCGTAATAGTTGCCGTCCAATCCACGGGTCATATTTACAATGGCTTTTACGTCACCAGTCTTCACTTCCATCAGAATGGCAACACCCATTTCACCGTTAATCTCCTTCAGTTCATCTACTAAAGCACGCTCGGCCAAATCCTGCATGCCAACATCGATGGTTGTTACTACATCAACACCATCCTCGGGCGACAATACAGGGATATCGAGGTACTTGCTCAGAATCTTACGGCGGTGCATCAAACCGTTCTTACCACGCAATAGTGTGTCTAAGGATAGCTCCAGACCATTCTTGGCACTATCTTTTGCACCGTACATCTCACCGATGGTACGTTGGGCCAAGGTGCCGAATGGCTTACGACGTGAATTGAAGGTCTCCCAGTGGAAACCGCCTTTATACAGTTTCTCTCTAAAGATGGGCAGTTCGTGTACTTCGCAGAAAGTGTTATAATCAATACGGCGAGGCCAGATAGCCCAGTGGCGGGCACCTACAGTGCCGTTCTTCATTACCTTACGCTTACCCTCCAACAGATGCGCCTTGAATTCGGCGGCCGACTTCTGAGGAAATATCTGGTTCAGACCATAGCAAATAGAATCAATCTCGGCAGCCCAGATGGAGTCGCGCTTATGTACGCCAGTAGAATCTTCAGCACCTGCCTGGAAATCCATATATACTTTATATTCTGGTATGCTGCTGGCCATCAGCTGACCGTCGCAACTCAGAATGTTTCCACGATTAGGCTTAACAGTTACGCTATCGCGCTTGAGTCGTGAGGCCACTTGAGTCCAATAATCTTTCTTGGCAGTCATGATGTACATGGCTTTGCCCACTATGGCAAAACCAATCAGCGTGAGTACTACTGCTATGACGAAGTAGCGCGGCATGACTTTATCGCTATTGAACTTACTCATTTCGTTTCTTTATTCTGGTACATTAATAATATATGGTGGCTGGTCGGAAATGTGCAGTAACGAGTCTTTGTTCTGCTTCAATGCCTCCAGCACATGACTCTCACGGCATTTCTCTGTCAGGGTACTTGAGCTTGATAAAGCCTTGTATTTGGCATGCAGCAGCTCCTTCTCCAGTTTGTCGATGGTAATCAGATCCTGCTGGCACTGGTATCTTGAGGCTACATAGACGATGGTGAATACTACCATGAGTACTATCAGCCAAATCTGGCGGCGCACCATATCGGCTGTCAAGAAATCGCCACCAAGAATAGTCCTCAGATTTAGTGCTGGGGTGAGCTTGGGGTCTTCCTCCTTCACCTTCTCCTTAATCTTCTGGATGGTCTTCTTGGCGTGCTCTTTTACTTCGGCAGCTTCAACCAGTAATTCTATGTCCTCTTTGTTCTCCATTTTCTTTCTTAAATTTTCTCGGCAATTCTCAGTTTGGCGCTACGGCTGCGAGGGTTCTGCTGCTGTTCCTCCTCGCTGGGTACGATGACCTTGTTGTTAATCAGACGGAAAGGAGCTTCGATGCGACCAAAGAAGTCCTGCTTGATTTTTCCCTCTACATTGCCGGCTTTCATCATATTCTTTACAATGCGGTCCTCCAACGAGTGGTAAGTGATAACCGATAAGCGACCTCCCTCGCCGAGCAAGTCTTTGGCTCCGTTCAGCATCTCCTTTAGGGCGTCCATCTCGTGGTTCACCTCTATGCGAAGGGCCTGGAACATCTTGGCCATCTCTTTCTTCTCGCGTTCTCGTTGGAAGAGTTTTTCGGTGGCGCTCATCAAGTCGCCTGTGGTTTCAATCTTCTTCTCATTACGTGTCTTGATGATAACCGAGGCAATCTTGCGAGCATTCTTCAGCTCGCCGTAGATGTAGAAAATATCGGCCAACTGCTCCTCATCGTAGGTGTTTAGTATCTCGGCAGCTGTGGCTCCGGCGCGTTTGTTCATACGCATATCCAACGGAGCATCGAACCGGAATGAGAAGCCACGTGTTTCATCATCAAAGTGATGGCTCGATACACCTAAGTCGGCCAATAACCCGTCGATATAATCCACACCGTAATAGCGCATCCAGTTCTTCAGGTATCTGAAGTTGCTGCGTACAAATGTAAAACGATTGTCGTTTACAATGTTCTTCTCGGCATCAGGGTCCTGATCGAAACTGTATAAATGTGCCTTTTCATCGAGTCGGCGCAGTATTTCCTTACTATGACCGCCACCGCCAAAGGTAACGTCTACGTAAATGCCGCCAGACTTGAGGGCAAGTCCGTCTATGCTCTCATTGAGAAGCACGGGTACATGGTATGTTTCAGCAGTGGTAATCATAAAGTTTCACCGTTATTCATCATGTTCTCAAATTCGATACCGAATTCTTCTTCAGTCTTCATTGTCTGCTTTAATCGCTCGGGCGCCCATAGCTCGATAGTGTTGTCCAGACCAATAAACTGGATGTCCTGCTCTATCTCGGCTACCTTCAGCAAGCGCTTAGAGATAAGAAATCTACCATTACCGTCAAGCGTAACAACTTCGGCCTCCGATACAAACTGACGGAACATCTGCTGGTGGGCTTGCTTCCATGGGTTTAGTTGCGACTTCAGAAGATCAAGACGCTCGTTCCATACGCTTTCAGGATAGAGTACTAAGCAATTCTGGAAGACGTCTTTTCTGAGTACCAGATTCTCCTCGCCAGATGCTTGCAGCACCTTGCGGAAAACGGCTGGCAGGAAAGCTCTTCCCTTAGCGTCGATCTTTGCCTCTGTATTACCTATAAAACGCATGCGTACATATTTAAAAAGAAATTTGCCGCAAAGTTACGCATTTTTCCCCACTCTACACCACAATTCCCCACTTTTTTTCAAATTTAACCTTTTTTTGTTGATTTTCCCCCCTCTTGTGTCCTAAATACATTTAAAAACTAAGTTTTTTCTTCATTTTTTGCTCATTATTCAAAGAAATGTGCTATTTTTGCAACTTGTAAGTAAATGGGAGAAATGACAACCGTAACAGAGCGTACGATAGACATAGAAAAAATCCTTCAGGGGAAGATGGGCGCAAAGGCTAAGTTTGTGCCCGGTTTCTTGGTAAGTTGGCTTAAGAAAATAGCCCACCAGGATCAGGTAAACGCTTTTCTGTGGGAGAGTAAGGATAAGGTTGGCGTAGAGTGGTTAGAGGAATGTGTAAAATACCTCGACATGACGCTGAACATCGTTGGTAAGGAGAATCTGCCCGATCCAAACGATGGCAAATTATATACTTTTGTAAGTAATCACCCGTTGGGTGGCGAAGATGGTGTAGCACTCGGTGCTATTATTGGTCGTTTTTATGAGGGACGATTCCGTTATCTGGTAAACGATCTGCTGATGAATCTGCCAGGTTTGGCACCACTCTGCATCCCTATCAATAAAACGGGTAGCCAGAGTCGTAACTTTCCTGCAATGGTTGAGGCTGGTTTCAAGAGCGATAACCATATGCTGATGTTCCCTGCGGGCATCTGTTCTCGTAAGAAGAATGGCGTGATTCGGGATATTCCTTGGAAAAAGACCTTCATTTCGAAAAGTGTGGAGTATCAGCGCGATGTGGTGCCCATCCACTTTAGCGGCGAGAACAGCAAGTTCTTTTATCGCTTGGCAAACTTCAGCGATAAGCATCTGCCTTTTAACTTGGCTATGCTGTTTTTGGTCGATGAAATGTACAAAAATGTGCATAAGACCTTCGAAATTAAGATTGGTAAGCCTATCCCCTGGCAGACGTTTGACAAGTCGAAATCGTCGATGGAATGGGCAGAATTTGTAAGAGAGCAAGTCTATAAACTATAAACTTTTAAGTAGAGAGAAATGGAACAGGAAATTATCCAGCCAATTGCCAAAGAGGTACTCAAGAGTGAACTCACTCCAGATCGTCAGCTGCGTATGACGAACAAGAGTCATAATGAAATTTATATCATTACGGCTCACAACGCGCCCAATGTTATGAAAGAGATTGGACGATTGCGTGAGATCGCATTTCGTGAAGCTGGCGGAGGTACTGGCAAATCGATGGATATCGATGAATTTGATACTTGTGACAACTGCTACAAGCAGCTAATCGTGTGGAACCCTGAGGCTGAGGAGATTATCGGTGGCTACCGTTATCTGCTTGGTACCGATTGGGACTATGATGAAAAGGGACAGCCCATCCTGGCTACCAGTCATATGTTCCACTTCTCAGATAAGTTTATAAAGGATTATGCGCCTTGGACTATCGAACTCGGACGCTCATTTGTTTCTCTCCCTTATCAGAGTTCGCGTATGGGTGCCAAGAGTTTGTTTGCGCTCGATAATCTTTGGGATGGACTTGGAGCTCTTACAGTTATCAAACCCAACGTAAAGTATTTCTTTGGCAAGATGACTATGTATCCATCGTATATCCGAAAAGGACGCGATATGATTCTCTACTTCTTGAAGAAGCATTTTGACGACAAAGAGAAGTTGATAATACCGATGAAACCGCTTGAATTGGAGACTGATACTAAAGAGTTTGAGTCGCTTTTTGGTGGCAAATCGTTCAAGGACGACTATCGTGTGCTGAATGGCGAAATACGTAAGTTAGGTTACAATATTCCACCATTGGTTAACGCTTATATGAGCTTGTCGCCAACCATGAAGCTCTTTGGTACAGCCATCAACTACGGTTTTGGCGATGTGGAGGAGACGGGTATCTTGATTGCAGTTGACGAAATCCTTGAGGAGAAGCGTGTGCGCCATATCGACTCGTTTATCAAGGAACATCCTGAGGCACTGAAGATTACCAGTGGTGCAAATAATGTTATTTATAAGGAAAAGTAAGTTAAAAAAGATTTAACCTAAAGATAACGTACTGTTTTATCTTACTTTAAGAAATTCGTCGTACCTTTGCACTCGGAAAGAAAAAGTGTAAAGACGATGAAGAAGGCTATGATGTATCTACTGCTAGCATTGGGCATCACATTGTTTGTGATGTTCGTTGGTGGTGCTATCTGTGGATTTGTTTTAGGTTTCATCGGAGCATCTAAAGTAATCGAGGCTGGTGATATGTCTTCTATGACTTATATGGCGTGTCTTGGTTCTGCTTTAGCGCTGATACTTTGTCTGATTCTTAATTGCGTATTCCTTAAGAATAATTTTGCCAGTTATACCATTGGTCGTATTCCTAAGCCCATCCGTTGGAAGGTTTTTTTAGGTATGATTATTTCGATGGCTGGTATGGCGGTATTCTTTGCTGCGATGAATGATGTAGCAATCGAGAGGGGTTGGCGCGATGAATTCATGATTGAGTCGTATGCTTGGATGCAGCACCATCCTGTATTCTCTATACTGGTAATAGCTGTTGTTGAGGCTACTGCCGATCTGATTATCTATGGTGCCGTGATTCGCGAAATCTTAGAGTGGAAACATCGCCCTCAAGTCGTAATTTTGGTTTACGGCTTGATTATGGCTCTTATAAGTATGCTTGATGGCAACTTCATGTTGATGATTGTCTCCATGATGATGGCCCAACTCCAGGCGTTGGTTTATGAGTATACCCGTAGTGTGATACCTATTATTATAGGTGATGTGGCTTTTTGGGTGGTTACATTATGCCTGATAGGTATTCCTTCAAGCGGATGGTGGCTCTTGATTGGTATAATCTTGGTTCTACCAGGTTTGTATCTGGCTGTTCATCCGATGGAACCTTACAAACCTATCGATTAAACCTTTGCTTGCGCTTACGCGTTGACTAATAACTGGAGTCCGATGCCTCTAACTGTTTTCAACGTAATCTTTGGCTCGTCGGCCAATACCTTTCTGAGCTTATTGACGAATACATCGAGCGAACGACTGGCGAAGTAATCGTCCTCTGTGTTCCAGAATCGGCTCAGGATGGCCTCTCTGCGTACGACGTTATTCTTGTTCTCGGCCAGCAGCTGCAGTATCTGAGCCTCTCGCTGGGTGATGGTCTGTGCCTCGCCTGTTTCGTCGTTGCGAAGAGTGGCGTGATTGGCATCCAACGTGAATTTGCCCAGTTTGTAGTGGCTTGTTTCGTTCTGAGTCTTGGCGCCACCACGCATCTTCATAAGCGCTTGGATATGAGCGTCTAACTCCTCTGGTACGAAGGGCTTCTTTACATAGTTATTGATGCCTAAGCGATAACCGGCCTTTACATCGTTGGGCGAAGTGAGGGCCGATGTAAAGATAATAATCACGTTGCCATCCGTCTCACGGATGCGCTCCACCATCTCGAATCCGTTCATCACGGGCATGTCGATATCTGATATAATCACGTCGGGATGTGTTTCCTCCCAAACTTTCACACCTTCTTTACCATTCTTGGCGGTAATTACTTCGTAGCCACCAATAATGTCTTCCAGACCTGTCTTCTCGATGTAAGCGAGTGATTCGTCGTCTTCAACTAACAATAACTTGATCATACGTTCTTTGGGATATAAAGTGTAAACTCTGAAAATTTGTCTTTCTCACTTGATACCGTCACCTTGCCGCCATGGGCTTGCATAACCTGATCGACATAGTTCAGACCTAAGCCGAATCCGGATACACCGCCTTTGCGGTTCTTTTCGTGGATGGCAGCACGACCGAACTTGTCGAAGATAATCTGCTGCTCTTCCTTGGTGATGCCTATACCATTATCGCGTACCTTTAAGAGTACATTTTTGTCGGTATCTATCGATGAAATCTTGATTTTTATTTCGTCCTTCGAGTATTTAATGGCGTTATCCAGCAGGTTGGCAATAGCCTCTGTAAGGTATTGCTCATCGGCCAGCACATTCCTTATTTTCAGGTCGGTGATAATCTCGAGAGGCTTGTCGGCTTTGGCCTTTGCTTTCTCGATTAAATCGGCAATTATTGGTTCTATATCAATGTCCCACTTGTTTAGAATCAGCTTTTTGTTCTCTAGCTTTGAGATGGTGAGTAGCTTGTTGACGAGGGCCAACAGGTGCTCTGCCTCTTCTTCTATGATGGTATAGTACTTTTCTTTAATCTGTGGCTTGTCGTCAACCTTACCGCTATGCAGGAAGTGTGCACCCATAATTATCGATGAAAGCGGCGATTTCATGTCGTGAACCATCGCGTACGAGAAGTCGTTACGCAACTCGGCCATCTGCTCCTGCTCGGTAATAAACTTCAACAGCTGCACAATAATGATTGCAAAGAAACCAAGAATAAAGGCACTTAACAAGAAGAGTGGACTCAGTTTCTGGGCCAATTCTGGGTAGGGGTTGTTAAGTGCTAACTGTATGGCTCGTGATTGGTCGCGGCGAATGCTGATGGGTTGTGTTACCAGCGACCACGATGTGTTGTAATCGTTATTACGCCTGAGTACATTTCTGTTCGAATCTACCTCTAAAATGGTAAAATTACGGTTAATATCCGCTACGCTGAGCAGCGAGTCGGCATATAGAGCTACTGTATCGAGCGAAATCTCTGAATGGTATTTGCTGCTTAGTGCATCGTTCATACCTTCTACTGATGAGGCTAACGAAAGATTTCGTCGAGCATCTGACAAGCTTAATGTATCGCCTTTAGTTACAATATCTGCGCGGGTATAACTCTCGTAGAACATAGCCCAGGTAAGCTGATGACCAGCACGTTCCGTTAGGTCTTTGGTTACGGAGCGATAGGTCATCCACATATACAGCGCTAGCAGTAGCAAAACTGCTACTGCACTCACTATCGACACGTATTTATACCTGTTTTTATGCATAACCGCCTGCAAAGATAGTGTAAATCGGGATAAATACAAAATAAATTAGTATATATTTCGGGAATCGGA
Organism: uncultured Prevotellaceae bacterium; assembly: GCA_902789415.1. Classification (GTDB taxonomy): domain Bacteria; phylum Bacteroidota; class Bacteroidia; order Bacteroidales; family Bacteroidaceae; genus Prevotella. Next base: position 23,671 of record CADAOD010000018.1, read on the forward strand.
TTATAAAAGAATGTTAAACTTTTGTGCTGTTATGCAATGTTTCTGTCTTTTCTGCATTATTTAATCAGTTACAAATAAAAACCTATCGTTATGAAGAAGAGTTGTTTTTTGCAGGTTCTTGCTGTTATGCTGCTAACCATCATTATGGTTGGTTGTTCGAGTGATGAGTTTGAGGGGGAGGGCCTCTTTGGCAGATGGCAATTGCTTGAGGTTCAGGATGGGCCTGGATCACTAAGTGATAATGGACAGGCGTGGAAAAAGGATATTCCCAAAGATTATACGATTGAGATTAAAGGAGATGGAACCATTCTGTTCCCAGAGGATGAGGAAAGCGCATCAACTCCGAGTACACCAATCAAGTTGTCTCTTGTGCCTGCCGAAGAAGCTACTTATTCTAACTATCCTGTTCTTAAGATTGATGAAGTGCCGTTCGGTTATGAAGTTTCAAGTACTCGACTAAAACTTCACTATTATGGCGTCTATACCTGCGATCATGTGCCAGCTACATTTATACTTAAACGTATAAAATAATTGCAAATTGCCTACATGCCTACATGATTTTTGTATAAATCATTAATATACAACACTTTGCATGATTTTAAGCCTACATAAAGCCCCACAAAAGCCTACATGTAGCCTACGTGAAAGCCGCGAAAAGTAGCTTTTCGATGTATAAAAAGTAACTTCTTAAGGCACAAGAAGTGGCTTATTGCTGTGCAAGAAGTTACTTTTCGGCGCACTTGTAATGTTTAGTATTAAAGGTGGTTGTAAAATTCTCTAGAGAATTATTGGCTAAGTGCCGTACTAAAAATTGCTACCTCCCTAGCAAAGCTCTAAATTCTCTAGAGAATTTTTCTGCGAGTACTAAGATAAAAGTTTGCTACAAAAACAGAAAATGCCGTTTGTCTTCCTGATAAACAGCAAAAATATGTAGGCAGCATGTAGGCTTTTGTGGGGCTTTATGTAGGCTTAGACAACACGAAAACGCCCAAAAACACAGTTGTTTTGAGCAATTTTATGTAGGCATGTAGGCAATATGCGAATATTTTATTCGTATTTATTTGAATGCGGCTGGAATATGGTCGCAGAAGTAGAAGCCGCCATAGTGAAGCTTTAGTGGGACGACTGTAGTCTTTGCTTATAAGTACTGGTGCTGGTATTAATTATCTGAAAGTCTTTACATATTCATAGGTATGGTATAGGTTTCTCTATATAGTCATCAAACATCCTAATCTCTCTGTCATCTGCACGCCTGCCAGATACCAGTCGCGATCAGTTCTGAATTCTTTTTTCACGTCTTTATAGATACACAATAATCTTTAGGTTGATGCATTTTAGAACTATGTTCTAAGTATTAAATGCAAAAACAAGCAAAACGTTGTATTGAGACCTTAAACTTTAACATACTTTTGTAACTAGACCGGGTGAATAATGAAAGTTTGTTAAATAAACACCTCGCTATGCAAGATTCTTCCTATTGTTGCATTCTAAGAATAAAATAACATTCGATCATATAACAACCAAACGGTATGAAACGAACTATAGAAATGATTACAATGACGCTGATAATCATAGTTGTTGCAGCGTTTGTTGGCTCAACATTAATGGGCTGTGGAGGTGACGACGATAGCATAATAGGTATCAGTAACGATGATGGTGTGCGTGGTGGCGAGGTTTACAATCAATGGGGGAAACCAGAAACAGACCCTTCCGACCCTTTGGCCTCATTCTTCCAAGAAGAACTGCATGCTCCTTATTGGGACGGCCAAGGTAACGAATATAAAACCTTTTTTGAACATGGCGATTATGACAAAGAAATATGTTTGATGATCAATAGCCGTCAGGAGTTTCAGCAAGCCTATATGGGTAGTAAGCCGCTCCCCGATGTAGATTTTAGTAAATATACGCTACTTATCGGTCGAACCTGGGGCAATGACGGATCGTTCTCGCTTGGCGAGATCACTCTCAAAGACAAAAAATCTTATTATGAGCTGCAAACCAAGTTGCTTCACCACGTTGGTGGATTTGCAACTCAAGCTATCATCGACATCTACTTTTGGCGTCTTTATCCCAAGCTTGAAAAGAAGAATATTGTGATGAAACGTACTGTAGAGAATGTTATGGACTAACCAAAAAAACAGAAATATGAAACAGACAGTTTTTTCATTAGCCATCTTGTTATTGGCTTTATGCGGATGTAGTAGCGACGATGGACTTTCGTCTGTAAAAAAGTCGGTTGTAGGTAGCTGGCAATTAGTTGAGCGGATAGACGGCTTCTATCCGTCGACCCAAAGTATGCCTGTCGAGACCAACAGCATCATGGAATTCAGAAGTGATGGCACAGTTGTTACCATTGTGGATGGCGAACAGATAAGTGAGATGCCTTATTGGCTTAAGCCAACAAATCTGGGGGATGATAGTTATTATTTGTGTTACGACCCCGATATCGATTACTCGCAAAGTACTGGAGGTACAACATTAAGAGTAGAAGGCGACAAGCTAACCATCCACTCGTATGGTTGTTTTGCAAGTACTATTTATGTTTATCGCCGCTTAAAAGTTCGCAGTTAGCCTACATGCCTACATAAAAACGCCCAAAAACACAGTTGTTTTGAGCAATTTTATGTAGGCATGTAGGCAATATGCGAATATTTTCGTATTTATTTGAATGCGGCTGGAATATGGTCGCAAAAGTAGAAGCCGCCATAGTGAAGCTTTAGTGGGACGACTGTAGTCTTTGCTTATAAGTACTGGTGCTGGTATTAATTATCTGAAAGTCTTTACATATTCTCTCCTTCTTTATATAGGTATGGTATAGGTTTCTCTATATAGTCATTAAACATCCTAATCTCTCTGTCATCTTTGAACAGGAATCCGCCTTTGTTTTTGATGACTTTGGTGTAGATATACCAGGTGCCCTCAGAGTGCCAAGCTCCCCAAAAGTCAGACTGGGTTGTTTCAATATTATTATTCCTGATACAAAGGTCAAGCATCTGGTGGATTTGTTCTCTGCTCATCTGGTTGATTACGGCATCTTGTGCAAGCATGATTTTGAAAATCATGGATAGTAATGTATATTCACCTCTGACTAAATCCTCTTGGCTTTTCATCATTTCTGTTTTCTGCCAGTTCACGTCGAGAAACAAAAGGAATGGTTCTGCCAAATCGTTGCGGCTCATCAGTTCCTGAAGACCGTTAAACTCATTGTAAATATACTTAAATCCTGATTGGTAATCATCGAAGGCATAGAAATCTGTGGCATATGGAAAATCAAGACAAACCTTGATGAGGTCTTCTGTTCGCATAATTCCAAGCAGATTTTCAGATAATTGTAGCTTTTCCACTCTTTCTTTTGAGGTTAGACTCTTCCATTCTTCAGTTCCTGCTTTTATGGGGTAAGAATAAATATGCGTACATGTCCAAGGGATACCAGCTGACAAAGTCGCATCAAGTGCCTGCTGCGTCGTAGGGGATTGAAGGTTGCCGTTCGTATCGTAAAGTTCGCATGTTGTATGAGTTCTGTTGGGATATTCTAAAATATAGTGTCCGCCATTTTTGTCGCTAAAATAAACATTTAGGTATGGATTGTTTGCAATCTTCTCTTGCAGCCATACGGGTTGTTGAGTGTCGTCTTTAGCCATATAAAAAGCCTTTTGAAGAAGTGTTGATGGTATGATTGTCTCAATACCTTTCACGTCTTCATTGCTATCGTTACAGCTGCTTATGCCCAGAACCAGCATTAATGCGGAGCATATCCATAGGCAACTATATTTCTTCATAATTATAGGCATTTTGAACTTTTTCTACTTTATATAAATGCAAAAGTAAGGAAATCTTGTTTGACGGAAGAATTATTTAACAAACTTTTTAAAAACGTTGATTTTTCCCTCGTATTTAATTCGTATCTTTGCAACCAAAATATCAATATTTTCTAACGAACTATGATCAGAAATGTTTTTTTGGTAGCCGCTTTGTTGGCTACAAGTCTCTGCGGGGCAGAGGAGGTAAAGGTGAAATCACCAAGTGGAAATCTTGAAGTTACTGTGAACGATGAGGGTGGCAAGGCTACCTATCACGTATCGCTCGACGGTAAGCAGATGGTTACAAAATCAAACTTAGGCCTTAACACCAGCATTGGTGATTTAACCCAGGGCTTGAAGATTGTGGATAGCAAGACCGAAGCTGTTGCAAAGCAGTATGATATCCGTACCGTTAAGGCTTCGCACATTGATTACAAAGCCAACAAACTTACACTTACACTCGAGAACGAACAGAAGTTGCAGATGACCGTTACCTTTATGGTGGCAGATAACGATGTGGCTTTTAAGTATGGTATTGCTAAAGCTCCACGTGGCATGCAGCGCGCGCTGGTTTTTGGCGAGGCTACCAGCTTTAACTTCCCTGATGGCACCACCACGTTTATCACACCCCAGATTGGTCCTAACACTGGTTGGGCAAATACCAAACCCAGCTACGAAGAGGGTTACAGCGTTGATGGCCAGCTGAACGAGAAGTCGCACTACGGTCGCGGCTACACCTTCCCTTGTCTGTTCCACCTGCAGGATGGTTGGGCATTGGTAAGTGAGACGGGTACCACCGGCGCTTATTGCGGTACACATATTTCTGATTATCAGCCAGGTACAGGCTATACCATCGCATTCCCCGATAAGGGCGAGAATGGTGGTTTTGGTTCGGAGTTTGTAGCGCTGTCGTTGCCTGCCGAAACTCCTTGGCGTACCATTACCGTAGGCTCAACCCTGAAGCCTATCGTTGAAACAACCGTAAGCTACGATGTGGTTGATCCGCTTTACGAGCCTGCTTACGATTACAAGGCAGGTCGCTATACTTGGAGTTGGCTTATCTGGCAGGATAGTGCCACCAACTATGATGATCAGGTGAAACTGATCGACCTTGCTTCTACCATGGGCTACGAGTACTGTCTGGTTGATGCCCTTTGGGATACTCAGATAGGCCGCGATCGTATGGTTGAACTTTCGAAATATGCTCAGAGCAAGGGCGTATCGCTGATGCTTTGGTATAACTCAAACGGCTACTGGAACGATGCCCCTCAGGGCCCACGTAACTGTCTGAATACCTCGTTGGCACGTAACCGCGAGTTTAAGTGGCTGCAGCAGATTGGCGTGAAGGGCATCAAGGTTGATTTCTTTGGTGGCGACAAGCAGGAAACCCTGCAGCTTTACGAGGATATCATGGTTGATGCCAACCGTTACGGCATTCAGGTTATCTTCCATGGTTGCACCCTGCCTCGCGGTTGGGAGCGTATGTTCCCCAACTATGTTGCTTCTGAGGCTGTGCTGGCCAGCGAGAACGTGTTCTTTGGCGAGGGCGCTGCCATCCACGAGGCTTTCGACCTCACTTTGCATCCTTTCTGCCGCAATGCTGTGGCCTCGATCGACTGGGGGGGCGTGATTATGAACAAGTATCTGAGTCGCGACAACAAGAGCCGTCACTCTCGTAAGACTACCGATATCTTCGAGATGGCTTCTGGTATCACTAACCAGACTTCTATCCAGTGTGTGGCCATGTATCCTAACAACTTGCAGGAGTTGCCACAGTTCGAACTAGATTTCCTGAAGGGCCTGCCCACTACTTGGGATGAGACCCGTTTCATAGCTGGCTATCCTGGTAAGTATGTGGTACTGGCCCGTCGCCATGGTGCCGATTGGTATATCGCAGGTTTGAATGCCCAGAAGGAGCCACTCAAGCTCACACTCGATCTTTCGATGTTGACTGGTAAGACACCAACTGTCTATGTTGATAACCAGAAAGGCGAGCCTACGATGGGTACTCTGAAGGTTGATAAGAAGGGCAAGGCCAAGGTAACTATCCAGCCCAATGGAGGAATAATTATCAAATAATAACTGATATGAGAAAATTTCTAACTACTATGTTGCTGGCTGCGAGCGGTGTGCTCGCAGCTTCAGCCGCTAATCAGGCGCTACCTTTAATCCAGAATGTTAATGCCTATGAGGATTGTTTGCTCAATGGCGACTGGAACTACATTGTTGATGTGCAGGAAGAGGGCTATTACGATTATCGTATGAATCCTATGCGCAATGGCTTCTTTATCAATGCCAAGCCCCAGAAGCCTGAGGATTTGATTGAGTACGACTTTGATAAGTCGCCTACCATGAAGATTCCTTCTGACTGGAATACACAAGACGAAAAACTGTTCTTCTACGAGGGAACAGTTTGGTTTAAGAAAAGTTTCCAGGCTGTGCCTATGACCGAATGCCGCACCTTGCTTTATTTTGGCGCTGTAAACTACGATTGCCATGTGTGGGTAAATGGTAAGAAGGCTGGTCACCACGTGGGTGGCTTTACCCCATTTAACTATGATATCAGCGACTTGCTGAAGAAAGGCGAGAACACCATTATCGTAAAGGTAGATAACAAACGTCATGCCGAGGATGTGCCCACACAGATTTTCGACTGGTGGAACTATGGTGGCATTACTCGTGATGTTAAGCTGGTAAAGGTACCATTGGTTTATATGCAGGATTACAACCTGCAGCTCTCAAAGGCAGCTGATAAGGCCAAGGTGAGAGAGATTACTTTCTCTGCTCAGTTAAGCGCCAACGAGGCTAGTCATAAGGTGGTTGTTAATATCCCCGAGCTGAAGTTGGAAAAGCAGTTTACCACCGATGCCAGGGGACAGGTACATGGCATCTTGAAGGTGGCTGCCAAGAAACTGCAGCTTTGGAGCCCTGAGAATCCAAAGCTCTATCGTGTAGATCTTACGGTGGATAATTCAACCATTTCAGATGAGATTGGTTTCCGTACCATCGAGACACGTGGAAAGCAGATTCTGCTTAACGGCAAGCCTATCTTCCTGAAGGGTATCTCTATCCATAATGAGAAACCGAATGGTGGTGGACGAGCCAACAGCGTTGAGGATGCTCACACATTACTTTCGTGGGCTAAGGAGTTGGGTTGTAACTTTGTGCGTCTGGCCCACTATCCTCACCATGAGGAGATGGTGCGCGAGGCTGAGCGTATGGGTATTCTGGTATGGAGCGAGATTCCTGTTTACTGGACTATCGCCTGGACTAATCCCAATACCTTTGCCAATGCCAAGCAGCAGCTTACTGATATGATTGCCCGCAACCATAATCGAGCTAATGTGATTATCTGGAGTATCGCCAACGAAACCCCACACTCTGCCGAGCGTGATCAGTTCTTAGGTGGTCTGGCCAAATATGCCCGTACACTCGATAACACCCGCCTTATTTCGATGGCGATGGAGGTAACAGGTGCGTCGAACTATGTGAACCGTTTGAACGACAACATGAATGAGTATGTAGATGTTGTAAGCTTTAACCAGTATATCGGTTGGTATCGCGATGTAAACGATGCACCTAAGATGAAGTGGGAGATTCCTTATAATAAACCTGTGATTATCAGCGAGTTTGGTGGTGGCGCCCGTTATGGCTATCATGGCGCTAAGAATCAACGCTGGACTGAGGAGTTCCAGGAGAATCTCTATAAGGAGAACACCGCTATGCTCGATAAGATTGAGGGCTTGGCAGGTACCACACCTTGGATTCTGAAGGACTTCCGTTCGCCTCGTCGTGTACTGCCTGGTGTGCAGGACTACTACAACCGTAAAGGCTTGGTAAGCGATAAGGGCGAGAAGAAACTGGCCTTCTACGTGCTGAAGAAATGGTACGAGACTAAATAATAATATATAAGGTATATTCTGATGAAGAAAGAACTTAAGACTATTGGCAGTTGGGCCATGATGGCACTTACTGCACTCATTACAAGTTGTAACACAGCAACCGACATGGAACAGAAAATTGATGAACTCTACCAAAAGATGCCTCAGGAGGAGCGCATCGCCCAGTTGAAGAGTATGTATATGGACGAACTCTTTGATGCTGATGGCAAGTTGGATACAGCCAAGTGTAAGGAACTGATTCCTTATGGTATTGGTCATTTCTCACAGTTCTGCATGCAGCAGCCGCGCGATCCAAACGAATTGCGCGATCGTGCTGTGGCCATTCAGGATTGGCTGATGCACAATACACCCAACGGCATCCCAGCCCTCTTGCACGAAGAGGTGCTCTCGGGTATCAATACCTTAGGTTCTACCATCTATCCCCAACAGATTGGTCAGGCTGGTTCGTTCAACCCCGAGTTAGCAGAACTGAAGACACGTCAGACCAGTACGCAGCTGCGTAAGATGGGTGGTATCTTTGCCCTGTCGCCAATGGTGGATGTATGTCGCACCCCCAGCTTTAATCGCTTGGAGGAGTCGTATGGCGAGGATGGCTACCTGTCGGCTGTGATGGGTACCGCTTTTGTAAACGGCTTGCAGCAGGGCGACTTGAAGAAAGGTGTTGGCGCCTGCTCTAAGCACTACTTAGGTTATGGCGGTGGCGGCGATGCCGACGAGAAGGAGATGATGGAAGAGATTCTGTTGCCTCACGAGACCATGATACGTTTGGCTGGTAGCGTAGCTGTAATGCCTGGCTATCACGAAGTGCATGGTACGAAGTGTGTGGCCAACAGCGAGATACTGCAGGACATCTTGCGCGGTTATGTTGGTTTTGATGGTATGGTGGTGAGCGATTATACTGCTATCGACCAGATTCCGAATATCGACAGCGCAGTAGAAAAAGCCGCCGCTGCCATCAATGGTGGTAACGATGTGGATTTCCCCTTTGGTGCCAACTATCAGCTCCTGCAGGAGGCTATCGACAAAGGGCTGGTGAAGCCCGAGGTGCTTGAGCGTGCCGTGAAGAATGTGCTGCGTGCAAAGTTCCGTATGGGACTGTTCGATAAGGATGCTTACCTCTACTCGAAAGAGGATATCAAACTTGATTCCCCCGAGGAGCGCCAGACGGCCTACGATATCGCTGCCCAGAGCGTGGTGCTGTTGGAGAACAATGGTGTGCTGCCTCTCAAGGATGTGAAGAATGTGCTCCTTACTGGTCCTAATGCCAACTCTATCTGGGCCATGTGTGGCGACTATACCTATCCCGCCATGTCGTACTTCTGGAAGAAGGTCGACTATAAGTCGGAGAATCCCCATATCGTAAAACTGCTCGAGGGTATGCAGAACCACAAGCCCGAGGGTGTGAATGTGATGTACTCACGTGGTTGCGATTGGACAGAGGAGATTGAGACTAAATATGGTGAGCTGGGCGATGCTCGTGCTTGGGAGTACGAGTTGCTGCACCGCAAGGTAGATGCAGGCGAAAAGGCTGATAAGGCCGAAGCCCTGCAGATGGCTAAAGATGCCGATGTGATTATTGCCGCCGTGGGCGAGAACGTGATGCTTTGTGGCGAGAACCGCGATCGTCAGGGGCTGCGCTTGCCTGGTAAACAGGAGCAGTTTGTTGAGGAACTCATCCAGACAGGCAAACCTGTGGTATTGGTGATGTTTGGCGGTAGAGCTCAGGTTATCTCAGGCTTAGCCGAGAAATGTGCGGCTATCATTCAGGCCTGGTATCCTGGCGAGGAGGGTGGTAACGCTCTTGCTGATATCCTGTATGGTAAGGTATCGCCATCGGCTAAGCTGTCTGTTAGCTATCCTAACGTAGAGATTAATGAGCCCATCTGCTATAACTACACAGCAGAGAAGGATGCACGTGTTGCATGGCCCTTCGGTTACGGCCTGAGTTATACCACCTTCGAGTATGCTAACTTGGAGGCTACTCCCGAGGTTACTACCAACGACGAGAGCTTTAACCTAACCTTCGATGTAAAGAACACGGGTAAGGTAGCTGCCGATGAAGTAGCGCAGATTTATCTCTCGCCTGCCGATAAGAGTCAGCACATTCGTCCTATCCAGCTGCAGGGCTTTGCCCGTGTATCGCTGAAGCCCGGTGAGAGTAAGAAAATAAGCGTTAAGATGTATACTGAGCAGTTAGGTTATTATACCCATGATGGTCAGCGCCAATGGAACATCCAACCAGGAAAGTATATTATTAAGGTAGGCGCATCATCGCAGGATATCAAGCTGCAGCAGGAGATTAACGTAAGTGGCGATATGGTTAAAAAGCCTCTGAGAAAGTACTATTTTTCGGAGGCTAAACAGATTTAACCTAATGATAACATTCAAATAACTTAATGCTCGTGCAACTTTTCGTACCTTTGCAACGTCAAACAGATAAAATAACAATTTAAAACGATAGAGGTATGAAAGCAATCATCACAGCAGCAATGGTTATCAGCATGTGTCTTAGCACTGTCAACTCACATGCAGCTGACAAACAGAATGAGACTCAGAAGATAGAGTATCGTTACGCATACGATGAGCAGGGTCGCCTTGCCAACAAGGAGATGTTGAGCTGGGATGAAGCCACACAGCAGTGGCAGAAGAGCAGCCGCCTGACTTATAAGTACTATAAGAATGGTTACAACGTAGAGGTAAGCGAGTGGAATGCTAACAAGCAGACCTACGATATCCCCTCACAGGTAACTCTCTACCGTTCGCAGGCTCCTAACCTTACTTCGGTTAAGATCTACAAGATGAACGAGACCCGCGACAACATGTATCTTACCAGTCGTGCGGTAATGATGGAACCTCTGAATGCCAATTTGCTGGCATCTAAGTAAATTCTCTCTCTTTAAATTATAAAAACCCTAAAAAGGGTAATAGAATCCGTAATTTGTATACACTTATTACGGATTTTTCTTTGTATCTTTGCACCCAAATAATATATATAAAGCAATGGAAACGATTAAAGGTCAGGAATTTGGAGGTGAGAGACCTCTGTTTGCAACCCATGATTTGAGGTTGGAGAATATCGTCATTGTTGACGGTGAGTCTGGTATCAAGCAGTGCCAGAACATGGAATGTTACGACAGTAAATTTTATGGTAAGTATCCTTGGTGGCATGTTGATGGCGCTAAGATTGAACGTTGCTATTTCGCTCCTGGATCGCGTTCGGCCATCTGGTATACCAACGATTTGGTGATGAAGGATTGTACGATTGATGGCCCAAAGTTCTTCCGTGAGATGAAGAATGTGGAGCTGGAGAACGTGGTGATTAACGATGCCGACGAAACCTTCTGGAAGGTGGATGGCTTGAAACTGAAGAACGTGAAACTGCACGAAGGTACCTATCCCTTTATGTTCTCGCAGAATATCTATGTAGACGGTCTGGAGAGCGATGCTAAGTACGTGTTCCAATATTGTAAGAATGTTGAGGTGCACAACGCTAACATCGTAACTAAGGATTCGTTCTGGGAGTGCGAGAATGTGACTATCTACGACTCTACACTGGATGGCGAATACTTGGCTTGGCACTCTAAGAATGTGCGTTTGGTTAACTGTCATTTGGCAGGCGAGCAGCTGTTGTGCTATGCGCAGAACCTGGTACTTGAGAACTGTACCTTTGATGCAGCTTGCGACCGTGTGTTTGAGTATTCAACTGTTGAGGCTGATATCAAGGGGCACATCGAGAATATCAAGAACCCCACCAGCGGCCATATCTATGCCGACAGCGTGGGTTCGGTAACCATCGACGAGAATGTTCGTGACCCACATAACTGCATCATAACATCAAAAAAATGAAGTACAATTTTGACGAATTAGTAGAACGTCGCGGCACAGGCTGCGTTAAGTGGGATGCGGAAGCCCCACGTTCAACGGGGGGCTGGCTTCCGCCAGGAGGCAATTCCGAGTTTAAGGAAATAATTCCTCTTTGGGTTGCCGATATGGACTTTAAGGCTGCTCCGGCTATTCTGGAGGCCGTTCGTAAGCGTGCCGAGCACGGTGTGTTTGGTTATGCTGTAGTTGAGGATGATTACTACGAGGCTGTTATCTCATGGTTCCAGCGCCGTCACGATTGGACAATCCATCGCGAAGAAATTCTCTATACCACAGGTGTTGTTCCTGCCATGTCGGTGTCTATCAAGGCGCTGACGATGCCTGGCGAGAAGGTGCTCATCCTGTCGCCTGATTACAACTGCTTCTTTTCGTCAATCCGTAACAACGGTTGTGAGGTACTCGAAACTGCCTTAAAGCGAGTAGGCGATACCTTCGAGGTAGATTGGCAAGATTTTGAAACAAAATGTGCTGATGAGAAAACTTCCGTATTTCTGCTTTGCAATCCTCATAACCCCACAGGACGTGTTTGGACTAAGGCAGAGTTGATGCAGATGAACGATGTCTGCTTGAAATATGGTGTTAAGGTAGTGAGCGATGAGATACATTGCGAATTGATGATGCCTGGCTATAAGTTCCAGCCGTTTGCGGCTGTAAGCGAGGCATGCCGACAGAATAGTGTCATTCTTAATTCGCCCTCCAAGTCATTTAACATTGCAGGATTGCAGGCAGCAAACATCATCTGCTCTCAGCCTTCGTGGCGCCGCCGATTAGATCGTGCCATCAATATCAACGAGGTGTGCGACTTGAATCCCTTTGGTCCCGTAGCGCTGAAAGCTGCCTATAACGAGAGCGAAGAATGGATTGATGAGTTGAACCAGTACCTCTGGGGCAACTACCAGCTGCTTTGCGAGTTTGTAGAAGAGAACATCCCACAATGGAAGGTTTGCAAGCTCGAAGGAACCTATCTGCCATGGGTTGATATCTCGGCTATGAACATTACAGCTCAGGCGCTTTGTGATAAGTTGCTTAACGAGGCTAATGTATGGTTAAATCCAGGTACGATGTATGGCCCAAAGACCGGCGAAGGTTATATCCGCTTTAACATCGCTACCCAGCGTTCGCGACTGAGAGAAGCCTTGGAGAGAATCAAGAGCTTATTGGCTGAAAAGTAAATTTGCTGTATTTGCAAAACAAATTCACTGAATTTGATCATCAAATTCAGTGAATTTGTTATTAAAGAGATTAACTCAATATGTTTAGTTAATCAGGAATATTTTTGTTATACCGTTGTAGGTAGCCTTAACGGTAGCACGTCCTTCCACAATTTTGCTTATCTCAAACTTTACTTCAGGTACATTTGATGTGGCAACAATGTTTGAGTTGTCGCTCATTTTGCCATATACCTGATAGCGAGTCAGATCGGTATAACCGTTCAGATTAGTGAAGTAGATAGGTGTTGTGGGGATGACTAACTTCTGTCCGTCGACCACAATGTTTACCTGAGGCACAACTGGAGCTTCGAACTTCTCATTAGCCTTTGAGAAACCAATGCCATGCAGGTCAAACAGTCCCTGAGGGCGTTGAGGAGCGCGTGGACCCCACTGTGGGCGCTGAGGTGTTTTAATCTCGGCACCATCTGCAACCAGATAGATAGCGTGTTTACCTGTTAGTCCTTCAACAACAGGTGTGCTTACCTGATACAGCTTGGCTGTGCGTGGTGCATCAGCAGGAATATCCAACACGGCAATCTCTTCGCCCTTCCATGGGTCGTCCAGTTTTACGTGAATCTTAAAGGCGCCATGTCCACCAGCTGTCAGGTTCAGGTTCAATATAGCACCATCGCCTTTACTGATGCCTTTAAAAGCCTTGAGGCCCTTGGTGTCCTTAGTCAGACCGCCAAAGCCAAAGTATTTGAAGCCCACGATACCGCCATTAGTGATGCCTGCCAAGTCCATGGAGTTGTTCCATACATCGTGGTTGTCCTGCATCCAGTCGTTGCTGTTGGTACCTCCTGTCATAAAGCAAGCAATACCTGCAGAGTAGTACTGATATGGGGGCAGACCGAAAATCTGGAATCCCTCGGATGTTACTTCGGCACCAGTATATGTATTGCCATCCGATGCAGGTGCTGTCCACTCATTGTTCTTAGTGAATGGGTCGTAGCCGGTAATCTTTACTACGCCGCCTTTAGCAACAGGCTTCTTGTCCCATGTAATCTTAACTGGGGCAACCATAGCCTGACGTGCGTAGCCGAAACAACGTGGAGGACGGTGATAGAATACGTACCACTGACCATTAATCTCCTGCAACGAACCATGGGTGTTATGACCGGCATTGGTGGTGATGAGCTTAGAGCCATCTTCATTAAGAACTACACCACGAGAATCTACCAGTACGCCACCTGAGCGCCATGGACCAAGTGGTGAATCGCCAAAGGCATAACGCAGAGCCGAGTTGGTGTTGCCAAGTCCGTACTCCTTGCCGCTATAGCCAGAGAATACCATCACGTATTTGTTGCCAACCTGACGGATTGAAGAGGCCTCGAAGAAGTTGAAATCCTTTGGATCCTGACCCTTATACAGTGCCTTATATTCGCTGCCTTCCTTATCAAGCAGTCTGCCGTCGGCGCTTACTGCTGGGATGAATGGGTCAATCAGTTCTGTTCCCTCGCGCTTTGAGTACATGGTGTTCTGATCGAGTTCACAACCAGTAGAATGCTGGAAACCATAGAATACGTAGGCGCGGAATCCCTTGGCATAGTCAGGATCCTTCTTGTTGGTGATGTTCTCGACGAATACCGATGGGTCGAAATCAATCAGTGAGCCAGGCAGGCACTTGCGACCGTCCTCGGTGAGGTTGATAGGTGTAAAGGGACCATTGGGGCGGTCGCCCTTACAAACCATGGGCACACGCTGCCAGCCACGAGAGTGGGGATACAGATAATAGGTCTTTTTGCCTGTAACCTTGTCCTTAACTTCAACCAGGTCGGGGGCAAACATGGTGTCCCACTGACCATCAACATACCACGAGAAGATAGGACCTTCGTCGCGCCATTGACTCAAGTCCTCAACAGGTGCCGACCACATGCGGATATCGCTACCGCAGTAGGCTTTGTAGTTGGTGTCGTGCGAACCTATAATATAGGCGCGGAACTTACCTGGCTGGTCGGGATCCTCAAACACACGGGGTTCGCCATCAGGCAGATGCTCCCAAAGTGGGAGGTAGGGATTCTGTGCCTGAGCCGACAAAACGGCTAGCAACAGAAGGGGTAACATAAATAGTCTTTTCATATAACTATGGGTTGGGTTTTGTGAAAAATTGCATGCAAAATTAGTAATTTATTTATGTTTATGCTATTATTTCTAAAGGAAATGTTTAACTTTGCAACATATATGAAAGTAATTGTAACTATTCTGGCGTCTTTGTGTATTGCATCGATGCACGCAGCCGACTTTAACATTAAAAGTTATGGTGCCAAAAACGACACCACAGTACTCTCTACGCAAGCTTTACAACAGGCCATCAACGCTTGCTCTGCGGCAGGCGGTGGGCGTGTGGTGGTACCTGCCGGTATATATAAGATAGGTACTATCCGGCTAAAGAGTCATGTACACTTGTATTTGGAACAAGGTGCAACGCTCTATGGTAGTACCCGATTAGAGGATTATGTACCGATGAAATCGGACTATTTGTCGCTTCGCACACAAACCACCACCATCCAATTGATTTATGCCAATGGGGTGCAGGATGTATCAATCGATGGGTTGGGTACGATAGATGGGCGTGGTCGTGCCTTTAAGAAACTCTCGTGGAACGATGAGGGCATCACCCGTCCGCACTTGCTACGTTTTATTCAGAGTCAGGATATTCTGGTGCGTGGCATTACATTGCGCAATTCGGGTTGCTGGATGCAGCACTACTTAGCTTGCGACCGTTTAACTATCGATGGAATCAAGGTTTTTAATCGCAATAACTATAATAACGATGCGCTGGATATAGATGGTTGTCATGAAGTGATTGTGCGTGGTATGATAGCTGATAGCGACGACGACGGTATTACACTGAAGAGTACCTCGCCTCGTCTTTGCGAAAACGTGCGTATCAGCGATTGTGTGGTATCAAGCCATTGTAATGCCGTAAAGTTAGGTACCGAGACCAATGGTGGTTTCCGCAATATTAATATCAGCGGTATTGTGGTAAAACCCAGTTATAATCAACAGGAGAAGTTCTTCGGACAGTGGATTGGCTCATCGGCTATCTCGCTTGAGATAGTGGATGGTGGCGTGATGGAGAATGTAAATATCGCCGATTTCACCGTAGAGGGAACAGAATCGCCCATCTTTGTGCGTCTGGGACATCGTGGGCGTGGCTACAAAACCGGACAGCATATCAATCATGTGGGTTCGATAGATGGTGTACATATCAACAATATCCAGATTCGTAATGCAGGCTCTATGGGTTGCTCTATTACAGGTTTGCCAGGTCATCCTGTTCGTAATGTGTTCTTATCCAACATTACATTGCGTCATAAGGGTGGGGTAAAAGCTTCTCAATTAGCAGAAATTGCCGATTCCATCGCTAACGAGAAGGCTGCTGATTATCCCGAGGCTACCATGTGGGGTAATCTGCCTGCCAAGGGATTCTTTGTGCGTCATGCCCGTAATGTGCAATTCTCTAATGTTCGTGTTTCAACCATTGATGAGGATGTTCGTCCTGAATTTGTGGAGGTTGATACCCAAGGCTGGGGCGATCAGGGCGATGGCACGTATCGGAACCCTGTGTTGAATGCCGACTTTTCCGATCCTGATGTGATTCGTGTAGGTAACAAGTTCTATATGGTGGCTTCTGATTTCCACTTTATGGGCATGCAGGTGTTGGAGAGCGATGATATGGTAAACTGGCGTTATATCTCTCAGATTTATCGTCGTTTCAACGAGCCCGGTTGGGATGCCAACCAACACTATGCCGGTGGCTCGTGGGCACCCACCATTCGCTATCATGGAGGACTTTACTATGTTTATTTCTGCACACCTGATGAAGGACTCTATATGACAACAGCAAGCAATCCTACAGGTCCATGGGCGCCATTACACCTGGTGAAACGTGTCGCTAAGTGGGAAGATCCTTGTCCGTTCTGGGACGAAGATGGACAGGCTTATTTAGGGCGCAGTCAGCATGGTGCAGGTCCTATCATTGTGCATCGCATGTCGGCTGATGGCAAAACGCTGCTCGATGAGGGTAAAACGGTGTATGAAGGGCCTATTGCCGAGGGTACTAAGTTTATGAAACGTAATGGCTGGTACTATCTTGTAATTCCTGAGGGTGGTGTTGGTACAGGTTGGCAGACAGTGTTACGTTCTCGTAATATTTATGGCCCCTACGAGCGTCGTATCGTGTTAGAACAGGGTTCAACAAATGTAAACGGCCCTCATCAGGGTGCTTTGGTTGACGCACCCGATGGTTCATGGTGGTTCTATCACTTTCAAGAAACACCCGTCTTAGGGCGTGTGGTTCATCTGCAGCCTGCCCGTTGGGAAGCCGATTGGCCAGTGATAGGTATCGACTATGATAAGAACGGTATTGGCGAGCCGGTGGCTGCTTGGAAAAAGCCTGTTTCTTCGGCAGGAACTACCAGTTTTACAGCCTGTGACGATTTTAATGGCCCCTTGGGACTGCAATGGCAATGGAACCATAATCCGGTTGATACGCATTGGAATCTTACCGATCGCAAAGGCTGGCTTACGCTCAAGGCCATGCCTGCGGATAGCTTGAAACAGGTGCGCAATATGCTTACCCAGAAGGTAATTGGCTATCAGAGCGAAAGCATTACCATGGTAAGCATTAAAGGTGAATGCTATGCAGGACTTTTCTGTTCTGGTAAATTGTTCTGTGGGGTAGGATTGTGTAAAGATGGTGTGTTTACCGAGTTTGCTGGACAGCGTAAGCTTATCGCTAAGGGTAGCTATCAGGAAGTATGGTTCAAGGTAACCAACGATTGTGAGCAGAATCGCCACCTATTTTATTATAGTATAGATGGAGAGCATTATCAGCCTGCTGGTTCGGCATTTTCCATGCGTGGTGGTTATTGGAAAGGTATCCGTGTAGGTGTGTTTAACTATATTCCTACCCATAAATCCACCCTCAAGCGCCAAACATCATCCTATGCTCAATTCGACTATTTCAATCAAAAATTCGCCCAATAGTTTGGCTGATTGCTAAAAATCTCGTACCTTTGCAAACGAAACAACACGCGCCCTGATAGTTAAATGGATATAACAAGGTCCTCCTAAGACTTAGTTCCGCGTTCGATTCGCGGTCGGGGTACGAAAAAAGAGCTGCATTCCATCAGGAACGCAGCTCTTTTTTATATGCGATTGTATGATTACTTGTTCTCAGCAACCTCTACGTCGTCCTCCTTGATAGTACGGCCCATCCAAAGGAAGGCTGTAGGAGCGGCGATGAAGAGCGAACTCAGAGTACCGAATACAACACCCAGAATCATAGCCAGAGAGAACGAGCGGATGCTATCACCACCAAGGATGAAGATAGCCAACAGCACGATCAGAGTGGTTACTGAGGTATTGATGGTACGAGCCAGTGTCTGGTTCAGTGAGTCGTTGAACAACTGCTGGCGGTCGCGCTTGCCATACAGGCCGAGGTTCTCACGGATACGGTCGAATACAACCACCTTATCGTTGATAGAGTAACCGATAACGGTCAGGATAGCACCGATGAATACTTGGTCAATCTCGAGCGACATTGGAACCCAACCCCAGCACAGTGAGTAAACACCGATAACGAGCAGGGCGTCGAGAGCCAGAGCGGCTACAGCACCTACAGAGAATGCCATGTTGCGGAAACGCAGCAGGATGTAGAGGAAGATAGCAATCAGAGCGATAGCTACGCTGATGATAGCGCCATGTGTGATATCCTTAGCTACTGAAGGACCTACCTTAGCAGAGCTGATGATTGAACCACCCTCGCGAACATCAGGATTCTTAAATGCCTCAACGTTCTCCTGACTTACGAGACCAGCCTTCTTCAGGGCACCGAACAGGATGTTCTCAGCCTTGTCGTCAACCTCAGGATTGTTACTCTCGATATCCCAGTTTGTAGAGATACGAACAGTCTTACCATCAGTACCCAGAGCAATTACAGAGGTGTTAGCCTCCTGATTGGCCTTGTCGCCAATGGTGTTGATGAAGGCACCGGCCATTGCCTTACGAACCTCCTCAACAGGAGTCTGCTTATCCAGTGTTACAACGTAGTTACGACCACCAGTGAAGTCGATGCTCTGGCTCAAACCGCGAACGAAGAACGAACCAATGCAGATGATTGCGAATACAGCCCAGAGAGCATATGTCTTCTTGTACATGCCCATGAAGTTGTACTTAGCGTTCTGCATCAGGTTCTTAGAGTAACCTGTTACGAATGTCAGGTTAGTCCACTTATCCTTAGCCAGCATGTGATCGTAAACCACACGAGTGAGGTAAACAGCAGTAAAGAATGAGATAACGATACCGATGATCCATGTGGTAGCGAATCCCTTAACAGGACCTGTACCGAAGTAAAGCAGGATGATACCTGTAATCAGCGAAGTGAAGTTAGAGTCGAAGATAGCGCTGAAAGCGTTAGAGTAACCCTTGTTCAGAGCCTCCTTAACACCCAGACCTTTCTTCAGCTCCTCCTTGATTCGCTCGTAGATAAGCACGTTAGCATCCACAGCTGTACCCAGTGTCAGTACGATACCGGCGATACCAGGCATTGTCAGAGCAGCCTGGAACGAGGTAAGGATACCCAGTGTGAAGAACAGGTTGAACAGCAGAGCGATATCCGAAAGAATACCTGGGATAAAGCCGTACAGCATAATCATGTAGACCATCAGCAGTACGAATGCTACTACGAATGAGATGATACCCTGCTGGATTGACTGAGCACCCAGTGATGGACCTACAACCTCCTCCTGTACGATACGGGTAGGAGCAGGCATCTTACCTGAGTTCAGTGTGTTAGCCAAGTCCTTAGTAGCCTCGATGGTGAAGTTACCAGTAATCTGAGAGTTACCACCGTCGATCTGAGTAAGGATACGTGGAGCAGAGTAAACGGCATCGTCGAGCACGATAGCTACAGCCTTACCGATGTTCTGCTTGGTAATCTGGCTCCAACGACGAGCACCATCAGAGTTCATCTGCATAGATACTGATGGATGACCCATCTGGTCGAAGTCGTCCTTTGCGCTGGTGATAACATCACCCTCCAGTGGAGCACGACCTGAAGGCTCAGTAACCTTCAGAGCATAGAGTTCAAAGATGTCGCCCTTAGTATTCTGTCCTCCGAAGTCCTCAGGTGTAGCACCCCAACGGAGCTTCAACTCTGCAGGGAAGATACGACCAGCGAGGTCAGAGTAAATCATCTTGTTAATCTCGGCAGTATCGCGAGCGTTAGCGTAACCAACTACAGCGAGGGTGTTACCCTGTGTAGGCTGGAAGATAGAGAACAGAGGATTCTGCTTCTTAGCCATCTCAACAGCCTTGGTGTCCTTGCTGTCCTTCTTAGCCAGCTTAGCAGCCAGGTCGCCTGTAGCAGCCTTAGCGCTATCGGCAACAGCAGTAGCAGCGCTGTCAACAGCAGTTGTGTCGACTACGTCAACACCACCCTGAGCAGCCCAACGCTGATTGAGCTGAGCCAGCAGAGGAGTAACCTCCTGTGAGTTGTAAGTCTCCCAGAACTCAAGGTTAGCAGAACCCTGGAGCAACTTACGAACACGCTCAGGCTCCTTGATACCAGGCATCTCGACCATGATACGGCCGCTCTGGCCCTCGAGCTTCTGGATGTTTGGCTGAACAACGCCGAACTTATCGATACGGTTACGAACTACATTGAATGAGTTGTCAACGGCACTCTGTACCTCGGTACGCAGCGCAGCCTCTACTTGTGAGTCGGTAGACGATGTGCTTACCTTGCCCTTCATCTGCTGGGTAGCAAAGATAGCAGCAAGTGGACGTCCGTTGCCCTCCTGTTTCCAATACTTGATGAACAGAGAGATGAAATCGCTCTGACTGGTCTCTTCTTCCTTCTTAGCCAGTTCCATGGCCTTCTTGTAGGCAGCGTCAGTCTTGTGGTCGGCCAATACGTCAACCACGTCAGGTACTGATACCTCAAGAATAACGTTCATACCGCCTTTCAGGTCAAGACCCAGGCCAATCTCCATCTCACGGCACTGCTTAAGAGAATAGATACCCATGTACACCTTCTCGTTGTTGATTGAGTCGAGGTACTCCGCACCTGCCTCTTCGCCCATAGCAGCAGCCTTACTTTCGTAGTGGCGTGTTACGAACGAGAAGGAAAGGTAGAAGCAGCACACGAGAATCAGAAGCACTGCGATAAATTTTACAATTCCTTTGTTTTGCATTTTGTTTTTAATTATTTAATATTTATATTTTTTTTCTGTTCGCGCATTAAATAGCGTGCAAATATAGGCATTTTTTTACACAAGGAAAAATTTATTGGCAAAAATTCACTCATTTTTAGTGTTTACTTTCCATTTTTAGGGTGCAGATGATAGGATTATGGTCGCTTGCGTCCATTTTACTATCCACCAAGCAGTTGTACGGCTCAAAGTGATCTGACACTAAAATGTGGTCGATACGTACAAAAAATCCTTTCTGATTATATGACAAACCGATGCCTTTTCCTGTCGCCTGATAGCAGTCGGTTAACCCCTGTGCGATGGTGCGACGAGAGTACGAAATGGGGTTGTCGTTAAAGTCGCCACAAACAATTATTGGGTACTGTCTGTGGGCTTCGATATACTTGTGTACAGCCTCGGCTTCAAGGGCTCGTTTGGCGGCGTATTTGCCTAATTTCTCAATTAGGAACATGGTTTCGGCTTTTGCGGTGTCTTTCTCCATCTTACCCCTAAGCATCTGCTTATACTTATTGCGGTCTTCGGTCGAAAGATGTGTACCCTCTAAGTGATTGTTAATCACCAGTAGGGTGTCGTTCTTCACCTGGAGAAAATAGGCTACCGAACCGTTTCCTGCCGACTCGTATTGAATGCGTTCCTTTCTGATAATCGGGAACTTGGTGTGGATTCCAACACCATTGATGCAGACATCCTGCGGGTTGAAGATGGTGGTGTCGTTATAGGGGTAGATTTTCTCGTACCATTGTTTTACATATCTTCGCCAGGTGTCAACATCCTCTTGTAAGCATACAATATCGGCATCTTGCTCTTTCAGGTATTCGTAAACCTTCTCAAAGCCTTGCTCGTATTTATAGTTGCCACCATACTGACACACGTTGTAGGATATCAGTTTGATGGTACCTTCGGGAGGCGTTTGCGAGGTGTGCAGGGGCATATAGAGCGTGATAGGACCATATACTATCACATAACCTACGATGGGGATCCAAGCTTTCTTCCATTTAAATGTGAGCCAAAAGAACAAGAAGAGCAGGTTGGCAATCAGAAAGCCAGGGAAAGCCATACCTATGCACGAGAGCATAGGATGTTCCACTGGATTAATGCGGTCGGCATAGCCTGCTAATATCATTAGCAACACAGTAGCCACATTGGCTCCTGCAATGAGGTTTACCGTAATGGTCTTCAGTTGCTTAATCATGACTGGTTGCTTGCATCAAAGAGCTTTTTCTTCTCTTCTTTGGTCAGACTATCGTAACCACTCTTGCGTATCTTATCCAGAATGGCGTCAATCTCAGCCTGATTCTGGCGTTTGCGGGCATTATACTCCATGTCGGCTTCCTTCGAACCGCCACCTTGGTTTACGTGCATGTTGGGATTGTGGTAGCCGCTACCTTGCTGGTGTTGGCGCTGTTCAAAGTTGCGTTTCAGGTTGTCGAAGAACTGCATACCTCGACCACGGTCGTACCCTGAGTTAGGATGACGGTTCCAATAACGTATCATGAGGAATCCGAACAGCATACCGCCTAAGTGGGCCGTGTGAGCTATGCCATCGCCAGTGGTTCCTAAGGCCGAGAAGAACTCGATGGCCACGTAACCTAATACAAACCATTTGGCTTTGATAGGGAATGGGAAGGGGATGATAAACAGTCGCTCGTTGGGGAATGTCATACCGAATGCCAGTATTACGGCATATACGGCACCAGAGGCGCCAATGGTGGTCCAGGTATTGAGCTGTCCGCTCAGTTGCTGACCAATGGCAAATATCTCGCCAAAAGTTACCGTTGGGTCTTGGGCATTAATCATCATGTAGAACTGGCCCAACTGTACTATTTCCTGCAGGACTCCCGCACCTATACCACATGTAATGTAATAAAAAAGGAACTTCTTGGGACCCCACACGTTTTCTATCACACATCCAAACATCCACAAACCGAACATATTACTGAGGATGTGCATGAAGTTGGCATGTAGGAACAGATATGTGACAAACTGATACAGGTGGAAATCGTTTGCCATAAAGAAATGAAGGCCGCCGATGTCGGCCAGATCGATACCACGAAGTTGTAATACTACCGTGGCTAAGAACGCTATCAGGTTAATGATCAGCAGATTCTTTGTGATAGTTGGTATGCGGAACATCATATCGTTTACTATTTATTATTATTACTTTTTATAATGAGCGCCTTTTGGCATCTCTCGGGTGCAAAATTACTAAAATAATCTCTTTTTTAGGCCAAAATGCCCTCGATAACAACTATTTTTTATTAAAAAGTGAAATTTTTCTGTTTTTTTGTTGTTTCTTTAAATACTTTCCCTTATATTTGCCAAAGTTTTCGACTATACAACAGTTATTACTATTAAATATTTCATTAAATTATTAAGATTATGAACAAAACAGAATTGGTAGAGAAGGTTGCAGCAAGTGCTGGCATCTCTAAGGTAGACGCAAAGAAGGCTATCGACGCAACAGTTGTAGCTATTAAGGATGCTCTCGTAAAGGGTGACAAGGTTGCTCTCGTTGGCTTCGGTACATTCAGTGTAAACGAGCGCCCTGCTCGTGAGGGTATCAATCCTCTGACAAAGCAGAAGATTACAATTGCTGCTAAGAAGGTTGCTAAGTTCAAGGCTGGTGCTGAGCTTGCTGACGCTATCAAGTAAAAGTATTGTAAATAAAATTTTAATGGGGATCCTTTTCAGGGTCCCCATTTTAATTATATATGTGTGATATTCTTATTTGGGCTGTTTTCCAATGTAGGCCAGGATACCACCATCAACATAAAGAATATGTCCGTTGACGGCATCCGAAGCGTGTGATGCCAGGAATACAGCAGGACCACCTAGCTCAGAAGGCTCGAGCCAGCGACCAGCAGGTGTCTTTGCACATATGAATGAATCAAATGGATGACGGCTTCCGTCTGGCTGGCGCTCACGCAGTGGAGCTGTCTGTGGGGTTGCAATGTAACCCGGGCCAATACCATTACACTGGATGTTATACTCACCATACTCTGAGCAGATGTTGCGTGTAAGCATCTTCAATCCACCCTTAGCGGCAGCGTAGGCAGATACGGTCTCACGACCCAGCTCACTCATCATAGAGCAGATATTGATAATCTTACCCTCACGGCGTTCCATCATCTCAGGGATAACGGCTGAAGAGCAAATGAATGGACCAACCAGGTCGATATCGATAACCTGCTGGAATTCGGCACGCTTCATCTCGTGCATGGGGATACGCTTGATGATACCAGCATTGTTTACAAGGATGTCAATCTGTCCAACCTCGGCGTGAATCTTCTCAACGAGTGCCTTTACAGCGTTCTCGTCGGTTACATCGCATACATAGCCTTTAACGTTGTCGATACCAGCCTCTTTATAATTGTCGAGACCGCGCTGCAGAGCAGCTTCGTTAATGTCGTTGAAGATGATGTTTTTGATGCCGGCAGCAACAAATGCCTTGGCAATGTTGAAACCAATACCGTAAGATGCGCCAGTAATCCAGGCGTTCTTACCCTCTAATGAAAATAGATTTGCCATAATTTGTTTGTTTTAGAAAAATGTTCTTAGTAGTTGGACGACTCGGATTCGAACCGGGAATGACAGAACCAAAACCTGTAGTGTTACCATTACACCATCGTCCAAGGAGATTTGGCTGCAAAGGTACGAAGAATTTTTCTAAGTACCAAATTTTGCAGCCAAATATTATTTAACAATCAGCAAGTAGTAGTTCTTTTTGCCTTTCTGAGCCAAAAGATACTTGCCGTCAATCAGGTCGTCGGCTGTGATAGCACGGTTCTGATCGGTAATCTTTTCTTTGTTCAGCGATACGCCACCGCCCTGAACCATCTTACGCATCTCGCCCTTTGAAGGGAAGACAGGTGCAACGGTAGTCAGCAGCTCGATAGCGGGCTGGCCAAGCTGATCCTTAGAAATCTCGAACTGGGGTACACCGTCGAATACATCGAGCAGTGTCTGCTCGTCAAGCTTCTCCAGACCTTCCTTGGTCGACTTACCAAACAAGATGTTTGAAGCCTCAATAGCAGTGTCGAGAGCCTCCTTTGAGTGTACCAATACGGTAACCTCCTCGGCCAGGCGCTTCTGCAGAACACGGCGACCAGGATCCTGCTTGTGCTCCTCAATCAGGGCGTCGATCACGTCCTTCTCGAGAGATGTGAAGATCTTGATGTAGCGCTCGGCATCGTCGTCGCTTACGTTCAGCCAGAACTGGTAGAACTTATATGGAGTAGTGCGAACAGGATCGAGCCAAATATTACCGCTCTCGGTCTTACCAAACTTCTTTCCGTCGCTCTTGGTAATCAGTGGACAGGTGAGTGCAAAGGTCTCAACCTCGTTACCGAGTGTACGACGGATGAGCTCAGTACCAGTAGTCATGTTACCCCACTGGTCGTTACCACCTAACTGCAGCTTTACGCCGTAGTGCTGATATAGGTACAGGAAGTCGTAACCCTGCAGCAGCTGATAGGTGAACTCGGTGAACGACAGACCGTCGCGTGCAGTACCGTTCAGGCGCTGCTGTACGCTCTCCTTGGCCATCATATAGTTAACAGTGATGTGCTTACCAACCTCGCGTGCGAAATCAAGGAAGGTAAAGTCCTTCATCCAATCGTAGTTGTTTACCATCAGTGCAGCGTTTGGCTCTTTCGACTCAAAGTCGAGGAACTTAGCTACCTGCTTTTTGATGCACTCCTGATTGTGATATAGTGTTTCGTTGTTAAGCAGATTACGCTCCTGGCTCTTACCCGATGGGTCGCCAATCATACCAGTGGCACCACCTACCAGAATAACAGGACGGTGCCCGCAACGCTGAAGGTGGCGGAGCATCATGATACCGCAAAGGTGTCCGATATGCAGCGAGTCGGCTGTGGGGTCGGTACCTAAGTAGGCTGTTACCATTTCTTTCTGAAGCAGTTCCTCAGTACCTGGCATCATCTGTGCCAGCATACCGCGCCATTTCAGTTCTTCTACAAAGTTCTTCATTTTTATTTTACTATATATTCTTTATTCTTACTTGTTTACGGAACGGGGTCGTAACCCGAACCGCCCCATGGGTTGCATCTTAATATACGCCAGATGGCCAATCCTAATCCCTTGATGGGACCGTGTTTCATAATGGCCTGTTTGGCATATTCGCTGCAGGTAGGAGTGAATCGGCATGAAGGGCCTAAAAGTGGTGAAATGGCCATCTGGTAAAAGCGGATGGGTAATACCAACAACCACGATATGAAATGTATCAGCCTTTTCATGCTTTGTCTTTAGCAATCTGCTTCAAGAGGCTTATCATCTTCTTCTCAATATCTGCTGTTGCAAAGTGCTTATCTGTTAGCCAAATAATGGCTATTAAGAGCATTTCGCCTTCGTTTACCTTGCCATCAAGCAGCGACTTGTTCTTGCGGTAGGCCTCTCTAACCTGGCGTTTCACCCTGTTTCTGTCAACGGCATGCTTAAAGCGTTTCTTGGGCACGCTGATGAGCAGTTGCACAGGGGCGCAGCCCTCATGGTGTTCTGTTTTAAGAAAAACAGCCCTTAGAGGATAAGCAGTCAACGAGTGACTATTGCTTTTCTCAAAGAGCGTTTCTATCAGCAGGTTGCTGACGATGCGCTCCTCTTTGCTGAAGGTAGGCGCTGTCGTCATCAATTCTTAGTCTTGTATTTCAAACAGGTAGTGCTGTAAAGCACCTGTCATTGATGGATACTTCTCGTTAGGAGCCTCGATGTCCAAGCGCAGACCAGCTTCCTTGGCAGCCTTTGCTGTTGCTGGACCAAAGGTGGCGATGGCAATCTTGTCCTGCTTGAAGTTGGGGAAGTTCTTGGTCAGCGACTCGATTCCAGCAGGGCTGAAGAAAATCAGCATGTCGTAGTCGAAGTTCTTAACCTCCTCCTCAGTGAAGTCGTTGCTTACGGTCTTGTACATCACACACTCAGTGTGCTGCAGCTTCTTCGAATCGAGCAGGTTGGCCAAGCTGTCGGTATGTACATCGCTCAGTGGAACGAGGTACTTCTCGGTTTTGTGCTTTACCATGGTAGGAATCAGATCGTCGATACGACCAGTTTCACCAAAGAAGATCTTGCGCTTTCTGTACTGCACATATTTCTGGATGTACAATGCAATAGTCTCGGTAACACAGAAATACTTCATGTCCTCAGGAATGTTGATTCTGAGTTCCTTGGCCATGTTGAAGAAATGGTCAATGGCATGACGCGAGGTGAATACAACAGCTGTGTGATCCAGAATGTTCACCTTCTGTGCACGGAAATCTTTTGAGCTAATTGCTTCGACCTTGATGAAAGGACGGAAAATCAGTTCAACACCAAACTTGTTCGCAATATCGAAATATGGCGACTTCTCACTTGTTGGCTTAGGTTGTGAAACCAAAATCTTTTTGATCATATTGTGTCCTAAATATTTATTTTCAAATTCTCAGTTATTACCAGCAATCCGCTCCAGAGCGAAATTAAAGGTATCATTTCGAGGGCACAAAAGTACAAAATATTTTGCAGAAAACCGCCTTTTTGATTAAAAAAGATAACAAATGATTTATAAAATGTGAGAATTTTAGCTAAAATAATGATAGTTGCGGTATAATAGATGGCATTCTGGAGTGAAAATTGGAAATATGCCAATAGTAATACCAAAGGGAATAATGCTACCCCCTCGAGTGATGTTATCAGCAGTATAGAACCCTGAAATTGTAAATTTTTTCTCTTTGTAAAGAATACGCTGTTCACTATCGTATACAGCAACATTCTGCCTAACATATATGTCAGTATGCTCAATCCGTATATGAAAAGTAATGTGTATTCGGATGAGAATACGAAGGTGTTGGCTACGAAATGGTTGGTGTAGAAATAATAGAGTAGGGCATAGAGCAGACAAGTGATGAACAGGAACAAGAACTGGAATTTGATTTCGCTACCTGTCTCATCGAGCATCTGGACCGACTTTGAAGGGGTGAAGAAATGCTTAGTCTGCCTGATGATGAAGCCTGATATGCGCGATAGGGTAAAAGTAATCAGCAGGAAACAGAAAATCAGAATACCAGTCACAAAACTGTCGTTCTGAAAAGTGTAGGGGATTGGGGCGCCTGAAACGCCAATGCGCTCTACATTCAGTTCCGGGTGATACATGGTGTTGTTAGAGAAGAAATTCTCGCGGTAATAGTGAGGTAAATTAACTTCTTTCAGGTCGCGGGGAATCTCTTGTCCAGGTAGGTGTAAGGTATCTGGTCGGCTGCTATAATGAATCTCCTTAGGCTCGAACCACTCTTGTATGGCCGAGTCCTGTTGGGCAGGCGTAGCATCTTTAGGCAGCAACCGCAGCACCTCGTAGGGTGTCTGCGGTTTTGCCGTATGAACTGCCACCGTATCCTGCGTGGCAGATGATATAGTAGTTAGGATGCTATCGTTCTCCAGCATATCTGATTACAGTCCGAACTCTTTGCGGATGTCGTCTACACGGTCCAGTTTCTCCCATGTAAACAGTTCTACATCCATCGTTTTTGTTTCGTGATAATGACTGGTGAAAGTCTTTTGTACAACCTCGCACTTACGTCCCATGTGGCCATAGGCTGCTGTCTCGCTGTACATAGGCTGACGGAGCTTCAGTGTGCGTTCAATGGCCTTTGGACGCAGGTCGAAGAGTTTCTCAATCTTCTTGGCAATCTCGCCATCGCTCAGCTGTACATTGCTGCGACCATAGGTGTTTACGTAGATGTTCATGGGCTTTGCCACACCGATGGCGTAGCTTATCTGTACCAGCATCTCATCAGCAACACCTGCTGCAACCATATTCTTGGCAATGTGACGGGCAGCGTAGGCGGCACTGCGGTCAACCTTCGATGAGTCTTTACCCGAGAAGGCACCACCTCCGTGTGCTCCCTTTCCACCATAGGTGTCGACGATAATCTTACGACCAGTCAGACCTGTATCGCCGTGGGGTCCACCAATCACGAATTTACCTGTTGGATTTACGTAGTACTTAATGTCGAGTCCGAACAGGTCGAGTACTTTCTGTGAGTGAATCTGACTCTTTACGCGTGGAATCAGGATGTTGATAACGTCGTCCTTAATCTTAGCCAGCATCTTCTCGTCCTCGTCGAACTCGTCGTGCTGAGTTGATACTACGATCGTGTCGATTCGCTCAGGAATACCTTCGTCAGAGTATTGTACAGTTACCTGACTCTTAGAGTCGGGGCGCAGGTAGGTCATTTCTTTACCTTCCTTGCGGATATCTGCCAAGGTGCGCATAATGAGGTGTGCCAGGTCGAGGCTAACGGGCATGTAGCTCTCAGTCTCGTTGGTGGCATAACCGAACATCATGCCCTGGTCGCCAGCACCCTGCTCGTCTTCGTTGCCGTTGTCAACACCGCGGTTGATATCGGCACTCTGCTCGTGGATGGCACTTAGGATTCCGCATGAATCGCCGTCGAATTGATACTCTGCTTTGGTATAGCCAATGCGCTTAATTGTTTTGCGGGCCATAGTCTGCAGGTCGATGTACACATCACTGCGAACCTCACCCATAATAACAACCTGACCTGTAGTGACAAACGACTCGATGGCGCAGCGCGCCTTCGGGTCGTATGCCAGGAACTGGTCAAGTATTGCATCAGAAATCTGATCGGCCACCTTATCGGGATGGCCCTCAGATACTGATTCTGACGAAAATAGATAACTCATTCTTTATATTTAATAATTTGATTATTCTGCGGGCATCATAATCACCTCTGCAGCGTTACCTGCCTTCAGCAGTTCTGCTACAAATGCGCTGATGGACTCAGTAGTCTGGGCGTTAACCACCTTCTCGTAGTCGGTATCAAAGTCCATACCGTACTTACGCCATGTGTTGATGCGGCCCAGCCAGTAGCTGTTCTGCTTGCGCTGGTCGCCCAGATTCTTCAACAGATACTCCTTAACCTTCTGCAGCTTGTCGGCATCACAAGTCTTTGTCATTGCGTTCACCTCGTCGCGTAGAATCTTGTTGGCGATATCTGCCTTCTCAGGCTTCATTGGGCACTGTGCCAAAATGTAAGCCTCAGTCTCGAAGTCGTTGCGGCTCATGTTTGCGGCAGCACCTACGGTGTAGGCTGCACTTGCGTCCTCGCGGATCTTCTTCAGATACTCCATGCTCAGAATCTGACCAGCGATAGTGGCCTTAATGCTGTTCTCGAGTGTGTAAGGGATCTGCTTAGAGTACCAGTACATCACTGCCATGGCCTTTGGTGTCTCAGCCTTGTGCTTGAAGTTGTT
Source organism: uncultured Prevotellaceae bacterium (assembly GCA_902789415.1). GTDB lineage: Bacteria > Bacteroidota > Bacteroidia > Bacteroidales > Bacteroidaceae > Prevotella. Next base: position 53,943 of record CADAOD010000018.1, read on the forward strand.
TACAACCTTACCCTTGAAGTCGCTTGATACGTCCTTGCTCTTCACAATCTTCTTGCTGCTGGGCAGCGAACCAAGATACTGCTCAATGAGTGGACGGATGGTTGCCTCGTCGTAGTTACCAATGATAGTGAACTCGTATGCTGCGGCATTTGCAGTGCGCTCCTTGGCAATCTGCAGGATGCGATCATAGCTTACGTTCTTGAGCTCGCTGGCCTCGATTGACTTGAATCGTGGGTTGTTGCAGCTTAATGTAGCCTGTAAAGAGTCGCTGAATACAGCCTCGGGCTGCAACAGGCGGTTCTTCAAGCTTACCTCTGTGGTCTGCATCAGGTTGTCGAACGACTTCTGGTCCTTATTGATGTTGGTGAAGTTGAGGTAAACCAACTGGAGCATAGTCTCGATATCCTTAGGTGTAGAGCTACCGTTGATGTACTGACGGTTTGTGCTCATTGAGAATGATGCGCTGGCAATCTTACCGGCCAGAGCCTTGGTGAGCTCGGTGTGTGAGAAGTTACCCAGTCCGCTGGCGTCGATCACGTCGTCGAACATCTTAATGTTAGCGAAGTCTTTCTCGCCATAAAGGGCAGAACCGCCGAAACCTTCACCACGCAGTAATACCTGGTCTTTCTTCAGGTCGGTCTTCTTCAGTACTACCTTCACACCGTTAGAGAGTGTCAGCTCGGTATAGCCGAATTTATCATTCTTTGTTTCCTTCTTGATTGAACCCTTCTTTGGTAGAGTGGTCATCAAAGGCTCGTCCTTTACGTTATCTACGTAGGCTTCAATCTGGGCTGCGCGTGCAGCGGCAATAGCCTTCTTTACACCTTCCTCTGTAGGATAAACAGCACCTTCTTTCTCGTTGTTCATGCTCAGGACAACCAGGTTGCTGTCTTTCTCCGAGATCAGCTCCTTAATCAGGGCGTTAACAGCATCGATGGGGATAACAGGTACAATCTGCTTCATTGTCTCGTAAGTATAATCGATACTTGGAATTGGCTCGTTGGCCAGGAAGTGCTGAACATACTTGTTAACGAACTGGCGGTTGAAACGCTTATCCTTGTTAGAGTACTGCTTGTCGAGGTTGCTCAGATAGTCGGCTTTGAAGCGGCTGTACTCTGTTGGGGTAAATCCGAACTGAGAAGCGCGGCGAGCCTCAGTGAGGATAGCTGTCAGGGCAGCTTCGGTTTGTCCGTCCTTAGGCAGGAAACCAAGCTCAAAAGCATCAACAGTCTTTGAGAGCAGATACTCGCCATCACTGGCAAATGCCTGCAGGAAAGGACTCTCTGGCTTTTCGGCATACTCCTTCAGACGGTCTCTCAGCATAGAGAGGGCGGCATCCTTCATGTAGTCGGTAATCAGGTAAGCCATACTGCCTTTCAGAGTGTCGGGGAAAGCCTCATGCTTCATCAGCACCTCTAAGATATTATACTGTTGCTCCTTATCCTTGTCGATTACAATGATAGGCTCTGCATTGTCGGGTACAGGGTAGGTGGTTACCTTCTCTGGATTTGCAGGCAGCTTGATGGTTGAGAACAAATCCTTGATCTTCTGCTCTACCTTGTCTACGTCAACATCACCTACAACAATGATACCCTGATTGTCAGGACGATACCACTTCTCGTAGTAAGCCTGCAGGAATGGACGCTCAAAGTTGTCGATAATCTCCATCAAACCGATTGGCATACGGTGACCGTACTTAGAACCGGGATAGAGCTTGGGCAGGTCGCGCTCCAGCATACGCTGCTGGGCGCTGGTGCGCAGGCGCCACTCCTCGTGGATAACGCCACGCTCCTTTTCAATCTCCTCCTGCTCCAACAGCAGACCGTCGGCCCAGTCGAACAGTATCAGCAGACATGAGTCGACAATGCCCTCGCGAGTGGTGGGTACATTGCTGATGTTATATACGGTCTGATCGATTGATGTATATGCGTTCAAATCGGTACCGAACTTTACACCAATGCTTTCGCACCAGCGCAACAGTTCGTTGCCCTTAAAGTGTTTCGAGCCGTTAAAGGCCATGTGCTCCAAGAAGTGGGCCAGACCACGCTGGTCGTCGTTCTCCTGAATAGAACCAACCTTCTGGGCGATGTAGAACTCTGCACGGTTCTCAGGCCAGTTGTTGTGGCGGATGTAGTAGGTCAGTCCGTTGTCAAGTTTACCGATGCGAACATCGGGGTCTACGGGGATTGATGGCATCTGCATCTGTGCCATCATCATCATTGCGCCGAACATTGTCAGCATAATGGTCGATAGAATCTTCTTCATTACATTTAAGTTTGGTTGTTACATAAAATATTTTATCGGGTGCAAAGTTACACCTTTTTTGCTTATTTATTGCAAATTCTACGTTAAACCTACGTTAAAACTAAATAACCTACACTAATAACCGCTTGGCAAAGTAGCGAACGGGATACCATACAGAGAGAAAACCTACAATCAGCACCGTGCAGAATATCAGAACGATGTCCTCGGGATGTACGCTTACGGGGTAGGCGTTAATTATAAATGTGCCGCTCGATGAGCCTAAGGCTACAATACCATATTGCTGTTGCAGCCAGCACAGGGTAAGACCGATGATGATGCCCAAGATGGCGCCGATAGCAGATATCATACGTCCCTCGAACAGGAAGATGCGAACTATCTGCTTGTCGCTTGCACCAAGGTTGCGCAGTGTAACCACATCGTCTTTCTTGTCGATAATCAGCATCGACAGCGAACCGATGATGTTAAAGCAGGCCACCATCAGGATGAAGGTGAGGAAGATATAGGCTATCAGCTTCTCAATCTTCATAATCTTAAAAGTGTCGTCCTGCTGCTCAAAGCGGTCTTTTACTACAAACTTACTGCCGCACAGCTGTTTTATCTGATCTTTCGTCTTGTCGAAGTTGCTGCCTGGCTTCAGTCGCAGTTCGAGCGAAGAGAGCATGCCTTGCTGTCCGAATATGCGACGGGCAAATGCGATGCTGGTAAGAATGTAGTTTTTGTCGTAGCGCGACTGTTTTACGCTAAACAGTACGCCTGGCGAGTAGAGCTCATCTTCTTCAAAAGCTTCGTCGGGGTTGGTCATATCCAACTGTCCTTCGCGGCGTGGGGCATAGATGTGTATGGGCTCTTCGTAGGTGTAGCCTGTGCCTAATGTCTCGGCCAGTCGGATACCTAATGTGCCGTAATCCATATCGGCAGCATGCAGACTGAAATCGCCATCGCCTACCAAAATCTCGTTGATGTGGGTAAGCTGGGCAAAGTTATCGTCAACACCTTTGATTACAACCATCGCCTGTCGGCCACGATAGATGGCCAGTGCCATATCTTCTACGCTCTCGGTAGCGACCTCTATCTCAGGCAGTTGCCTGATTTTAGTCAGTATCGGGTCGTCGGCAGCTACGGTCTTTCCTTCTACAGGCACCACTTTTAGTTGTGGGTCGAAACTGGTAAAGAAGGTTGCTACCAGGTCGTGAAAACCATTAAACACCGATAGTGTAACCACCAATGCCATGGTAGCTACGGCCACACCAACCACCGAAATACCACTGATGACATTGATGGCATGAGTGGATTTCTTTGAGAACAGATACCTTCGAGCTATAAAGAAGGGAAAATTCACCTTTTTACTTTTTTATCTGTTTACTTCTTCAAAAGTTCATCGATGCGCTCAATGTAGTCGAGCGAGTCGTCGATAAAGAATCGCAGCTCTGGGATGATACGCATCTGATTTCTTACGCGAGTGCCTAACTCGTAGCGTATCTGCTTGCTATTGGCATTGATGTTAGCCAATATCTCCTCGCCCTTTTCGCTGGGGAATACGCTAAGATAGGCGGTGCAGATACTCAGGTCGGGTGAGATCTTGGTACGTGTAACCGATATCATCACGCCGTGAGTGGCACGCGTTTGCTGCTGGAATATCAGCGAGAGCTCCTTTTGTAGCAATCTCGCAATTTTGTTTTGTCTTGTCTCTTGCATCTCTTAAATCTTGCTTCTAAATTGTTATTTCTTTCTTATCAATGTCAGTCCGTCTCTTAGTGGCAGTATCACCTGCTCTACACGAGTGTCGCGGGCTATATAGTCGTTAAATGTCTCAATGCCTTGAGTCTGTCGGTCCTTGTCGTAGGCGTGGTCAATCACATGCCCGTCCCAAAGGGTGTTGTCGGCCAAAATAAAACCGCCTGGTTTCAGGATACTCATCACCATCTCGTAGCAGTCGCGATAGGTGCGCTTGTCACCATCCATGAAAGCCATATCAAAAGTAATGCCTAACTTAGGAGCCTCTTGTAGCGCATCGCCGATAATGAAGTTAATCTTATCGCCCACGCTCGAACCTTCAATCCACGGACGTGTAAAATCCTCCATCTCGTCGTTAATCTCAAAGGTGTACAAGCGTCCGCCTTCGTCCAATCCCTCAGCCATCGATATGGCGCTGTAGCCGCTAAAGGTGCCAATCTCTAAGATGTTTTGTGGGCGAATCATCTTCACCAGCATCTTAAGCAATCGGCCTTGCAAGTGTCCACTCGCCATACGTCCGTGAATGGTGTGTATGTGGGTGGCTCGCCATAGTCGGTACAGGTAGTCGGGCTCTGGCTCCGTATGTTGCAGGATATACTCGTCGAGCGTCATCCCTTCAAAGCTTCTATGGCCAAACGGTACGAGTCGAGACCGAAGCCGAGAATTACACCCTTGCAGGCGCATGAGATCATCGACTTATGACGGAACTCCTCGCGCTGGTGCACATTCGAGATGTGAACCTCAATCACAGGTGCCTTGAGCGAACGGATGCAGTCCTGCAGGGCAATGGATGTGTGGGTGTAAGCGCCAGCATTCAGCACAATGCCGTCGTAGCTAAAGCCAACTTCTTGCATCTTGTTAATCAGCTCACCCTCTACGTTGCTCTGATAGTACTCGATGTCGATGTCGGCAAAGCGCTTGCGCAACTCAGGCAGGTACGTCTCGAACGATGACGAACCATATATGCCTGGCTCTCTCTGGCCCAACAAGTTCAGGTTCGGACCATTGATAATCAGAATCTTCATTTTTATAACTTTGTATTAATACGGCTGCAAAGGTACGAATATTTTTCTATATATAGAAAATTTTTAGTAACTTTGCACCAAATTTATGCAAATGATTGACCAAAAGGACATTGTAAAGGCTTATGTGCGCTATCTAAAGCTGCAACGTAACATGTCGGGCAATACGCTCGATGCTTATCAGCGCGACCTTCGTAAACTGCTCGATTATCTTAGACATGAGCAGATAGCTATTCGCGATGTTACGTTGACCGACTTAGAACATTTCTCGGCCAGTTTGCATGATATTGGCATTCATCCCCGTTCGCAATGTCGCATTCTAAGTGGTATCCGTAGCTTTTTTAAGTTCGCTCAGTTGGATGGCTATCGTGACGACGATCCTACCGAGTTGCTGGAGTCGCCACAGATAGGCGATCATCTGCCCGAGGTGCTCACCACTCAGGAGGTTGACTGTCTCGAAGAAAGTATCGACCTTTCTAAATGGGAGGGCCATCGCAATCGTGCCATCATCGAGGTACTCTTTTCGTGTGGATTGCGTGTCAGCGAGTTGGTTAATCTTAAACTCTCCGACCTTTATCTCGACGAAGAGTATGTTCGAGTTTTGGGTAAAGGCTCTAAAGAACGCTTGGTACCTATCTCGCCTAAGGCCATTCAGGAACTGCGTTACTGGTTTAATGATCGCAACCTGATGAAGATAAAACCTGGAGAAGAAGACTATGTGTTCCTTAATCGTCGTGGTGCCCATCTTACTCGCACCATGATTCTCATTATGATTAAAGCCCAGGCCAAGGAAGCCGGCATCCAAAAGACCATCTCTCCTCACACCCTGCGCCACTCCTTTGCCACAGCCTTACTCGAAGGCGGCGCTGACCTCCGCTTCATCCAAGCCCTCTTAGGTCACGAGAACATTGGCACCACCGAAATCTACACCCACATCGACACCTCAACCCTGCGCCAAGAAATCTTAGAGCATCACCCGAGGAATATGAAGAAATAAAATTATCCTAATGTAATGTTTTCGACCTCTACGGGCTCGTGGAGGAAGATTTGGGCTTGTTCCTTGAACTTGTTGGGGTTCTCGGTGGTGAGGTAGTGTACACCTGCACCTTTAGAGCATTTGGCTTCGATATTTGGATGACGCTCCAAATATTGTTTCAGACTCTCGGCTACGTATTCGCCTTGGGGTACAACACGTACTCCTGCGGGTAGATACTTCAGAATCTTAGGCATCAACAAGGGATAATGGGTGCAGCCTAAGATGATGGTATCGATATCTGAATCCTTACGCATAATCTCGTCGATGCGCTTTTTTACAAAGTAGTCGGCACCTGGCGAGTCGGCCTCGTTGTATTCTACCAATGGTACCCAGAAGGGGCAGGCCACGCCTGATACCTTGATATCTGGGAATAGCTTGTGAATCTCAAGATCGTAGCTCTCACTCTTAATGGTTCCTTCGGTTGCTAATACGCCAACGTGTCTGGAAGAGGTGAGATCGCCAATCACCTCAGCTGTAGGACGGATGATACCTAATACGCGGCGTTCGGCATCTATCTGTGGCAGATCGTTCTGCTGGATGGTGCGTAGTGCTTTGGCCGAGGCTGTGTTACACCCTAAGATAACTAGGTGGCAACCCATCTCAAACAGTCTTACTACGGCTTGGCGCGTAAACTCATAAACCACGTCGAACGAACGTGGTCCATAAGGCGCACGGGCATTGTCGCCCAAATAAAGATAATCGTATTCGGGGAGCAGCTGGCGGATGCCATGCAGGATGGTAAGTCCGCCGTAACCGCTATCAAAAATACCAATTGGTCCTGGATTACTTGAGAGCATCCTTAACTATTTCGTTGATATCTTCGCCCAGAGCGGGATTGATGAATGGACAGGCATCGCTGTCGGTATTGACGATGAGTGCCAGACCACGTTGCTGCGCAATAGCGCTAAGCGTCTCGTTAAGACGAGTCTTGAGGGCATTCATTGCCTCCTTCTCAGCAGTTTCGATCTCCTTAGTACTCTTGTTCTTAAACAAGATATTCTGCTGCATCAGTTCCTGAAGTTCCGACTGGCGCTTCTGCAGGATACTTTTGGGAAACTCGCGCTGTCCATCAAGAAATTCCTCGTACTTCCTGTTGAATTCGTCTTCTACACGCTTGGCCTCAGCCTGATACTTGGCTTTGAGGTCGGCCATCTGCTGCTGAACCAGCGTATAGTCGGTCATCGACTGGATGGCAGCCTGATAACTCAGGTAGCCAAACTTGATGGGTGATGTAGCGGCTTCGTCCTGTGCAAATGCATGGAGCGATACGAATGCCACAAGAAGTACGAGGAAACGTTTCATGATGTTATGATTTTGTTATTTAACTTGCGGATTACTTCAAACCTAACTTGGCCTTTACCTGAGCGGTTACATCGGTAGAGAGAGTTGTGCTGATGTAAGGCAGCGAGTTGTTCTCCATGATGTAAACATACTGTCCAGCCTGACCTACAGCCTTGATAGCATCGATAATCTTAACCTGGATAGCCTGCATCTTCTCGGCAGAAGCCTTCTGCAAAGCCTGCTGGTTGTCCTGATAGCTCTGCTGAATCTTAGTGTACATATCCTGCAGTTCCTGCTGGCGGCGCTGCTTGATGTTCTCGGGCAGTGTAGCCTGCTCCTTCTCGAAAGCCTCACCCTTCTTCTGCAGTTCGTCCTGCATGCTCTTTAGGTCAGCCTCATACTGGTCTTGCAGTGCCTTAATCTCATTCTGAGCCTTTGTAAACTCAGGCATAGCCTGCATAATCTCCTGGGTGTTCACATGGCCGAACTTTCCCTGTGCATTGGCGGTAGTGAAACCGCAGATTGCGCAAAGTGCGCAGATAATCAATTTTTTCATATTACTTATTGTTTTTAATTATTATTTTTCAATTCTCAATTCTCAATTAGTTTGCGTATCCAAGCTTACGGAGCACCTCGGATGAGATGTCGATCTTTGGTGAGCTGAAGATGATGCCAGCCTCGCTGGCGCGATCAAGTACCAACTGATAGCCTCGCAGGTCGGCGATATCTTTAACTACGTTGTAAACTTCTTCCTGAATGGGGTTCATCAGGGCAGTACGCTTCTTAAACAGTTCGCCCTCAGGACCGAAGTAGTGCTTCTTCAGCTCAGCAGCCTGCTTCTCCTTAGCTACGATTGCATCCTGCTTAGCTTTCTTCTGCTCCTTTGAGAGGAATACTACTTCGTTCTGGTAGTTCTTATATAGTGTCTGTGCCTCGGTATTCAGGGCGTCTACCTCAGCCTGCCACTGCTTTGATACCTGACCTAACTGCTCGTTGGCACGCTCGTAGGCTGGGATGTTCTTCAGGATATACTCCATGTCGATTACAGCCACCTTCTGGGCGTTGACGCTTGTGAAACCACAGATTGCGCAAATTGCGCAGATAATCAATTTCTTCATAACCGTATAATTTAGAATTCCTGACCGAGAATGAAGTGGAAGTTGCTACCACCCTTCTTCTGTGCACCATACTGGCTGGTGTAAACATTGTCGAAACCGTATGCCCAGTCGATACCCATCAAACCAACCATAGGCAGGAAGATACGAACACCGAGACCTGCCGAACGCTTCATCTTGAATGGGTTGAAGTCCTTGGCGTTGGCCCAAGCGTTACCACCCTCCAGGAAGCCCAGTCCGTAGATAGTGGTGTTACCCAGCATGAATGGGTAGCGCAGCTCGAGTGTGAATCGGTCGTAAGCGTAAGAGTTGTAAGATGAGATGGTACCACCCTTCATCATGGTCTCGTAGGCCGAAGAGTAAGAGAGTGATCCATTCTCGTATCCGCGCAGTCCGATAGTCTCCTCCGAGTAGCCGTATGAGTATCCGCTCATACCGTCACCACCTACGTAGAAGGTCTCGAATGGTGAGCGCTTATTGCTGTTGTAGCTGCCTAACAGTCCCATCTCTACACGTGTCATCAGCACAAAGCACTTCTGACCGCCTGTGAGGGCTGTAAAGGTACGGCTCTTAAACTTCCACTTGTGGTACTCAATCCAGCGATACACATCCTGCAACTCGTCCTCATAGGTTGCCGAGCTAGAGTTCTTGGCCAGGGTAGAGTAATCCTTGTTGTCGAACAGCGACCATGGTGGAGTAACGGTTACCGATGCCATGAACTCTGAACCACGACGTGGGAAGAGCTGGTTGTCGGTAGATGTTCGACTCAGTGTTATACCGAGGTTGATATTGTTACAGTTACCATTGTGGATGTAGAAGTAGCTCCAGTCGCGCAGCATGTAGCGTGAGAAACCGAGCTGTGCCGACAGCTGGAAGTAGTCGTCAGGCCAGCGCAGGCGCTTACCCCATCCTAATGATGCACCGAACACCGTCATGGTCTTGTCGTCGTCGAGCATCGACTCATAGTTGTAATAGTAATTGTTGTATGAGCCGTAGCCGTAGCTGTACATGGCGTAGTTGTTGTAGAATGCGTTGTTACGGTAGTAGCTCGAGATATCGCTCTGCTTAGAGTAGAACACACCTACATTCAGGCTATTAGGACGCTTGCCGCCAAACCAGTTGGTACCGTAGTTGGCACTCAGCGAGCTGTAGTAGCTACCGTTGGTCTGGAAGCTGAAGCCCAGCTGCTCACCATCGCCATAAGGCAGGATACCGCGGTGCAGCTTGTTCTTACCAAACAGATTGCGGATAGAGAAGTTGTTGAACTTGATACCAACCTTACCGATGATACCTGTCTGTCCCCAACCTAATGAGAACTCCAGCTGGTCGTTACTCTTCTGCTCCAAGCGCCAGTTTACGTCAACCGAACCGTCCTCAACGTTTGGCTTGATATCGGGTACAACCTTTTCAGGATCAAAGAATCCCATTGATGCGATATCGCGTACCGAACGTGTCAGTGCCTCCTTGTTAAACAGGTCACCTGGCTTGGTGCGCAACTCGCGGCGTACAACCTCCTCGTAAAGGCGATCGTTACCATAGATGCGAACGTGGTTCAGGTGAGCCTGAGGACCTTCGGTTACACGCATCTCGATATCGATAGAGTCGCCGTCGATGTTAACCTCTACTGGCTCAATGTTCGAGAACACATAACCATTGTTATAGTAATAGTTGCCGGCGGCATCCTCGTCTTCCTTCAGTCGCTTGTCAATGTGCTTCTGGTTGTACACGTCACCTTTCTTCATGCCCAGTACGGCATTCAGGTAGTCGGTAGTTACCACGGTGTTACCTACCCATGTGATATTGCGTACATAGTATTTCTCACCCTCGTCAATCTTTACTAAGATGTTAACATGCTTGTCGTCGCATGGGTAAACCGAATCCTCAACGATGGTAGCATCGCGGAAACCTAACTCGTTATATTTGTCAATCAGGGCCTGTTTAGCCTCTTTATAGCGCTCGTCGGTAAACTTCTTTGCCTTGAAGAAGTTGGTAAACTTACCAGCCTCATGGATTTTTCCGAAAGCACCTTTGCCAAACATCGAACCCTTAATCTTGGCTGTCTTCAGTTTGTCATTACCTTGGAATATTAACTCGCGTACCTTCATCTTGTCTTTCTTGTCGATGTTTACGTCGAGTGTTACCTGACCTGCGGCATCCTCATGCTGAATGATATCGATCTCGGCATTCTTGTAACCTTTATCGTCGAAGTATTTCTTGGCTAAGATCTTAGCACGGTCGATGATGTTACGAGTCAAACTCATACCCTTAACCATACCCAACTTAGCCTCCATATCCTCGCGCTCGGCTTTCTTGATACCGTTGTAGTTGATGTTCTTGATGCGAGGACGCATTCCTAAGTGTATGCAAAGATATACCTTGCTGCCTACGATAGAGTCGGCAGTAATCTGTACTTTCGAGAACAGACCGTTGCGCCAATAGCGCTTAACGGCCTCGGTAATCTGCGAGCCGGGCAGTTCAATCTCTTGTCCGACGGTGAGTCCAGACAGACCAGCCAATACATAATCCTCGTATCCTTCAACACCCTCAACTGCGATACCACCTATTTCGCAGGTACGTGGTGTACCGGCATACGAGATATCGGGGTTTACAATCTTATCCTGAGCTGTAGCAGTGAAAGGCAAAAAGGTTAAAAGGTAAAAAGCTAAGATACCCTTCACCAATCCTTTCACCTTATTTATAATATATATATAAGTCACTTTCTTCTTTTTCTTTTTATGCTTATTACCTTTTTATTTATTCTCTTCGGCCTCTACCTGTGCCTCGGTCTTACCAAATCTGCGCTGACGGTTCTGGTAACTATAGATAGCCTTATACAGGTCTTCTTCCATAAAATCGGGCCAGTATGTATCGCAGAAGTAAAGTTCAGAGTAGGCAATCTGCCACAACAGATAGTTTGATATACGAATTTCGCCACCAGTACGAATCAACAACTCAGGATCGGGCATAAAGTTGGTCCACAGACGCTCGTTGATAGTGTCTTCGGTAATGCTATTCACATCCAGCTTACCTTCCTTTACCTCCTGGGCAATCTGCTTGACAGCAGTAGTCAGCTCTAACTTCGACGAGTAGCTCAGTGCTACAACCATGGTCATAGCGTCGTTCTTGGCTGTATGCTCCTCGGTTTCGGCCAACTTCTTGTTAACGGCCTCGGGGATGCGAGAACGGTCGCCTACCACACGGAAACGTACGTTATTCTTCATGAAGATCTCGTCCTCAAGCGATGTGAGTACCAGTCCCATCAGGGCGGCAACCTCGTCGGCAGGACGATTCCAGTTCTCCGTAGAGAAGGTGTATAGCGTTAAGAACTTGACTCCCAATCGGGTGCACTCAGAAGTGATGCGGCGTACAGCGTCGACACCTGCCTGATGGCCAAAACTACGGTCTTTACCACGCTCCATGGCCCAACGTCCATTACCGTCCATAATGATGGCAATGTGCTGGGGAATCCTGTTCATGTCTAAAAGTTCCTTCATATATCTTAATATCTATCGTTGTTACACGTTTTGCATTTTTCCCAGAGGTCGTAGGTTAGTGCTATTTGTAGCACGCTGTAGCCATCGGTGTTCTTAAACAGTCCGCTGCTCTTAATGCCTAAGGGATCCTTACTGCCGTCCAGCTTGTCGCTCAGCGTAAAACGCATAGCCCATTCTGCTGTCAGGTTCAGTCTGTTGCCAATTTTGTATTTAATGCCTGCGCCAATGGGCAGGTTCATTGTTGCTCCATTCTCTGGTCCTGTATAGAAACTTGCGCCTAAGCCCATTGTGATGAATGGTGTAAAGCGCCTTGCTCCTCGGTATTCATAACCGGTTCCATACGGCCAGAAGTTGTATTCCAAACGTACATCAGCCTCGGTGATGTCGTGTTTAAACTCGTATCCACTGTTGCTTGTTTCGGCTTTGCCTTTTAGTTTGCCTCTTCCTAAGTCGAAGGCTATAGCCACGCGTGGATCCATTCGGTATTTGGCTACCAAAGCCAACCAGGGTTGCATGCCTTTCAGCGGATTGCCATTGCAGTCGCCTACATAGCTAACCAGACCTGTGCCAGCACCTATCTCCATCTTGTACTCAGGCTCATCCTGAGCATTGGCAGCCATTGTTATGGCCAGTGCGAAGAATACTGCCAGCAGCTTTTTCACTGTTATTCAATGATAAGACCGCGCCAAACTTCACCGGTATCCTTGCCTACCAGCCAGAGATAGCCGTTATCGTCGGCAATGGCAGTAAGATTATTGGTACCCAAAGCGTCGGGTAATGTATATTTTGTAGACGTTTTCCAGGTGATACCCTGATCGCGACTTACGTATATGTTCTTGTCGTTGCCGATGGCCAGAACCAGATTGTTGAAGTGTACCAGGTTCAGATTTTCCATCTTAGGCAGATAGTAACCTTTGTCTTCTTCGATGGGGAGGCGTACCCACTTTGATGGCAGACTGTTCTTAGCATATTCGGCAATCTTACGCCATACCACACAGGCCTTGTCGTTCTTGTCGTTGGTGCCAACCAACATCTGATAGTCGGTTGAGTCGTTAGCAGCGAATGCCCATGAGGCAAATGCTACGTTGTCTGTTGGCAGCCAAGCTGCGTCATCGTCGAGATTATCGGCTGTCCATGTGTCGCCGTTATCCTTGCTTACCATCAGCATGCCATCAGTACCAAAGGCATAACCCTCGGCAGTGCCGTAACCTATCAGCTGTTTCATACCGGCAGCATTAGCCTTCTGCTCCCACTGTGCCTTCTTAGCGTCGGTAGGTAGGTCGGCAGCAGTCATCTGTTTCCAGATCATCTTATCTGTTTCGGCTTTGTGCACATTGATTGTTACCTCGTAGGTACGATAGTTGGCGCCGCTTTGTGAGTACACGCGCAATTCTTTCAGAGCGGCAAAGTCGATTGAGTCGCTGCTGCTGTAATAGAGCAGTGAGTCGCTACCGCTTGTACTGGGGTAGTTGACAACTACTGTACCCGAGTTTATACTGCTGATGGTGGCCAGAACATGGTTCAGGTCAACATCCGATGGCAGCGAGTCGGTGTTGTAAATTTTGTGTTGCGACTGATCGATAGTGAATACCACTGGATTGCTTAGTGCCTTTTTGTAAACAGAATCCTCACCTGCCGAAGTTGTGGTATGTACATAACGGTTTATGCACGACAGCTGGAACAGTGAAATAGCCGTGTTGTTATAATACTCGGGGGTGTCATCGTTATCATCCTTCAAGCATGAAGTCATGAGCAGTGCACCTGCCAGCATCATACAAAGCGTAGAAAAATATCTTTTCATTGAGTCAATAATCTCTTTTTTGTTCAATTTGGCTGCAAATTTACGCACATTTCTGCAAAAATGAGCATGTTTGTTCTTATAATTAATTAAAATATGCCATAATTTGACCGATTTTAAGTTAGTTTAGGTTTTTGATACCAAAAAGAGCGCGGTATGAATCACTCACCCCGCACTCAATTCAACGTATGTTAGTATGCATGAGCGTAATAATGCTCAAGCCGGCAGAAACTCCAACCGTTACTAACATAACAGTTGTTTGAAAATCTAATAACATAATCTTTTACCTTAAAATCTAACTAATAAAAAACCTAATGAAATACATGCAATCTCACGATTGTTAGTGCAAAGGTACAAAGATTAATTGAGAATTAAAAATAGGCAATTGAATTTTTAGGGGGCGTTTTGTCGCTTATTGACTTACATCAAAAAAAATAGGCTACACCTTTCGGCGCAGCCTATTCTGATATTTAGAGTTATAAATCTCTTATTAGAGCTTTGGACCAGCAGCAACCAGAGCCTTACCAGCCTCGTTGCCCTCGTACTTCTTGAAGTTCTTGATGAAGCGGCCAGCCAAATCCTTAGCCTTCTCCTCCCACTCAGCAGCGTTTGCGTAAGTGTCGCGAGGATCGAGGATGTTGGTGTCTACGCCCTCAAGCTGTGTTGGAACCTCGAAGTCGAAGTAAGGGATCTTCTTGGTAGGAGCGTTCAGGATAGCACCACCCAGGATAGCGTCGATGATACCACGTGTATCCTTAATAGAGATACGCTTACCAGTACCGTTCCAACCAGTGTTTACGAGGTATGCCTTAGCACCGCTCTTCTCCATCTTCTTAACCAGCTCCTCAGCGTACTTTGTTGGGTGCAGCTCGAGGAATGCCTGACCGAAGCAAGCAGAGAATGTTGGAGTAGGCTCAGTGATACCACGCTCTGTACCAGCCAGCTTAGCAGTGAAACCACTCAGGAAGTAGTACTTAGTCTGCTCTGGAGTCAGGATAGATACTGGAGGCAGTACACCGAATGCGTCAGCGCTAAGGAAGATAACGTTCTTAGCGTCAGGACCTGCACTCTTTCCATTTACCTTTTGGGCAATCTTCTCAATGTGGTTGATAGGATATGATACACGAGTGTTCTCGGTTACGCTCTTATCAGCGAAGTCGATCTTACCATCCTCAGCAACAGTTACGTTCTCGAGCAGAGCGTTACGACGGATAGCGTTGTAGATATCGGGCTCGCTCTCCTTGTCAAGGTTGATAACCTTAGCGTAGCAACCACCCTCGAGGTTGAATACACCCTCGTCGTCCCATCCGTGCTCGTCGTCACCAATCAGCAGACGCTTTGGATCGGTTGACAGAGTGGTCTTACCTGTACCTGACAGACCGAAGAAGATAGCGGTGTTCTTACCCTCCATGTCGGTGTTAGCAGAGCAGTGCATTGAAGCGATACCCTGCAGAGGCAGATAGTAGTTCTGCATAGAGAACATACCCTTCTTCATCTCACCACCGTACCATGTGTTGATGATGCACTGCTC